>DHIO01000019.1:0-95515 GCA_002403855.1 Acidimicrobiia bacterium UBA4744
ATCTAGTCGCCGGGCATACCGGAGAACCGGGCTTCGCGCTTGTCGACGAAAGCCGCGACGCCCTCGCGGGCATCATCGGTGCGGAAGCACTCCAGGAATGCATCCATCTCCGCCGCCAGTCCCTGGTCGATCGGCAGACGCCGGGCGTCGTTCAGAGCTCGCTTCGCTGCTCCATAGGCCCGCGTGGGGCCGACTGCCCACCGTCCCGCATCCGACATCGCAGCTTCCAGAACCTGAGCCGCGGGAAACACTTTGTCGGCCAGGCCCAGATCGAGCGCCTCCTCAGCTTCCAGCTGGCGGCCGGAGAAGATCATCTCCTTGGCACGCTGATACCCGACCAGGCGAGGCAACCGCTGGGTACCACCCGCCCCGGGAATGAGGCCTAGCCGGATCTCGGGCTGTCCCACCCGGGCGTCGTCGGCGAGATAACGAAAATCCGCGCCCATCGCCAACTCCAGCCCCCCTCCGAGTGCAAACCCTCGAACTGCCGCAATAGTGGGTTTCTCCAGCGTCTCCAGAAGGCGGATGGCTTCGCCGAGGTTGGCGGCCAGATGGTCATCGTGGCCGCGGTCGAAGGCCGCCTGGAATCCCTTGATGTCCGCCCCGGCGGCGAAGTGCGGCTCGCCGGTGATCACGACCGCTCGAATCCCCGGATCGGCCGCTCTTCGGAAGGCAACTGCCAGTTCGTCGGACAACTCTGCCGACAGTGCATTCACCGGCGGTCGATTGAGCGCAATCTGGACAACGTGGTGATCTATCGAAAACTCGACGAGCGACATGTGCGAGCTCCCATGGGAAGGCGTCGCGCTTCAGCCTACCGGTGGGTTCCCGGTCGACCGCCAGAGACGTCTCGGACCTCAGCCGCGTCGAGAAGGCGCCGGGCTGCCGTCCAGGGATCCAGCCGCCGTGCATCGACCTCGGCAGCGAGAGCAACGAACCGGTCCCCCTCGGCCGCTCTCTCCGCCCGGCGCAGCAACTCGGCCACCACTGCCCGGTGCAGCTCGTGACGGAGCCGCGCCGAGCGCATATCGTTCATCCTTCCCGTGGACTCGAGGAAGAACCGGTGCTTCCGGACGGCGTCCCATAGGTCGGCGGTGCCCTCACCGTCGGTGGCGACGGTGGACAGAATGGGGGGGCGCCAGGCCCACGGCCCGCCCAGATCGAGCATTTGTTCCAGATCGCGCCTCGTCTCGTCCACGCCCTCTCGATCCGCCTTGTTGACGACGAACACGTCCCCGATCTCCATCAGCCCGGCTTTGTTGGCCTGGACACTGTCGCCCCAACCCGGATTGACCACCACAATCGTGGTGTCGGCGCTCTCTACGATTTCCACCTCTGCCTGACCCACCCCGACCGTCTCCACGAACACATGTGGGAGGCCGATGGCGTCCAGGATCATGAGGGCTTTGGGAGTGGCCTCGGACACGCCGCCCAGGTGACCGCGGGAACCCATAGAACGGATATAGACCCCTGGGTCGGCAACGTGGTCCTGCATCCGGATCCGGTCTCCCAGGATGGCGCCGCCGGTGAAGGGGCTCGAGGGATCGACCGCCAGGACGCCAACCTCATCACCGAGTGAGCGGACGTGTCGTATGAGCCCGTCTGTCAGGGTGCTCTTGCCCGACCCGGGAGCACCGGTCAAGCCCACCACATGGGCCGAACCGGTGCGGGGGAACAGTTGCGACAAGATGGAAACGGCGCTGGGGTGGCCGTCTTCGACCAGGCTGATCAGGCGGGCAACGGCGCGGAAGTCGTGTTGCAGTGCGGCATCGATCAGATCAGCGGTCGTGCGTTCCGTCATCGGGGCCAGCCTCGAGTGTCGGGCCCCAACCTACCTGGAGGAGGTGGCGCCGAGACTACACCGGGTCCCCGTTGGGCACCTGAGCGGTTCAGAAGGCGTTGACTTCAATAACGCCCGGGACTCGATCCGTGAGGATCCGCTCGATCCCCGCTTTGAGCGTCATGGTGGACAAAGGGCACCCGCCACAGGCTCCGACCATCTGCAGATTGACCGTCCCTCCCTCGACACCGAGCAAGACCAGGTCGCCACCGTCTGCCTGGAGAGCGGGACGGATGTACTCGAGCGTCGACTCGAGCGCGGCCAGATCGACCTGTGCATCCTCAGTCTGCAGGTCGGCGCCGTCGAGGGAGTCGTCTACGGTGATCTCGTCTGCCATGGCTCTTGAAGTGTAGAGGCACACCAAAACTAGAAGACCCCCGAATGCCTACTGGTCGTCCAGCAACTCGACGGTGGTGAATGCATCGGCGCCCCCCTCGGGGGAACGCGCCTCGAGCAGCACACGGTACCGGGCCGGGGCGGCCGCCGAACCGTCGCTAGTGCCATCCCACACCAGGGCAAATCGGCCCGCCTCCCGCAGCGTCCATGGAGTCTCGGCGATCACGCCGGGCCCCTTGAAGACCACCATCCGCACCTCCGCCGCCGCGGCCAGGGTGGCCGTCACCACGACGGAGCTCCCGGTCGAGGCCACCACCACTTCTTCGAGGTCCCGGAAAGCCGGTGGAAGTCCAAAACCTTCAGGCGGGTGAACGGCCACGTAGTCTGCTCGGGCGGAGAAACTCCACGTACCCAACGCGTCCGTGGCAATTGGTTCGCCGTCGGCGGCAACCGAGACGGGCCCATCTGCGGCAATCACCACCTCCGGTTCGCCCCAACTCAAGCCGACCACGATCTCGGCGGGAAGGCTTTCGAGGGCTGATTCCGGCTGGAGTCCCGAGTAGTAGTGCTCGAGGATCTCGTCGTAGCCACTGCCGGTTTCGGCCATCGCCAGCGCTCCGTACTGGCTCATGCCGACCAGGTGGCCCCATCCTCGCCCTGAGATCGCGTAGACCTCGTCGACGACGATGAACCCGGAGCGAAACTCGTCCGGATACCTCCACTCCCTGTTGATGGTGTACGTGGGCGAAAGAATGGTCTGCGGGTAGCGCCTCCCGTCCGGTCGTTCGGCAGGAAGCAGATCCGGAGCTACTTGCGGCCCGTAGCGGTTCATAACCCCCCGAAACTCCCAGCTGGTGAGAGATCGGGTTCGCCCGTCTGCGTTGATCTCGACCATCCAGGGGCCGGACCCATCGGCGGTTTCGAGCACCCCGGCACCTAGGAGCCGACCTTCGATCTCCCCCGCCTCTCGTAACACGGCCGCCAGCACCGAACGGGGAACCTCATACGACCAATCCGCGAACGGGGAAGACTCGTTGGGCGACTCAACGGCTCTGAGGTATGGCAAGCTTCTGCCCCCGAACACGTCGCGGACATCTCGGGTTCTTCCGCCCGTAGTCGACGAGTAGAGCGCCTGAGCCGGGCCCCCGTCGGAGAGCAGCACCTCGCCGGTCGTTGCGGCAACGGCCGCAGCCCACCGCTCCCCACCCGGGCCCTGGACTTGATCGAGTCCCCCGTACACCTGGCAGGCCGCAGTGGCGCAGATGTCGAAGCCGTAGGCTGCTCCCGCACCGACCCGTCCCCGTGAGAGGCTCCACGCCAAATAGGTTCGAGCGGCCACCGCCTGGCTCTTCAGCGCCTCCTCGTGCCAGGAGAACGGGACTTCCTGGATCCCCAAGAGATAGTCCTCCGGTCCTACTCGCTCGGCAATTACCAACCCGTCCGACGCCCAACGCACCTCCAGTTGGCCGGCGTAGCGTCGATCGTCCCAGGACAGCACGGTGCCTTCTCCGGGCGTCAGCGACACGGTCTCGTAGAGGCCCACGGACTCTCCTTCTTGCGCAGAAACCGGAGCGCCGGCCATCAGCGCAACGCAGGTCAGCGCCGCGAGCGCCTTACGATGCCGCACCGACCGGCCGGCGTTCTAGGTGACCGCCCAACGACTGCAGGCGCCCGACGAAGTCTTCATAGCCGCGATCGATGTGGTGGACCTCCCCCACCGCCGTCTGGCCCTCCGCCCGCAGGCCGGCAAGGACCAAGGACGCGCCGGCGCGAATGTCGGGTGCTATGACCGGACAGCCCGACAGTTTCTCGACCCCTCTGATAACCGCGTGTTGCCACTCGGTCGTGATGTCCGCGCCCATTCGCATCAACTCGCCTGCATAGCGGAACCGGGCATCGTAGATGTTTTCCGTAATAACCGAGGTCCCCGAGGCAACGCTCAACAGCGCAACCATCTGCGGCTGCATGTCGGTGTGGAATCCGGGAAACGGGAGGGTTGCGAAGTCCACCGGAGACGGGCGGTCGGGTCCCAACACCGAGAACCAGTCCTCGCCGAAATCGACCATGCAGCCCGCTTCGGTCAGCTTCCTCAACTCCATCCGCAGATGGTCGGGGACACACTGCTCGACCCTCACCTCACCGCCGGTGATGGCGGCTGCCACGGCGTACGTCCCTGCTTCGAGGCGATCCGGGAGGACGGTATGAGCGCCGGGTTTGAGGGCTTCCACCCCTTCCACGGTGATGAGGGAGGTGCCGGCGCCCCGGATCCGGGCGCCCATCTTCACGAGGAAGGCGACCAGGTCCTCGATCTCCGGTTCCCGAGCAGCGTTGTGGAGCGTGGTTTCGCCATTCGCCAACACTGCTCCCAGCAAGACGTTCTCGGTTGCCCCGACACTGGGGAACTCCAGGGAGACCTCCGCGCCTTTCAGACCGCCGGGAGCCCTGGCGATGAGCACACCGTGCTCGAGTTCGAACTCGGCGCCCATCCGGCGAAGGCCGTCGAGGTGCATGTCGATCGGCCGGGCTCCCAGGTCGTCTCCTCCAGGGAACGCCACCCGCGCAACACCTCCCCGAGCCAGCAGTGGACCGAGAACCACGATTGAAGCGCGCATCTGGCGGACCAGATCGAGAGGTGCCTCCGGTCGCAACTCATCGGGAACCTCCACTGTGAGCTCATTGCCGGCAAAGGAACAGACCGCGCCGATGTGCTCCAAGACCCTCCCCATCAGGGCAACATCGAGAATCCCGGGAACGTTGCCCAGTAGATGGGTCCCGGGTGCCAGCAGCATCGCCACCATCTGCTTGAGAGCGGCGTTCTTGGCGCCCAGCACGCCAACCGATCCGGTCAACGGGTACCCGCCGGTGACGATGATCTCCTCCATACAGCGGATTGTACGGTCGACACGCCCGATTGACCGTCACCCGGCTGGGCTCCGCCGATAGATCGCCGGGGGCGGCGCTACTCTTGGTGAGGCCTCGAAAACAAGGAGAGAAGTTGCGCGTCGCGGTTGGAGCGGACCACGCGGGATTCCGGCTGAAGGAAGATCTAGCCCGGCTGCTCGCCGAACAGGGCTATGCCATTCTCGATATGGGAACTCACTCTGAGTCACCGGTCGACTACCCCGACTACGCCGCCGCGGTCGGGCGAGCGGTGCGGGACGGCAGGGCCGACCGCGGCGTGATCGTGTGCGGATCGGGAGCGGGGGCGGCCATAGCCGCCAACAAGATCAAGGGCGTTCGAGCGGCTCTCGCTCACGACACCTACACGGCCCATCAGGCGGTCGAACACGACGACGCGAACGTAATCGCCGTCGGCAGCAGGGTCATCGGGCAGGCCGTCGCCGAAGAGGTGGCCACGGCGTTCCTTCTGGCCCGTTTCACCGGAGAGGAGCGTCACGTTCGGCGCCTCGAGAAAGTGAAGGCCCTCGAAGCGGAAGCGTAGAAACGGCGTCCGGTTCCAGGTCGCAGGTTGCAGGTTCTTGGCGTTTGCTGCTCGAGTCCTTCCGTGCTTGCGGATAGGTGCTTGGTGTTCGACACCTAGCCAGCAGCTACCGTCTCCATCCAATCGACTGTTCGCTCCGCAATCCCGTCCAGCACCTCTTCGAAGGTGCGGCCGGAGCGTTTGGGCACCCGGAACGAATGATCGGCATCGTCGATGAGTTCCAGGGTCGCTCTCCGCAGGGGCCGAACATGCCTCTCAACTACCTCCACCCGGGCCAAGGAGTCCCTCGTTCCAGAGATGAACAACATCGGAGCGCCTATCGCCGTCAGGTGTTCGACGCGGAGCCGGTCCGGCTTCCCGGGCGGATGGAAAGGATATGCAAAAAGAACGAGTCCACACACGGGTTCGCCGCCGGCGGCCAGATAGGTTCCGATCCGGCCCCCCATCGACCGTCCGGCCAGGATCACCTCATCGCCGGCTGCCGCCCGCAGCCAATCAAGGACTGCTCGATGGCAGTCAAGCAAGGTGGCCTGCGCATCCGGACGCCGTTTGCCCAGCTCCATGTACGGGTAGTTGAAGCTGAGCACCCGTACTCCGCGCTCCGCCAGGCGATCGCGCAACCCTGCTACACCGGGATGATCCTGACCGGCTCCCGCTCCGTGGGCCAGGAGCATGGCAGGGAGTCTGGCGGCGGCGGGCCCGGCCAGGCGACCGCTTACTCTCTTCCCGGGTTGCCAATCGATGGTCACCTCACGGATCATGGGTCACTTCGGTCCTTCGGCAACTAGCCTTTTTCTGGTAACCGCCGCGAGAATCGGGTTCGGGAGAACAGGCAATGACACGACGCCACGGGCTGCTGTTCCTGGTCGCCACAGTCGTTCTCCTCGGCGGTCTCCTGATCATCGCAGATTGGGAGGAGATCCTGACGGTCATTGCACGGTCCAACTGGATGTTCCTCCTACCGGCGCTGGCCATGACGGCTATCTCCTACGCTTGCATCAGCTACAGCTTCGCCGAGGTCAGCCTGCTGATCGAAATCCCCATTGGGCGCAACCGGCTGGCAGGAATCGGCTTCGTGTCCACCGTCCTCAATCATCTGGTGCAGAGCGGTGGCGTGGTGGGGTACGGCGTTCGCTACGCCTTGATGCAGCGGGAGCGGGTTCCACTCAACGATGTGCTGGCGGCGTCGATGCTGCACTTCTATCTCACCAGTCTGGCCATGCAGGCCATCCTGCCCTTGGGTTTCGCCTACCTGCTTTCGAATGCCGCCCTCAGCCGCGCGGTGTCCATTGCCATCGGCTCCTTAGCCTCAGTATTGTTCCTCCTCTTCATCGTCCAGTCGCTGCTCGTTTTTCGGTCGGGGACTCGCCGGGCCTTGTTGAACGGTATCCGCCGCTTCGTCAAGCGTTTCTTCCGAAAGGACCTGGAGCGGGTATTGGCGGACTTCGACACAGCCATGGCACGAGGCGTTGCCGGAATGCGCCGGAAACCGCGGTCTGCTCTCCTGATCGGCGCTCTGGTCCTGGTCGACTGGTTTGGGAGCGCCTTGGCTCTGGGCTTCTGTTTCGAAGCCCTCGGAGCGCCGCTGAAACCGGCGGTGCTGTTCACCGGATTCGTTATCGGAATGACGGCGGGAGTCCTATCGGCTTTGCCTGCCGGAATCGGCGTGCAAGACGGTTCCATGGCGGGTGTCTTCGCACTGCTCGGTGTAGGTTTCGAAGAGGCCGTACTGGCGGCGTTGCTGTTCAGGGGCGTCTACTACGTCGTTCCCTATCTCGTCAGCCTGGCTTTTTACTGGAGGCTTACGCCGAAGGCAGCACCGGTACACGAAACGACTTCTTGAGGGGCTCATCAATGCGCATCCTCGTCATCAGCCACGGATATCCGCCCACACTGAGCGGTGTCACGCTTGTCGCCCAGAAGCTGGCGCGGGCGATGGTGCGAAAGGGCCACTCGGTCACCGTGGTCGCCGCTTCGGAAAACGGGACGGCCCGGGTTGAGGAAGACGAGGGGGTTGACGTGATCCGGCTCCAGTCCCGCTCTAACCCGTTCTGGAGCGAGGGGGCCCTACCCGTCGCCTCCCAGGCCGAACTGCGGCAAATCGTGGGCGCCTCGAGACCCGACGTGGTGCACAGCCACGAAACCGCCTTCCTGAGCCTCCAGCTGCTTCGTCTCGGCCTGGAACGTGAGGTCCCGCTCGTTGCGACCTGCCACTATCTACCCCGGTTCGTCTCCCAGTATCTAGGGTGGGACGGCCGTCTGGATGTGCTCGCCGAGAGCATCGTGTGGGAGTACGCAATCCGGCTCTTGAACCAATTCGACCATGCGGTCTTTCCTTCGCGCACGCAGGCCGCTGCTTTCGCCGAGAAAGGCCTGACTGCACCGACCACGGTCATCTCGAATGGAACCGACCGCGCTCTCTTCCGGCCTGGTAGGGACGATGCGGGTAGGGCCGAAGCCGGATACGGGCTTCCGAACGGTCGCCGCATCTTGTTCGTCGGCCGCCTCGCCAAAGACAAGCGCGTCGACGTGCTCATCCGCTCGATGTCCTATCTTGGGGAAACCGACGCGCATCTCGTCGTGGCCGGCACGGGTGACGACGCGCCCCGTCTGAGGCAGATCGTCGCCGACCTCCATCTGACAGACCGGGTGCACTTTCTTGGTTTTGTACCGGATCCGGACCTGCCGGCCGTGTATCGGGCGAGCGATCTCTTCGCGATTGCCTCGGAATGCGAAGTCCAGAGCATCCCTACTCTGGAAGCAGCCGCCACCGGCCTGCCCATCGTTGCCGTAGACGCCGCAGCCCTTCCCGATCTCGTCTCCGACGGTGTCAACGGCTACCTGGTCCCACCAGACAAACCCCGGGCAATTGCGACCGCCGTCCTGGCCATTCTCGGGGATCCGGATCGGGCGGCGTTGATGGGGCGTGCCAGCCTCGAGACCAGCCGAGGGCACGACAATGAGGCCACCTTCGATTCTCATGAGAGGCTTTACGAGCGCGTGATCGCAGAGTTCGGACGTCGCCACGACGAACCGATCGACGAATGGTCTCGTCGCCCCTTTTCCCTGCGCAGAAGGTGACCTCAGAAACAAAATCGACCGGCTTGGGTTTCGCGGCGATGAGAGTTCGAGTGCTCGACGGTTTCGACGGCATCGCCGACTTCGCGGCCGCCACCGTCGCCTATCTGCTCCGCAAATGCTCTGGGCCGGCCATGCTCGGATTGGCCGGAGGAAGCACCCGGGCACCACCTCCACGCGTCTCCTTCAGGAGGATGTCGACTGGGCGTCCGTCCATGCCTGGGTCGCCGACGAGATAGGTGCCCCCGACCACGTCGACAACGTCATGCGCCTGACCTGCGACATGCTGTTGGATTAGGTGCCCGCTCCCGTCTATTTGGTCCCCGGGAGCCCGGTCTGGACCCCGGGAACGCGGAGGTGCGGTACGAGCAGACCCTCCTCGAGGTGCTCCCCCGCGGGGACGGGGCACCCCGCCCCGACGAAGTGTTGCTCGGGATCGGCGAGGATGGCCAGGCCGCCTCTCTGTTGCCCGGCGCCGCCGACCTCCAGGACTCCCCGGTCGGATACCTCTAGTCGGACCGTACACTCGACCGGCAATGAAGCTCCAACCGGCTCTCCGAATAGTGGCCCTGACTCTGGCAATGGCGGCCTGTACGACTGAGGTCGATCCGCCTACCACCACCCCGACGACGTCGGCAAGCTCCACCACCTCATTGACTACCACTTCCACGTCGACTACGACCACGTCGACGACCTCCACCACCTCGCCGTCGACGACCACCTCCACTTCTGTGCCGACGACGACCACTACGGTTCGACCAACGAGGCTGAACGCCGACGGGTCGGTGCTCATCACCGAAGATGTCCCGCTTACGTCCCAGCTCAGTCTCGATGTCTTCTCTCCCACCGCGCCGGGTGACTATCCGGTGGTCGTCATGTTCCACGGCGGAGCATGGGTGGGAGGTCGTCCCGACGACATCGCCCCGCTGGCGGAGGAGACGGCCGCCGCCGGAACCGTTGTATTCAACGCCGCCTACCGGCTCGCTCTGCGGGGCGGCGGCTACCCGATGACCTTCGAGGATGCGGCCTGCGCAGTTCGTTTCGCCCGCAACGCCGCCCGGCAGTTCGGAGGCGACCCCGGGTCGGTGACGGTGGTGGGTTATTCGGCGGGCGGCCATATCGGATCCGTCACGGCCCTGGCCGGTGATACCTTCATCGGCGACTGCGCGGCCGAGTCGGGCAGTGCCCTTCCCGATGCCTTCGTGGGCGTAGCGGCACCGTACAACACCGACATCCTCGATCCGCTGTTGCTCATCTTCTTTGGAACCGACCGGGACCAGGACCCCGCACCTTGGGTGGATGGAAACCCCTACACGCATATCGGATCCAATCCCGATCTGAAAGTTCGCCTCATTCAGGGCGATATGGACCTGGTGGTGCCCGTCGGGTTTGCCATCGCCTTCGACGATGCCCTTCGCACCGCGGGCTATGACGTCGAACTGACCGTCATCGCCGGAGGCGACCACCTCACAGTGGTCGACCCTCTGAAGGACGGAGGCGAAGTCGTGAAGGCGGTTCTGAGCGTGTCGGGATGAAGCCGCCGGGTTCAGGTTTGTGGGCGACCAGATCGTCCGCGCCACCGACGAACGCTGAACCGCAGGAGCGGCACGACTACCAGTAGCACCAAGACTGCAGAGATCACCGGCACCACGATGGCGGTGATCGCCAATCCGGCCGACACTACATCTTCCCCGACGCTCACTACTGCGTTGCCGGCGCCGGCCGTCGAGGCGGTGATAGCCGGCCGGGCTGCAGTCTTGGCCGTGTGGACGCCTCCGGCTACCAGCAGGCCGAGGACCAGGGCCAGACCCGTGTTGAGGTCGCTGATGGCGTTGCTCGACGCCGCAAAGAGGATGGCTCCCGCTGCCGGCCGGATGAACGACTGGACGGCATCATTGATGCTGTCGACGACCGGTATCTTGTCGGCGGCGATCTCAACGAGCAGCAAGACCGCGATGGCCAGCAGCACCCCTGGGTTCTCGAGGGCGTTCCAGGGTTCCGCCAGGGTGAGGAGATCCGTGTAGCGGGCCAGCAGGCCGGTGATCAGTATCGGGAGATACGCGTTGAAACCGGCCGACGAAGAGAGCCCGAACGCGGCGAGGACGTCGATCATGGCGCGATCAGGATAGAGACCGGGCTCCGGTTTCAGGGTTCTGGGTTTCGGGCTTCGGTCGCCGCTCGCCGGCGGCCGCCTGCCATCATATCGGCGTGTTTCTTCCGCCTCCCGAACGATCGTCTCTGCAGCGCCTGGCGCTGCGGCTCGAATACGCCACCATCGCCTGGAACATCGGGGAGGCGGTGCTCACCCTGGCCCTGGGTGCGGTGGCGTCCTCTCTCGCCCTGATCGGTTTCGGGGCGGTGTCGGTGGTGGAAGTCTTTGCTTCGTCGGTGGTCGTCTGGCACCTCCTGCCGGGACACGAAACGGACCGACCCCGTCGCACCCGGTTGGCCCTTCGGCTGGTGAGCGGGGCCTTCGGGGTGCTGTCGATTGCCCTAGCGATGGTGGCGATCAGCGACCTGGCGACCGGACGGCGCCCGGATGAGTCGCCGTGGGGCATCGCCTATCTCATTCTGGCCGCAGTCGTGATGTTCGTTCTGGCCTTGGTCAAACGAAGGGTGGCCGCTCGTCTCGGCTCGGCGCCCTTGCAGTCTGAAGCAACCATGACGCTGCTCGACGGTTTCTTGGCCACCGCCACCCTCATCGGCCTGGCCTTGAACGCAGTCGCAGGCTGGTGGTGGGCCGATCCGGCCGCCGCACTGGTGGTGGCGGTGGCCGCCGCCAACGAGGCCCGAGAGAACTGGGAAGCCGCTTCGGAGTACGGCTAGAGGCCACCGTCCCACTCCCGGTGGCACCATTCCACCCATTCGGCGGCGATGGCAACATCGTCTCGCCACGCCTCGCGTTCGACCAGGCCGGTCAGGGCCGCTTCTGCCTCACTGCAGCGGCCCAGCACCGATCGGACGTAGACGAGATCGACCAGCGGATCGGGTTCGGTCGAACTCTCGGCGGCGGCCGCATAGAACACCTCTGCCGCTTCGTAGTCACCTTCCACATCCGCCAACTGGCCGAGCCGCTCGAGGGGCCAGGATCCGTAACTCCCCAAGGAGAGCGCTACGTACGCCGGAGTTGGGGAAGACAGATCGGCACCGGCTGTGGCCACGTACGGTGCGAGGAACACAACCAGACCGACCAGGACCGCCGCTGCGGTAGCCGCGATCAGGGTCCGAACCGGCGGCGGTGCGGGAGGATCGAAGTCGGCGGCCAAGCCGGTAGCCTCCATCCGCTCGTGAAGCGGGCCGTGGGTGGTCCGACGTGCTACGGCGGGAAGAAACCCGATCCGGTAGATCTTCTCCAGGGCGCGGCCGTACACCGAGGACTCCTCCAAGTTGGTGATGGCGTGCTCATCGGACTTGGCCTCCATGCTTGAGGCAAATCGGCGCACCACCATCAGCAGTCCCACAAGGACGACCGCCATCGTCACCAGTCCCGTGCTGCCCAGAGAACCGAGGATGGGTTTGAGGGCGACCAACGGAATCCAGACGAACTGCAGCACCTGGCGGACGGTCGAGGACGAGGCGGGCTCGGCCATATGGCCAAGCTCGTGCAGCGCCACCGATTCCAGTTCGTCCTCGGACAGTTCCTCGACGGCGCGAGTGGTGATGGCAACCGCTCCCCGCCACGGGAAGGCAAATGCGTTGGGTTGATGATGCTCAATCAGGTACACGGCCGGTTCATCAAGATGGACTCGGGCGGCAACCCGCCCGACCCGAGAGGAGAGCCGGGCATCCGCCCGGGCGGCGAATCCGAACGCGACGAGTAGATCGAGCTGGAACCGGAGTGCCAGACCAACGATCAGCGCCACCAGCACCCATAGAATCATCCAGGGGCTGGAGAGCCGGTCCGGAGCTGCCAAGCCGAGCAGGATGACGGCTGCCAGCGGGACCAGCCGGACGAGAAACCCGCCCAGAAACCGGCTCCAGCCGGGTACCGGTTGCCGCAGCACGGTGCCTTCCAGCCACCAGCTCGTCCGTGCCACCACGAGCACTACGAAAGCTGCTCCCGCAACGCCGAGCAGCCAGGCGGGAAGCCATCCCACCGGCCCGATGGTGATGGTCGACAGCAGCCAGATGCCGGCCGGGACCGTGGCCACCGCCCACACCACGGCGACCCGTGCAGCGTGGGCGAACCGGGCCTGCACGGTCCAGTGATCGGTCGGGTCAACCCGGCGCGCCGCCGACCGCACCGACGCAACCGGGACCAAGGCCACGATCATCGTCAACCCCACCACGAACAGCAGCGGACCGAGCCATTCGACAAACCCGGGAACCAGGGCGCGGACGTGTTCTATCACCCTCAAGGGATCGGACAAAGAGCGATCGGAGTTGAGCCGGGCCCGTTATGTCCCCGGAGCAATCACCGCCGCACCGTCGACGGTCATCTCGTCGACCACTCCGACGACGACGGCCCGGATCGGGGCCGGATCCTGCCCGACGATCTGTCGGGCCCCGTTGCCCTCGTCGATGATCAAAACCATCTCGCCGGCCCCGGCGTCGATGGCGTCGACGGCGATCGTGTAGCCGCCGGTTGCCTCCCCGTCGGGTCCGAGCAGATCACACAGCAGCAGCTTGCGGTAGTCGAACACCGGCGAGTTGATTGTGGATACCACGGTGCCGACCACCCGCCCGACTTTCACTAGGCACCCCCCGTAGCCAGCTCTTCGGTCGCGTCGACGATGCCCACAATGGCGTGATCAACGGGAACGAACGTCTCGGGCAGCGCCTGAGCAGCCTCGCGGGAACCGACGAAGTAGATCAGCTCCCCCGGTCCGGCCATGTGCACGCCGTCGGCGGCGACCACGGGACGACCTTCCGGTTCTTGATGCCGATCGAGGGGTTGCACGATCAGGAGCTTGATGCCTTCCAGCCCGTCGTACTTGACGGTGGCCACGACGGTCCCGATCACCCGGCCCAGCTGCACGACGCTACTCCTCTTCCGCGCGGACGACACGTATGAACCGCCCGTCTTCCGTCAGGTTTTCGAGCATCTCCGAGTGAAGCTGGGCGATGACGGTCTCCCTGACCAATTGGCCGGTGACCCGGGCCGATCCGATTGCCACTCCGGCCTCCACCTCCGCCACCGGCCCCCCGAACAGCAGATAGCCCTTGCCGCCCAGGCCGTCGGCCATGCGCAACTCCCGTAGCGTCACCTGTGCCCCTTTGACACCTGCGTCGGCGGCCTGAATGATGGCGGCCACCGTGGTGGTTTCGATGACGCCGAGCGCCTCACCGTCATCGGTACGGCGAACGCCCGCCACCGCAGCCACGACATCCGGGTGGACATCGGGCAGGAACACAATGTCCACCAGTCGGTCCGATTCGGCGGCTTGGGCCGCGTCGATGGCCTCCTCGAGATCGGCAACCCGTCCACCGACCAACACCAGGTATTTGCCGGGTTGCACCGTGCCCGTCCTGATCAGATCGAGAGGAGCTCGCTTGACCATGGCATCACCGGCCACGATGCCCGCCGCGATCGAATCGAACTCGAGGAGCGCGAGCGCCGGTTGGATGGTCACACGATCCTCAAGGAACCGACCATGGTGATCCGCCGTTCTCGTGAGAAGCTGCGAGGCCTGGTCAGTCCGTGGCCGGTGGGGCTGGCGATCGAGAACGAAGAGAAGCCCTCGCCGCCCTCGCCCAGGCCCGCGTAGTTGGGCCCGTTGGCCACAAAGATGCTGCAATTCATGGCCAGCGCCATGTTGGTGATGGTCTGCACGTTCGTCGAGTGGATCGAGGCGGTGTGCTTGAAACCGTGCTCGGACTGTACGGCCAGCTCAATGGCCCGGTCCACGTCCTTCACTCGCACCACCGGCATGACGGGCATCATCTGTTCGGTCCATACGAGGTTGTGATCGGCGGGTACCTCTGCCACAGCGAGGCGCACCTCGCCTCCGACTTGAACGCCGATCTCGCCGAGGATGACGCCTGCGTTCTTGCCGATGAAGGCCGGGTTGATGACTCCCGGCTTGCGGGGTGGGCCCAGTTCCTTGAAGATCACCCGCTCGAGCCGCTTCAGTTCATGCTCTTTGAGCACATACGAGCCGCTATCGGCCATCGACCGCACGAGCCGATCGGCGATCGTGTCGACGGCGATGGTGGTCTTCTCGTCGACGCAGATGATGTTGTTGTCCAGCGACGCGCCTGCCACGATGTCACGCCCCGCTTTGTCCACGTCGGCTGTTTGGTCTACGACCGCCGGAGGGTTGCCGGGACCGGCGGCGATCACCACCTTGTCGGTCCTCATGGCCTCGCGCACAACGCCCGGGCCGCCGGTCACCAACAGGAGGGCAACATCCGGATGGTTCATGACGGCCTTGGCGCTGTCGATCGTCGGAGCCGGAATGGCGGTGATGAGATCGGCCGGGCCCCCTCCCGCTTGGATGGCCCGGTTCAACAGACGGATGTTCTCGGCGGAAACCCGCTTGGCATTGGGATGCACGTTGAACACTGCCGAGTTGCCGGCCGAAACGATCGATATGGCGTTGTTGATGATCGTCGACGTCGGATTGGTAGTAGGGGTGATGGCCCCCACCACACCGAAGGGTGCGAACTCGGTCACCATCATCCCCTGGTCTCCAGTGACCGCTTCCAGTTCGAGATCTTCGGGACCCGGAGCCCGGGTAGTGACCAAACGGTTCTTGAGGACTTTGTCGGCCACGCGTCCCAGCCCGGTCTCCGTACAGGCCATCTCGGCCAGCCGCTCGGCGTTCTCCAGCATCGAGGAACGCACCGAAGCGATGATCTCCTTGCGCGCTTCGAGGCCCAACCGGCGGTAGCGGAGAAAGGCCCGGTGGGCCGCCGACACCGCCTCGTCGATGGTCGCATAGATTCCGTCGCCCAGTTCCGCCTGCTGGGCAGACCGCAGTTCCTCTTGCGCGCGCAGTCTTGCCCCGGCGTCGTCGGCAACGGCGCCCATCCGCACGTTCACTCGGTCGATGATGTCCTGGATCTGCTGTTCGCTCAGCCCTGCCATCTCTTCCTACTTGTGCCATACCTCCGTACCGCCCACTTCCCAGGTGTCGACGATCGCCATGATCACGGCGTCACAGGGACGGTTGTGGGTCAGTACGGTCTGCCGGGCGGAACTGCCGGTGGCGTAGAGCACTACCTCCCCGACCCCGGCGCCGACCGCATCGGCCGCCACGACGTAACCGCCGGTGTCCTCGTTGTCGACGTCGAGCTGTCGCACCACCAGGAACTTGAGTCCTTCGAGGGTTTCTTCCTTGCGGCTCGCGACCAGCGTTCCCGCCACGCGTCCAAGCAGCATTGCATCCTCCGTCCGAAGTCGGCCGGAGCCCGGCGCTCAGACACGGGCTCGGGCAAACCTCCGGCTGTCTAGCCCATCTCCGCTTCGGCTTCTTCGGCGCGTCCCAGCGGCAGCACCACGTCGATGTTGACGTGCGGCCGGGCGATCACATGGGTGGCGATCACTTCGCCGACCTTCTCGGCGTTGCGGACTCCGGCATCAACGGCCGCCTTCACCGCGGCCACGTCGCCGCGCACAATGGCGGTGACGTAGCCGCCTCCGGTCTTCTCGTAGCTGACGAGTTCGACCTTGGCGGCTTTGACCATGGCGTCGGACGCTTCGACCATCGCCGCGAAGCCTCTCGCTTCGATCATTCCCAGGGCTTCAGCCATATATCCCTCTCCTTCTTGGTCTTACTTCGAAACTTCCCGACCCTCGAGGCCTTCGATCGCGGCTACCGCCGCCCGCCAGCCGACATCGATATCTCGCTCCTCGCCGCCGAGATAGACCCGGCCCATCGAGCCAAAAGCCCTCACCTCGAGGACATTGATCTCCGCCGCCTTCTCTGCCTCGTTGGCCGCCAGCGGTGCGTAAGCGGCCGGCTCGAGCTCGAGCACGTAGAGGGTCTGGCCGGGAACGATCATCTGGCCGTGACGCATCCGGTTGATCAGTTGTGCCTGGTGGTCGTCGATGCGGCGAATGACCTGGCTGGACAGGATCCTGGGCTTGGTGCGATCCGTTTCTTCGTGTTCGATGGCCTCGAGAATGGCCCGGCCCGCCGCCCGGGTCTCGGCTTGCTCGGCCGAATGGATCTCGAGCATTCCGTAGTACCGCTCGACGATCTGCATGCCCGGCCGGACCTTGGTCGACTTGAGAGCGATGTCCGTGAGACGATTGATCTCGATGCCCGGAGCGATTTCGACATAGAGGGAGGCATCCCCGGCCAACGGAAGGAATCCCTGGGCGACGGTCCCCAGGAAAGCAGCGTACTGCGGCTGGAGGCTGTCTAGGAACGCGTAGGCGCGCAACTCAATACTGCTCACTCGACTCCCCTCCGCTCACAATGGCCACACCGGCCGAAGCTCCGATTCGGGTAGCGCCGGCCGCGATCATGTCCTTCACATCCTCGGCGCTGCGGATCCCTCCTGCGGCCTTGATGCCCATTTCGGGACCGACCGTCTCCCGCATCAACAGCACGTCGTGGACGGTGGCTCCGCCGGGACCAAAACCGGTTGATGTCTTGACGAAATCGGCCTTGGCCTGCTTGGCCAGATATGAGGCGATCACCTTCTCCTCATCGGTGAGGAGCGCCGCCTCGATGATGACCTTGTTCTTGGCGCCTGCCTCTCGGCAAGCATCGGACACCTTCTCGATGTCGGTGCGTACGGCCTCGTGATCGCCGGACTTCAAGGCACCGATGTTGATGACCATGTCGATCTCACGGGCCCCGTCGCGGATCGCCCGCCGCGCCTCCATAGCTTTGATCGCGGTGGGAGTGGCACCGAGCGGGAAACCGACGACGGACGCCACCTTCACGCTTGAGCCCCGAACGTTCTGGGCCGCCCGCTTCACCCACGCCGGATTCACACACACAGCTGCAAAGCCGAACTCGACCGCCTCCTCGCAGAGCTTGTCGATGTCGGAGGCCGAGGCTTCGGGCTTGAGCAGCGTGTGGTCAAGATAGCGGGCCAGGTCGCGCGGTACCTCGGAGGCTGCCCCCGAGAAACTGATGCGACCGGCGCCGTTGGCCACCATCTGGCGCACCTTTTCCGGACTGTGGACTGCACACGAGCCGTCGACACAGATCTCGTCGACCTCCTCACCAAAGGCGGCCAGCACCTCCCGGGTGACGGCTTCGATGAGTTCTTCCCTGCTCGTCATTTCGAGTCGCCTCGTAGGTATCGCCGTTCGATCTCCGCGATCATGTCCACCCGTCGGGCATGCCGTCCCGGACCCCACTCGGTGGCCAACCATGCCTCGACGATCTGCAGGGCGAGCGCATTGCCGATCAGTCCCGCCCCCAGAGTCAGGACATTAGCGTGATTGTGCTCCCGGCTGTTTTTCGCCGAAGACACGTCATAGCAGAGGGCGGCCCGCACCCCCGGCACCTTGTTGGCAACCATGGCCGACCCGACACCCGCTCCGTCGACGATGATCCCCTCCGAACAGGTGCCGTCGGCGACAAGTCGGGCAACTGCATGAGCGAAGTCGGGATAGTCCACGGACTCGGGGCTGGTCGTGCCGCAGTCGTTCACCTCGTGGCCCTGCTCCCGCAGATAGAAGCCGATCCGTTCCTTGAGCGGATAGCCTCCGTGGTCGGCCCCTAGGGCGATAACGCGCCGGACGGGGGGCTCCTGCCCCGCCCCCGTCTGCTCTTCGGCTCGGGGCGGTTCGTTGGTGCGCGTCAGCACGCCTTCGACTACACGCGCCACGACGGCCCGGACCTCTTCTTCGGAGGGCATTTCGGTGTCGGTCTTCCTCTGCCGGCGGTATCGCCTGCATCCTAGGAGTGCCGCGCCGCCGGGGAAGACCTATCCTGTGCGCATGGAAGATCCTGCGTTCGTCTGGAAACAACCGGACCGCCCGGTTCGCCCGATGCGACCGCCTGCCGGGGAGCGGGCACAAGCCCCGGACGGTGCTTCATCGGCAACCCGCTGGGTGACGCTCCACGACGCCGAAGAGGCCACCGGAGTGCCGGCCTCGACGGTGCGCAACTGGGCGCGCAAAGAACGGGTCCCCACTCGTTTTGAGCTCACCCCGGAGGGCCAGGTGCGAATGGTGGGTCTCGACGAGGTCGTCGCTCGGGCCAGGCACCTGGGCCGGCTGCGTCCCCAGTCTTCGGCTTCGCCGGGACCGGCGCCACCGCCGCCACCCGCGACGGCGAGCGAACCGGTTGAGGACTCTGCCGAAGGATCGGTGCTCGTGCCGCTCGACGCCTGGAACAAGATGATCAACCAGCTCGGTAACCTCCACGAGGCAGGCCAGCAACTTGCCGAGGCCCGCGAACGGGCCGCACGAGCCGAAACCGAGGCGGCCTTCCTTAGAGAACGCCTGAGCGAGCTGCGAAGGCAGGTGGAACAGCCGAGTGGACCGCAACCGCTCGCTCCTGAGCCGGAACCGGACCCTCTCCCGGGACCCGGCACTTCCGACGTGGAACCGGCCTGGTTGTATCTGTACCGCCGGTGGGAGAACCGGAGCCGCCGACGCCGGTAGCCCGGCGCCGCGCCGCAGACCTGGACCGGTCGCCGCCTGACGATCAGGTATCACACGGTGATGGCGACCTTGCCGCGGGCGTGCCCCTCGCCGATATAGCCCATCGCGTCACCGGTCTCGCTCAGTGGATACGTCCTATCGATGACCGGGGTGACCTTGCCGGCTTCAATCAGCTTCTTGAGATCGACCAGGTCTCTCTTTCTCACCGGCGCGTAGAAGGGGGGCCTCTGCTTGCGCACGAACAGCGACAATACCGCCGCGGCCGCCATGCGACCCAACGGTCCGATCCAACGATTGCCCGAGGTTCCATTGTTGGTGAGGAGGATCCCGTCGGGGGTGAGCGCGCGTCTGCAATCCGCCAGTGAATGGTTGGCTACGTTGTCGAGGATGACGTCGTAGCGCTCGCCATTCTTGGTGAAGTCGTTCCGGGTGTAGTCGATGACGTGATCAGCGCCGATCGATCGCACCATCTCTACGTTCTTCGTGCTGCACACCCCGGTCACTTCGGCGTCCAAGGCCTTGGCGATCTGCACCGCAAAGGTACCGACGCCTCCCGAAGCTCCATTGATCAAGACATGTTGCCCCGCCCGTACCTTCCCCGCATCGCGCAACCCCCGGAGGGCGGTGGTTCCGGAGACGGGGACGACCGCTGCCTGCTCCAACGTGAGATTGGCCGGCTTCACCTCCACCTTGTCCTCGGAAACAACCACATACTCGGCACAACTCCCGTGGGCGGCATCACCGAAGACTTCATCGCCCGGATGAAACCCCTTGGCGTCCCTTCCGGTCGCTTCCACGGTCCCGGCAAAGTCGAATCCCGGAACTCGTTTTCTTGGCTTGCTGAACCCGAACCCGGGACGAAAGAGGAGCGGCCGGCCCGTCACCAGCAGCCAGTCGCCAGCATGGATGGCGGCCGTTCGGACGCGGACCAACACCTCATCGTCCTCGACGACCGGTTTTTCGATGTCCTGAAGCTTCAGAACCTCTTGTGACCCGTACCCGTCTTGGACGATTGCCTTCATTGTCCTCTCCCTTCGAACCACATCATCAGTCCGACCGCCGGTGGAACCTAGGGGCGAAGGTCCCGATAGCCGCAGATCCCGGCACCAATCGACTCTGCGCAACGGAAACTCCCCAGGCCCCTCCCGGGAACGTTCTGTTCGAGGGCATCGGTGACGGCTCCAGGGCGGATCATGGCTCGGCCGTCGGCCATTGGGGCGTCGAGCTCGGCAGGCTCCAACTGCTGAGCGAGCCTTCCAAGATCCGCCGATCAGCCAACGCCGACCGCGTGCTCTCAGAAACCCGCGATAATGGATGACCACACGACCCAGCTCGGAGGATTGCACATGGACTACACGAAGCTTCTGGGTGAGGACGCTCACGACCTCCTCACACACGACTCGAAAGGCATCCCGGCCGAGAGTCTCAACCTGCCGGGTCCCGACTTCGTCGATCGCGTGTTCCGGCAGAGCGACCGCAGCCCGCAGGTATTGCGCAACCTCGCTTCGATGTACAACCAGGGACGCCTGGCCGGTACCGGGTATCTGTCCATCCTGCCCGTCGATCAGGGAATCGAACACTCGGGTGCTGCCTCGTTCGCGCCCAACCCCATCTACTTCGATCCCCAGAACATCGTCAGACTGGCCGTCGAAGCGGGCTGCAATGCAGTCGCGACCACCTTCGGCGTGCTCGGCATGGTGTCCCGGCAATACGCCCACAAGATTCCCTTCATCGTCAAGATCAACCACAACGAACTGCTCACGTATCCGGCGACCTACGACCAGGTGATGTACGGTTCGGTCGACCAAGCCTTCGACCTCGGCGCGGCCGGGGTGGGAGCCACCATCTACTTCGGCTCGGAAGAATCGACACGACAGATCCAGGAAGTGACCGAAGCCTTCGCCCGGGCCCATGAACTCGGCATGTTCACGGTCCTCTGGTGCTACGTGCGGAACCCGGCCTTCACCAAAGACGGTGTCAACTACGAGGCATCGGCCGACCTGACCGCTCAGGCCAACCACATCGGGGTGACCATCGAGGCCGACATCATCAAGCAGAAGCAGCCCGAGTCCAACGGCGGCTACACGGCGATCGGGTTCGGGAAGACCCATCCCAAGGTGTATTCGGAACTGACTACCGATCACCCCATCGACCTGACTCGCTGGCAGGTCGCCAACTGCTACATGGGGCGAGCCGGATTGATCAACTCGGGTGGTGCATCCTCCGGCACCGGTGACCTGGCGCAGGCGGTCCGGACGGCGGTCATCAACAAGCGGGCCGGCGGAACCGGACTGATCTCCGGTCGCAAAGCATTCCAACGGCCGATGAGCGAAGGTGCCGAACTGCTCAATGCGATCCAGGATGTCTACCTCGACCCTGAGGTGACGATCGCCTAGAACAAGGCGCTGTAGCCGTGATAGATCAGGACGGCGGTCATAACGGCCACCAGCACCAGTGACATCTCGAGCATTCGGCGATAGCGCCGCGTCGCCCAGACCGCCAGCGCGATCCCGAAGCCGACGACCAGCTTGAACATCGCCGCCAGGATCGGATCTACGGCGAACAACCACGCCATGACCGGGTTGACCTCTACGGCGCCCATCGACAGCGCCTGCACGGTCAGCAGGAGATCCACGATATTGAGAACCACGAATACGAGGAGCACGGCGGCGATGGTCTCGGAGTCGTGCCGGTATTCGTCCAGCACCTCGCGATAGCGGGCCGTCCACGTACCTCGAGCGGGCCTTCGCCGATCGAATCCGCGACGCCGTTCCGGGTAGTAGAGCGAACCTTGGCGCCTTCGCCTTTCGAAGCCTCGCTCGACCATGCCATGATCCCGAGCGGATCCAATCTTCACTGCGATGCCTCCCACAGCTCGCGGTTCGATTCCGAGCCTATCGCGGAACGAGCTTATCTGCCGGTACGCGTCCACAGAAGTCGAGTCTTCTAGAGCTCGGCGGACCGCCATGCATCGCTGAGCTTGACACGAGCGCCGACTCTGAGGATGGCCCCCGAATAGACACGGCCGGCCAGCCTGATCAGCCCGTAGGTGGCGCCGACCATGATCAGCACCGCAATAGCCGACTCCCCCAGAGTGATGGCATCTTGCGCCTGACGAATCGGGACGACGAACGGCGCAGTCGGCGGGAGAAATGTCGTCAGTTTGGCGATCAGGCCATCTGGATCCTCCAGCACGGCGAAAGCGGCCAAATACCCGGCAACGCCGACCATCGTCAGAGGAGTGGCGACACTCTGCGCTTCCTCCATACGCGAAACCAGCGCCCCGACCGCCGCATAGGCCACGCTGTAGAACGAAAACCCGAGCACGAACCACAGCAAGAGCGAACCCATCAACCCGCCCGAAACATCCGGCACGTCGACCAGGTCGACGGCCAGGGCCGCTACGGCGGCCGTGATGACGATCAGGAGGAGCTGGGCAACGCCCAACAATCCGATACCAATGACCTTCCCGGCCATCAATTGGTGGGGACGAAGCGCCGACATCAACACCTCGACCACCCGATTGGTCTTCTCTTCAATAACCCCGTTGAGCGTCCAAGCTCCGTAGCTGAGGATCCCCACGTAGAGGAGGATCAAACCGAAAAAACTGACGACGGTGTTGGTTTCCCGATTGGGATCGGCCGGTTCCAGACTCCGAAGAGACAAAGGGTTCTCGGTGAGCAGACCGGCTATCTCGTCGACCGACACTCCGGTCGAGGCAGCCACTTCCTGTAGCCGGATGGTCTGCACTGCTCCTCCCACCAACGCCGGAGGTCTCAGCCAGCACATCGAGTGTGGCGAGCAATTCCGGTGAGGTCTCCCCCACCAACCCCAGGTCGTACGTGGTTCCTTCACCGTCGCCTAGCACCTGCGGGATCACGATCCCGCCCAGGACAACGAGTAGCAGGATCACGGTGGTAATCCGGTAGGTGCGGCTCTTGATGCGCTCCCTCAGCTCGCGCCTGGCAACCATCCACACCGGTCGAAGCCCTCTCATTGCGTCACCGCCCGCAAGAACATCTCGGAAAGGCTCGGCGCTTCGAAACTGAAATGGCGAATGGGTCCGACCGCCCGGGCCGCCGAGAGAATCCTCTCCAAGTCGATCTCCTTCTGCACGAGCAATCGAACCAGAGAGCCCTCAACCTCTTCGGCTTCGATACCGGCCACCTCCGGAAGCCAGGCTCCGTCCCCGTCGGCCACGTCGATTTCCAGACGCCGGTGGGGAGAGTCCTCCTTCAAGACGGCCACATTCCCTTCCATGACGTTTCGGCCCTGGTTGACGATCACCACGTCCTCGCACAGGTCTTCGACGAGGTCGAGTTGGTGGCTCGAGAAGACAACCGCTTTCCCTTGGGCGGCCTCCGCCTCGAGCGAACCTGCCAGGGTCTCCACTGCCACCGGATCAAGACCCGAAAACGGCTCATCGAGTATCAACACGTCCGGGTCGTGGACCAGAGCGGCCGCCAGTTGCACACGCTGCTGGTTTCCGTGAGACAGCTGCTCGAGTCGGTCGTCGCCGCGATCCGACAGGCCGAGGGTGGCCAACCAGCGAGCCGCCGAAGCTGCGGCGTCGGTCCGGGACATCCCATGCAGCTCCGCGAAATAGACCAGCTGCTCACCGACTTTCATCCTCGGATACAACCCGCGCTGTTCGGGCATGTACCCGAAGCGCAGCCGTTGCTCGGAGCCGATCGGTCCTCCATTCCAAGTGACCTCGCCGGCGTCGAGTTGGACGAGCCCGAACACCGAACGCATCGCGGTCGTCTTGCCGGCTCCGTTCGGTCCGAGGAAACCGAGCATGCGGCCCGGCGCCACCGTCAACGAAGCACCGTCCAACGCAAGCACGTCGCCGTACCGCTTGTGCAGGCCTATCAGTTCGAGCATTTCGGATGGCCCCCCGACCGGCTGCAGGCTAACCGACTGAGAGGGGTGTTCTTCCACTGCAAAGACTCGGGGAGGGCGCACAGGTGAGGTGGTACGCTCACCGGCCATGAGCGAGCCCCGCCACATCCTGGTCGCCGTCGCCTGGCCGTACGCCAGCGGATCACGCCACCTCGGCCACCTGGCGGGCGCCTATCTGCCGGCCGATATCTTCGCTCGGTACCACCGGTTGCAAGGAAACCGGGTGCTGATGGTGTCCGGAAGCGACACCCACGGCACGCCGATCACCGTCCGGGCCGACCAGGAGGGTGTGGAACCGGGAGAGATCGTCGCCCGCTACCACGCCGAATTCCTCGACAACTGGGAGCAACTCGGTATCTCCTGGGACCTCTACACCGCAACCGATACCGACAACCACCGAGAAGTGACCTGGGATGTGTTCCGTCGCCTGCACGAACACGGGTACATCGCCGCCCAACCGACCTTGCAGTTCTTCGACCCGGAAGCGGACCGGTTTCTTCCGGATCGGTATGTGGAAGGCACCTGCCCGCATTGCGGCTACTCGGAGGCCAGGGGTGACCAATGCGACAACTGCGGACGGCAGCTCGACCCGGAGGACCTGATCGATCCACACAGCCGGATCTCCGGAGCAGTGCCGATCATGCGAGAAACCGAGCACTACTTTCTCAGGCTCTCCGCTTTCCAGGATCGGTTGCTCGGGTGGCTCGAATCCCGGCAAGGCTGGCGCCGGCACGTACAGAACATGGCGATCGGATTCACCAAGGAGGGGCTCCTCGACCGGGCGATCACCAGAGATCTCACCTGGGGCATCCCCCTTCCCCCGGAGTTCGCTCACCTTGGTGAGGACAAGCGCATCTACGTTTGGTTCGAGGCCGTGATCGGATACCTGTCGGCCTCCAAAGAGTGGGCCCGCAGAAACGGAGATATCAACGCCTGGCGGCAATGGTGGGAGAACGCCGACGCCCAGGCCTACTACTTCATCGGCAAGGACAATATCGTCTTCCATGCCGTCATCTGGCCCTGCCAGCTCATGGGTTATGAAGGCCTCAATCTCCCCACCGACGTTCCCGCCAACCAGTTCGTGACCTTCAAAGGTGAAAAGGGTTCGGCCAGCCGCGGCGTGGGACGCTCCATCACCTGGTACACCGAGCGGTTGCAGCCGGATGCGCTGCGATACGCCATCGCCTCGGTGCTGCCCGAGCACAACGACACGGACCTTTCCGACGACGAGATCGTCCGAAGGGTCAACGAAGAGCTGGTCGCCACCTGGGGCAACCTGGTCAACCGGGTGCTGTCGATGACGGCCAAAACCGGAGGCGGAAGGATCCCCAGCCCCGGTGCTCTCGATTCCGACGACCGCGCCTTGCTGGCCGGCGTCGACACCGCTCTCGCCGAGGCCGGCTCCCAGATCGAGGCGGTTGAGCTGAGGGCGGCCCTCCGCTCAGTGATGGAAGGAGCCCAGGAAGTGAATGCCTACCTCAATCACAAGGCTCCGTGGAAGACCGCCGACGGCGATCCCGAGCGTACGGCCACCACCCTCTATGTGGCGCTCAGCGCCATCAACGGATTGAAGACCGGGTTCTCGCCGTTTCTCCCCTTCACCAGCGCCCGGGTGCACTCCCTGCTCGGCCAGACCGGGTCCCTCGGGGATGGGGGGTGGCAAAGAGTCGCGTTGCAGCCGGGGACGTCCCTCCCCCCACCCGAGCCGCTGTTCGCCAAGATTGAGCCGGTAGACCTCGCATAGCCCCGAAACCATTTCATACTGGTCAGCGTCGGAGGGGTAGATGAAGACACCGCCGTTCAAGAAGCTTCTCGTGGGAGTGTTGGGGGTCGCGCTCATTCTGGTCGGCATCGCCGGGTTGGTTCTGCCGTTCCTGCCCGGCTGGCTGCTGATCATCGCCGGTTTGGCCCTCCTCAGCACGGAATACGTCTGGGCCAGGCGGCTCACGGAGGGCGCCCGCAGACACGCACCCAACCCCTCGAAGCGGCGGGAACGCCCCGACGACCTTGCCGCATGATGGGGAAGCTGGTTTCAGCCCGGTGACACCTCTGTTCTCCACCCGGAACCTCACCCACAGCTACGGCGACGTCCGGGCGCTCGATGAAGTCACCATCGAGGTTCCGCCCGGTCGGATCGGCCTGGTAGGAGCCAACGGAGCCGGCAAGACGACCCTGATCCGCAATTTGCT
Source organism: Acidimicrobiia bacterium UBA4744 (assembly GCA_002403855.1). Lineage (GTDB taxonomy): Bacteria > Actinomycetota > Acidimicrobiia > Spongiisociales > UBA4744 > UBA4744. The sequence goes on from DHIO01000019.1 coordinate 26,304, forward strand.
GGGCATGCTGCAGCCCGCGAGCGGGGAGATGGAAGTCCTCGGCCTGCCGGTCTCTCGCGAATCGCTCGACATCCGCTCTCAGGTGGGGTACATGCCGGAGGGCAACTGCCTGCCCCTCGACCAGACCGCCGCCGATTTCGTCGGGTATGCCGCCGAGCTGGCCGGACTGCCCACGGACGCCGCCCGGCGGCGCTCCTCGGAGATCCTGTTCCTGGTGGGACTGCACGAGGAGCGATTCCGGTACCTGGGCGACTTCTCCACCGGAATGTTTCAAAGGGTCAAGCTCGCCCAGGCGATCGTCCACGACCCGCAGGTGGCGTTTCTCGACGAACCGGCCTCCGGGCTGGATCCCGAAGGACGGGAACACATGCTCGAGCTCATCCGCCGACTGGGCGATTTCGGCATCAGTGTCGTGTTCTCCTCCCACATCCTCTCCGACATCGAGGAGACCTGCGACTGGGTGGTGATGCTGGACGGAGGCCGGGTGATTCGCTCTGGACCGATCGAAGACCTGGGGATCGCCGACAGCCTGACGGTCGAAGTGCTGGGCAACCCCCAGCCGGCCGCCCGCTGGATGACCGAACGGGGAGCGACCGTCAAGGTCGCCGGAGCGATGCTCGATGTGCGAACCGAAGGTCTGGATGCCTTCACGCTGGTCCGCGACGCCCTGGTGGCCACCAACGTCGGGGTGCGGCGCCTCGGACAAAGCGCCGTGACTCTGGAGGAGGCGTTCATCCGCGAGGCGGAGGAGGGGGAACCACGTGGTTGATCGTCCCGCCGAAGCCGTCATCGTCGATCGCGGCTACCGCCACTTCGAGGGCACCCGCAAGGGCCGCCCGGGAGCCATGGGTGCCGTGGTCCGGGATGGGTTCCGACGAGTCCTCGGACTACGCCGGAAGGGGCGGCGGAAGATCTTGCCCTGGACCCTCATCACGATGATGCTCATCTCGGTGGCGGTTCTCTCGGCTCTTCACTATGCAGCCAATCGGGTGGGCGTCACCGACCTCGTAGCCGAAGAACTACCCCACCACCGGGAATACTTCGAGTTCATCTCCCGGGTGGCTCTGCTGTTCGTCGCCTTCGCCACCCCCGAGCTACTCGTCCCGGACCGGGAGCAGGGTGTGCTGGCCGTCTACCTCTCCCGACCGCTCCGCACCATCGACTACCTGGCCGCCAAGGGCATGTCGCTGGGCATCCTGATGCTGGCTTTCCTCCTCGTTCCCCAGACCATCTTCCACCTCTTGCTGGGCGTGTTCTCCCCCGACGGCTTCACCACCTACATGCTGGACAACCTCGACGTGCTGTGGCAGGTGCCGTCCACTGCGGCGGTGTACTTCCTCGGGTACGCCTCCGCGGCGTTGATCGTCGCCACTCTGATCCCCAGGGTTGGTTTTGCGGCGGGCATCTACCTCGCGGTGATGATCATGCTCAATCCGCTCGCCGAACTCCTGGTAGACACGGCGAACTTTGCCGGATCGGAGTACGGGGCCCTGCTGGCCCTCGAGTCTCATCCCCATCTGGTCCGGGACTGGATCTTCGGAGCCGCAACCAGTGGCTATCCCGTCACTCGGGCCGGGTTCGAGCCGTGGGTGGCGTTGGCGACGATCATGACGGTATCCGTAGTGGCGGTGGCGCTCGCCTGGAACCGGTACCGGAGGCTGTCGTGACGGTGGTCAACGCCGACTCCTCGACAGTGGTTCTGCAGGGGGTATCACGCTGGTTCGGACAGAAAGTGGCCGTATCCGAGATCACCGCCGAGTTCGGAGCCGGGGTGACCGGGTTGTTGGGACCAAACGGGGCCGGCAAGACGACCCTGTTGCGCGTGCTGACCGGGTTGATCCGCCCTTCCGAGGGAACCGTGACCGTCTTCGGAACCGATCCCCGATCGGACCCCTCGGTGTACGGCCGGATCGCCCTGGTCCCGGAAGACGAGAACGTGTACGGATTCCTCTCCGCCGCAGAGTTCGTCACCCACAATGCCCGGTTGCAGAAGCTTCCCAACCCCATCGAAGCCGCCCGGCAGGCCCTGGAAACGGTCGATTTGTCGGAGGTGGCCGATCGGAAGCTCGTCGGCTTCAGCAAGGGCATGCGGCAGCGAGCCAAGGTGGCCGCCGCGCTCGTCCACCAGCCGGAGGTGCTCGTTCTCGACGAGCCGCTCAACGGCACCGACCCCGTCCAGCGGGCCCACCTCACCCGCATCTTCACCGACATGGGCCGGCAGGGCCGCACCGTGATCGTGTCGTCGCACGTGCTGCACGAGGTGGAACGGATGGCCGACAGGGTGATCGCCATGGTGGACGGGCGTCTGGCCGCCTCCGGGACCGTTCCCGCCCTCCGAACGGCTATGTCCGACATCCCCTTGCAGATCCGTGTCGATTGCGATCAGCCGCGTCGGCTGGCGGCCGCCCTGGTCGAGCGAGATTGGGTGGGCGGCATCAACGTTGAAGCAACTTCGCTCCACATTCGATCACTCGACGCCGAACAGCTGGGCCGGGCGCTGCCCGGCCTGGCCAAGGCCCTCGACGTCCGAATCACCCGGGTCGATCCGGAGGACGAATCTCTGGAGAGCGTCTTCCGCTACCTGGTCGAGGACCGATGAACGCCCGCCTTGCCATCATCAACGTCACCCTCCGTCGTCTCATCACCCGGAAGCGAATTGTCGGTCTCGTCCTGTTCGCCTCCGTGCCCGCCCTGGTGGTTCTCTTCGCTTCAACCGGTGACCGCGGATCCGCCCGGCTGGCCGACCTGTATCACGACACCACCTTTGGTATCTTGCTGGCCGTCGCCCTGCCGGTGGTCGCCATCGTCAACGCCACCGGGGCATTGGGCGACGAGCGGCGTCTGCACACCATGCCGTTTCTGGCGTTGAAGCCGATTCCTCGATGGGCGATTTCCGTCTCCACCACGATCGCCTCGGTGGGCGCCACCCTGGCCGTCGCCGTCGTGGCGGTCGGACTGGGCTGGCTGGCGGCCGGTTCTGCCACCGGCGATTGGGGAATCGCAACGGGGCCGGCGGTGGGTGCGCTGGTGGTGGCCATCGGCTACGGAACCATCTTCGTTCCGATCGGTTTGCTCACCAGGCGGGCCACGGTCATCGGGCTGATCTACCTGTTCCTCTGGGAAGCCAGCTTCGCCAACGCCGTGGCTGCTCTGGCCCCAACTTCGTTGGGCCATATTGCCCTGTCCGCCTATGTCGACCTCGCTCCGGGCATCAGTGCGGCCGAGACCCTCGGCAACCTCGAGCCGGGGGTGGGGAATGCGCTCACCAAGGTGGCGGTGGTAGCGCTGGTATCGCTGGTCTTCACTACCTGGGCCCTCCGCCGGAGAGACCTGGCATAGGCAGTCAGGAGCTCTGCTTCTGACGTGGTCTCAGGTTGCAGGTTNNCAGGTTTCAGGTTTCAGGTTGCTCGGTGCTTGATCCGTCCGGTCGGAGGAAGGGCCGCTCACAGCCGATAGCATGCAGCGTCGATGGCCCTCACCAAGCGCCCCGTGCGAATGTCGCTCAAAGGCAAGCTGAGCCGTCCGGTCGGCCTGGTACTCGGCGCCATCGTGTTCACCCTCCCGTATGTGGTCGAGTTCGAAGGCCTCTCGGTGGCCGGGCACCGGATCTTCTCGGTGTTCCTCCTCGCCATCGTGCTGTGGGTCACCGAGGCGATCCCCCTCCATGCCACAGCCGCCCTGATCATCCTGCTCGAGATCCTGCTGATCAGCGACAAGGCCCTCCCACCCCTGCCCGCCGGGTTTGAAGCTCCGTCTTTCTCGACCTTCTTTGCATCACTGGCCCACCCCGTCCTCATGCTGTTTCTGGGTGGGTTCTTCCTCGCCGACGGTGCCGCCAAGTTCCGGCTCGATCAGAACATGGCCCGGGTTCTCCTGCGCCCATTCGGCGACTCACCGACGCGCATCATGCTCGGGCTGATGCTCATCACCGCCGCGTTCTCGATGTTCATGAGCAACACCGCCACCACCGCCACCTTGATGGCCGTGGTCCTGCCGGTGATCGCCACGCTCGCCCCCGAAGACCGGCTCCGAACCGGTCTGGCTCTCTCGATTCCGGTTGCGGCCAACATCGGAGGGATCGGGACCCCGGTAGGAACCCCGCCGAACGCCATTGCCGTCGGCTCGCTCGCCGATGCGGGTATCTCGATCAGCTTCGTGCAATGGATGGTCATGGCCGTGCCGATGATGGTGGTCCTCCTCTTGATCGCCTGGTATTTGCTCACGCGGTTGTTCCCCGCCCGGGAGAGGAGCCTGCAATTGACCATTCACGCAACCTTCGACAAATCGCGACCGGCCCAGGTCTTCTACGTGACCTTCGCCGTCACGGTGGCGTTGTGGATGACCGAACCGTTGCACGGCATCAGCTCGTCGATCGTGGGGTTCCTGCCGGTGGTCATCCTGCTGGCCACCCGGGTCTTCTCTGCCCGGGATCTGCAGTCGGTTCAGTGGCATGTCCTGTGGCTCGTGGCCGGAGGCATCGCACTCGGTATCGGGGTGAATGCCTCCGGGCTCGACGCCTGGCTGGTGGGGTTGGTGGGTTTCGAGTCGATCGGCAAGGCGCTGCTGATTCTGGCCCTGGCGAGCGTGGCCCTGCTGCTCAGCACCTTCATCTCCAACAGCGCCACGGCCAACCTCCTGATCCCCATCGGGTTGAGCCTCGCCCTCTCCGACGCAGTGGCCGCCACCCCGTCATTGGTCGCCTTCTTCATTGCCATCGGCGCCTCGCTGGCCATGGCGCTCCCGGTCAGCACCCCTCCCAACGCCATTGCCTTCAGCACCGGCGCAGTCAACACGCGAGATCTGGCCGTCACCGGCTCGATCATTGGCGTCACCGGACTGGTGCTGTACGTCTTCGCCGCTCCCCTGCTCTGGGACCTGACGGGAGTCACGCCGTGACTGCCTTCCTGATCATCTGCGTCGACGGCGACCCGGCCACTCGCGCTGCGCTGGAGGCCGATATCGGCCGGCTCACCGGCGACCAGTTCCGGGTGGAGACCTACCAGGATGCCGAAAGCACGCTCGCCCGCACCAGGCGCCTGGCCGAATCGGACCGGCTGGTGCCGGTCATGATCGCCGCCGACCGTCTACCCGACACCACCGGCATCGATCTGCTGATGGAGGTGCACCGGCAGGCACGCTTCCGCGGAACACGCAAAGTTCTGCTCAGCGCCGATCCGGCGATGGAGGACATCGGCCGGGCGATCGGCAAACGCTCCCTCGACGGAATGCTCCCCTTCCCCTGGACGCTCGAGCGCCTCGAAGGGATGCTCGACTCCTTGATCACCGAGTTCTTCATCGAACACGCCCCGGAAGAACTCGACCGGATCCCGGGCCTGGTCGACGTATCTCTTCTGTCCGATGCTTTCTCGGCGGCCGAGCGCAAAGCGCGTACCACCGACCGCCAGCTCAGACGGCTGCAACGTAGCTTCCTCAGCGACCGCGAAGTCCCCGACGACGAGGTTGAGCGGCAGTTGATCGCCGAACTCGACTCCGTCCTTTCCGATACCACCCGCCGGCACATATCCGCCGGCACTCCCATCCTCAGATCCGGCGATCCGGTCGACGGCATCCAGGTACTCGTCGAAGGGCAGGTCAAGCTGACCCGCGAGTTGGGCGGCCGGGAGGTCGTGTTCCATTCGGAAACGGCCGGACGGATCATCGGGCTGTTGGCCGTGGCTCGCAACCGGCCTTCTTTCTTCAACGTAACTGCCGATACCGACGTCACCGTGCTGCCGGTCTCGCTGGACGATCTGGACGAGGCCCTCCAACTCAGCCCGACGCTGGCCATCCACCTCGTTACGGTCATCGTCCGTTCGATGGCGAGGAGAATGCTGTGGGGCGTCGACCAGCAGATCAGAATCGACCGGCTCAACCGGGAACTCGCCACTGATCGTGACCGGCTGGCCACCGCTCTCCGGGAGTTGGAGAACACCCAGGCACACCTCATCGAAACGGAGAAGATGGCGACGCTCGGCCAGTTGGTTGCCGGCATCGGCCATGAGCTCAACAACCCGGTAGCGGCCATCGAGCGGGCAGTGGACTTCCTGCGGGCGGATATCGAATCGATCGCCGCCGACCATCCTGATGGTCCCCGACTGCAAGCCATGCTGGACACGGCCCAGTCCGCTCAACCACTCTCGACCCGCGATGAGCGCCGGAAGCGAGCCGAACTCACGGCCGCCCTTGGGGACGAGAGCCTGGCCCGCCGCCTGGTACGCATAGGTATCACGACTGCCGACGACTATCAGCGGGCAATCGACGGCGCGGCTTCGGAAGACGCTCGCCTCGATCGCCTGGAGCAATACCACCAGCTGGGGACATCACTTCGCAATCTTCGCTCATCGGCGGACCGCATCGCCGCCCTGGTTCAGAGCCTGCGTTCCTACGCCCGGGCAGGCCGCGAGATGGCCACCGACGTCGACATCCACGCTTCGCTCGAAGAAACCCTCCTTCTCTTCGGACACGATCTTCGGGAGATCGACGTGCGACGAGACTACGGCGAGCTTCCGCCCATCGACGGATACCCGGGCCAGCTCAACCAGGTATGGACCAATCTCATCTCCAATGCCGTCCAGGCGATGGAGAGATCCGGCACCCTCACGATCCAGACCGATACGCCGGACCGCGACCACGTCCGGGTGCGAATGATCGACAGTGGTCCGGGCATCAACCCGGACCACCTGGACCGAGTGTTTGACCTGCATTTCACAACCCGCGAAGGACGGGTGGAGTTCGGGCTGGGTTTGGGTCTGCGGATATGCCAGGACATAGTCTTGCGCCATGCGGGAACGATCGAGGTCGAATCCGCACCCGGACGCACCTGCTTCACTGTGGTCTTGCCGACCCGCCAGCTGCTCGACGAGAACGACGGAGATCAGTTATGAATCGGATCGTGATCCTGGTCATCGAGGACGAACCGGAGGTCCGGGAAGCGATCGCCCGAGACCTGCAGAGTTTCACAGGTCACTTCCAGGTCGAGCTGGCCGAAGACGTCCAGGATGCCCGAACCGTCATGGACGAGGTCACCACCGGTGGCGATCGGGTAGGGCTGGCACTGTGCGATCACCTGCTCCCCGGCGAACGCGGCGTCGACTACCTGGTCGAACTCAACGAAGAAGCTGCCACCCGATCGATCCGCAAGGTGCTCATCACCGGCCAGGCCGGCCTGGAGGACACGATCCGCGCCGTCAACGAAGCGGACCTCGATCACTACGTCGCCAAGCCATGGACCGTCGAGAACCTGCATGACGTAGTTCGCGGGCAGCTCACCGACTTCGTGATCGACAACGAAGACGACCTCCTGCCCTATGTGTCCGTGCTGGACGGGGCAAGGCTCATGGCGGCCATCGCCGAACGTGGTTTCGACCGGTAGACGACGCCTAGAAACAACGAACCCCCGCCGGGGCGGAGGCTCGTCGGCTGAAGATCCAGTTTCACGAAGGTGGGTAGACGCCGGCCGCCTTCGACTCCTCGGTTTGCCAGAAGATGTCCGACACCTCGCCGATGAGCTCGATGAGCTTCTCAGACACGGCCGGGTCCATCGATTTCTTGGCATCGCTTGCCTGCTTGAGAGCCTTCCAGAAGAGATCGTGCAGCCCGGGAAACGCTTCGAGGTGATGGGGCTTGAAGAAGTCGGTCCACAAGACCGAAAGATGATGCTTGACGAGTTCGGCACGTTCTTCCTTGACCAGGATGCAGCGGTCCCGGAACACCGGATCCTCCGATGCCGCGTACTTCGTGCAAGCATTGAGCACAGACTTCGCCTCGATCATCGCCTGGGCGGGGTCGTAGACGCCGCAGAACAGATCGCAGTGGGCGTGCGCGAAACGGGACGGCTTGAAGAAGCCCATATGTGTACCTCCTGACGGGTGTTTACTCTTGCGACGATACACTTCGCCGGTAGCTACCGAAGGCGAGCCACAGTGGCGGGAAGGGCCGCCAGAATCCCCGCGCTTCTCGTGGCCGGCGCGGCCGGATTGGTAGTCCGCGCTCTCTACGCCCGTCTCGGACGGTTCGAAATCTCGGAGGCTTCCATGGCGCCGGCCTTGCGGACGGGCGACTACGTGATAACCGCCCGGTCGGACCGCCCTCCCTGCCGTGGTGACATCGTCGTGTTCGAACACCCCGGCCGAAGTGATTTCTACCTTGCCAAGCGGATCGTCGGTTTGCCCGGAGAACGTCTCACCATCGAGTCCGGGCACATCTTGGTCGACGGCAAACCACTCGACGAGCCGTGGACGCCCGACAAAACCGGCCCCGACGGTGAATGGCAATTGCGACCCGACGAGGCCTTTGTGCTCGGAGATGCTCGCCGGATGTCTTCCGGCGACAGCCGGCAGATCGGCCCTCTTCCGATCGAGCATCTGAAGATGAGGATCGTCTTCCGCTACTGGCCGTTCGAGCGGTTCGGCCCGGTTGAGTGACGGGATGCGGCTCCTGGACGTTTGCGGCTCAAGCCACAACAATCAGATGACCACATGACTCGTACTCAGAAGCGAATCGTCCTTACCTTGGCCGCCGTAACCCTGCTCGTCTTCGTCGGGGTCGTGATTGCTGCGCTGGACGATTCCGGCGGTGAGCCGCCGATCGTCGCAGAGACCATCACCTCGACCACCGCTCCCCCGACTTCGACATCGGCGCCGGCGACCACCTCGACTTCGACCCCAACTTCTTCCACCACGACCACCTCCACAACCACCACCACGACCACCACGACCACCTCCACTACCACCACGACCACCTCCNNCTACCACCACATCGGGGCCGGATCCGCTCGTCCTGCGCGGAGACGGTCTCGGGATCGTGCCCTTCGGCACCGAAGCCGGCGAAGCCGTCACGACGATCACCGCGGTACTGGGTGAGCCCGACGAGGATTCCGGGTGGATACCGAGCTTCTCCGGATTTGGGAACTGTCCGGGAGAACAGGTTCGGGGTCTCCGGTGGGCAACCATGTGGCTGTTGATGACCGACGGCGATACCGAATGGCGGAGCGACGAGTCCCCCCACTTCTTCGCCTATCTCAACTCTGTCTTCTACGGCGACGGTCAATCGCTCGGGTTGGTCACCGACGAGGGGATCGGCCTGGGCGATCCGGTCACGACCCTCGAGAGCGCCTACGGTGCCGAGGTCCTGATCACGTTCGACGAACTGATCGAAGGGTTCATCTTCAACATCGAGGTCCCCGAACCGGGCCGCCTGGGAGGAGGATTGACCGGCGACGGGGACGACGATCTCATTACCTCGGTGGATGGGGGACAGGGCTGCGGCACATAGCTGCCCCCCGACCGGCTCCGTGAGACCGAAATGCCCGACCACAAGGCCTATGATTTGAAGATGAAGGAGTTCACGGTTCATCTGGCCAATCGTCCCGGGATGCTGGCTGCACTCACCGAGACCTTGACAGGTGCCGGTGTCACCATCGAGGCGCTGGCGGCTTTCGGACTCAATGAAGAGGGCTACGTCCGGGTGATCGTCGATGATGCCGAGACCGCCCGACAGGCCCTCCGCGGAGCAGGATTGAACGCCACCGAGCGGACGATCCTCACCACGACCCTGTCCCACCGGCCGACCTCCGTTGCCGAGATGGCCAGGTCGCTCGCCGACAGCGGCGTCAACATCGACGCCATGTATCTGCTCAACTCCTGTGCGGACGGTCTCGAGTTCGCGGTGGCCGTCGACGAGCCAGAACGCGTCCGATCACAGCTGCAACCGTGACGGAAGTCGGCTACGGACTGATCTCATGCCAGCTCACCGCCGGCGATTCCCGCTCGTGGACCGACCTCTACCGCGAGGCCCTCGATCTCACCGAAGAGGCGGAACGCCTGGGACTGGCATCGGTGTGGACCACCGAACACCATTTCGTGGACGACGGTTACATGCCGTCGCTCCTGCCGGTCATGGCAGCGATGGCCGCCCGCACGTCTCGCATCCGGTTGGGCACTGGGGTGGTACTGGCACCCCTCCACCACCCTCTCCGTCTCGCCGAGGATGCCGCGACCGTCGATTTGATCAGCGGCCACCGGCTCATCCTCGGGTTGGGGCTCGGATGGTCACCCGTCGAGTTTGCTGCGCTCGGTGCCGACCTCACGACCCGCGGGAAGACGATGGATGAGATCCTTCAGATCCTGGCGCAGGCGTGGTCGGGCAATCCGATCGAGCACGAGGGCACCCTGTACGGAATCGAACCTGTCGCGGTGCGCCCTTCTCCGGCTGCTCCGATCCCCATCTGGATCGGTGGCGGTGCCGACGCGGCCGTTCGCCGGGCAGCCCGCCTGGCCGATGGCTTCTTCTCCAACGCATCGCCGGCACGCTTCGCAGCCCAGGTGCAAGTCGCTCGTACGCAGATGGAGCAAGATGGCCGTGATCCGACCGGCTTTGAGTGGGGTTACTACTCGATCATCTATCCATGCGACGATCCGGAGGTCGGTTGGCGGGAAATCCGGGACCACGTCCACCATGTGCGCTGGAAGTACGGCGACATGGAAGCGTCGGCCGCTCGTACCGGCCCGGTGCCGACCCCACCGCCGCTCGACGCGACCGCCGAAGGGCGGCTGCGAAGCGGCGTCTTGGTAGGCCCGGCCGAGCTGATCGCGGAACAGATTCGCAACATCGAGACTCGCGTGGCCGTTCCCCTGCACCTGGTGGCACGCTCCTACTTCCCGGGCATGAGGATGTCTCAACAGCTGGAGGTGCTGCAGCGGATTGCCGGAGAGCTGGCTCCACTTCTGCGCTGACATAGCTCCCACAATCGTTACACTGCGCGCCATGCAATCCTCCCGTTTCTGGCTGTTTGCCGCGCTCGCGCTCCTGCTGGCCGCGTGTTCGGGGGCGAGTGCGGACGAGACCACGACCACTACCAGCACGACCTCCTCGACGTCGACGACTACCACCACCCGGCCACCGACCACCACAACGACGGAGCCGCCCCAACCGGTCTCACCCCTCAACGCACTGCCGGCCGACGATCCCGAGCTTCTCGAACGCGGCGTTTTGGCCGTCAAGATCGACAACCATCACAACGCCCGCCCTCAATCTGGGATTCAGCATGCCGACGCCGTGTACGAACTCCTGGTCGAGGCCGGTTTGACCCGCTTCATCTCCCTCTTCCACGACAACGACAGCGACTTCCTGGGACCGATGCGATCGGGACGGCCAACCGATCCGACTCTCTTGAAGCCGCTCGGAGCCATCTTCTCGATCAGCGGTGCCCAGGACTGGGTCATCAACCGGATCGTGGGAAGCGGGGTGCCCATCATCGGTGAGGTACGACCCGCCACCTTCCGGATCTCGTCGCGCCGGGCACCCCACAATCTGTACGTCGATACGGCCCAGCTACGCGAGTATGGCGATCAGCGAGGCTACGAAAGCGAGCCCCCGGCCGACCTCTTCTCGTGGGGCGAGTTCGAAGCCACCGATTCGGCCGAGAGCATCACGCTCAGCTTCTCTCCGCAGACCACGGTGGTTTGGGATTGGGACGGTTCGAGCTATCTCCGCACCATCAACGGCGTCGAGAGCCAGTGGCGCAACAGCGATGGCGAAACCGGTCGGATCTCTGCGGACACGCTGGTAGTTCTCGTCGCATCCCGGTACACCGCGTCCCCGCCGCCGGGGTCTGGGGGGTCGCCCGTGCCGGCGATGGACACCGTAGGCAGCGGCCGGGCGCTGGTGTTCGCCGAAGGCGGGCTGGCGGAAGGCACCTGGGCAAGAGACGGCATCGACGAGGTCTTCGAGCTGACGGGCCTGGATGGTGAACCGCTCATGGTTCCTCCCGGCGTCCCCTGGATCTCGTTGTTTCCGGATACTCGCACCCCTACCTGGTGATGCATCAGAAGTCGCTCACCGAGCTGGCCACGGCCACTCGCAAGAGGAACCTGTCGGCCCGGGAAGTCGTTCTCCATCACCTCGATCGCAGCCTGACCTTCCAGCCATCTCTCAACGCATACACGCTGATCGATGAGCGGGCCGCGAGCCGGGCCGAGGCACTGGACGCCAGGCTGGCAGCCGGCGATGATCCGGGACCGCTGGCCGGCGTACCGATCGCCGTCAAGGATCTGATCGACCAGTCGGATCTTGTCACCACATGTGGATCGGGGTTCTACCGCCGCAGAGCAGAGCGGTCGGCAACGGTCATTCGTCGGCTCGAGGAAGCCGGAGCGGTGATCATCGGCCGTACCGGTCTCCACGAGTTCGCTTTTGGCTTCTCGAGTGAGAACGACTGGTTCGGACCGGTACGCAACCCGTGGGACACAGACACCTCCCCGGGCGGATCGTCCGGCGGGTCGGGTGTGGCGGCGGCGGCCCGGCTGGCTGCCGGAGCCATCGGGACCGACACCGGCGGTTCGGTGAGGGTGCCCGCCGCATTGTGCGGCGTGGTGGGACTCAAAGTGACTCACGGACGGATTCCGCTCACCGGGGTCTTCCCCCTGGCATCGTCGCTCGACACCGTGGGACCGTTGGGCCGGTACGTCGACGATGTGGCGCTCCTCTATGAAGTGATGGCCGGCTCCGATCCGGCCGACCCGTGGTCGGTACCCCGGCCGATTCCTCCGGTCAGACCAGGCTCGCCCCTGGCGGGGCTCAAGGTAGGAGTCCCCCAACCTTGGGTGGAGGACGGCCCGACGACCGGGACCGTCCAGGAGGCGTTCTCCGGTGCTCTCGGCATGCTCGACGATATGGGGGCAATCATCCGCGACGTGCGGGATCCGCAGCTATCACCTCCCCGGGAGCTGGCCGATCTGATCAACGCCGAGGTCGCGTCGGTGCACCGCAGTTGGCTCGAAGATCCCACCAAGCCTTATGGACCGGAGGTCGCCGATCGTCTGCAGCAGACGCTGGAGGTCTCCCTGGACGACTACGTGGCGGCCCAGGCGTGGAGAGCCGGCCTTCGCAACGCCGTCGCCGGGCTATTCGATGAGGTCGACGTCCTGGTTACACCTACCACGGGGGCCACCCGGAAGACCATTGGCGAGCCAACCATCCTGGTGGATGCCCAACCCCGTTCGTACCGGCGGGTCCTTTCGTGGTTCTCTTCTCTGGTCAACCACATAGGCGCTCCGGCCCTGGCCCTTCCGCTGCGGTCTTCGAGCTCGCCGCCTCCGTCCCTCCAGCTGATCGGGCCCTGGTGGTCGGAACAGCAACTCCTCGGCCTCGGCCGGACCCTGGAAGAGGCGGGCGTAGTGGAGTTCCGGCCTCCGCCGGCCCGGTGATTTCGGGTAGAACGGCCGACAAATCCGTGTGCTTTGCATCTCACCGTATCTCAGTAAACTTGGTGGGCCGCCACGAGTGGCTACCCGACGTGTGGATTTGAATGATCAAGTCAAGAACCCATTCGAGTCCCTATTCGAAGTTCTCCAAAGACCACCCAAGGAAGTGATTCGCGGTGTCTGACGACACAGCAACTATCGATACACCCGTTCCCGCCGATATCGAAATCGAAGAGATCGACAAGGTCATCATCCGCTTTGCCGGCGACTCCGGTGACGGGATGCAGCTGGCGGGAACCCGCTTCACCGCCGACTCGGCGATCTTCGGCAACGACCTGTCGACACTCCCCAACTTCCCGGCTGAGATCCGCGCCCCCGCCGGCACGATCCCCGGCGTGTCCTCCTTCCAGGTCCAGATCGCCGACTACGACATTCTCACTCCCGGTGACGAGGCCGACGTGCTCGTTGCCATGAACCCGGCCGCCCTCAAGGCCAACCTGATCGACCTCCGGCCGGGCGGCATGATCATCGCCAACGAGGAGGCTTTCGAGGAGCGCAATCTCGCCAAGGCCGGTTTCGAGACCAGCCCCCTCGACGACGGATCACTGGCCGGGTACCGGGTCTTCAGGGTGCCCATGGAACGGCTCACCAAGGAAGCCGTGAAGGACACGGGAGTGACGGGCCGGAACGTCCTGCGGTCGAAGAACTTCTTCGCCCTGGGTCTGATCTCGTGGGTCTTCAACCGTCCGCTCGAGGCGAGCATCGACTGGGTGGAGTCCAAATTCGGCAAGCGGCCGGAATTGGCCGCCGCCAATGTGGCTTCCCTGCGGGCCGGCCACAATTTTGGCCTGACCACCGAAGCATTCCATCACACCTACAACATCAAGCCGGCCAAGCTGCCGCCGGGTGAATACACGAACGTGACGGGCAACACGGCCACGGCATGGGGATTGATCGCCGCCAGCCAGGCCGCCAGGCTTCCCCTCTTCTACGGTACGTATCCCATCACCCCGGCGTCGGACATCCTCCACGAGTTGGCCAAGCACAAGAACTTCGGGGTGCGCACCTACCAGGCTGAGGACGAGATCGCCGGAGTCGGCGCCGCCGTCGGCGCAGCGTTTGCCGGACATCTGGCCGTCACCGGCACCTCCGGGCCCGGCCTGGCGCTCAAGAGCGAAACGATCAGCCTCGCCATCTCGATGGAGCTGCCGCTGGTGGTGATCGACGTCCAGCGGGCCGGCCCGTCGACGGGATTGCCGACCAAAGTCGAGCAGTCGGACCTGCTTTTCTCGCTGTACGGGCGACACGGAGAAGCACCACTCCCGGTCCTGGCGGCCCGGTCCGCCTCCGATGCATTCGAGATCACCATCGAAGCCACCCGGATCGCCCTCAAGTACATGACACCGGTAATCCTCCTCTCGGACAACTACATCGCCAACGGCTCCGAACCATGGCAATTGCCCGACACGGACGCACTGCCGGATATAGGTGTGAAGTTCTTGACCGAGCCGAACGCCGACGGACGGTACGTGCCCTACCTGAGGGACCCGGCCACCCTGGCGCGCCAGTGGGCAATTCCCGGCACGCCCGGGCTCGAGCACCGCCTGGGCGGCCTCGAGAAGCACGAGGTGGTCGGCAACGTCTCCTACGACCCCAGTAATCACCAGCTCATGACCGAGCTTCGCGAGTGGAAGATCCGCAACATCGCCAACGACATCCCCGAACTCGAGGTGGACCACGACGTTGGGGCCGAGTTGCTGGTACTGGGATGGGGCTCGACATACGGAGCCATCCGGGCGGCGGCCAAACGGGTGCGTCGGGATGGACTGCCGGTCGCCACCGCCCACCTCCGTTACCTCAACCCCTTCCCCATCAACCTGGGAGCGGTACTCAACGAGTACCGCTACATCCTGGTTCCAGAAGTGAATATGGGTCAGTTGCGGAAGCTGATCCGGGCCGAATTCCTGGTCCCGGCGATGGGCTTCAACAAGGTACAAGGACTGCCCTTCCGGGTATCCGAGGTCGAGAACAAGATCCGGGAGATAGTCACATCATGACTGACACCATCACCACCAACTACACACGGGCGGATTTTCAAACCGATCAGGAGGTGCGCTGGTGCCCCGGCTGCGGTGACTACACGATTCTCGCCGCCGTCCAGACCTTCATGGCCGACCTGGGCTTGCCCAAGGAACAGATGGTCTTCGTGTCCGGCATCGGCTGCTCCTCTCGTTTCCCCTACTACATGAACACCTACGGGTTGCATTCGATCCACGGCCGGGCGCCGGCGATCGCCTCCGGCATTGCCGTCGCTCGTCCCGACCTGTCGGTGTGGGTCGTCACCGGCGACGGCGACGCTCTCTCTATTGGGGGAAACCATCTGATCCATGCCCTCCGCCGCAACATGAACCTCAAGATCCTGCTGTTCAACAACCAGATCTACGGATTGACCAAGGGCCAGTACTCGCCGACGAGCGAAAAGGGCAAGCGGACCAAGTCGAGTCCGGCCGGTTCTCCGGATGCCCCCTTCAATCCGGTCAGTCTGGCCCTGGGAGCCGAAGCCACCTTCGTGGCCCGAACGATCGACATGGACCGCAAACACACGGTGGAGGTTCTGCAGGCGGCCCACGAACACAAGGGGACCTCCTTCATCGAGGTTTATCAGAACTGCAATGTCTTCAACGACAAGGCGTTCATCGAACTGACCGGGAAGGAAACCCGCCTCGAGAATCGGATCAACCTGGAGCACGGCCAACCGGTGATCTTCGGCCCGGAGGGCGAGAACGCCGTCGTCCTGGAAGACGGAGCCGCCCGCATCGTCCCCACCGACAGTGTGGCGGCCGGCGACATCCTCGTCCACGACGCCCATGCTCCGGACCCGAGCGCTGCGTTTGCGCTGAGTCGCTTGTCGCACGGGCCGTACGGCCCCACCCCGATCGGGGTCTTCCGCGACGTGGCTCGCTCGACCTACGAGCAGGACGTCAAGCAGCAGCTCGTCGACGCCCAGGAGCAGAAGGGCGCCGGTGACCTGAGCAAGCTCATCCGCTCGATGGGAGCGTGGACGGTCGAATAATCGGTTTTGGCGTCCTGGGACCGGAAATAGCCCGGTTTCGGGACGCCAAAACTCGATGTCACAGCGAAGATCCATACTCGTCGGATGGAATCGAGCGACCTTGTGCTGGCTCGCATTGCCGCGACTCAGCACGGGATCTTGCGCCTCGATCAGGCCCTCCGGACTGGACTGTCTCGGAACGTAGTCGAGTACCGGCTTGAGAACGGCCCCTGGCAACGACTGTTCCGAGGCGTCTACCGGCACGTGGCTTCCCCTCCCACGTGGAAGAGCGAGTTGATGGCAGCTTGTCTGACCGGCGGCGCCGGCACGCTTGCCTCACATCGATCGGCTGCTGCTCTCTACGACCTACCAGGTGGCTCGACCGAACTCATCGAAATCACGTGCCGTCGTTGGCGAAGGAGCAAGTACCCACACCTCGTCGTGCACGAAACCAAGAGAATGGATCCCGGTCCGAACACTGTCGTCGAAGGAATCCGCAGCACCAGCGTAGAGCGGACGCTGCTTGATCTTGGAGCTGTGCGGGGTCGGCTGACCGTGCAGATGGCGTTTGACCGCGCCATCAAGACAAAACTGACAACCTGGGATCGCGTTCATCAGACCCTGCAGTCGCTGGCCCGATCCGGGCGGCCGGGTGTCGTGAAGCTGAGGTGGGCAATCGAGGCTCGCGCAGGACTGCCGGTCCCGGAAAGCGAACCGGAGACCGCTCTTCTCGCGCTGCTCGAGGGTTCGGGGCTCCCAACTCCCCGTCCGCAATACGTGGTTACCGACCCCTCAGGGGGCTTCGTCGGGCGAGTCGATGCCGCGTACCCAGGACAGAAGATTGCCCTTGAATACGACAGCGATCAGGAACACAGCGAACCGGCCGCGCTCGAGCGCGACAACGCCCGCCGCAATCGTCTGATCGCTGCGGGCTGGACCGTCATCGCGGCCCGAAGTCAGGATATCCGAACCGGCGGTATTGACTTCTGTCGCACGGTCGAGGCGGCACTCAACCAGGTTTTGGCGTCCCAACCGCGGAGATAGTCCGGGTTCCGGACGCCAAAACCCAGAATCAGAGGAGGTGTTTGGTCGCCTCACGAAAGCTGAGTCCGGACAGCCGGTTCCGGTGCTGCAGCGCGAACTCACGCACGGCGTCCGGTTCGCTCCTGGCGTATTCGCGGAGTGCCCACCCGATCGCCTTACGTATGAAGAATTCTCTCTCGTCGGCTCGCTTCAGGCAGTAGCCGAACAGCTGGTCTCGATCGGTCTGGTCTTTGTGCTTGATCTGGCTCAAGAGGGCGGTGCGACGGATCCACATGTCGGAATCGTCGATCCACCGGTCCAGCTTCGAGTGCATTCGTGCCCGGTCATCGAGCAGTACCTTCCCGATCAGGCGGATGGCAATGTCGTCGACGAAGTCCCACCACGCCCCTTCTACGATCATTCGCCGGTAGAGCGGCACCGACCCGATCGTCACGTACTCGGGATGATCGACGGCGACCCCAATGGCTGTGTACTTCTCTTCCCGGTGAGGTTGTGCCCAGAGCGCGGTGACTGCCGCGAGGTACTCGCGGCGCGAGGTGATCGGATACCGGCGGCGCACCTCCCGGTGGATCTTCATCCGCTCCGGTTTTGTCACTCCGTAGAACGGCATGTCGGTCTTCAGGTAGGCAGCCATATCGGCCGCACGCTGCAGATCGCCGGCCTTCGCCAGCTCCCGGGCCAGAAACCGGGTCATCTCTTCCATGGCGCTACCGTAGCGCCGCCGCTGAGGACCATCATGATGTCGCGCGCCCGAAGGACGGCGCGGCGGCCGTCCTCGATTGCCGGCTGCCGATCGAGCACATAACGGGTCCGCCGGGTCGGTGCTACCACCCGGGAGGGGGGAACCGTTCGGGGCCTCCCGGAGCGCAGCTCTAACCGTCTGATGCCGCCCGCATGTTCTGGTGACCGGAGCGCACTGCCATCCAGGCCGCCTTGGCGGCCTTCATCGAGATCACCATCAGGACGGTGATCAGGACGGCTGAGGTGAGACACCAGGCGCACGTAGCGCCGATGACGAACGGCTCCAGGAACGTCAGGTATATGGAGAAGAGGGTGCCGGCCACGGTTATCGTTCCGATCACCAGCACCGCCCGGGTGGCGAGCGTCCCGTTGCTCAGCCTTGCCACGATCCAGGCTGCAATGATCGCCGCATAGCCGGCGAGCCCGAGGGCGCCCACCGGAACCAGGCCGAACAACTTGGCGTACTCGCTCTGCTGGACGGCGTTGCAGTTGCCCACCGGCCCGCACACCGCCGCAACACCGCTTGTTTCCACATGGGTCAGGTAGGCAGCAACGCCCATGCCGATCAGCGCCAGGATCGGAACCACCGGACCAAGCCGGCCGTCCGCGCCGGCCGAACGCCGGGATCGAGCAACCGCCACCACACTCGTGATCATCGCCACCAGAACCAGGACGGCAAGGGCGTTGCCGACCGGATCGCGCCGGTACAGCTCCAACATCGTCGGTTCGGGTGCAGCCAGATCCTGCAGGGTCGATCCGGCCGGACTCGGGGGGCCGGCGACCGCCACGACCTCGTCCCCGCCGGCGGCGACCGGCGACGGGTCGGCCGGAAGGGCATCGCCGGAAGCCGAAGGTTCGAACGCCGGCCGGCCAATGGCCTCCAATTCGGCCCGCAGCACGGCATCGGCTACAGGACGGGGTGCCGGATCAGGATCCGACTGAGCGGGGGTGTCGGTATCAGGGTCCGGAATCTCCGGGGCGGAGGCGACCGGCAGAATCTGGTCCGCATCGTCGGAGGGGGCACCGGGCGTCTCCGCCGTGACCGGTTCGGCGGGGGCGGTCGGTTCCGGTTGCGTTTCGGCGACCGGCGGCGACCCGGTGGCCGCGACTATCTGAGCCAGACCGGCGATTTGCGGCCAGCCGCTACCACCGTTCGCCAAACCTCGCTCGATGATCCCGGGGAGTTGCGTCAGTATCTCTTGTGAGCCGACCAGCAAGTCACCGGCGATGGCCATCCGCGGCACTCCCAACCGACCTTCAGGGATTCCCGCACTCACCGTGTGATCGTCGTAGAAGTTTCTCCCTTGGGTCAACGAGACGTTCACCATGAGGAATTGGAGGTTCCCGTTGGAAATCTGGAAGAACGCCAGCTCTTCCTGGGAAAGGCCTGTTTCGTTCCACACCTGCCCGGGTCCGCCGTATCTTTCGAAGACTTCGGGGATCTCTCTCATCACCTGCTGACAGTGCGAGCACGTGGGCGAGAAGAAGAGAACCGCCCGAACCACCGACGCTTGCGCCGGCGCCGAAGCGGCCGGAAATGCCAGCCAGAACAAGGTGAGCAGCAGGACGGAGAGGATCCAGTGCCGACGTCGAATCCGAGCGGAGTGGGTCGAAGGGGTTGCGGTGCCCGGCAAGGATTGCGTCTGGGTCGGCGCCAGGGGGGTGTTCCCACCGGCCACGAGACCAGCTCTGGCGTTTCGCATCTGCACGGGCGTCCTTCGGATTCACAAGGGGTTACTCGCCCATGCATCGTTCATCGGATCCGAGAAGTCTTGCCTTGAGCGGTACGAGGAAGTCTGCCACAACGGCCCGTCGTCACCAAAGCGCGCAACCTCCGCCGGGGCAGGTTGTTCTTCGATTTTGCTCGATTGCTCACCGAGGGACTGACCTTCGGACCACGCCCCTACCGTCGGTCTCGACGAGGGCGAGCCGCCCCTCGAACAACCCCCGCCGAGGAGTAGCCCTAGGCCATCGCCACCAGTTCCAGCAGCGACTCGTCGAAGTAATCGACGTCCCCGTCGGGCATCATCATCACCCGGTCCGGGTGCAGGTCTGCGACGAAGTCGGTGTCGTGGCTGACCAGCACAATCGTGCCCTGGTACACGCGCAGTGCTTCAACCAGCGCTTCCTTGGCCTGAGGATCGAGGTTGTTGGTCGGCTCGTCCAGGAGCAAGACGTTGGGTCGGGATACGACCAGCCGGCAGAGCGCCAGTTTGGTCTTCTCTCCGCCGGAAAGGGTGCCGGCGTCCTGGTCGACCTTGTCCCCCAAGAGAAAGTGACCGAGCAGGGTGCGCAGGATGGGGTCGGGTTGGTCCGAAACCTCGCGCATGTGGTCGAAGACCGAGATACCGGGCTTGATCTGCTCGTGTTCCTGGGCGTAGTACCCCAACGAAGCGTTGTAGCCGACGTCGACCTCACCGAGATCAGGTGTTTCTACGCCCGCAAGGATCCGCAGCAAGGTGGTCTTGCCGGCACCGTTGAGACCCATGATCAGCAACCGTTCACTTCGATCGAGATCGAAGTCAACATCCACGAACACGAGGTTGTCACCATACGATTTCGCCAGTCCCTCCGCCTTCAGCGGGGTCCGGCCGGATGGCTCCGGCTGGGGGAACCGAACGGCGACACTCTTGCCGCGTCCTCGCACTTCAACCAGCTCACGTTTGATCCGATCGGCTCGCGTCTGCATGGTCTTGGCCTTGCGGGCCATCTTCTCCGTGGTCCCCTTGAAGCGAGCCACCGTTGCCTCGAGCTGGGCGATCTTCTCATCCTGGTGCTTCCGCTCACGTTGCCGTTGTTCCCTGCGACGATCCCGTTCGGTCAGGAAATGGGAGTAGTTGCCGCGAAAGGCATCGATCTCGCCATGTTCGAGGGAGAGGACCGAGGTGATCGCCTCATCGAGCAGAGGAAGATCGTGGCTCACCACCAGCAGGGCACCCCGGTAGTCGCCCAGGTAACCCATCAGCCAGGTTTTGGCATCGAGGTCGAGGTGGTTGGTCGGTTCGTCGAGCAGCATCACCTCCGTCTCTGCGAACAGAATCCGGGCCAGCTCCACCCGGCGGCGCTGCCCTCCCGACATGGTGGCCACGGGTTGGGACAGCTCATCGTTGCCGATTCCCAGAGAAGCGGCAGTCCGCTTGGCTTCGGCCTCGGCAACAAAGCCGCCCCGCGCCTCGAACTGGTCCTGCAATCGGGCGTGGTTGCGGATGGCTCGATCTCGTCGCTCACCTTCGAGGCGTTCGATCTTGCGGCGAGCGTCCTCGATCCTTCGCTGCAGGGCCCCGATTTCGCGGGCTGCCAGGATTCGCTCCAGGGCGGTGGCATCGGGATGTTCAAGGTCCGGCAGGGCGGCCTCTTGCGAGAAGTAGCCGAGGTTGCCGCTCCGCAGGATGGAACCGGCCGCCGGGGATCGGTACCCCACCAAGGTGCGCATCAGCGTGGTCTTGCCGGTGCCGTTGCGTCCCACCAGGCCCACCTTGTCGCCCGGTTGCAGGCTGAACGAAGCCCCTTCCAGGAGAATCCGGGGGCCTACCTCGATACGAACATCACGGGCAATGAGCATGAACCGACGAAAGGCTAGCCAGTCGTCGACCTTGCCATGGGGGAATTGTCAGACCAGAGCCCTTCACTCTCTGCCTCTGAGATAGTGAAACCAGAGGATCCGGGCGGCGACCGCCCGCCAGGGACGCCAGGGCTCGGCCACGTCCACCATCGCCTCCGTCGAGGGTCGGAACGGCAATCCTTTCACGTCCGAAACGGCTGCCTGCAAGGCAACGTCGGCCGCCGGCCAGACATCCGGACGTTTCAACGCCATCAGGAGATAGGTGTCAGCCGTCCACGGTCCGATCCCCTTCAATGAGGTGAGGGTGGTTCGCGCCGCATCGTCGTCCAACCGTTCGATCATCTCGAGATCCAGCGAACCGTCGAGAAGTGCCCGCGCCAGATGCCGGCCGTAACTTGCCTTCTGGCGACTGAACCCGATAGCCCTGAGCGCCATATCGTCAAGCGATAGGAAGTGTTCCGGCCTCACCGACGGGACGGCATTGACCAGCCGGTCGTAGGCCGCCCGCGCCGAGGCCAGCGACACTTGCTGTTCGAGAATGATCTTCAGCAGGGTCGCAAAGCCCGGCTCGCGAGACCAGAGCGGAGAAGTACCGTACCGGTGGACGACGCCGGCCAGATCGGGGTCTTGATCCGTGAGGGTGGTGGCCCCCTCTGCCAGAGTGGTCTCGTCAAGCCTCCTCATCTCGCGATGGGCCACGAGACGGTCACGATTGTCCGCTCCCGACTCCCCACGAAGTACCGGCCGTCCTCCTCCGTGATATCGGGTGCCAGCAGGTCTCGGAGCTCGTCGCGACGGTCGCGCGGCAATACCAACCGCTTCCCGTAGTGGTCCAGGATCTCCTCCCAGCTCTCGAACCACACCTGGCCGGACCGGGACCACACCTCGACCTCCGGAGAAGTCCCACAGACCTGTTCGACCACCGCCACGAAGTCCTGGTAGGTCGGCCCGGTTGGACGCTCCAGCCCGTGGAGGGCCCGGTAGTAGGGAACCAGACCCGACCACGGATGGTCCGGCGTGAGTTCCACCACCACGCCTCTCCGGGCGTGCCCGCAG
This sequence comes from Acidimicrobiia bacterium UBA4744, assembly GCA_002403855.1. Taxonomy (GTDB): domain Bacteria; phylum Actinomycetota; class Acidimicrobiia; order Spongiisociales; family UBA4744; genus UBA4744. Next base: position 48,961 of record DHIO01000019.1, read on the forward strand.
AGCTCCCGGACGAACGGCCCGATTTCCTGCACGTCGTAGACCACATGGGCGCAGATGACGACGTCGTGGACGTCAACCACGCCGGCCGTCTCCGGCCAGCTGCCCTCGATCAACCGAACCGCGACGCCCAACTCCGCGGCACGCTCTCGAAGACCATCGGCCAGCTCCGGGTTCTTCTCTACGGCGGTAAGCGGGTGGTCCTGGGCGTGAGGAAACGACGCCCGCCCGGTCCCCGCCCCGACGTCGAGAAGCGTCCCATTGTGAGGGAGGAGGGAACCGATGATGAGATTGGTGGGGGTCTCGATGCCCTGCTCCCGGGCGATCTGCACCCTCCTCTCCCACAGTTCCGGCGACCACCCGTAGGGCGAATCCGGCACGGCATCGAGCATCTCGGGCGGAATGGCCCACTCTTCGAGCAGACGCTGCCACCGGCCAGTCGGGAACTCCGTCATCGCAGACCGGCGAAGAGGTCGTCCTCGCGATCGGGTGCATCGATCCGGCTCACGATCCGCATGAAGCTCTCCCGCCCGAAGACCTCGGGACGAGCTTCCTCGGGGACCCGGAACAGCCACCAGTCTTCGGGAATCTGGCTGCGGTGAGCGCTCCAGGCTTCGAACTTGCGGTCGACATGGTCCCGCACGTCCACCCAGGCGGTGATGTCCTCGTCCGGAATCCCCGCCGCCGGACTCCGGTGGAATTCCTCTTCGGTGATTTCCCCGGCCTCGAAAAGGGCCCTGCGAAAAGCCAGGGTACGGGAGCGCGGAAAGGTCACCCAATACAGCTTGCAGGGTGTCCACAGCCCTTCTCCCTCAGCGGGCGGAAACCGGCCTACGTCGTCGGCGCCGAAGAAGGCGGCGGTGCCCACCCGGTTGACCTGAATGTGGTCGGGATGGCCGTACCCGCCGAAGGGGTCGTAAGCGATCACCACCTCCGGCTGATAGCGACGAATCAGATGCACCAGACGGCCGGTGGCCTCCATGAACCCGGCGTTCCAGAATGCATCCGGATGCCGGTTGTCCTCGGTGCCCATCATCCCCGAGTCCCGGTAGCCCAGGAACTCGTGGTGAGTAAGGCCCAGCACCTCGGCCGCCTCCGCCATCTCCGCAGACCGGATCTCAGCGAGGCGCGGCACGAGGTCCTCAGGGTTCTCATAGTTGTGGATCTCCCCCACGGCCCCGTCGGTGGCGGTGACCACCACCACCTGTTCCCCTTCCCCGGCGTAGCGGGCCAGGGTTCCCCCGGTCGAGGTGGTTTCATCGTCGGGGTGAGCATGGAAGGCGAGCAGTCCGGCCATGGGCAGACGACTCTAGCGAGGAACGATGAGCGGGACAGGGCCCACGGACGTATTCCCAAACACCACCTTCACACCCGCAGACCCTGCACCGCCATTCTCCACCTCAACGCAGCCTATGTCGAGGGGGAACGGCGGGTTGTGAACCACGAGTTCTCAGATCTCCGACTTGAGCAGCCCGTACAGCAAGAGATCGGTCCGCTCGCCACCTTTCACCACGGCTCGGCGCAAGCGCCCTTCGAGTTGATAACCCGCCTTCTCGAGCACCCGGGCCGAGGCTGCATTCCAGGCGAAGACGGTGGCCTGCAGCCGCTCGAGATCGAAGGTCTCGAAGGCGTAGGCGCTCAACGCTTTCGCCAGGGCGGTCGCCACTCCTCGGGCCCAGTAGCTGCGGCCCAGCCAGTAGCCGATCTCTCCAGATCCGGTCCGCTCACCTCCGAGCAGTCTCACTCCTGCCCCGCCGGCCAGTTGCGCGTCGACCTCGACCGCAAAGCTCCGGGTGGGTTCACCCTCGGCCTGGCAGGCTTTGATCCATGCCTCGGCATCGGCAGCGGTGTAAGGATGCGGGAACCGGTCGGTGAGATTGCGCCAAACCTCACGGTCGTTGGCGATCCGGACCAGGGCATCCCGATCCGCCATTCGACTGGGTCGCAGGCGGCAGAGACCGGCGTCAATCTCCATCGCGCTCTCCCCAATCGACCGGCCCAACCGCCGCCGCACCCAGCACGGCCAGACGCACAGGGTCGAGCGCCATGCGCAGGTATTCCGTCGGACCGATCATGGCAGGACAGTATCAAACCCTTGCGTTGTCCGGGCCGAGACCATACGCTCTTTCTGTGGCACCCGACCGCTTCACGTACGCCGTCCACCTGGACACAACGCCCGAGCGCGCCTGGGCTACTCTCCAGGAACCGGAGACCTGGGGCGGAATTGCCGGTGTACAGCGTGTCTACGACGCCACCTACCATCCGGACGGCACACTGAGCGGCTACCGCTTCCTGGCAGAAGCCGGAATGAAACCCTATGAAGGAACCGCCACCACGATCGAGGCGGATGCACCGTCGCTGATGGTGGTCTCCGTCGACACCGCCGAGGTGGAAGGGACGATTACGACGGAACTCCGTTCGTCGAACCCGCACGGGACCGAGATGACCGTATCACTGCGAATCCGGGCAAGAGGAATCCTCGGAGCGATGTTCTTTCCGGTAGTGAGCAGAGCGATCGGGTCTGGCTTCTCCCGGCAGATCGACGAGATCGCCCGGCGGATCGAAAAAGCCTGATACTTCCTACGCTATTCGGTCGCCGAACGCACCAGCTCGGCGGCGGTCCGCAACGCAGAGGCCGGGTCGGCAGATCCTTGGTCTATCGCCAAGAACGCATCGGTCAGCGGCCCCCAGGCGGCTTCCAACTCCGGGAGGTTGGGAAACGGGAGCCCGGCGATTCCGGATTCCAGGAAAGCCAGCAGGTGGGGATCTCCCGGGACCTCGTCAACTGCACTCCTCAACGCAGAAGGCCGGCCGGTTGCTTCGGAGAGCTGGATCATCATCTCGGGTGTCGCGAGGTGGTCGAGAAGAAACGACATCGCCGTTTCCGGCGAATCTGCCAGACCACTGAGGAAGAACCCTTGCGACCCGACCAGCGGCCGGGGTGGGTTGCCGTCCATGAGCGGCAGTTTGGCCACCCCGTAGTTGACGCCTGCGGCATCCACGGCACCCGTCTGCCAGGGACCCGTCCACATGAAGGGAACGGCGCCCTGATTGAACAGATCGGCCATGGCGGAGTAGTCGACCAGATCGTCGGCGTATCCATCCTGGTAGAGACCCTGGAGGAATGTCCCTCCGGCGATTGCCCCGGGGGAATCGAGACCCACGTCGGTGAGGTCGTAGGCGCCGTTCTCAAACCCGAACAGGTACCCGCCGAATCCGGTGAGGAAGGGCAACTGGTGGAGGGGCTCACCGGCGGGAATGGCCAGACAGGGGACGCCGTCCTCCTTCGGGTATCCGAGATCGTCACACGTCGTCCGGAGAGCATCGAAGTCGGCCGGGGGTTCTCGAACGAGGTCCTTGTTGTAGAACAGGCCGACTGCTTCGATGACGAACGGCATCGCGAAGACGTCCCCCTCAAAGGTGAAGGCATCCAACGCCACCCGGTAGAGCCCGGCCTCCCGCCCCGCGAGATCCAACGGGGCGACGACGCCGGCTTCTGCCAGCTCCCCCGTACCCTCGTTCGAGTCCATGAACAGATCAGGGCCCTCGCCGGCAGGAGCGGCACTCACCACGGCCCCCCGGATTTCGAAGAACGACATGACTTCGACTTCGACGATGGTGTCGGAGGCCTCTTCGAAGCCCTGGGCGGCGGCTTCTACGACGGGAGCACGATCCTCGTCGACCCAGACCACCAGCTTCGATTTCTCCACCGGAAGCGTGGTGCTGGTGGTGGGATCTGAAGCGGCCGTGGTAGGAGCCGGCGCGGTGGTCGTCGTCTGGGCAGAATCCTCCTTCGAGGTGCAGGCGGTCATCGCCAGGACGAAGGCCAGGCCGACCAGTAGGCTCAAGCGCCACTTGGGCACCATCAACAGTCCTTGCCGATAGGGGGATTTGGACCCGAAACGATGCGATTCTAACGAGCGAAGTCTGAGATCTGCGTTGCGGCACGACTCCTATCGGGCGTCCCAGACCCGACGGCCGTCGAGGTGAGCCCCGGGGTTGCCGTGGGGCATCCAGACTGAAGGCCGGCTACCCCTTCACCGCTCCCTGGGTGAGGCCCGACACAACGTAGCGCTGCAAGAACTGCCACAGGACGATGATGGGAATGGCGGCCAACAACGAACCGGCTGCAAAGAGACCCCATCGCTGGCTGAACCGGTCGTTGACGAACTGCCACAAGCCGAGGCCCAATGTCCAGTTCTCCTGGTTGCCCAACCCCAGCACGACCCGAACGATCAGGATGTCGTTGATCAGGAATATGAAGCCGAGCAGGAAGACGACCGCCAGGATGGGCGCCACCAGCGGGAGGATGATCCGCATGAAGATCTGCCCATGGGTAGCGCCGTCGATTCTCGCCGATTCATCGAGGTCCACAGGGATGGTGTCGAAGAATCCCTTCATCAACCAGGTGTTGACACCCATCGCCCCACCGAGGTAGATGAGAAACAGCCCGTTCCTGGTCCCCAATCCGATGGCCGGGTACACGTCCTTGATCAAGTCCATCATCAGGAAGAGGGCCACAATGGTGAGGATCTGAGGAAACATCTGAATGAGCAGGACCGACAGCAGGCCGGTGCGCCTGCCCCTGAAACGCATCCGGGAGAAGGCATAGGCGGCCAGGGCCGCGAGCATCGTGTTGAAGAGAGCGGCTCCGCCGGCGATCAGCATCGTGTTGCGATACCAAGACCAGTACGGCACGGTGTTGGACAGTGCCCGGAAGTTGTCGAGGGTCGGCGATTCGGGGATCAACTGCTGGCTGGTGAGGGTCGACCCGACCGGGTTGATGGCCGCGGAGACGATCCAGACGACCGGGAACAGCGCAAAGACGAGGGCGGCCAGGGCAACCAGATGCCGCCAGCCCAGCTTGCGGAACCAGCCCACAAAGGGGCTCATTCCCCCAGCGCGGCGAGTCATCGATTCGGTTCTGCCCGAGGTCTCGGCAATCGCCATCAGGTCAAATCCTCCAGAGCTCGAGTGCGACGGAAGCTGAACGCCGAAACCCCGGCCACCATGATGAAGATGAGCAGGGCGATCGCCGAGGCCAACCCGAAGTCCTGTCCACGCCCTCCTTCAAATGCCAGTCGGAACGTGTAACTGATCAGGATATCGGTGTGGCCGGCCGGAGTCTGGGCGCCCTCGATCGGTGGACCACCGGAGTTGAGCAGGTAGATGACGTTGAAATTGTTGAAGTTGAAGGCGAAGGAAGCGATGAGCAGGGGGGCGAGAGTCACCAGCAGAAGGGGGAACACCACCTGCCGGAACGCCTGACGGGGACTCGCCCCGTCGACATAAGAGGCTTCTTTCAGTTCATCGGGGATTGCCTGGAGTGCACCGGTGGAGATCAGGAACATGTAGGGAAACCCGAGCCACAAGTTGACCAGGAGTACCGAGACTTTGGCCATCCAGGGATCGTTCAACCACGCGATGTTGGCGCCCAGCAGTTCGTTGATCACCCCGAAGTCTTGATTGAGCAATCCTCGCCAGATGAGTGCCGACATGAAACTGGGCAGGGCGTAGGGGATGATCAGGAGCGACCGGTAGACGCGCCGCCCGCGCAGGGTTGGATGGTTGAGGGTGATCGCCAAGAGGAGTCCGAGGGCGAAAGTGAGGACCACCGACAGGACTGCAAACACGTAGTTCCACACGAAGACCCGCAGGAAGGGACCACGAATCGCCTCAGAGGTGAGAATCCTTTTGAAATTGTCGAACCCGACCACGACACTCCATCCGGGGATATCCTCCGGGCTTTCCCCCGCCGCACTGGTGAAATTCCCTTGGACCGGCGTGTACACCTCACCGGTCTCGAGGTTGGTGAGGGTGTCGGTCTGGGCGTCGTACTCGTAAAGCCGGTTGTATACCGCCGCCGTCGTCGCCGTGATGGGCCGCACCAGACCCAGTTCGCTCGGTATCTCCAAACTCAGGAGCTCGTCTTGACGATCTGAAATCTGACCCAGATTCAGCGCCACGAAGTCGTCCACCGACAACACCTTGCCGGCGTCGTCGATCACTACCTCACCGGGCGCCAACGCCTCCAGTCCGGCGGCGGTGCCGAAGAAGCGATTCCCCGCCTCATCGGTGAGCAACAGGGCGAGCTCCCCTTCGCCATCTTCGGAAGCGAGAATGCTCAGCTGGAAGCGCTGCGAACCGGGCACCGACGAGTAGAGGCTCTCGGCGCGTTCGATCGCCTGGTCCTTGGTCAGGATGTTTCCCGTCCCGAAGTTGGTGAAGGCGATATAGCCGGTATAGACAACCGGGATCACCTGGAAGATCAGGGCGAAGATGGTGCCGGGGATGAGGTACTTGGCCGGAACCGTCCGCCGGCTCAGATACACGTAGTCGATGAAGACGGTGGAGACCACAACGGAGGCAACGCCGGGCCACCAACCCTGGTCCAACATCGCCGGCAAACCGGCAATGGCCAGACCGTTGACGGCCGCCAGAAAAAGGAGCTTGAGAACGAAGGCGGGGGTGAAGGAGAACCGGGGGGAACGTTCCCCCCGGTTCTCAGCAGAGCCGGGACCGGACGGCGGATCCTCGGTCACGTCGGTCCGGTCCACCATCTATCCGTCTCCTCGGTTTCAACCGGCGACGGCCGTCCGGATCTGATCTGCTGCATTCCTGAAGGCGGCCTCAGCATCACCACCCTGCAGGATGATCTGGTAAGCATCCGTCCACGGTGTCCACACCGATCCCATCTCCGGGATGTTGGGGATTCCGATTCCGTCGGCGCCCGAGGCCGCAAAGCCGGCCAGGTTCGGATCGCTGTCGGCGAGCCCGGCCAGCACGCCCTTGTGCGAAGGCCCACGAGGATCTGCCGCGAAGAACGCCTCCTGCGCCTCCTGAGTTGCCAGGAAGTCGAGGATGAAGGTCTGGGCAATCAGCGGGTTCTCCGCAAACGAAGAGACCATGATCCCCTGCACACCGATGAACGGCCGAGTGGCACCCCCCAGGACCGGCGGGATGGGCTCAACCACGAAGTTCACATTCTCGAAGTTGGGAACGGCCCAGGGGCCGGTAACTGCAAACGGTGCCGTACCGTTGCCGAAGCTCTCGAGCATGATGTCGTAGGTCACGTCCCAGTCCATCAAGCCCGACTCGCCCCATGCCGCGAAGGCCTGAGCTGCCGCCAGGCCCGCCTCGGAGTCGAGGCCGATGTCGGTCAGGTCGTACGAACCGTCCTCTGCCGTTCCGAAGACATATCCACCAAACGCCGTGAACAGCGGGAAGTTGTGATAGGGAGCTCCTTCGCCCTGCTGGATTGCCAGCGGGACCTCGACTTCACCCGCCTCGACTAGTCCCAGCGCGATTTCTTCCAGTTCGTCGAACGTGGCCGGAGCATCCGGTACCAGGTCCGTGTTGCGGATCAAAGCAATGTTCTCAACCGCGTAGGGAAGCCCGTAGGTCTGGCCGGCGAAGGTAAACGCGTCGATGGCTCCCTGGGCAAAATCATCGGCTACTGCCGTGAGGTCGAGCGGCTCGACGACCCCGTTGGCCACCAGGCCGCCGAGCACGTCGTTGGCGCTGATGAAGATATCGGGGCCTTCGCCAACCGGAGCCGCCTGGATCACCCTGTCGTCGATCTCCTCGATGGCCGGGATCTCCTGCACGGCGACGGAGATCCCGTTCTCATCGCCGAACACCCGACCGAACTCCTCGAAGATGGGAGTCCGAGTGTCGTCGGCCCAGATGACGAGATCCGCATCGGCGCGCGGGATCGCCTCTGTGGTCGTGGTCGTCTCTTCCGGCTCGGTGGTCGTCGTCTCTTCGACGGCCTCCGTGGTCGTTGTAGTTGCTTCCGTGGTAGTAGTTGTGGCCTCCGTGGTGGTCGTAGTCTCTTCTGCAGCATCGTCGCCGGCACAAGCCGAGGCAACGAGAGCGAGAACGAGAAGCAAGCCGACCATCAGCCTCCACTGCTTCTTCAACATTGTCGAATGTCCTCCTTGAAAGGGACCGGCGCCGAGAACGTTCGTCGTCGAACGGGCACCGATGACGGGAGGAGGGTAGCGGCCTGGAGTATCCGCGCCAACCATGGGAAGGGTCCAGAAAGGCAGATCACCGCTCTTGGCCAGAAACCCGAAGAGCTTCAACTCTCGGAGTCGTCCTCCGACGCTTCCTCTTGCGCTCGCAGCTGCTCTGCCACCCGCAGAGCATCGGCCCGATCCCCTTCCGAAATCTCGGCCCGGTCGGTGAGAAGGGTCACCTGGTTGTTGAGCACCTGGAGGAATCCGCCGTGGGTACCGATCGTCACCTTTTCATTGCCACTCTCGACCACGACCACCCCGGTGGCCAGGGCGGCCATCAACGGTTCATGACCGGCCAGGATGCCGATCTCCCCTTCGGTGGTGCGAGCGACCACGAACTCGGCCTCCCCGGACCACACCACCGCCTCGGGAGCAACGATGTCGACCCGGAAGCCCACTACACGCCCGCCGTCTCAATCGTCTTCGCCTTGGCGACCACGTCCTCGGCGCCGCCGACCATGTAGAACGCCTGCTCCGGGTGTTGATCCATCTCACCCTCGAGCACCATCTTGAACGAGCGAATGGTCTCCTCGATCGGGGTGTACACCCCCGCCTGGCCGGTGAATTGCTCTGCGACGAACATCGGCTGGGCCAGGAAACGCTGGATCCGCCGAGCCCGACTGACCAGCAGCTTGTCCTCCTCCGAGAGCTCGTCGATGCCGAGGATGGCGATGATGTCCTGCAGGTCCTTGTACCGCTGCAGCACCTGCTGAACGTTGGTGGCAACGTCGTAGTGCTCCTCACCCACGATCTGGGGGTCGAGCGCCCGGCTGGTCGAGTCGAGTGGATCCACCGCCGGGTAGATGCCCAGCGCGGTGAGCGGCCGGCTCAACACTGTGGTGGCATCGAGGTGGGCAAACGCGGTGTGGGGAGCCGGGTCGGTGATGTCGTCGGCCGGCACGTAGATCGCCTGCAGCGAGGTGATCGAACGGCCCTTCAACGACGTGATCCGCTCCTGGAGGAACCCCATCTCTCCGGCCAGGGTCGGCTGATACCCGACCGCCGACGGCATCCGGCCCAGCAAGGTAGAAACCTCCGAGCCGGCCTGCGTGAACCGGAAGATGTTGTCGATGAACAACAGCACGTCCTGGTTCTGTACGTCCCGGAAATACTCGGCCATGGTCAGCGCCGAGAGTCCCACGCGCAGACGGACCCCCGGCGGTTCGTCCATCTGTCCGAACACCAGCGCCGCTTTGTCGATGACGCCCGAATCCTTCATCTCCAGGAAGAGGTCGTTGCCCTCGCGGGTCCGTTCACCGACGCCGGCAAACACCGAGACCCCACCGTGCTGTGTGGCGACCCGATTGATCATCTCCTGGATCAGGACCGTCTTGCCAACCCCGGCGCCGCCGAACAGCCCGATCTTTCCCCCCTGGAGGTACGGGCAGAGAAGATCGAGCACTTTGATCCCGGTTTCGAACACCACACGCTGCGCCTCTACATCCTCGAAGGGCGGGGGCTGGCGATGGATCGGCCAGCTCTCACCTTCCTCGATCTGATCCTCTCCCACGTCGAGCGGAGCCCCCCAGACGTTGAAGATGTGTCCCAGGGTTCGGTCGCCTACGGGAACGGAGATGGGCGCGCCGGTATTGCGCACCTCAGTGCCCCGCACGAGGCCATCGGTCGGCGCCATCGCCACCGCCCGGACCCGGCTGGTGCCCAGGTGCTGAGCGGTCTCGGCAACGACCGTGCGAGTCTGTCCGGCCACGGTCAGATCGACTTCGAGTGCATGCAGAATCTCCGGAAGCCCCTCGGGGGGAAACTCGACATCGATCACCGGTCCGGCCACCTTCGTGATACGTCCTACGCTCTCTACTTCTGCCACGCGTGGTTCTCCTTCATGACTTCTGTTGGGCGAGCGCTTCGGCGCCGCCGACGATTTCCGAGATCTCGGTGGTTATCTCTGCCTGCCGGGCCCGGTTGGCGATCCGGGTGAGCACGCGAATCAACTCCTCGGCGTTTTCCGTGGCTGCTTTCATGGCCCGGCGGCGGGCCGAATGCTCGGAGGCCGATGCCTCGAGCAACATGCTGAACACGGTCGATTCAACGTAGCGCGGCAGCAGGCGGTCGAGAATCTGAGCCGGTGAGGGCTCATAGGAATAGTCGACCGTGGTGGGGACTTCGCCTTCCGCGGCGGGCGGGGCGATCGGCAACAGTTGGAACTGAACCGGAATCTGGGTCAGGGCCGACTGGAATCGGGTGTAGAAGGCATCAACCGAGTCGACGGTTCCCGTGGCGTAGGCGCCCATCAGCGTGGCGGCAATCGCCCGGGCATCCCCGTAGCCGGGTGTGTCGGTCACGCCCAGAAACGAGCGCTCGATGTGGTACTTTCGATACTGGAAGTATGTCTGCGCCTTCTTGCCCACCACCAGAAGCCGGGTGGGCGTCCCGGCGTGTTCGAGGTCCACGATCCGCCGTTCGGCTTCCCGAATGATGGTTGAGGCGTAGGCACCGGCCAACCCGCGGTCGGAGGCAACCACCAGAACACCGGCTCGTTCGACCGGCCGCTGCTCCAGCAACATGTGGGAGGCTCCTCCCGAGGCGACAGCCACATTGCGGATCACATCAACGAGCTTGGCCGAGTAGGGCTTGGAAGCCTCGACCCGGGCGGTTGCCCGCGGGATACGCGACGCCGCAATGAGTTCCATGGCGCGGGTGATCTTCATCGTCGATTGGACGGACTTGATCCGCCGCCTGGTATCTCGAAGCTCGGCGCTCGCCACTGATCTACCCCTCGAAAGTGTCCCTGAAGTCCGTGATCGCCGCCACCAGCGCTTCCTCCTCGGGCAGCTCACCGGTCGAGGCGACCTGATCGAGAAGCTCGGGGTGCCGGGTCCGCACGAACTCGAGGAGGCCCGCCTCGAACTCTTCGATTTGTTCGACCGGCACAGAATCCATGTGACCCTCTGTGACGGCAAAGATGGCCACCACCTGCTCCGCGACCGTGAACGGCGAAAACTGGCCTTGTTTCAGAACCTCCACGACCCGGCGGCCCCGCTCGAGCTGGGCAAGGGAGGCGGCGTCGAGTTCGGAACCAAACTCGGCAAACGCCTCGAGCTCGCGGAACTGAGCAAGGTTGAGGCGCAACGGACCCGCCACCTTCTTCATGCCCTTGATCTGAGCGTTGCCACCGACCCGGGAAACGGAAATGCCGGCGTTGATCGCCGGCCGGATGCCCGAGTAAAAGAGATCCGACTCGAGGAAGATCTGCCCGTCGGTGATCGAAATCACGTTGGTTGGTATGTACGCCGAAACGTCACCGGCCTTGGTCTCGATGATCGGCAGGCCGGTCAGCGAACCACCCCCGAGCTCGTCGGACAGCTTGGCGCACCGCTCCAACAATCGGGAGTGCAGGTAGAACACGTCCCCCGGATACGCCTCGCGGCCGGGCGGGCGCCGCAGCAACAGAGAGATTTCGCGATAGGCGACGGCTTGCTTGGAAAGGTCGTCGAAGATGGCCAGGGCATGCTCGCCGTTGTACATCCAGTACTGGCCGATCGCCGAACCGGCATAGGGGGCGTACATCTGCAACGCAGCGGGAGACGAGGCCGAGGCGTTGACGACCACCGTGTACTCCATGGCGTCGTGAGCCGTGAGGAAGTCCACGACCTCCGCCACCGTCGAGGCCTTCTGACCGATGGCGACGTAGATGCACTTAACGCCCTGGCCCTTCTGGTTGATGATGGTGTCGACCGCAATCGCCGTCTTGCCGGTTTGCCGGTCACCGATGATCAGTTCGCGCTGGCCGCGCCCGATGGGGATCATCGAGTCGATAGCCTTGATCCCGGTCTGCAGCGGTTCCTTCACCGGCTGCCGCTGCACCACAGTGGGAGCCTGGACTTCTAGGAGCCGGAATTCGGAGGCGTTGATGGGGCCCTTCCCGTCGAGGGGATTGCCGAGGGGATCGACGACCCGCCCCAACAGGGCATCACCCACGGGGACCGACAGGACCTTGCCGGTTTGCCTGACGGGATCACCTTCCTCGATATGGCTGGCTTCGCCCATCAACACGACACCGAGGTCGTCCTCGTCGATGTTCAGAGCTACTCCCTGCAAACCGCCCGGGAATTCGAGCAGTTCGGAGGCCATGGCATTCGGCAAACCTTTGACGCGCGCGACCCCGTCGGCGCTTGCGGTCACGTAACCGACCGTTTCGGCTTCAACCGTCGGTTGCCAGCCCTCCAGGCTCTCCTTGAGGACTGCGGTGATGTCTTCCGGCTTGATGGTCATCTCTGACATCGAATCTCCTGCCAATTCTCTATCGGGCCTTCAACGCCTCGCGCAGACCGGAGAGCCGTTTCTGCACAGAGCCGTCGATGACGGTATCCCCGACGCGAGCGACGATGCCGCCGATCACGGAGGGGTCCACGATTACTTTGGGTTCGAGCCGCTTTCCGGTCCGGCGCGCCAGGGCGGCGACCAGCCGCTCCACGGTTGCCGCATCCAGTTCGACCGCAGTGCGAATCTCGGCTACCTCCCGGTCGACGGCCGCCGCCGATGTTTCGGCCAGCTCATCCACGATGTCCGGCAACGACGAGGCACGACCCGCTCCGACCACGAAGTTGACGAAGGCAACCGTCAGATCGGAGGCACGACCCTCCAGCAAGCCGTCAACGATGGACCGCTTGCGATCGGGCGGAAGCTGAGGGTTGCTGAGGGCATCGCGCAGCTCGCCGGACGAACGAAAGGCGGCCGCAATCTGGAGAAGCTCGGTCTGCACCCGGTCCAACTCGTCCTCGGCGCGGGCGATCTCGAAGATCCCGGCCGCATACCCCGAAGCACGATCAGTCATATCGGCTACGCCATCCTCTCCAGATCCGTTAGGTAGCGGTCTATCAGGCCCCGCTGTGCTTCACGATCGAGGTTCTCCCCCACCACTTTCTCGGCCAGATCGATGGAGAGATCGGCCACCTCCTGGCGAGCCTCTTGGAGGGCGCGGGCTTTCTCGTTGGCGGCGTCCTCCCGGGCTTTGGCCACGATCTGATCGGCTTCGCTCTCGGCCCGGGAGACCAGATCGGAACGAAGGGTCTCTGCCTGGGCACGCGCCTCTTCGACGATGCGATTGGCCTCTGACTTGGCGTCGGCCATCTGGGAGCGATAGTCGTCGAGCAGGCTCTGTGCTTCGACCTTGGCGGCTTCCGCTTCTCCCAGCTGGCCGCTGATGGCCTTTTGACGGTTTTCCAGCGACCGGTTGATGGCCGGCCACGCCCACTTCCACATGAAGAAGAAGACGACGGCAAAGGCGATGATGCCGGCGATCAGCTCGGCCGGAGCCGGCAGGAGCAGGTCGATGCCTCCTCCCTCTTCTTCCTCGGCGGCGAGAAGCACGCTCAATGCAGCGTTCAGCATGGAGTCTCCCTGCTACCCGGCCAGGAAGAACAGCACGAAGCCGATCAGCGCCAGCGCTTCCGTGAAGGCGATGCCGAGGAACATTGTCGTCCGTACCATGCCGGCCGCTTCCGGCTGACGGGCCATCGCCTGCACCGCATTGCCGGCCACGATACCGATGCCGACGCCGGGACCGATCGCGGCCAGGCCGTAGCCGATGAGGGCCAGGCTGCCGCCGATGTCCCCGGTCAGCTGGGCCAGCACCAGGGTCGCGGCCGTCGCAAGAGTGTGAACCATTCCGTTTCCTTTCTCTTTCAGTGTTCTGGATTGACCGACGTTTGGATGTAAACGGCCGAAAGCAGCGTGAAGATGTAAGCCTGCAACACCGACACGATGATTTCGAACACATAGATGAGGAGCCCCATCCCCAGCCAGGCCACACCGATGGTCGACCGTAGCCCGATCTCTCCGACGGCCCCGATGAAGATCACGCCGGATGCCAGCAGAATGCTCAACATGACGTGGCCGGCCACCATGTTGGCGAAGAGCCGGACGGCCAGACTGAAGGGTCGGACAAACAGGATCGAGAACAGTTCGATGATCCCTACCAGCGGCTTCATGGCGACCGGTACCCCGGGCGGCCAGGCGATGTCTTTGAAGTAGCCGAAACCTTGTTTGCGGATGCCGGCCACCAGAAAGATCACGTAGGTGAGGAAGGCCAGGAAGCCGGGGATGGCCATGCGCGAAGTGATCGGGAAGTTGATGAGCGGCGTGACCTCAAACAGGTTGCCCACCAGGATGAACAGGAAGAGCGATAGCAGATACGGTGCGTAGCGAGCCCCCTCCGGCCCGATGATGCCGACCGCGATTTCGTCCTTCACGAATCCGACCAGTGCTTCGACGGCCGCCTGAAACTTGGTGGGTACCAAGCGTGGTTTCCGATAGGTGACGTAGACGACGGCGAGGACGATGATCGCGGCCAGTCCAATGAGGAAGACAGTACGGTTGATGCTGTCGAAGAGGGGTGGGAATTCGAACAACTCGAGCACGTTCGCCGGTTTGCAGACCACCTCGTTGACGTAATCGCACTCCTCGACGGCCAGAATCAGTTCGTCCACTCCAACTCCCTTTCAGCGCCCTTCGCCACTGCAACTGCTTCCCAGGCCAGCAGACTCAGGTAGGCGACAACGACGGTTATCCCCAATGCCAGCTTGTCCAGTTCCACCAGTCGGCTGATGATAAGCACGGTGAGGGTGATCAGACCAAGTCGGAGGAAGAACCCGAACAACGCAACCGCTTGGTAGACGCCCAGAGAGATCCTGGCGGCCACCGACAGCATTGCTCCGGCCAGCAGGAAATTCCCGACCACAACGGCCATCCCGATGGCGGAAGCAATGAGGCCGTCAACCCCCCGGGTTGCCCAGAAGATTGTCAGGAGGACGGGACCGACGTAGACCGCCCTCTTGACCGTATGTCTGGCGAGGGTCGCTTCAACGTCCATGGCGCTCCTCTTCTCGCTTGGCGTAATGCCACAGACGCACGAAACCCGCGTAGGCCCCTACCACGATGCCGATGATCACCAGCCACGGCTCGGTCCCGAGCCACCTGTCGGCGAAGAACCCCAAGAGGAAGCCCGACAGAATGGAGGCGAAGAAACCTCCTCCTGCCACCCAACCGTCGTTGACGGCCTGGGTGACCTGTTGGTGCGCCGTTCGTTTCCGCATGGACCTCACCTACAACCTCGCCGCTTTGTGATTTGTTTCACAAAAAAGTGGCATGCTGCAAGTTCCAGGCTACGGGTGAGGAGCGTACCCGAAGCTGCCTCCCGAAGCCTGGAGCCTCCTTCACACATGACCCGGAAACCCCTCCGGGTACGCGGGAAAGGCACCCGCCAGCTTGCGAATCCTCACTTCCAACTCCTCGAGAGCCACGGGATCGTCACGGTGGCGGAGTACCTCGGCGAGCAACCCGGCGGTCTCATCGGCCTCCGGTTCCTTCATGCCTTGCGTGGTCATCGCCGGCGTTCCGAACCTTATCCCGCTGCCCACAAAGGGCCTACGAGGGTCGAACGGCACCGCGTTGAAGTTGCAGGTGATGCCGACTGAATTGAGCAACCGGGCCCCTTTCTTTCCGGTCAGTTCCTCATCGATGCTCCGCATGTCGGTCAGGACCATGTGGTTGTCGGTCCCGCCTCCGACGACTCGCACTCCTTCTGCCGTCAACCGGTTGGCCAACGCCCGGGCATTGAGGACGATTTGCTTCGCATAGACCCGGAACTCGGGAGTCGACGCCTCGAGAAAGCAGACGGCTTTGGCGGCAACCTGGTTGAAGATTCCGCCGCCCTGCATCCCCGGGAACACAGCTTTGTCGATCCGTTCGGCGTGCTCCTCACGGGAAAGGATGAGCCCACCCCGGGGACCACGCAGCGCCTTGTGGGTCGTGCCCGTTACGAAGTCCGCGTACGGCACCGGACTCGGGTAGGCGTCCCCCGCCACCAACCCGATGAAGTGTGCTGCATCGACCATCAGCAGAGCGCCGACCTCGTCGGCAATGGATCGGAAGGCTTCGAAGTCGAGCACTTGGGAGTAGGCCGTGTATCCGGCCAGGACGATCTTGGGCCGGTGTACGAGCGCCAATCGCCGGATCTCGTCCATGTCGATCAACTCGGTATCCGGGTCCACTCCGTAGGGGACGAAGTCGTAGAGCTCACCGGAGGCGTTGACGGGCAGACCATGCGTGAGGTGCCCGCCCTGATCGAAACCCATGGCCAGCACCTTGTCCCCAGGTTCCAGAAAGGCGAAGTAGGCGGCCAGGTTGGCCTGAGATCCGGCGTGAGACTGGACGTTGGCGTGCTCCGCACCGAAGAGGGCTTGGGCTCGTTCCTTCGCCAGGATCTCGACCTCGTCAACCACCTCGCAACCCTCGTAGTACCGGCGCCCCGGATAGCCTTCGGCGTACTTGTTGGTGAACACCGACCCGGAAGCCTCCAGAACCGCCCGGGAGACGAAGTTTTCCGATGCGATCAGGTGGATGTGTGAGTTCTGACGAGTGACGTCGGCACGAATGAGGTCTGCTACCTGCGCGTCGACGTCTTCGAGCGGACGGGGGTCGATCATGATGCCAGCCTTCTTGTTCGGTCTCAGCACCGTAGGGTAGCGGCGCTTTGGTTTGGGAAGTTCGATGCGCGCAGCTGGTCGTGGGAGGCACGACCACCACGGCTGGACCCTTGAACCTCCCTCTCGGCGCCTCGAACCCCGTACCTTCACGGCCCGCGCCGACCATCAGAATGCAATGTCAACAGGTCCCTCTCTCAGCACCCTCGGTGGGTCCACCGTCACGTCCACCACCGTCGAGGCCGTACCGCCGGGACAGCTGCCCGGCAGGTACGCCGACACCGCACCTTTGAAGAAGGCCACCGCTTCTTCGCGGGAGACGGCCGGAGCTTGGCCGCTCGGGTTGGCGCTGGTCACCGCCAGAGGTCCGACCAAGGAGAACAGCTCTCTGGCCAGGGCATGGTCGGGCACCCGGATGGCCACGGTCTGACGGCGGTGGTCGCCTACCCATTCGGGAAGCGGTACGCGGCTGCGCACGACGAGGGTCAGCGGTCCCGGCCAATGGCCGACTACCAGTTCTCGAACCAGGGGGGTTATCTCTACCAGCGACCCGAAGTGATCGAGGGTATCGCCCAGCAGGCCGATCGGCTTGCGACGAGGCCTTCCCTTCAGGTCGAAGAGAGCCCGTACGGCACCGGGTTGGAGAGGATCGACCGCGAGTCCGTAGACGGTATCCGTCGGTACGCCGACGATCCCACCGTCCCGCACCGCCGCCAAGGCTTCCTCGAGGTGCATCCGTGCAGGTTCCCCCAACGGGGGCGGATCCGCAACCCGTCACCGGCCGGTTACACGCAGCAACGACCCCCTTTGCGCCCGACCAGAATGCGGGGCCGCCGGGCCAGATCGAGACGGACCTCAACGTCGAGGTAGACGCCAAACAGCTCGAGCGCCCGTTGCGATTGAGTCTCCCCGATCTCGCAGAACAGCCAGCCTCCGGTGGCCATCCACCAGTAGGCATCTCGGGCGATCCGCTCCAGTATCTCGTCGCCGCGCGGCCCGGCAACCAGCGCCCGTCGCGGGTCGTGATCGCGAACCTCGACGGGTAACTCGTCGAATTCCGACTCGGCCACG
This sequence comes from Acidimicrobiia bacterium UBA4744, assembly GCA_002403855.1. GTDB lineage: Bacteria > Actinomycetota > Acidimicrobiia > Spongiisociales > UBA4744 > UBA4744. The sequence goes on from DHIO01000019.1 coordinate 66,491, forward strand.
TACGGCGGATTGGCCACCAGCAAGTCGACTCGTTCGTACAACTCGCCGGGCAACGGAGCAAAAAGGTCTCCCTGGAGGAAGGTCACGTCGAGTCCCAGGGCACCGGCGTTCTCTTCTGCGAGTTCCAGTGCTTCGGACGACCGATCGGTTGCAAATACCCGGGCGGATGGGAACCGGTGTTTCAACGCCAGCGCGAGATTGCCGCTGCCGGTGCAGAGATCCACGATCACCGTGCCGGGTCCGGCGTCGCCCAGCGCCGCCACGGCCTCCTCCCAGAGCCGCTCGGTCTCCGGTCGTGGCACCAGAGCACGGCCGTCGCTGGACAGCTCGATCGGGCCAAACTGGACCGTCCCTTCGAGGTGTTGAAGAGGAACCCCGGCCCGGCGCCGTTCGACCAGCTCGAAATAGCGTTCGGCCTCCCGGACGCCGATCTCGCCCTCGGCTGTGAGATCGCGTCGTGACCGGCCGGTGGCAACGGCCAGCAGGCGTTCCGCTTCGTGGGGCGGTACCCCCGGACGTTCCAGAAGCCGACGGACCAAGGGCATAGGAGCATCTTGCCAGAATTCGGAAGTTGTCCGGCTCCCCGACGTGAGTGGCTACTGGGTTCTTGCGTGAGTTTCCTGCGGTATACGCAGGTTTCTCACGCAAGTTCGGGAAGGGGAGCGCTCCGACTCACTCTCCCTCGAGCAACTTGCGGGCTTCTTCCTGAGCGGTCAAGGCATCGACGAACCCATCGAGATCGCCGGCAAGCACCTCCGGAAGCTTCTTGATGGTAAGCCCGATACGGTGGTCGGTCACTCGATTCTCCTTGTAGTTGTAGGTGCGGATCTTCTCGGAGCGGCCACCGGTGCCGACCTGGGACCGCCGGGCGTCGGCGATCTCTCCGAGGTGCTCTTCGAGCTGTATCTGGTAGAGGCGGGCACGAAGAATCCGAAAGGCCTTCTCCTTGTTCTGTAGCTGGGACTTCTCATCCTGACAGCTGACCACCAGACCGGTCGGTTCGTGGGTCAGGCGGACGGCTGAATCGGTGGTGTTGACCGACTGACCGCCCGGCCCGCTCGAGCGATACACATCGACCCGCACCTCGCCAGGATCTAGTGCTACATCGACCTCCTCTGCCTCCGGCAGAACAGCCACCGTGCCGGTGGAGGTATGGATGCGGCCCTGAGATTCGGTCTTCGGGACCCGCTGCACCCGGTGGACGCCGGCTTCGTACTTCATGCGCGAGTAGGCGCCCTTCCCTTTCACGGAGAGAATGACTTCCTTCACACCCCCGGTCTCCGAAGGCGATGACTCCAGGATCTCAGTCTTGAATCCGTGCCGGTCGGCGAACAACCGGTACATCCCGAGGAGATCGCCGGCCCAGATGGCTGCTTCATCTCCACCGGCCGCGGCGCGGATCTCGACGATGACATCCTTCTCGTCATTGGGGTCCTTGGGTAGGAGACTGCGCCGCAGTTCTTCCTCGAGATCGACGGCCTCCTGTTGTCGCTCGCCGGCCAACGCCCGCAGGCCGGCGGCCAGGTCCGGGTCGGTTTCCACCTCGGCGAGTTCTTCGGCCTCGCGGGCTTCGTCCAAAGCCCGTTGATGGCCATGGAAGTTCTCGACCACCGGGCGCAGCTCGGCGTGCCGTCTGGCCAGTTCTGTGTACCGCCCCTGATCTTCGAGCACCCCCGGATCGGACAGGAGTCGCTCGGTCTCTTCGAAGGCGACTTCTATCTCCTTGAGCCGTTGAGTGAGTCCTGAGTCCATCACTCGCCTGCCAAGGCCGCCCACGCCGCCAGGGCGGCCGGGTTCACCGGGCCGCGCTTCTTCACCTCGTCGACCTCAGTGGGCTCGAGAGCTGCCAGCAGGCTGGCTACCGCAACCTCCACTTGATCGTCGTCGGGCTCGCCGGTGGTCAACCGCTGCAACCAGAGGCCCGGCGCCGCCAGCACACGGCCGATCAGCTCGCCACCGTGGCTGCCCGAGAACTTGAGAATCTCGTAGGCGACCCCGGCGATAACGGGGATCATCACGATTCGGCTTGCTATGAGGAGGGGCCAGGACGGCCTTCCAATGAGGGTGAAAACGATCAACGATCCAATAACGACGATGAGCAGAAAGCTCGTACCGCACCGAGGATGCTCGGGACGATACTGCTGGATCCGATCGACGGTCAGCGGATCGCCCGCCTCGTATGCATGAATCGTCTTGTGTTCCGCGCCGTGGTACCTGAAGACGCGGCGGATCTCCTTGGATCGCCCGATCGCCCATATGTAGCCCACGAACAACAACGCCCGGACCACGCCGTCCACCAAGTTGAACAGGAACTTCGATCCACCGAGGTACGGTTCCAGAAGTGATGCGGCTCCCAGCGGCAGAAGTATGAAGAGCGCCGCGAAGGCGACCAGGGCAATCGTCATGGAGATCACCATCTGCCGGGCCGAAAGAGGCTCCTCATCCTCTCCCACCGCCTTCTGCGCGGACCAAGAGAGCGAACGGAAGCCGAGGTTCAGCGACTCGCCCAGCACCATGACCCCGCGAATGAAGGGTATGCGAGCAAGCCGAGACCTCGAGGACAGCCGGGGAAGATCATGCGTAACGGCCTCGATCGCCCCATCGGGTCTGCGGACGGCTACTGCCCAGGCAGCCGGGGCGCGCATCATGACACCTTCGATGACGGCCTGGCCGCCGACGCTGGCGTTAGGGGCGCGACTCACCCGCTTCTCCTCGTTTCCGGTTGCGGTCTGGGCACCGGAGTGTGATCTGTGCCGCTAGGCCTCGGTGCTCGACTCTCCGGTAAAGCTCTTTCGACCGTATCGTTTCTGGAACCGCTCGACTCGACCACCGGTGTCGACCAGCTTCTGCTTGCCGGTGAAGAACGGATGACACTCGTTGCACAACTCGACGTGCAGTTCGGCCTCGGTTGACCGGGTCTTGAAAGTGTTGCCACACGAACATGTGACCGTGGTTTCGATGTAGTCGGGATGGATTCCTGCCTTCACTGGTTTCTCCTACGTACTCCGCGATATGCCGCCTACCCGGTGCTCTTGGCGATTTCTTCCAGGAACTCGGCATTGGACTTCGACGTCTTGAGCCGGTCGATGAGCAGCTCGAGAGCAGCACCCGGTTCGAGAGCCAGCAGCACCCGCCTCAGCTTCCATACCTGGGTGAGTTCCGAACGATCAAACAGCAGCTCTTCCTTTCTTGTTCCCGACTGGCTGATGTCGACGGCCGGGTAAATCCGGCGATCGGCCAGCCCCCGATCGAGACGCAACTCCATGTTGCCGGTGCCCTTGAATTCCTCAAAGATCACTTCATCCATGCGGGAGCCGGTCTCAACGAGGGCCGTGCCCATGATGGTGAGGCTGCCGCCCTCCTCGATGTTGCGAGCCGCGCCGAAGAACCGCTTTGGTGGGTAGAGGGCCGTCGAATCAACACCACCCGACAAGATCCGGCCGCTGGCCGGAGTCGCCAGGTTGTGGGCCCGGGCGAGTCGTGTGACCGAATCGAGCAGGATCACGACGTCGGTGCCCATTTCCACCAGTCGCTTGGCTCGCTCCAGGGCCAACTCTGAGACCTGCGTGTGCTCCTCGGCGGGCCGATCGAACGTCGAGAAGACGACTTCGCCCTTCACCGAGCGCTGCATGTCCGTCACTTCCTCCGGCCGTTCGTCGACGAGGACGACCATCAGGTAGCACTCCGGGTTGTTGGCGGTGATCGAGTGGGCGATCTCCTTCAGAACGGTCGTCTTGCCGGCCTTGGGAGGAGAAACGATCATTCCGCGCTGTCCCTTGCCGATTGGAGCAACGAGGTCGATGATCCTGGCCAGCTCCTGGCTGGACTCGCCCTCGACCTCCAGTCGGAGCCGTACGTCGGGGAACAACGGCGTCAACTTCTCGAAGCGGGGCCGGTTCCTCCCCTCCTCGGCAGACATCCCGTTGATGCTCTCGATGCGGGTCAGAGCGGGAAACTTCTCCTGGGAGCGAGGCGGCCGAATCGGTCCGCTGACGAGATCACCTTTTCGCAAACCGAATTTGCGTACCTGACTGGCCGAGACGTACACGTCTTTGTCCCCGGGCAGGTAGCCGGTTACCCGCAAGAAACCGTACCCCTCGGGCAGGATGTCCAGGATTCCCTGGCGTTCTTCTAGCTCCCCTTCGGGGATCTGCTCCTGCGGGCCACCCCCGCCACCTCGGCGGCGGCGACGACGATTGCGACTGGAGCCTTCCTCCCGGGGTTGGGGACGATCTTGCTGCTCGGGTGGTTGGTCCCCTTCCTGCCGCTCGGCATCATCCTCGGCGGCCGCGGTACCGTTCGGGGCGGTTTCCTCCGGGATGTCGAGGGTCTCCTCGGAATCGGCTGGACCGGCCGGCACCGCGGCAGGCAAGTCGATAGGCGCCGGCTCGTCGCTGACGACGAAGTCGGCTGAGGTCAGGATCGCCTCGATGAGCTTGGCCTTCTGGAGTCCGTCGCTCTCTATCCCAACTGATGCAGCGATCTCACGGAGATCCTTGACGGACTTCCCCTGGAGTTCAGATCTGCTGGTCATATGGTCCTTTCCGCCGGCTAACTCGACCTGACGAGCCGTGCCGCAGCATTTGGATTCCCTCCGGCCCTGAGCGCTCCCGATCTGGAAGGGAGAGCAGGAGCTTGGGAGTTCAGTGCCTCCACACCGATGACGACGCGAGCGTCGCTGCTATCTGTGGGGGCGCCTACCACCACGCGCCGTTGCGGGCGGGGTGGTCGGGTACAGGGGCATACTACGGCTTCTGCGGCGATGTTCCAAGCGCGAACGAGATTTGACCGGCCGAGTGTGGCGCGAATCACCTTCGCACGGACTGCAGATTCCCACCGAAGCTAGCCGGCGACCCGGCGGACAAACGCCTCGATCGCGTGGCGATCGGGAGGCAGTACGGTCATGGCTTCGGGTCTCTCGAAGAGGTCGGCGAGACGCCCGGGCAAGGGCGGACGGACTCCCGTCGCTGCTTCCACTGCGTCGGGGAACTTGGCAGGGTGGGCGGTTCCCACACAGATCACCGGAACATCCGGATCTCGTTCAGTCGCGAGGGCCGCGGCAATGCCTATCGCCGTGTGAGGGTCGACCAGCATCGATGTTTCGGCGAACACCTCGGCCAGCGTCCGGCCGGTCGCCGATTCGTCGAACCACGCCCCGGAGACGAAACCTCGGAGTTCCTGGAGGCGGGAAGGCTCTACGCCGACTCGCCCGTGCTCGGCGAATTCACCCATCACCCGGCGGACGGCCTCCCCGTCCCGACCGTAGATATCGAATAACAGTCGTTCCAGATTGCTCGGCACCTGGATGTCCATGGCGGGCGTGATCGTCGGCACCACCGTGTCGATCGAAAACCGGCCGGTTTCGAGAAACCTGGCCACCACGTTGTTCTGGTTGGTGCCGATGACGAGACGGCGGATCGGCAACCCCATCTTGCGCGCCACGTAGGCAGCGAACACGTTGCCGAAGTTGCCGGTCGGCACGGCGAACGACACCTCGCGGTCTGGTGCGCCCAGTGCCAGGGCGCCGGCGAAGTAGTAGGCCACCTGCGCCATGATTCGCACCCAGTTGATCGAATTGACCGAGGTCGCCGCCAGGTCGCTGCGCAAATCCGGATCGGCCAGCATCAGCTTGACCAGACGCTGGCAGTCATCGAAGGTGCCGCGCACCGCGACGTTGTGCACGTTGGCGGAAGGGACCGTCGTCATTTGCCGGCGCTGTACGTCGGATACCCGGCCGTGGGGGTGAAGAACCACAATGTCGAGGGCCGACCGATCCCGGCATGCTTCGATGGCCGCCGATCCGGTATCTCCCGAGGTTGCGCCCAGCACCAAAGCCCGGGCCCGGCGAGCGTCTAGGCCGGCCTGGAAGAGGCGCCCGAGCAACTGCAATGCGTAGTCCTTGAAGGCCAGCGTTGGTCCCCAGAACAGCTCGAGGAGCCATAACCCATTCCCCAGATCGGTAAGAGGAGCCAGCCGTTCGAATGAGGCGTACGCGTCGGCGGCAATGCCGGAGAAATCGTCGACCGCTCCCTCCAGAAAAGGCGCGGATACCGCGGCTACCAGGTCCGGATACGGGAGCCCTCTGAGGGAAGAGATTTTCGCGCCGTCCAACTCGGGCCACGCTTCCGGGACGTACAGGCCGCCGTCGGGCGCCAGACCGGAGAGCATGACGTCATCAAACGGGAGGGCCGGCGCCGCTCCCCTGGTCGACACGTATCTCATTGACTCACGGCTCGTCGCTCTGGACCCGGATCGTCGCTGCGACTTCTGTGACCACATCGAGAGAATGCAGAGCAGCTACCGCCGCGCGCTGATTGGCTTCGAGAGCGTCGTGGGTGATCATCAGAAGCGTGGCGTCGTCGCCCCGACCCTCCTGCCACACCGATTTGATACTCACGCCGGCTTCCCCGAACACGCCGGCGATCTTGGCCAGGACGCCCGGCGCGTCCGTCACCTCCAGCCGCACGTACCACTTGGTTTCGATCTCCCCGAAATCCCGCAGCCTCCCCGGGGCGAACCTGATACGAGGAGCAACCTGGGCTTCCGCCAGGAGTTCGCGGGCCGCATCGATGACGTCGCCGAGTACCGCAGTGGCCGTCGGCCCCCCTCCGGCACCGGGCCCCATGAAGAGCAACTCCCCAACCTGCGGACCTTCTACAAACACCGCGTTGTGGGCGCCGCGTACGGACGCCAAGGGATGGTCGAGCGGGACCAGTGTCGGATGCACTCGGGCGCTGACTCCTTCAGCCGTCTCCTCACAAACGGCCAGCAGTTTTGGGAGGTAGCCGAGGTCTCCGGCAAATCGCATATCGATCGGTTCGAGAGATTCGATACCCTCCCGGAAGACCGAATCGACCGAGATCCACGTTCCGAAGGCGAGGCTGGCAAGAATGGCAGCCTTGGCGGCCGCGTCGGCACCGGAGATATCGGCTGTCGGATCAGCTTCGGCGAATCCAAGGACCTGTGCCTCCTCCAGTGCATCGGCGAAGCTCAGGTTCTCGTCAGACATCCGGCTCAGGATGTAGTTCGTGGTCCCGTTGACGATGCCGAGCACTCTGGTGATCCGCTCTCCCGCCAGAGACTCGGACAGTGGCCGGATGATAGGAATACCCCCGCCGACGGCAGCCTCGAACAGCAGTGATACGCCTTTCTCTTCGGCCCGCTGGATCAATTCTGCGCCGCGCGCCGCCACAAGCTCTTTGTTGGCGGTCACCACGGGTTTCCCTGCTTGAAGCGCCCGCAACACGAGGTCCCCGGCCGGATCCCGGCCTCCCATGACCTCAACCACCAGGTCGATGGCGGGATCATCGACCAGCTGAGCCGGCTGGTCGGTGATGAGATCGGCCGGGATCGTGAAGGTCCGAGCCTTGGAGAGTGAGCGCACGGCTACCCGGCGCACCTCCAACTCGAGACCCGTCTTGGCAACGATCGCCGCTTTTTCATCGATCAAGTATTGGAGCAGGGACCCGCCGACCGTGCCGCCCCCGAGAATGCCTATTCCGACCTTCATGACGCTCTTTCTCTCCTGCCGGGCGATTGTACGGCAAGAACCGCCTGGGGTGATGTTGCCACACTTGCAGAACACACCCGCGACCGCCGTTGAGCCGGCAGACTGGCCCGGTCGGGGCTTTGGTACACTCCGGCACGAGTACTGTGTCCCGCACCTAGGGTCTTCGAAATCGATCCGGTAGGACGCACGACGAAGGCGCCCGGGAGAGGACGCCGAGGCCGGCGGCGCCTGATCGCCGTAGGTCGGGCCGCAGTATGCGTGCCCTCGTAGCTCAGGGGATAGAGCACCGGCCTCCGGAGCCGGGTGCGCAGGTTCGAATCCTGCCGGGGGCGCAGACGGTTGTCGTCTTCAGGTGTCGGTCTTCAGTTCTGTTGGCACCGATAGCTGATAGCTTGTCCCCCATGCCACGGTCGATCTGGAAAGGCGCCGTCAGCTTCGGGCTGGTATCGATTCCGGTCGCGCTGTTCACGGCAACCGAGAAGAAGACCCCCAAATTCAAGATGCTGCGTTCCGAGGACGGCAGCCCTATCAGGTACAAGAGGATTGCCGAAGCAGACGGCAAAGAGGTTTCGTGGGACGAAATCGTCCGTGGCTTTGAGGTGGAAAAGGGCCGGTACGTCGTGTTCACCGACGATGAACTGGAGGCGGCCACCTCCCGGGGGGGCGCCAAGATCGTGGATGTCGTTCAGTTCGTCGAAGCACAGGAAATCGACCCGATCTACTACCGGTCGTCCTATTACCTGGTGCCGGAGCAGACCGGGTTGAAGGCGTACCGGATCTTGCTTCGCGCCCTCCGGGAAAAGGACCGGGTGGGAATCGCCAAGTTCGCCCTGCGCGAAAAGGAATACCTCGCCACCCTCCGAGCCGACCAGGACGTCCTCATCTTGGAAACGATGTTCTGGCCCGACGAAATCCGGGTACCGGGTTTCGAAGAACTGCAAGCCGAGGTCGAGGTCCGGGATGAGGAGGTCAAGATGGCCGAGATGATCATTGACAACCTCACCTCGCCGTTTGACGCGGAGTCATACCACGACCCGTCCCGGGAAGCGGTCGAGAACCTCGCCCGCAAGAAGATCGAAGGTGAGGAGATCGTCAGCCCCGAAACCCCCGAGCCGACCAAGGTGCTCGACCTGCTCGAGGCGCTCAAAGCGAGCGTCGAAGCAACCAAGGAGAAGAAGGCGGCCGGTTGATGGCCCGGCATCCGGCCGGGACATACCCTGCGAGTCGAGACCGGGAATCATGGACTAGCCGTCGGGCCCCTCTGCCGCCCAGGTGATCTCCTCGGGCGGATCCGACAAGAACCCCTTGAAAGACGGAGCACGCAATCGCCCCGCGGGCGTCCACTCTTTGAATTCGATCCTGGCCACGAGGTGGGGAGCCACCCAGGTCGTCGCCACCGGCAGGTCGGGATCGGGCAGGAAAGGGCTTTCGTCGATGCTCATTTCATCCAAGGCGTGACGAATAGCCGAGAGGGCGGCATCATCAAAGCCGGTGCCGACCGACCCGATCCATCGGAGGTGTTCGCCCAGCCGGAGGCCGAGCACCAGCGACCCGAAGGTTTCGGCCCGACCACCCTCGCCGGGGGTGTAACCCCCCACCACCGCCCGGGCCCTTCGCAGGTACGGAACCTTTCGCCAATCGGGCGAGCGCACTCCGGGCCGGTATGTCGAACCACGCCTCTTGCCCACGATGCCTTCGAGGCCCTGTTCGGAGACGGCTGCATAGAGCGCCTCACCGTCGGTAGCCAGGACCTCCGAGGCCACGAGCGGCGGCGGCAGGTCGATACCCGCCAGGCGTTCCCGACGCGACTCGATCGGCCGGTGAGTCAAGTCCTCGCCGTCAAACAGAACATCGAATACGACGTACGTCACCGGATTGGATCGCGCCGCCTCGACCGCCCTTGCCCCTCCGGAAAGGTTCATCCGTTGCTGAAGCGCCGCGAAGGAAGGACGGCCCGAGTCGTCCCAGGCCACGACCTCACCGTCGAGTACACATGCGTCCCGGGGGGCAAACCGGCTCAGCTCGGGATACGTCGCCGTGATATCCCGCCCGCGCCGGGACCAAAGCGACAAGGACCGGCCGTCCCAGGTGAGGATCGTCCTGACCCCGTCCCACTTCACCTCGAACAGCCATCCCGGATCGGTGAAGGGGGCCGGCCACGGAGTGGCCAGCATCGGTTCCAAGCGAAGCGGCGTCACCCGAGTTCTTCTCTGACGATACGGTTGACAAGGGCACCGTCGAGGTCCCCGCCCCTGGTCTTCATCAGGTGACCGACTACCCGGCCCGCCATCTTCGGGTCTTCGACGGACAAGTCCGCAATCGCGGCCCGAACCACCTCCCGGGTCTCTTCCTCGGAGAGCTTGGTCGGCAGCCACCGTGACAGATAGTCCACCTCCCATCTCAGCTTGGCCGCCATATCGAGTCCGCGCGCTCCGAGACCGTCGTACTCGTCGGCAGCCTTGTTCATCTTCTTGGCGAAACTGCTCATGACGTCGACGTAGAGGTCATCGTCGACCCGGCCGTCGAAACCCGGCTCGGCGCATTTACGAGAGACCTGCGTCTCGATCTCACGAATCACCTCGCGGCGGCGACTGTCCCTCGCCCGAATCGCCTCCCTGAGTTCCTCGGCCAGTTCTTCCTTGATGCTCATTCTGTCTCCTCCCCTGCACTGCGGCGCGAATCCTGATCGGATCGTCGGTGATGATCGCCGCCGCCCCGCCCGTGGCAACGTTGCGGGCGACCTCATCATCGTTCACCGTCCACACCACAATCTGAAAACCCGCCTCGACCAGTCCTGAGACGGCGGCCCCCGGTTGGTCCCCCAACAGCCACCAGTGGGGGGCAATCACCCGGTGGCCCGAATCGAGGGCCCGGGTGACGGCCTCCTCGAGCGATCCGTGGACGTCGACTAGTAGGCCGGTCGACAGATGGGGAAAGGTTGCACGCACTGCGTCGACGGTGGGCCAGTGGAAACTGGTGACGACATCGTGCCCCGTCGCCCGACTGGCCACCTCGCGAGCGAACGCAAAGGTGTCGTCGAAGTCCGGCTCTCCCGGCGTGTTCTTGATCTCGAGATTGAACGGAAACTCACCGGCCGCCCTCAAGACGTCTTCGAGTCGAGTCGGGTGCAGACCACCGTCGAGGTCGAATCCCGCCACCAACTCCCAGTCCATCTCGATGATGGCCCGATCACCGAGGTAGGGGTCATGGGAAAGCACGGCTACGCCATCCCTTGTCCGTCGGACATCAAACTCAACCATGTCGCATACCGCGGTCGCAGCCAGAATGCCCTCCCTCGTGTTGTCGGGGTACTCGAGAGGCAATCCGCGATGTCCGACGATCAAGCTCGGCGGGGTCCTGGTCGTGTGCAGATCCATCAAAATAGCTCTTGCTTACCCTGCTCACGGCAGTTATCTTTTGTGAAGCAAATCACAATCTTTACCTTTTGTAGGGGTCTCCCGTGCTAACTATCACCGAATGGCGGCAGATGTCCGCGTGCCGTGACTCAGAACCGTCACTGTTCTTTCCCGTGGGTACTACGGGGCCTGCCCTGGAGCACATTTCGGCCGCCAAGGCCATTTGTGCGCAGTGTTCCGTCCAGGACGAGTGCATCCAGTATGCCCTCGAATCCAACCAGGAAGCCGGAGTCTGGGGCGGATATGCCGAGGACGAGCGGCGACGCCTCCGCAAGCGCTGGCTTGCCGAGCGTCGCCGGCGCGCCGTCTAGCGCTCACGACGGGGTAAACCCGACCGATACTCGCTGCTCGGGTTCCACTTCAACGTAGGCGATGCGCTGAACAGGTATTCCTATGCGCCGTTCCCCCACGTCGGTGAACCAGAGAATGGCTTTCCCCTCGACGAAGGCCTCTTCGATCTCGGCAATGAGGACATCCGCGTCGGGAACGTCCAATTCGATCTCCCGGGACGTCTCGCCGATTCCGATTCGCACTCGCACGTTGTCTCCTTGAGTGGCACCGACCGCAATCGTAACCAGTCGTCGGCGGTCGGCTGCCGTCAAGGCACGCCATCCGGCGGAGCGGGGAAACCGCTACGGGAGTGCAACCTGCACCAACTCAACCCCAACCTCATTGATCAAGTAGCCGCGCCCGGGCAGGTGGGGGGACGGCTCATGCCGGGGAAGACGCGTATTCCACAACTCCCCGTCCACCTCCGCTTGCGGGCGAAGCGCTATCCCCTGCCGGCTTTGCCGCAGTTCCTGAGTCCAATGGCCGTACAGGGACCGAAGAGCATCGGCTCGACCCGAGCCGGCAACTCGGATATTGGGCCGGCGCTGACGGAGCAGTCGAGTCAAGACCCCTTGGCGGTCGGTCACGTCGTCCGCGTCGTCGACGAGGAGCAGTTGGGGAGCATCGTCCGATAGGACCCTCTCCACGACCAGGTCAACTTCGTCCGGGTCGGTAACGAGAAGGGCAATGTGGGCGGCGTCCCGCAAGGGTGATCGGCGTGGAGCCATCGCTGTGATCGCCACGTCCGGTCGATGCCGGGCGACGATGGTCGAAATGGCCAGCAAAGCAGTGCTCTTGCCCGATCGGGCCGGCCCGGCAACGAGGACGTGATCGCCCTCCCCGAGGCGCCAACCGACCGGTTCCAGGCGCCGATCGCCGATACCGATGGGAAGGAACCATTCTCGCTCCTGTACCACCGCGCGGTTGACAACATCGGCCAGGTCCGATCGCCGGGGAAGGGCCCCGATCCTCACCGGTTCGAAACCATCGGAACCCGACCTGGCTGCAATGCGGTCCAGATCCGACGGCGAGGTTTGGGCGATCTGCATCACGAGCCCGGAGCTGAGTTGCACGGCCCGCCCCTCCGGCAGGCTGGGCAGCTCGCGATGGGGAAGACCGAGTGTCGCGTAGTCGAAGGGATCGGCCATCCGAAAGACGAGCTTCTCGGGGATCAATGCGGCGAGGTTGGCGGGAACGGCGGTGGCCTGGTCGGCACACATCGCTACGAACACTCCGACTCCCGGGCCGTCTGCCGCGATCCGCCGCAGCCCCTCTCGGTAGATGAGGTCGGCGGGATCGTCGAACGATGCCGAGAAGCCGCCGTAGTTGTCGAGGAGCAACAACACCGCCGGTCGATCGCCGGGCCCGTCGACCCGCCGGTCGGCTACCTCGTCTTGCAGATGCCGGAGCAATCGGACTTGGCGCTCGCGATCGACGGATCCGATCACACTCCCGACCTGTGCCAGTTTCTCCAGAGGGGCGAGCGTTCGCGTCCCAAAATCCAATGCATAGATGTGGACGCGATCCGGCGAGAGCCTCGCCGCCAGGGAGCTTCCCAGCGTGAGCAGCGCCCGGGCTACTCCGCTCCCCGGCATCCCGTACATCAGGAGGTTGGTGCCTTCCCACCCCCAGATGGACTGCCGCTGCAGGTGCGGCTCGTCGATCAGTCCCATCGGCGCCCACCAGGGCCCCGAGCCCCCCGGCCCCCCGATCACCCCCGAAAGGGAGAGATACTCGGGAAGCTCAGCGGGCCAGGGCGACCGGGGCGGAGGAATCCTGGCTCGTCCCGCCGCCACCGAGATCGCCTCCACCAGCCTGGCAAGATCGGTCGGCTCATCGCTGCTCCTGTCCTCGACCTGCCAGGAATCCCGTGCTTCCCACCCGAACCGGAAGGGTCGCACACCAACCGGTACGGTGCCACGGCCACTCACACTGACCAGCGCCGCCTGGAAGGGAATCAACTCCCCGGGGCCCAACCGCACATAACCTCGCCCCGCCCGGCCCCGCGGAATCGAGGCAGCCGCTTGATCATCGAGCACGTCCTGGGAATCGGCCCGGTCGTGGACGCGCAGCGCGATCCGGAGATTGGTGTTGGCACGGATGCTTTCGCTTACCACCCCGGCGGGCCGCTGAGTGGCCAGCAGCAAGTGGACTCCCAGGCTTCTGCCCCGCTGGGCGATATCTACCAGCGATTTGACGAAATCCGGCAGCTCTGCGGCCATTGCGGCGAACTCGTCGATGACCACCACCAACCTGGGGAGTGGTTCCGCCGGCGTCGCTGCCAGATACTCGGCCAAATCCGCTGCTTCCACCTCTCGAAGCCGGGCCTCGCGAAATCGCAGTTCCGCCTCGAGACAGGTGAGTGCCCTCTTGCCCAGGTGGGCGTCGAGATCGGTGACGACGCCCACTACATGGGGCAATGCCGCGCAGGCGTCGAAGGCGCTTCCTCCTTTGTAGTCGATGAGGACGAAGTTGAGATGATCGGGACGCACGGAAGCGGCGAAGGAGGCAATGAGGCTGCGAAGCAGTTCGCTCTTTCCGGATCCGGTCGTGCCGGCGATCAAACCGTGGGGTCCGTCGTGCACCAGGTCGATTACCAGGGCACCTCGTTCGGTAGATCCGACCGGACCGGCAATCCGGGGTATCGGGTCTGCGGAATCCCATCGCTCGAGGATGGAAGCGGGCGACGAGTTCGCCCCACCCAGGAGATCGGTGAGGCACACCACGTCCGGGAGGTCGACGGCGGCGGCCGCCACCTCCGGATCCTCGAGCCCGGCCAGTCTCCGGGCACACTCGAGAGCGATTGATGGGGGCAGGCCGGTCGGCATGAAGTCACAGAGCCTCCGGTCCTCTGCCGAGAACCAGCAGGCGGAGGCACCCGTTCTCGAGACCTCGGCGACAACGCCGCAGACTCCCGGCAATCCCCCAAACGATGGGGCTATCACCACTTTCGCCACCGGACCGCCGGAACCGGCCTGAACACTTCGAAGCCGGCCACGGTGGACCGGTTCAAGGGAATCGGCATCGACGATCAGGAACGTCAACGGAGCCGGCGATCCGTTGGGAACGGCGTCGGAGTCGACATGGGAAAGCACATGGTCGACATCTTCGGAGGTGGCGCCCAGCAGCCGCCTTCCGGAGGTTGGGTCGGTGGTCGTGTGCGGTAGCCACTTCGTCCACTCCCAATCCTCCGGATGATCGGTGATGACCCCGATTCGAACGTCGGCCGGACCATGATGGACCGCGACCTGGACGGCCACCCATCGTGCGAGTCCGAGCGCATCGCTCCTAGGGCCGGCGATGCCGACGACGGTCCCGCCCGTCAGGTCTATGCCGACCGGGGCATCGTCGAGTTCCGCGTGGTCGGCCAGAACCGCGGCGATATCCTCGTCGTCGATGTGTCCGGCCAGCTTCGGCTCCCAGGGAATGGTTGCAGTCCCGAATGCCACTCGCATGAAATCGCCGTGTCCGGGCCGGCGCTCCCACAACCGGGGACCGGCGGTCAATGCCCGCCGGACTACCTCTGGAGGGTCCGGCAGGGTGGTCCTCAGAACCCGCTTATGCGAAGATCCGGCCGCCAGTAGATCATTCCCGAACCTCCGTAAGGCCGAATCAAACTCGGCGGCGTTCGTACTTCGTGTCTTCTTCACCCGCCGCCGGTCCTCATACCAGTTCAAGAGCAGCATCGTTGGCCCCAGGAGAGCGAAGGTCGCCATCATGGGGCTGAAGAGGACCGCGAACAGCCCTCCCATCGCCAGCGGCACGAGCAGCGTGGCCCAACCGGGCCGGGGTTGGGCTGCCGGTTCGGCGGGTGGCTCGGGAGCCCTTACCTCCGTTTCGGTCGTACCCGGTTGCTTCCGCGGAGGGCGGTTGAACGCCCCGCACGGGTTCTCCGGCCAATCGAACTCATCGACTCGAGCAAACTCCCATATGCTCTGCCCGACGTGGATGATCGCACCCGTAGCGAGCCTGGTACGGCCGCGCCGCACCTCACCATCAACCGTCACGCGCGCACCCCCCGGGACTTCAAGGAACCCCTCTCCCCCGGCGCCGATCGCTATCCGAGCATGCAACGAATCGACTCCCGGAGCGGGGAGGCGGATCTCACACTCTGGAGCCGATCCGATCCGGTAGTCACCCGGGCCCAACAGCCATCGCCCGCCGGCCGACAGTCCACCGACGACCCGCAATTCGGCCCCGCCACCCCGAGCGAGCATCGGTCCGGGTGACTCGATGGAGATCACGGAACCGTCGCAGAGACGGGTCTCAACGACCGGCCGCTCCGCCGGTGTCGCAACGCCGTCAACATAGACGGTGGCCGGTCCGGGAGACTCGGTCAGAACGGCGAGCAAATCGGCGACGGTCGCGCCCGGCGGAAGCGCGACGTCGAGATCTTGATCAACTCCCTCCGAACGCCACACGACCTGCATGGTCATCTCGGAAGCATCTCGCCGGCCCCGGGGACCGCCTCCGGCTCGGCTGCGACGCGGAGGCGCCGGGCCTTCTCCAAGTACCGGTCCGCCAGGCCCCGCAGGCCTGCCACCAGAGCGACCAGCTCGCCGCGCCGCGCATCGAGTTCGGATATCAGCCGATCGGCTGCCGGGCCCTCCCAGGCGCGGACCACCAGGGCAATGAGCGGCTCGACGGTACCGGCAACCTCATCGAGCCCCCTCGCCTCGACCAGCAGCCGGCGGGCCAGCCGATCAAGCGCGTCAGCCTTTTCCGACACCTCGCCTAGCTCGTCGCCATCTCAATTGCGTTTCGGCGCTCTGCGACAACGGAAGCGCTCTCCGACAGCGCTTGCTTGAGACGGAGCAGAGCGGGCACGAAGTCCTGGCTCCATTGGGTACGGAAACGCTCAGCCGCCGGTCCCGTCCAGGCGGTTCCTTCCAGCGAGGCGGAGATTCGGCTTTGCAGACCGTCGACAGCGTCGACTTCTCTGATGAACTGGGCGCTCAGCGCCTCGAGTTGTGCCAGGTCTCCTCCGTACACGGCCATATGCGACCCCTTTCCTTGACGGATCATTTCCCGGGACACCTTATGACAAAAGGTAACCATGGTCTACTATGATCTAACGTTATTTATATTGGTTATCACTTGACAAGATGTTTTTACAGAGCGAACATGCAGCCATGCACGGCGGAATCATGCGCTTCATCGTGTTGGCGGGATTCGAGACTGCCGCACTCACCTGGCTGCTGTCCCTGAGACGGTGGCTGCGGATCCCCTGGTCCGATCTGGACACCTGGTTGCGGGTGACTCCCATCGAAGACGCCATTGCCGCGGTGATCTGGTTCGTTGCCTTCGGTTGCGTGCTGTGGCTGGTCGGTTCGACCCTCCTCTACGTGGCCGCCTGCACCAGTCGGGTGCCGGGCTTGATCCGCTCGGTCGAGTGGATGACCCTCCCCGCCATCCGGAAGGTGACCGAAGGCGCCCTGGCAGCAATCCTGGTTGCCTCGCCGGTGGCGGCGACTCCGGTTTGGGCCGAAACTCAACCCCCCGTCATCGCCGTTGTCGAGACCGACGGCACCATCCTCCCGCCCGGTGTCGCCGGCCGGTCACCCGAGGTTTCCGACGACGGCGGCTCACCCCAGGACGCGGGCATTCCACCCCTGCCGGCCTTCCCACACGAGACCGGCAACGGCTTCTTCGAGAGCCCGGCTGAGCGGATCTCTGTGGAAACCGGCGACAATCTTTGGGCCATCTGCCGGCGCCACCTCACCGACGCCCTGGGCAGGCGCCCCACCAACGAGGAAATCGTCCCCTATTGGCGACGGGTCATCGAACTCAACCAACCCAACCTCATCTCCGGGGATCCCGATCTGATCTACGCCGGCGAAGTGATCGAGCTGCCACCTGCGGACTAGTGCAAGCCGTCAACCGTCCCGAGGGTTCTGAGGTCCCCTTCTCACAACACGTCGGCCGCGACCCGATCGAACTGCTGGAACCGACGGAGCATCGCCACTGGTCCGGACGGTGGGCGGCCCTCAGTGGGGCCGCCCTGGTCCTCGTTCTGGGAGGGTTCCTGGTCGGGAGTCAGACGATGGGCCCGTCGGGTTCTCCCCACCTTCCCGAAGCCGCCCTGGGCGGATTCGCCGAGATGTACGTAGCCACCCTCCTGACCCAGGCGGGAGAGGGCGCGGAAGACGTGCTGGTTCCCTATCTCGGCTACCCGCCCGACCTGACCGGACTCGAGCCGGGCACCTGGTTCCTCACCCACACTGCGGTATGGTCGGTCGAACCGGTCGAACCGGACGGTTGGGCCGTGGTGGTGGCTGCCGCCCAACTAGGCCTGCAGGAAGGCGGCTACGTGCCGGTCGGGACGTTCTTCTACGAGGTCGGCGTGGAACTGACTTCCACCGGTCTCCGGGCGGCGGGTCTGCCCTTTCTAGTGGCGCCTCCTTTTTCGAGATCTCCGCAAGAGACGTTCGACGCCGATGAGCGCTTCAGCGACGTTGTGGACGAGTTCCTCACCGCCCATTTCACCAACGAAGAGACAACCCCCTTCGACACGGCCCCCTTCGACAGGGTCTTGCTGCGGTCCATCACCACCGAGAGAACCGTCGGGGATCTAGTGGACCTCGGTGTCGAGTTGCTGGGAATCGACTTCGCCGGCCGGGCCACCCCCCTCGCCTACCGGCTTCGGGTCTCTGCGCAGGACGGGTCGATCGTCGACGCAGGCCTGGTCAACCCGGTATCCAACTGAGGGTGATTCGCCGCTCAGGGTTGTCGGCGTTGGGGTCGACCAGCACGATCGATTGCCAGGTGCCCAGCAAGAGCCGGCCGCTTTCGACCGGGATGGTCAGACTGGGGCTCACGAAGGCCGGCATCACGTGATCTGCGCCGTGCCCGCGGGATCCGTGACGGTGCTGCCACCGATCGTCTCGCGGCAGGATGTCGTCCACAGCATCGAGGAGGTCGGCTTCGCTGCCCGCCCCGGTTTCCATGATGGCCAGGCCGGCCGTGGCGTGGGGAAGGAACACCGACAACAACCCGTCCCCCCGACCGTGAACGAACTCCGCTGCGTATGAGGTGATATCGACCGTCTTGCGTAGACGACCCGTGTGAAGCGAAAGCGTCGTCGTATCCATGTCCCGAACCTACCCCACGACGCCACTCCGAACTTGCGTGAGAAACCCGCGGATCGCGCGGGAAACTCACGCAAGAACCACGATCAACCCAGGGTGACCGTCAAGACCGCGAAGGCAACTACGGCGAGGAAGGCGACCACCAACGCCAGCTTCATGATCAGGGACATCTGCTGGGGGGTTCTCCCTTCCCGCTGCAGGCGGTCGTCCAGCAGGACGCGCCGGGCCACCGGCGCGTCGGAGGAGGAAACCAGGATTTCGGTTCGCTCCCCGGCTCGGCGGAGCTCGGCGACGATTCCTCGTTGCTCGAGAACGGCCAACCCGGAGGCGGCTTCGCCGGGAGTGGCACAGGTGGCCACTACCACCGGACCGTCACCGACACCGGACATCTCTAGAAGGCGACCGGGTGATGCCGTCGCGCTGATCGGCGAACAGCCACTCGACCGGAAAGCCCGCAGGTTTCGGACGTGGAGAAGTGCGGGCGGATGCGGAGCCGGCAACAAGGCATGGTCGTCGAGATGCGAGACATGGACTACTCGGCCTAAACGTTCTCTCCCAGGAAGATCTCCGAAACCGAACTGTCGATGAAGATGGCTTGCAGCGCCTCGGCCACGATCGGTGCTACGGAAAGGACTTCGAGTTTGTCGAAGCTCTCAGCATCTTCGGGAAACGGCAACGTGTTGGTGACGACGATTTCTTCGATGGGAGCATTCTTGAGACGATCCACGGCGGGGGGCGACAACACTCCGTGCGTCGCCACCACCCGGACGCTCTCTGCGCCCTTGGCTCGCAGGAGTTCGGCGGCGTTGGCGACCGTCCCGGCAGTATCGATCATGTCGTCGACGATGATGGCATGGCGCCCGGACACCTTCCCGATCACCGTGAGGGCCGCCGACACGTTGAGCTCCTCCGCCTCGCGGCGTTTGTGAACAAAGGCGACGTAGGCATTCAGGTGCCGGGCGTACTTCTCCGCCCGCTTCACACCCCCGGCGTCCGGCGAAACGATGGTGGTCGGGCCTTCGATCACGTCCTGCAAGTATTCGACGAAGATCGGCAAGGCCGTGAGATGGTCGAACGGCTTCGATACGAACCCCTGAATCTGGCCTGTGTGGAGATCGACGGAAACCAGGCGGTCGGCGCCCGCCGCCAGAAACAGGTCGCCGACCATCCGCGCCGAGATGGCTTCCCGGGGTGACACCTTCTTGTCGGCCCGGGAATAGCCGTAGTAGGGCATGACGGCAGTGATTCGTTTCGCCGATGCACGGTGCAACGCGTCGATGGTTATCAGGTGCTCCATGATGTGAAAGTTGATCGGATGGCTGTGACTCTGCATGACGAAGCAATCGGCGCCCCGCACGCTTTCGGTTGGACGCACGTAGATCTCACCGTTGGCGAAGACCGAGCGCTGGAGACCGCCGAGCCGCACTCCCATCAGGTCGGCCACTTCTTCGGCGAGCGGCTGGTTGGCGCTCCCGGAGAACAACATCAAGCGTTTGCGGCCGACAACTTCCATGGGTTACTCACTCTGCTGTTTCTTCTTCTTGCGAGCCTCTAGGCGGGCAGCGTAGTCGCCGATCTCCTTCTGTTCAGCGCGCTCAACCGCCAGGGCGCCGGGAGAGACGTCGCGGGTGATCACCGACCCGGCCCCGGTGACCGCATCGTCGCCAACGGTGACGGGAGCGACCAGCATGGTGTCCGATCCGATGAAGGCCCGCTCGCCGATCGTGGTCGGGTGTTTGGAGACTCCGTCGTAGTTGCACGTGATCGAACCCGCTCCGACGTTCGCTCGAGCCCCGATATCGGCGTCGCCCATATAGGCGAGGTGGGGTACCTTGGCGCCTTCGCCCAACCGGGTGTTCTTGGTCTCGACGAACGTACCCAGCTTCGAACGCGCTTCCAGCAACGTTCCGGGCCGCAGCGACGCGTACGGCCCGACTTCGGCACCGTCCCCGACGGTCGAGTCGCGCATCACCGAATACCACAGCCGACTACCCGCCCCGATGCGGGTGTTGAGGGCATAGACGTCGGGACCGAGCACCGTATCCTNNGCGAGCTTCACGCGAGCCTCGATGTAGACCCGCTCCGGGTCCTGCATCCACACCCCCTCGGACATCCACTTGTCGTTGATCCGGCGCCGGACCAGATTGGCGGCAGCCGCCAGTTGCTGGTGGCTGTTGACCCCTGTCAACTCGACCGGATCGGTGACCACCGTTCCGACTGCGTGCCCCTCTTCCACCAGGATGCCGATCACGTCGGTCAGGTAGTACTCGCCCTGGACG
The DNA here is from genome assembly GCA_002403855.1 of Acidimicrobiia bacterium UBA4744. Taxonomy (GTDB): domain Bacteria; phylum Actinomycetota; class Acidimicrobiia; order Spongiisociales; family UBA4744; genus UBA4744. The sequence goes on from DHIO01000019.1 coordinate 87,114, forward strand.
TTGTCGGGTGTGAGACGGTCGAGCGCGGCACCGAGGAGGTTCCCGTCGAAGACGTAGACGCCCCCGTTGACTTCGGTCAGAGCTGCTTGATCGGGATCGGCGTCGCGCAATTCAACGATCCCGACCAGATCTCCCCGTTCGTTGCGCAGGATCCGCCCGAAATCGCTGTTTTCCGTCTCCGCCGTCAGGACGGTGGCCGCGGCTCCGCTGTCGTCGTGGGCTTCGAGCAGCTGCGAGATGGTCGACCCGGAGAGGAGTGGCATGTCACCGGGCAGAACCAGAATCGCACAGCCGGCTATCTCCGTGCCCGCCAGCCCGGTCTTCAGCGCGTGCCCGGTGCCGAGCTGCTCATCCTGGTGTCGCGCTATCACGGACTGGGGGAGGAGGTCCACAACCTCATCGGCTCGATGCCCGACTACTGCCATCACCTCATCGAGTCCGAGCGGATAGACGGCGTCGAGTACCCATTGGAGAAGCGGGAGCCCGGCCAGGTCGTGCACGACCTTCGGCCGGGCGGACTTCATCCGAGTGCCCGCCCCGGCGGCCAGGACCACGGCCTTTACCGCCATGAGTTTCCTCCTCGAGTAGTGGGCTGGGAGGAGAGGATTCGAACCCCTACTGGCGGGACCAAAACCCGCTGTGCTGCCAATTACACCACCCCCCACCGACGGACGTCGGGTAGGGCTCGGCCCGGGCAGGAGTCTAATGCGGGTCCCGGCCCTCCCCGACTGAATCGCCGTCTTCGACGATGCGAGCGCCGAAAGACACGGGCGAAGTGGAGAACCGGGCCCGGGCCTCGCCCGGAGCCACCCCTACGGCCTCAGTCGCTTCGGCCCCGTCGGTGAAGAACCCGAAGAGCGACGGGCCGCTGCCGGACATCAGGACCGGCCGCTCCCACCGATCGACCAGTTCGCCTCTCCAGTCGCCTAGTTCGGGCCGAAGATCCACCGCCGCGGGGTACAGATCGTTGGCGAGCGGACCGAACGGACGCAGCGACGGAGGCAGAGCTCTGCCGTCGACGGCTTCGCCCTCCGGTCCACCCAGTCTGTCCCAGCGCCCGTAGACGGCTGCGGTTTCGAGCGGGAACGGTGGGACGACGACGGCCAGTGCATATTCGGCCGGGACGCCGGTGATGCTGGCGAGCCGCTCCCCGTGACCCTCCATCCAGGCGAATCCGCCCTCGAGACAGAACGGAACATCAGCTCCCACCCGGGCCGCCACCACAGTGAGGGTGGAGCGGGGCACGTCCAGCAGTCTGGCGGCCGCCACCAAAGCGGCGGCGGCGTCTGCACTCCCTCCGGCCAACCCGGCCGCCAGCGGGATTCGCTTGGTGAGGCCAAATGAGATGAAACGTGAGTCCCCGGTCTCGGCTCTGAGAGCGTCCACGGCTCGCCAGATCAGGTTGTCCCGGCCCGCAGAGAGGTCGACGTTTCCTACGTCGAGAGCATCCTCATCGGCCCGGGCGGCGGTCAGCCGGTCGCAACAATCCACGGACTGGGCCAGCGACCGGAGCGGATGCATCCCGGACTGGTCCGGTGGCCTGACTCTCAGCGACAGGTTGACCTTGGCGGCCGCTTCGACCTCGATCCATTCACTTCCCAAGTTGTGCCTCCTTCTCGGCGAGCGTCACGTAGTCCGACGGCGACAGCTGTTCGGCTCGCACTTCCGCGGAGATGCCTGCGGCCGTAAGGACATCGGAGACCAAAGGAATCACTCCGGCCAGCGACCGACGAAGCATCTTGCGACGCTGATTGAACGCCGCCGATGCCAATTCAATCGCGCGAGGCGCCAGTGACGGAGCCGGCCGGCGCTGCAAGGTGATGACGACCGAATCGACTTCAGGAGGAGGAACGAAGACCTGGGGGCCGACGGTGAACTCGCGCTTCACGTCTGCGTAGAGGGCCGTCACTACCGAAGGGATCCCATAGATGCGGGAACCCGGTCCGGCCATCAGCCGATCGGCCACCTCCTTCTGCACCATCACCACGAACCGCCGCACGTCGGGGCCTTCGCGGAGCATCTTGAGAATGAGCGGTGTGCCCACGTTGTAGGGGAGGTTGGCAACCATCGTCCAGGAGCCCTCGTCCAGATCATCCGGAAGTACGGCCAGCGCGTCCGCGAAGCGCACCTCAACGTTGCTGAGCCCCTCGAGTACTTCACCCAGCAGCGGACGGAGGCGCTCGTCCACCTCGTAGGCGACCACCCGGAACCCGGCCCGTCCCAGCGCTCCGGTCAGGGTGCCGGTACCGGCGCCCACCTCGACAACGTGCCCCCCCGGATCCACGTCTGCAAGGTGGACCATTTTCTGGACCAGGTTCGGGTCGGCCAGGAAATGCTGTCCAAACGCCCGACGCGGCACCAGTTCATGGCGTTCCAGCAACTCTCGGACCGCCCGCTTGCCTTGCGTCATGGCCGGAAGACACGCCGGGCGTTGGCGGAGGTGATCCGGGCAACATCTCCGACGGTCGTGCCCCACACCCGGGCCAGGGCCTTCCCGACCAACGCGACCCTTGCCGGTTCGTTGGGCTCTCCGCGGAAGGGAGGCGGCGAAAGATACGGAGTATCGGTCTCGACCATTGCCCGTTCCGGAGGAACAACGGCAGCAGCCTGACGGACGGTCTCCCCGGTCTCGAACGCTACCGGACCCGCAAACGAGATCATCGCCCCGAGATCGAGAAAGCGGCGGGTCCAGCGGGGTCCTCCCGTCCAGCAATGCATGACCACACGCTCGCCGGTGCCGGTGGACTCGATGGCGTCGAAGATCTCGCGAAAAGCATCACGGCAGTGAACCACGGCCGGTTTGTCGAGATCTGCCGCCATCTCGAGCTGATCGGTGAAGGCCGCAAGTTGCTGATCGCGGGGCGAGAGGTTGCGATAGAAATCCAGGCCGATCTCACCGATCGCCGCCGAGCGGCGAGCCTCCTCGATGATCAAGTTCCGCTCAACGCTCCACTTGTCGGCTTCGTGCGGATGGAGACCCACCGCCGCCGTGATTCGATCGGGATATCGAGCGGCCAGTTGGAGAGCAGCGGAGGAGGAGGCCGCATCGATGCCGGGCGCTACGAGCCAGTCGACGTCGGGTGCCCTCTCCAGCAGGACGGAAGGTTCGTGATCGGCCAACTGAAGATGGCAGTGTGAATCCACCCACATAGTGGCCCGAGGGTAGTTGGTGCGGGCTGCACGTCACTGCCCGGCCGGGATCGAGCCCCCGCCCACGTGCTGCCCGGATGGGTATGCTCTGAGATAGCCAGGCACCCACTCAGGGACCCGGGTAGCTGGGCGGCCGTCCGACAAACGGAGGAGAGATGGACACCGGGATAACCCGGAAGATCGACGACCTGGGGAGAATCGTCATACCCGCTGAAACGCGCAGGCTGTTCAATATCCGCGAAGGCGACCAGCTGGGTATCGCCGTTGAGGGCGACGCGATCGTCATCCGCAAGCTGGAAGCAACCTGCACCTTCTGCGGATCAACCGACGAGGTGGGCTCGTTCAAAGGCAAAGGCGTCTGCGCCAACTGCAAGGTGCAGCTGGCCTGAACCCGATTCTCTTCGGCCCGATTTCTGTGTCTCACCGATGCGGTTCTCTGCGCGACGAGGCACCGGCGTCAACTGCTTGTCAAGCCGGGTGTCGCCTGGTCGCGTCGAGAGCCGCTTCGTAGAGCTCTCTTCTGCCGACGCCACGGTGGGCGGCCACAGCCCGCACCGCCGCCGCCAGGTTCTCTCCGTCTTCGATACGCAGGAGCACTTCTGCGAGAGCCTCCTCGACGGATGGAACCACAGGGAGCGCGCCCCGGACCACCAGGGTGAATTCTCCGCGGGCGCCGTGGTCGGCGACGTGCTCGGCCGCCTCGGCCAGGGTTCCCCAGCGAACCTCTTCGTGCTGTTTGGTCAACTCCCGGCACACCGCGACGGCCCGGTCGGCGCCGAGATGGGAAGCGAGATCCGCCAGATCGCGTCCAACCCGCTGTGGAGCGCTGAAGACCACGATGGTTCGTTCTTCGGATGAAAGAGCGCTCAAACGGTCTCTTCGCGCCGCCCCCTTCCTGGGTAGAAACCCTTCGAACACGAACCGTTGAGCATCGAATCCGCTGACCGCCAGTGCGGCCGTCACAGCGCTTGGGCCCGGCACCACCTGCACGTCTCCACCGGTTCGACGGGCGATGGCTACCGCGCTCACGCCCGGATCCGAGATCGACGGCGTACCGGCGTCGGTAATCAGGGCCACCGTTCGCCCGGCTTCGAGATGCTCCGCCAGCTCGCCGGATCTCTGCTCCTCGTTGCCGACGAAGTAGGAGCGGAGCGGCCGTTCTATGCCGAGCGCCTCGAGCAGCACGCGGGACCGTCGGGTGTCCTCCGCATAGATGGCGTCGGCATCACCGAGCACCTCTGCCAGACGACGTGAGACGTCGCCGAGGTTGCCGATGGGGGTTGCACACAAAACGAGACGACCGGTCACCTCAGAAGTCCGAGAGCATCGCTGCCAGATCGGAACCGGCTACGGGGTCGGAGGCGGCGATGAACAGTACCCGATCGCCGTCGAGAGCAGCATGGGCATAGTCTTCCCCGACGAAGATGGTGTCTCGTTCCGTCGCTTCGGGCTCTCCGACGTTCATCGACGATTCCGCGTAAGCAACGAGAGCATCGTACGTCTCGACTGCGTCCTCTTCGCTATCGCCCACGTAGACCAGCAGGTAGGCCACCTGCTCGCCGTCCCACATGACCCGGTACCTATCACCACCCCACCCGGACGCCGCCGGGCCGGCGGTCGTCGACCCCAGACCTTGCTCGAACATGACCTTGAACGACACCTCACCCCAGATGGCTTCCTCCTCGGTCGCGTAACCGGTAAGAGGGGTGTCGGGGAGGGTGACCTCGCGGCCGTCTTCCCCGTCGCGGTAGGCCTCCGGGTGATAGACCTGTTCGGTGGTGGTGGGCGGGTCGAGGTACGCCTCGTTGACGAGATCGAAGCCGGTGTTGCTGCTCCACAGCGTCTGCACGAATTCAGATCCCTCGAGATACGGGAAGAGAAGCAGTTCCTGAATGAAGCGCGGGGTTTCGTCGAACACGGTCGTGTCCTGATCGAGAGACTGGGTTACGATTTCCATCTGCTCTTCGAGTGGTAGCTCGGAGACGTAGAGCAGTTCGGTGAACGAAGCGTCGCCCTCGATCACCGCCTGAAATGCGCTCAGCTCGTCGAACCGATCCTCGTCGTCGAGCTGCTCAATACGCTCATCGAATTGGTAGTGCTGATCGGTGAGGGCGTGGGTCAATTCGTGGACCAGGGTCACCTTCTGGAGCGCATTGAGCTCGGCATCCGCCGGTACCACCATCTCTTCCTGCTCCCCGTCGTAGTACCCCGCCACCTGTTCCGAGTACAGGTCGGTATACAAGTCCAGGAGATCGACATCGGGTCCAATCAATCCCAAGAGCACTTGCAGGGCAGTGTCCCGGGCCAGATCGTCAGGATCCAATTCCTCTTCGATCTGTTCCCGAACCCGGGTGGCCAACTCTTCGTCCGTGACGACGGTCACCGTGGGTGCTTCGAGGAAATCGAGTTCGCGCAGGTCCTCGGTGACTTCGATCAGTTCATCGATCTGACCTCGCAAGGCTCCCTGGACGGTACTCCCGGCGGAGGTGGTGGTCGCCGGTTCCGTCGAGGTGGTGGTCGCCTCCGTGCCGGTGGTCGTCTCGCCAACCGTGGTCGTCGCGGGCGAATCAGACGGATTGGCGACGCAGGCCGAGGCCATCATGACCACGGCGAGAACGGGTGCCAGCACCACGATGTTGCGCTTCCTCAGCAAGATGAGCCAGACCTTACCGGTGGGTTTGGACAATGACGAGATCGGCGCGAAGTTACTCGATCTTGATCTCGCCCTTCGTCCTTTGGCCTCATGCCTCCCGAGGCCCCGAATCGCCATGGGGTAGTCCGGAGGGCTGAGCATTCCAACCCTCGGCGTCGATGCCACGCTTCGGTTGAGAAGTCCACTTGCCGGGCACCGGCGCACCGACCAAAGTGAGACCCGACGGGAGGAAGGAATCTCATGCCCCTCTGCCCGCGGTGTGGAGCCGCCCACCACCGCGATGACGAGGTATGCCCGGAGTGTGGGAAGCGGCTCCTGGCCCGACCGAACGTGACGGCGAACCAAACGTCGCTCAGCTTCCCCACCTGTGTCGACGGCCCGGACGGATGTGAAGGCCCGCCGGAAGAGCGCCCCGATGGTTGCCTCCGGTGCAGCGCCCATCACCTTGCAAGTCAGCTCGTAGTACAACGTATCCCCGACCCGGAGCCCCTCGTTTGCATCGACGGACCCGCGGATTGCGCCGGTACCGTCACTCCCCGCGACGACGGCCAGTTGCGCTGCGCCCACCACCAGGAGCCGATGGATCAGCCGAAGTGGAGAGGAGTCTTGAGGCGCTGGTTCGGGCGGAGGTAGCCGACCGCCGAAAGGGTCGTTCGACCCTGTCCTGGGAACCCGAGTACCGGCATTGTGGATTGCAGGTGGTCGACCGAGAGGCCGATGAGACCCGGACCGGTCCTCTCGGCAGGGGCACTCGTCGCACTGGCGTCGGTGGTTCTCCTCCCGCCGGAATCCTCGCAGTCGGGCCCCTCCGCAGCCTCGGCAGTCGTCCAGACCGGCGCGGCAGCCAGTCCGTGCCTGGTCTGCCACGAGGGCCTCGAGGACATCCGTGATCCCGCCAGCGGAATGATGCTGCAATTCAGCGATCTCGGGACTGTGGCGCGAACCTGCGAGAGCTGTCACAGCGATCCGAAAGCCCTCGGGTACGGCATTCAGGACGGCCGGTATCAGCAGCGCTACCCAGAGGACATCGTCGTCGACCTCGAGTTTCCCGATGGAGCGATCTGGCCCGATCAGGCACAGATCCAGATCGCGGCCATCCCCGAACTGGACATCGACTTCAGCCAGATCGTGACTCGCGAAGGTACTCAGCTCCAGATCGTCGGGTCACACTGGCCCGACTCCCGACCGCTCGACCAAGACCAGCGGGAGCGGATGGAGCGGACCGGCGTCTGTATGGGATGCCACCGGAACATGGCCACCCCTACCTTCTGGGATCAGAAGGTCGTCGCCAAATACGGTGTGGTCGTCACCGACGACGAACACATCAACATGATGGAAAGGGTGCTCACCGACGCGGCGGCGGTCCGGCCTCCCGAACGGGAGATCTGGACCGGCTGGTACGTTGTGGGCGCGATCCTGGCCCTGGCGATGGGCCTCGCGCTCGGCGCATTCGGCAAGCCGCTGGTGGAGCTGACGCGCAGCCGGGAACAGGAGTAGGAGCCTCGTCGATTGCGAGCGCGCCGCACCCGGTATCGACGCACCTTCGCTATTCGATGATCGAGTTCGACACCTGGATCGGACCGCTACCGAGGTAGAAGATCCCCGGAAAACCCGCCGTGCCAAATCCGTCGCTGGGATTGCGCCGCAGGGTGGAGTCCTGAATGATCAGATTCCCGGAGCGGTCGTTGCTCACGAAGAACACCGCCCCTCCGCCTTCGTTCGCATGATTGTCTTCGATCACGGTATCGAGGATGGTGAGGACGAACCTGTTTCCATCGTTGTAGATGGCCCCGCCGCTTCCCCCGCCGGGTGTTCCGCTCCGCTGGGGATTCGCTCCATACCCAATGGCATCGTTGTGGGAGAACATGCTGTTGATGACCGTCCACGACACGCCGATGCTGCTGAGGGCACCCCCGTTCGAGCAAACGTTGCCCAGATCGGCAGCTCCCCCGAACGTGCTGTTCACGACGTATACCGGTTCGCCGTTGAACTGACTGAAGACCCTGACGGCCGCTCCCCCGACGTCGGGCCCGACGTCGTCGCACACGTTGTTGAAGAACCTCGAATTCACGACCTTGAACCGGCCGCCCCGCACCCAAATAGCGCCGCCACCGTCCGGGTCTGCCCCCTTGGCGTTGCCGTCGATGAACGTCAGGTTCTGCACCGTCAGCCGGGGATGATCCTGATTGTCACAATGTGAAGTGGTCCAAACCTGGTCGGGATCACACGTGTTCATGTACAGAATCCGCCGCTCCCCGCCCCCCGAGATCGTGACCAAACCCCCACCGTCGATGACGATCTCGGGACCGGTGTTGTTGAAGACCCGGGCCGTTTCGTCCATGACGATCGTGATCGGATCGGGTCCACAGTCGAAGACGATTACGCCACCCTGGGCTACCGCGTCGATCACTGCTCGAGACGTACAACCGCCCGGCGTCCCATCCCCGACAACGACGTCGGGGTTGGAGACATCATGTGCTTGCGCCTCAGGTGGTATCGGTGCCGCCCCGTGGGGATTCCCGGCGACCGGCACCAAGCGGGGCGGAGGGACAATCGGATCCAGCTCGAGGGCACGAGCGAGGAAAGTGGCCATCTGTCC
>DHIO01000019.1:95548-96267 GCA_002403855.1 Acidimicrobiia bacterium UBA4744
CGGTGAACGGCGACTCGCCGGTGGCCGGCAGACCAAGCGCCCGGTTGAGGAATGCCGCCATCTGTCCCCGAGTGACCACATCGAAGGGACAGAATCGGTCCTCCCTGCACCCCTTCGTGATGCCGAGTCCGGCGATTGCCTCGATGTTTGGTTCGTGGAAGATCCCGTCGTCGTCGACATACGTCCCTCCCGGAGGCAGGTCGGCACCGGCGACGGGAGCCAGAGCCACAGCCGCCCAGAGGGCCAATGCGAGAAGAGGGACGAACCGCCGGACCATAATCGCAGTCAACTTACCATCCGTTGATGCCGCCTCGAGAGGCGAGCGTCCGGAAGCAAGGTCGGCTTCCACCCCCCGAAGCCCCGATACCTGCCGGGCCCTTGGCAGACCGGTGATCGTGACGGACAATGAAGGTGAGCCCCAGGGGGGTTGGTGTGCTGACCACGACCGAGGTCTTCGACAAGACCTTCCGGGTGACGTTGCGTGCCTATGCGCAAGAAGAAGTAGACGGATTCCTGGAACACGTAGCGGAGACGCTGTGGGAGTGGGAAAGAGGCAATAGAGGGAAACTGACACCCCACGACGTCGAACAGCAGAAGTTCCGGGTGGCGTTGCGCGGCTACTCAATGGACGAGGTCGATCGTTTCCTCGACGACGTTGCTGCGACGCTCCGGCATTACGACCCCGGGCCGGAACCCGTGCTCGATGCCCGGCGGCCGCG
>DHIO01000019.1:96314-103521 GCA_002403855.1 Acidimicrobiia bacterium UBA4744
CCCCGCCGCCATCTGCCACCGTCCAACCCACGCCCACAGTGACCCGTCTCATCGTCACCCGCACCAGCGAGCGCGGCAGCCGCCCCTACACCGTCCTGCTCAACGACAAATCCCTCGGCAAGCTTCGGCCGGGAGCCACGCAACGGTTTGAGATCCCCACCGGGATGCACTGGGTCACCGTGAAGGCCCGGAAGGACCAGTCGAACGCTCAGGTGATCGAACCCCAGGAGGGCGACCAGATCACCATGACGTGCGGACCGGCGTCGGGCGACCAGATCGACGAGCTGGGCCGAAGGATGGAGGGAATCATCCTGGAGATGGCCGAGTAGCGCCGACCTGGCAGGCGTGGTAGAGCGCGCTGCACCTTCCTGATTGTGTACTCTCGGGTAAGGGAGGAATGGGAGGTGGGGGCGTGCAAGTCTTCCAAGGTTCACTGTACATGCCGCGGAATCCCGAGAATCGGGTCCACGTGGAGGTTGATCTCACCGAAGAACGGTGCAAGCTCGTTTCCGGCGATGTCCAGCTCGCCGACTGGACGGTCGACGAGATGGTGGTGAATGCCCAGCCCGACGGGTTTCACATCCGCGCCGAAGGCGAAGAGATCATCCTCGAGCTCGACCGTGACGCGGAGTTCGCGCTGGCCATGGGCTTGCGTACCGGTCCACCACTTCTGGTACGCAAGATGTCATCACTCCTTCGTGAGCCCGGCGAGTAGGTTGCCTACCCGGGGCAACCGATGAAGAAGTACGGCTCGCCGTCGAGGATGGTGACGTGCAGTGCGCGGGTGACGGGGGCCGGCACGTCGCCGGGATAGGCGAAAGTGTCCCTGACGGCCATCACGTACACACGGCCCTCGGCAGACACACCTTTGAGCTTCCCGCCCGGTATGACCCATCCTGCATCGGGTTCGATGGTGGGAGTATTGACGATCCGCTCTATCTGCAAACCCTCTATCGGTCCCGTCGGGAACCAACTCGCCATGTAGTCGTCGAAGGTGCAGCCCATCGGCGGATAGTTGTGATCGACCCAGAAGCGAAGGCCGCTGTCAAACCCGTCAAACCAGGCAAGATTGTGGTCCCACCACAACTGCTTGATGAGCTCCGCGTCGGCTTCGTACTCCATGGCCGCCAACGCTTCGGGGCTGAGTGTCGTGGTAGTCGGCTCGGTCGTGGTGGTCGTTGCGGCGGTCGTGCTCGTGGCAGGGAGAGGCTGGGCGTCGGGAGCCGGATCCTGTGCGCCGAACAGCCCCAATAGGGCCAGACCTCCGATGGACACGACAACCGCCCCCGCCAAGAGCAACCACACCCGGCCGGAGCTCCCCTCGCCCCCCGGTGGCGGCCCACCGTTGACGGTCACCGATTCGGGAGCCCTCGGATCTGTGTTGCGGTCGCCTCTCACGGGGCCCGACCCTACTTTCGAATCGGATCTAGCGAGGGGTCGACGGCAACGGGGGCACCGCTTTTCGGTTCTTCATGGTGCCGAGCAGGGTGGTGGCGAGTATGTGAAAGCGCGGCAGCAACTGTGGCCGAGTCGGGATTCGAACCATGAGGACCCCTCAAGCCCACTAGGTTGCGTCCCATGGCTGAGCAGTGGGAGATCGTGCCCACCGGGTGGGAGACGGCGCGCTACCGCGGCCCCGAGGGAGAGGCGGAGTTCGAGGTAGCCGCCGCGGTCTACGGCGGTGAGCCGCGGCGGCGCGGCGGGAAAGTCGTGTTGTCGGTCTGGAGCGGCTCCGTCCGGTGGGTCGGCAACCACCGCGACCAGACGATGTCCGAAGCAGACCGCGACCGGGTCCTGGCCGCCGTGCGCGCCCGCTATCGCGCCAACAACCAGCCCTACGAGCTGGTATTGCCGTCGGGGGAGGTGGAGGACGAGAGCGGCCGACGCACGCCCGGCTTCAAGTCGCCGCTGCCCCGCGCCGAGCACTCCGATGGCTGGATCCTCGAGGACCTCTGGCTGTCGCCCGAGTACCCCGACGCCGCCGAGTTTCCACCGACGATCGTCTACGGGGACGCCACCGGGACGGCCGAGATCCCGCGCTCGATCGAGGTCGGCGACGGAATCCGCCGGCGGGTGATCGACGGGGGTGCCATTCGCTGGATCGGCGACCGCACCGGCGAGCCGGTCAGCGACGTCGACGGGGACCGCATCCTGGCACGGGTGCGCTCTGCATACGACCGCTGGGGCGAGGGCTACCGCCTCGTATGATCGGCCACCATCCTCGACGACGCCTTCCGTCCACCCTCCCGATCTTGCCCGGTCGTGCTCACGGTTCGTTGATCCGGGCGCCACCTACCCTGATCGCCAAGCCCGTGATCGCCCACCTCTTCGACGGAATCGACGCGGCCGCCGCAGACGCTCTCGACCGTGCCATCGGCAGCGGTGGGGTCTGGACAATGACGGACATCGCCTACATCTCGGGTTCTCCACCAAGAAGGGAGAACCGGCGACCGAGCGAGGACAGCAGCTGCTGGTGAAGCATCGTCTGGCAGTACTACAACAGGTAGAGGACGCGACCGGTAACGTCGCTCGAACCTGCCGCCAGGGATCAGCCGCCAAACCTTCTACGTGTGGCTGCGCCTCTATCAGGAGAAAGGCCTCGAAGGGCTGCGTGACAATCGTGTCGCCCCCCGCCTTTTCGCCGATCTTCGCTAATTCCGGCGGTGAGCGACCCAGATCGTTTCTAGGATGGTGCGACTGGCTCGCTCCGAGCTGGGATCTTCGTTGCGTCCGGTGGTTCGGACCTCCGATGCACGGGCCGCAGCAAGACGCACTGCTGGGCGTGCCCTTGCTCCCAGCACCCACACAACGATGGGCCGCCCATGCGGCGGTGCGCTTCTTCGATGTCGATCACCTCGGCCTCAACGTCGTAGTAGCTGCCCTTGTAGCGCACCCTGGCCTGCCGTGTGGCTTGCAGGTTGCGGAACCAGTCGGCGCCCGTACCCCAGTAGGCCCCGATGATGAAGCCTTCATCACAGTGCGATACGCATAGGGGGGTGGGGTACTCACGTCCCGTTTTGCGTCCCTTGTGGTACACCACCACTGATTCGGAGTTGTGGTCGAGGCCGAGATGCTCAATCCTCCACACCCGTGCACGGTTGATCGGTCGGAGGGTTCTGCGTGCGGCTCTATGGAGACGTTTTGGCTTGTGGATGGCGATCAGGTTGACCGCCTGGTCCAATGCCAGCATCAACGCAATCAACCCGACCAAAGGGAGACCCACCAGCTTGACCCATGGGGGTATTCGAGAAGAAACGACGCGCCTCCTTGGCTTCTTCTCCTTCCACCTTCAACTCGATGCTGGGAACCGGCTAGAGGACAAGGTCATATTTGGAATGTGACGGCTCACGCCCTGCAACCATCTGAACAGCCAGAGGCCCGCGCTCTCACGGGCCCTTCTCTGAGTGGAGGTGAGGGGATTCGAACCCCTGNNCTGGCAGGAAAGTGATCGCCATGATCACCTAGGCCATGACCATGGTGGGGGGTTGTTCTGCTCCTGCCGGGCGACCGAGTTGCGGGTCTTGCCTGCTGGTGACCTTGGCCCCTTCCCCGACCCGGGTTGCCGGGCGTATGGTGAGAATAGGTTCGGGTGGGTCGCCCGCGGCCCGCCATTCAGACCCGGGAGAGGAGATGATTGTGGTGCGGACGGACATGACACGCAGGTATCCCGTCCCGCTCAAGAAGGGCTTCGACTACATCGACGACTTCAAGACGTGGCCCAACTGGTACGTAGGTTTGACCGAGATCCTCCGGCCGGAGGAAGCAGCATGGAACACCCCGGGCGATGAAGTGCGATTCGCCTACCGGCTGCTGGGCCGCAGAGTCGAGGGGAAGGCGATCCTCGACGAGCATCGGGACACGGAGTTGGTCGAGTTCCACACCGAGGTCCCCGGCCTGCCGGTCGTGCACTTCGAGTACCTCTACGAAGAGGGTGAACTGCCCATCCAACGGAACGTTTTAGGTCCACCCTTTCGTGCCATTTCCGGGGAAAAGGGCTTCGTCTTGAGGGTGATCATGGAAACCGAGGAGCCGACCAGTTTCTTCGGCAAGGCGATCGACCGGATGCTGCTCCCGGTTGCACTCGAGCGCGATCTAGGGCACAGCCTGGAAAACCTCGACACCATCTTCAAGGCCGATCTCATGTAGTCGGGCGGTCTGTTGACCTCAGGGCACGCGCTTTGGCGTCTGTCAGTGGAGTCCTCTGCGGGGACCCGTGGATGCGGTGATCTCGCTGGCAGACGTGAGTCTTCGACGCCAGGCCGACTAGGTGGACCCCACAGATCTTCCGGGTCCGGATGATGGATCAGCCCGGCGGGCCAGAGTCAGGGGGAGCCAGCCCGGCGACTGACCGAGTGACAGCGGGACGATGATGGCCGCAGCAACGCCGAGTAGTGGCGCTGGCATGGCGGCGGCCCTGTTGCTCGTCTTCTGAAGGTCGAACACCCGGTCAGCCGGTGTTGGCTGGTAGTGAGATCTGCGACGGTGGAACCTTGGCGGGCGGCTTGTACCACCCGACAGGGAAAGGGGGTCATCCGATGAAACGCGTGATACTCGCACTCCTCGTCGTCGTGGCGCCATTCCTCGAGTATCGAAGGGGATTCGGCAGTCGTGAGCCTCGTTGCCGTCGTGTCACTGGCCACTCAGCACAGATCAGAGAATCCGGCGCAGGAACGAGCATTTCGCCGAGGGATCGGCGCTGATGCGTGCGCCGACGGCTCGTTCTAGGCCGAGCCAGCGCCCTCAGGTGCCTCCTCGATGCGATAGCGCTTCGCCGCGCTTCGGATGGCCTCCTCCTCGGAGCAGCCGCTGCCATAGTGACGTGCCATCGGGCCGAGGGCGACCCAGTGGGTGCTGGTGTCCGTTTCAACGGCGCGCCTGACTGACCGGGGGAGGCGTCGCATCTCGTCGTCGGATGATCGGTCGGGCGGAGACATGTGAACTGTCAACGGCAGGCCCTTGGCCTCAAAGTACGCCTGGATTGCAGCAATCGGCCGGTCTTCCAGCAACAGGTTCATGATCGAGATGGTACTGGGATACCTTCACCACCCGGATCACCCGCTATCAGCGATATCACACCGAGCTCTGCTGGTTAGGTGCTCGACACCGACGAGCGGACCGGGGCCGGGCGGTACGCCCGGACGGTGGCGGGGAGGGCTGTGGGAGGACTTAGCTGTGGGACCCGTCCCAGCGGTCTTGAGCCGCTCCCAAGGCTTCAAAGTTCTCCCACATGCGTGGCTCATCCATGGTCTCCCGGATTCCGAGCAGAACCACGCCGACACGATTCCAGGGAACCAGCATCCAGTCGAAGAGGAGGTCCTCATCGAAGAGTTGGTGTTTCCAGAGGGTGGCTAGAGTCTCGTAATAGCCCGCATAGCGCATCAATTCCCCGTACCGCTCCGATCCCTGCGGGTGGTCGGCAACAAAAGCGGCGTACCCGTCGGGAAAGTCTTCGCCGTGCACCCAACCGGAGGTTTCTCCCAGGTTCATCGCCTGAAATAGTTCGGCGCACCGGAGCAGAATCTGGGCGTCGTCATAGCTGGCAGACATGCAACACACCCCTTTCTTGGTGTTCGCCGTCAACGTACACCCCGCGGCGGGTCCCGCATAGAGCACAGAACCCTGGCCGGGCATAGGGGCCAAAACCAAGGCCGGTCCTCCGACCCACCCGGCGCCCCCCAGCCCGTCTCCCCCGGTCGCCACACCGGCCATCCGCCCGCTCCCCGGTATTCGTCCTGACGACTTCTGAACTACTCCGCCCATTCCCGCTGCTTCATGATCTGAATCATGTCTTTCGGGGCGATATGGCGGAGATACCTATCGGTGGTCGCCAAGGAGCTGGAACGGGCTGAGAGGACGGGGCAACCTCGGAACGGTTAGGGTAACCCCATGAGCTTGTGGACTGCCTTCTGGTTTGCCATCATCGTTATCCCCGTGGTCGTGCTGTGGGTCTACGGACTCATCGACGTCTTCCGTCGCAAGGACCTGAGCAGCATCGCCAAGGTGCTATGGGCGCTGTTCATCATCTTGTTGCCGATCCTGGGCGTGATCGTGTACCACTACATCCGCCCGGACAGCGCGCTGGCCGACACGGTTCCGAGCGCCACGCAGACCTTCCGCGGCGGCAAGGTGCCGCAGGACCTGTCGTTGCTCGGCGAGATGCACCAGCAAGGGAAGCTTTCCGATGCCGAGTACGAGGCCGCCAAGCGCAAGATCGTCGGCTCCGATTAGCACCGCCGGGTTCAGCACCGCGGCTGAGCAGCTCTCACGGCGAATAATCCCCCCACCCTGGCGGCGGCCTGTGGCGACTGCTCAAGGCGCTACCACACCGGAGGGTCGCTCATCGGGGGAATTATGCCCCCGGTGCGGCCGAGACGAGCTGATCGCCCGGCTGCGAACCAGACGGGGGTCCGTCGAAGTCACGATGAGGAGTGCGGTAGTCGACGGGGTGAAGCTGGGGTCGTTGGTGTGGCCGGTGAAGAACCGGCACCGGCGAGAGACCCTCGCCGGGGACCGGATATGACGGCTGGAGGGGCTGCCCGGCTGGGAGTTGAGCGGGGAAAGCTGAACGGAGCAGGCCATCACCCGGTGGACACTTCGGTCTTCTTGCCTGGCCGTCACACCCGGCGGCCTACGCTCAACAGCTTCAGTCGTGGCGAATTCCGCCCATGCCGACAATCCCCGATACGACGAACCGCCGCCCCCGCGAACCGCAGCGTGCCCCTATTCGAGATCGGACCTGCGTTGCAGATACTCCTCTCGGTCGATCTCTCCTTTGGCGTAACGCTCATCGAGGAGCGCTCGAGCCCGACCGGAAGTGGAAGCCATTTGTTCCGGTTTGCGCACCACCGAAACGATCAGCCAAACCACCAAACCGACAAGAGCGGCCATGAACACGAGACCGATGATGCCCGGTATCCACCCCCACCCGTCCATGTGGTAGTAGCCAGATCTGCCTACCTGAGCGAGAACATTCAACATGTCTATCTCCCCGTTAGACCTTCGGCCAAACATACCCCCCGTTACCTAACAGGACCCTGAGACCTGGTTAGGAATCGGATGAGAAGCCTCTCTCGAAGGCACCGCTACGTTTGATCACACCAGGACGGATTCCACCACCAGTACGTCAACCCGGCGGGCGACCGGGTGTCGGTTTCAGGTCCGCGAGGTCCACGACCCTCACCGGGCCTGTCTTGCGGGGCGCTCGGGA
>DHIO01000042.1 GCA_002403855.1 Acidimicrobiia bacterium UBA4744
GTGATCACCGGTGGGGTGGTATCCACCACGTTCACCGTCCGAGTGACGGTGACCGCCGCATTACCACTGGAATCGGTCACGTCATAGGTCACCGAATAGCTGCCGACAACCGCCGTATCCACCCCGGTCGCATCNNNNGGAGACCCCACCTCAACCACCTGCGGATCCGCACCCACCAGGGTGATCACCGGTGGGGTGGTGTCCGGGTTGACGACCACCACGCTGGACGAGAACTCGGAGGTCGATCCGTAGGAGGCGCCTAGGTCCTCGGTGGCGGTGGCGGTAAGGACGTCACCATCTGCCCCGGCGAACGACGTGCTGTAGGAGACCAAGCCTCCTGAGTGGCCGACCACGTCGTAGGACGCGACGAACGTCTCGCCCTCACCGTTCCCGGACGGGTCGGCGGCGGTGTTCGTGAAGAACTCGATCCGGTAATCACCGGCCGGGAAGTCGAGGTCGAAGTCGACGGTGACCGTCCCGGCCAGATGGGTAGCCGAGGTGATCACCGGGAAGTTGAGCGGATCGCCCGGTGCATTGACGGTTACGCCGTCCAGGTCGAGGTCGATCCCCAGCCCGGTGTTGGTGGCGAGGATGTTACCGAGGATGGTGTTGCCGGTGCCGGCGGTGGCGGTGGCCCGCACCCCGTCGCTGCCGTTGTTGGTGACGCGGTTGGCGGCTCCGGCGGCGGTTCCACCGATCAGGTTGCCGGCCGCCCCGGCGTCGATCCCCACACCCGCAGCGCCGTTGCCGAGCGGACTGGTGCCGGTGGCGTCGGTGCCGATGTAGTTGCCCTGGATGGTGTTGGTGTCGGTGCCGGCCCCGTTGACCAGCACCCCGTTGTCGAGGTTGGCGGAGATCACGTTGCGGTCGACGGCAGCGGTTCCGCCGATGGTGTTGCCGGTCGCGCCGCCGGTGATGCGGACTCCTTGCCGGTTGCCGTTCACAGCCGCTCCGGTGGTGGTGGTGCCCAGATAGTTCCCGGCGATGACATTGCCGGTGGCACCCACCCCGACGATCACGACTCCGGCCCGGGCGGCATCGGTGAAGTTGCCGATCGCCAGATCGCGGATCACGTTGCCGGCCGAGGTCACCGTCAAGCCGTCCAGAGCCGGTACCGCCCCGGGTCCGACGATCTCGAGTTCCGGTCCGAGGCCGTTGGGATCCAACAGCGTGATCCCGTCGGTGGGGTCGAAGGCCGACCCGTCCACGGTCGTGTCCCCGTCGGAGATAAGCGGCAGGCCGGCGTTCATGGCCAGGCTCCACCAGGTGTTGCCGCCCCCGTCGGTGGCGTTGGTCGCCACCACCGGCACGAACCGCATCGGGTTGGGGCCGGTCCCGTCGGCGGCGTTGGTCAGGAACTGCCGTAGCGAACCCTGCGGGCTGGTTGCGTTGCCGCCCTCCAGGTTGGTGACGACATTGAAGGAGAACCCGAAGTCGATCTCCTCGACCACCTCCGCCGCCACAAAACTGTGATGGGCGAGGTGCTCGGCGGCGGTCAGCCCGGAGCCGTTGAAGTCGTCCGACACGGTCGGCTGCATACCGCCGTACAGAGGACCGGCCGCCCCGGACAGCGTGTACGCTCCGTCGATCACCGCCCCCTCCGGCGCGTAGGTCTGCTCGGCCCAGCCGGTGCCGCCCGCCACCGGGGCGATGGTGGTCGAATCCACCACGATCCAGTACGGCCCCAGCGGGATCTCCGAGAAGAAGTAGTTACCCGACGGACCGGTCGTGGTCGACGCGTACCAGGTGTCGACCCCAGGGCCTTCGGGAGCACCGGCCACACCCAGATCCCGGTAGAGATGCACCGCCACCCCCGCTATCCCCGGGTTGTCGACGTCGCCGATTCCCTCGGCCACCCCGAGGACGTTCCCATCGAGGTCTTCGAAGATGGTTCCCTCCAGCGAAGGTGGCAACGCCGGGTTGACCCCGAAGGCAACCGTCCGGTAGTTGGATCCGTTGTCGAGCGTCCGGCCCGCATCGAGTGCACCGCTGCTCTTGTCGACGGTGTAGAGGGTCCCCGTCGAAACACCCCACAACTGACCGGCGGTCGTGAAGCTCAACCCGGTCAGGTCGGACGTCAGGGCACCGACGCTCCGGGTCCGGCCGTTCCAGCGGCGGATGGTGACCAGCTCCGAGGTAACTCCGTCGGTCATCACCCCGTACATCTGCCAGTCGGTCGGATCGATGGCCAGCGACGTCACGTCCTCTCGTGAACCCAGGGCTCTGATCCTCTGGTAGTCGTTGAAGCCGAACGCCGCGGCGACGTGCGCGCCCGTACCGACATCGATCTGGAACAGCACATCCTCGCCACCTGCCCGGCGATGGACGCCGAACAAGCGGTCGTTGAGGGGATGGAAGGCCAGGCCTCGCACGTTGTCCAGCACGATCTCGCCGAACGTCCCGCCCGCTGCACCCAACCCAGTCCCGATCGGAGTGAACACCCCGGAGTCGACATCGAGTGAGCCGAACTGGCCGCCGTCCACCGCGTACAGGACACCGCTGGTCGGATGGGTCGCAATCGCCTCGATGTTGCTGGTGCCGGTCCCGGTCCCGATATCCACCTCATTCGTTGCAGGATCGAAATCCGTCTCATCCACATTCGTCAACAGGTCGTCCCCGCCGTTGGCCCCACCCGTCCCCGCAACCACATACGGGATGGTGGCCGGCACATTCGTCACCGTCCACGTGTACGTGTCGGTGACCGGCGGGTTGATCGAATCCGTCACCGAGATCTCGACCGAATAGGGGCTCGAAGCTGCCGCCGCATGGTTGATGAGCCCGCTGATCAGGCCGGTGGCCGAGTTGATCGACAAGCCCAGTGGCAAACCCGTCGCCGAGTACGTCAACGGGTCGCCGTCGGGGTCGGTGGCGCCGGCGGACAAGGAGATGACCGCCGCTTCGGGATCGGACCGGTCGAGGAGATCCTGATTGAAGACGGGCGGAGCGTTGACTGTGACCGCCACTTGATGGTCCGGCAGGAATGTCGCGTAGAACGGGCGGTCGAGACCCCCGGATCCGGCGGTGACGAAGTCGTCGATGTAGGCGCCGGTCGAACCGTCGTAACGTTTGAGGGAGTCGGTGATGTCGCTGGAGACGTAGAGGTTGCCATCGGGACCGAACGTGAGTCCTGTCGGACCGTTCAGCCCGCCGCTCGCCGGAGCGACGAAGTTGTCGATGAAGGCGCCGGTGGTTCCGTTGAAACGGCGCACCCGGTCGTCGCCGTAGAACGCCACATAGAGGTTGCCGTCGGGTCCGAACACGAGGTCCTCGGGATTGAAAGAACCAATGACGCCGACAAAGTCGTCGATGTAGGCCCCGGTCGACCCGTCGTAGCGCTTGACCTCGTACAACCCGTCGTAGCTCACGACGTAGAGGTTGCCGTCCGGTCCGAAGCTGAGTCCGGCCGGTTGGGTCAGGCTGCCGCTTCCGGCCGTGACGAAGGTGTCGATGTAGGCACCGCTCGTCCCGTTGTACCTGCGCACGCTGTTGGTGTCGTAGTCGGAGACGTAGAGGTTGCCGTCTGCCCCGAACGTGAGGCCGGTTGGTCCGCTGAGGCCTCCGCTCCCGCTCGAGACGAACGCGTCCACGTACGAGTTGGTCGCCGGGTCGAAACGGAGCACTGCGCTTCCTGAGTAGCTGGTCACATAGAGCAGTCCATCTGGTCCGACCACGGCTGCGCGTCCCGCGGTGAGGGGCGATGCCGATCCAAGGTCGGCCTCAAAGGCCCCGGTGTTGCCGTCATACCGTCCCAAAAACGAGGATCCGACTACGAAACTCGGTACGACTAGGTCTGCGGCCGTCCAGGTGCCGTCTTCGTCGGTGACGGAGGCCAGGATGTTGCGGGTGAACCCGGCCTGGGTGTAGGTGTGGGTGGTAGTAGCCGGGTTCCCGGCAATCGTCTCGATACTTCCGTCTCCCCAGTTGATCACCCAGGAAGTGACGGTGTCGGCGCCCGGATCCGACACCGACAGGTTGACCGTGTAGGCCACTCCCGGGTTGGCGGTACCGGAACCCCCGACCGTGATGGTGGGCGGGGTGTTGGTGACGGTCAGCTGGGCGGTGTCGGTGTCGGTGTTGCCGTTCCCGTCGTCCACTTCCAGACCGATGGTGTAAGTGCCGTCGTCGTCGATCCCGAACGACTGCAGAGTGGCCCAATCGACGGTGGGGTTCACCCCGGTCACATCCCCAAAGGTGGCATCGTTATCGAGATCCCAGGCATAGGTGAGCGGATCCGACTCCGGATCCGAAGAACCCGACCCATCCAACACCAGCGAATCACCCTCTGCGATGCTGTACGGACCACCCGCATCCGCCGCAGTAGCGTTCGGACCCACCGCCACCTGATGATCGGGGAGGAAGCTGAAGAACCAGGGTGTATCCAGGCCCCCGCTGGCGGCGGTCACATGCTCCCCCAGATAGGCCCCGGTCGAGCCGTCATACTTCAGGACCTGATCGGTGTTCCTGCTGGCGACGTAGACATGCCCGTCCGGGCCGAACTTCAGCCCGGTCGGAGCGTCCAGGCCACCGCTGCCGGCCGCCACGAAAACGCTCATGAACACCCCGGTCGTGCCGTTGTACTTGAGAACGTTGTCGGTCGCCTGGCTGGCGACGTAGAGGTGGCCGTCCGGACCAAAGGCGAAGTCCTCGGTGATGTCGAGGCCGCCCGAACCGGCGGTCACGAAAGTGTCGATGTAGGCGCCGGTGGTCCCGTTGTACCGGAGCAGCCGGTCGTTGAGGAAGCTGCCGACGTAGAGGTGGCCGTCGGGGCCGAAGGCGATCGACTCGGACCCGTCGAGCCCGCCCGAACCGGCCGTCACGAAGGTATCGATGAAGGCGCCGGAGGTCCCGTCGAAGCGGAGAACGGTGTCGCTGTTGAAGTCGGTGACGTAGAGGTTCCCGTCCGGGCCGAAGATCAGACTGTCGGGCCCGCTCAAACCTCCGGTGCCGGCCGGGATGAACTCATCGACGTAGGCGCCGGTGGCGGCGTTGTACCGGACTACGTTGCCGGATTGGAACCCGGTCACGTAGAGGTTGCCGTCGGGGCCCACCTCGGCGTCGACGACCCAGTCGAGTCCGCCGGTGTTGGGCAGCTGCGCGATGAATGCGCCGGTCCCGTCGTAGCGGAAGACGCTGTCTCCAGTCTCGCTGGGGACGAACAGGTCTGCGGCCGTCCAGGTGCCGTCTTCGTCGGTGACGGAGGCCAGGATGTTGCGGGTGAACCCGGCCTGGGTGTAGGTGTGGGTGGTAGTAGCCGGGTTCCCGGCAATCGTCTCGATACTTCCGTCTCCCCAGTTGATCACCCAGGAAGTGACGGTGTCGGCGCCCGGATCCGACACCGACAGGTTGACCGTGTAGGCCACTCCCGGGTTGGCGGTACCGGAACCCCCGACCGTGATGGTGGGCGGGGTGTTGGTGACGGTCAGCTGGGCGGTGTCGGTGTCGGTGTTGCCGTTCCCGTCGTCCACTTCCAGACCGATGGTGTAAGTGCCGTCGTCGTCGATCCCGAACGACTGCAGAGTGGCCCAATCGACGGTGGGGTTCACCCCGGTCACATCCCCAAAGGTGGCATCGTTATCGAGATCCCAGGCATAGGTGAGCGGATCCGACTCCGGATCCGAAGAACCCGACCCATCCAACACCAGCGAATCACCCTCTGCGATGCTGTACGGACCACCCGCATCCGCCGTCGGTGGAAGGTTCGGGGGAGGAGGTGTGGCGGCCGCGTTCCAGAGGAACAGGAATGGCTGGTTCTTCGTTTCGCCGGAGCTGGTCTCGAGTTCGTTGTCGGCACCCCAGGAGCTGCCGTTCCAGTAGAGATAGTGGATGTCGGAACTGTCGTCGTTGACGGCCAACATCACCCCGTCCGTTCCGGGCTCTGGATACAGCACCATCGAGTTCGACACCGCACCGATACTCGGAAGGCTTCCTTCGCCGGACCATCCCGACCCGGAGGTCCAAGTCCGATATCGCGGAGTGAGGACGTTTTCTCCGTACACGGCGATTGCCTGTCCGGAAATCCCCTCGAACCCGACCGCCACCGAGAGTTCCGTCGTGCCGGTGGTGCCGGTCGTCGCCGTCGTCTGGTTCACCCACCCGGATCCGTTCCACACCGCCAGCCACACGTCCTGGTCGTTGGTGACAACTCCCATGGCAATGTTGTCGCTATTTGGGTCTGCGCCGAGGGTGATCCAGCGGGCGTATCCACCACCGATCCCGGGTGTGACGAACTCGTTGCTCCAGACGCCGTCCCAAAGGCGGTAGTGGACGTCATCGTTGCCGGAGCCCCACACGACGAGAGCCCGACCGCTCTGCTGCTCGTAGGCAACGTAGACGTCGGTTCGGTCGTTGCCGCTCCCGGTCGAGTCGAGGGTGAGGCCGTTGCCCCAAGCAGAGCCATCCCAGACCGCTGCGTAGTCCTGGCTCGAATCGTTGCTGACGATCAACACCATTTCATCGGAGTAGGGATGCGCGGCCAGTTGCATCTGGCGGGGCGTTCCGCCGGGTGGTTCGGGTACGGCCGCTTCATTGCTCCAGGTCGAGCCGTTCCAAACCCGGTAGTTGAGGGCCGATCCGTCGGTGTAGACGACCACCGCGTCGCCGCTGACCGGTTCGTAGGCGACATCCACACTCCACCAGTAGTCCTGGGTGGTACTCCCCAGAGCCGGCAGGGCAGCCCACGAGACGCCGTCCCACATCTCGCCGGCGATGGTGCCACCCGAGGCGACACCGACCACGATCGCCTCATCTCTGGAGGGCGACTCGGCTCCCTGCATGATGCGGAAGTCGCCGACGCCGACCGAAGTCTGGGTTCCTCCAAACATCGCTCCATCCCAGGCGCTGTGATAGGGCGTGTTCTGCCCGCTGCGGCGCCACACGGCCATCGGATCGAAGGGACCGCTGGTCTCCCAGTAGCCGAGCAGGCGGAAGCTGTGAGCGTCGCTGACGTCTTCGTGGTACCACTCGATGGTCGAGGCGGCATCGGCGTTCACATGCATGCGCCCGTAATTGCCTCCGTTGGCTGTCTCATCGAGGTCGAGCCAGCGGCTCGCCGAGGCTCCATTCGCTCGCACGCCCATCCGGTTGGCCGAGGCTCCGAACCCGGTCGCCAGGTTCCCAAAGGCGATCTCGACGATGGCATCGGCCGGGACGCCGTATGCGCCCAGGCTCTTGTTCTGCCACGTAGCATCGAAGGTCGGGCTCCCCAGGTTGTCGGCCTTCTCGGTGTAGCTTCCGGGCGGGTCGGTCCAACTGCCGACCAGGTAGAAGTCGTTGTTGGAAAGCGACTCGGCGTAGAGTTCGACCGTTGCATTGGGCGACGAGTCGGCTTGCACGAACATCGTGGCCAAGCCTCCTCTTTCCAGATCGAGTGAGCGGCTGAGCGCAGAGCCGTTGGTGCGAACTCCCCCCACGTTGGCGCTGAAGCCACTTCCGTTCGACAGCACTACCTCGGCCACCTCGCTGGATCCGACTCCGTATCCGGCCAGGTTGTGATCAACCCACACTCCGCTGCTGGCAGCGTTGAACAACTGGAAGGCTTCGGCATAGGTGCCCTGGTCCGAATAGCCGAGCAACTCGAAGGTGACCGAAAACGTGCTGCCGCCGTAATACTGGATCCGGGACGAGGCGTCGGCTTGCACATGCATGACCAGCGCCCGAACCCCGGTATCGACCTGCTGCGCGATCGGCAACCTTCTTTCCAGAGAGGAACCGACGGCTCGAACTCCACCCGGGTGGTTGGTAGACCCGCTCGAGTTGGTCATCGCCACCTCGACGACCGCGTTCGCCGGGACGTTGTAGGGAGCACCGCTCAGGTCGATGGTTTGCCAGGAGTCGGCAATTGTGGCCGTCCATGACGCAGTGCTCTCCACGTAGAAGGTGGGGTCGATGACCAGCGGAACGGTCGGATCGTAGGGCCCGACCCGGAATCCGACGGTGCCGTCGTCGTTCAGCACATAGCCGCTCGCGACGGCGACCTGCCCGTCGCCGATCTCCTGGTAGGTGACGGGAGCGGTGACCCGCAGCGCATAACCCCGGCCGGTGTCGACAACGAGCTCGCCGTCGTCATCGAGCCGAAAGTCGAACGGGCCGTCAAAAGCCAGTCGTACGACGTTCGGATCCGCCCCGGCGTGGACCAGCAGGCTGTACTCAACTTCCCCACCGTTGCCTGAATAGATGACGTCGATACCCTGGTAGACGTCGGTGTAGTGGACGTCGGTGAAGAGCCCGGCGCCGTGGGGAAGGCTCGACGGGTCTCTGCGAGCCGATTGCACGACGCCGGCCGGGATCGTTCCCGCCGCTTCCGGAAGAGCCCGGCCGCCCGCGAAACTCATCCGGACCTCGTCCGGGAGGCCGTCGAGACTCAGACGCGCTTGGGCGCCGGCCAGCAGCAAGGTGTACCCGTCGGCACGGGCGAGGAAATCGAGGTCCGAGTCGGCCTGCCCAACGTTCTCCTCGAAGGTCACCGGGAGGTCGGGCGAGAACGGAGCGAGCGTGTCACGCCACTGGGTTGCCGTCAAGGCCGGAGGCCGGTCCGGGTCGGGGACCGGCACCGTGGTCGACGTTGTGGTGGGCGCCGCGGTCGTGCTGGTAGGCGACTCGGTGGTGGTGGTCGTCGCTTCCGCCACGGTGACCGTCACCGTCGCAACGGCCGCCACCCCGAGCCCGTCGGCGATTGTGTAGGTGAAGGTGTCGCCGCCGAGGAAACCCTCGTTGGGCGTGTAGGTGACCGTGCGGTCCTCGTTAACGATGGTGACGCCGTTGGCAGGCTGGTCGACCTCGGTGATCGTGAGGGTTTCCTGGTTGGGGTCGGTGTCGTTGGCAAGCACGTCGATGGTCGCCGGCTGTCCGGGAGCAGTTTCGACCGAATCGTCGACTGCAACCGGCGGTTGGTTCAGCTCGACGGTCACCTCGGCCCGGCGAGGATCGGCGTCTTCCGCGGTGGTCACTGCAACCGAGGCAACGAATTCGGTCTGCTCGGGATCGAGAGTCTCGTCGACCACCACCGAGTAGGTGAGGGCGAGTTCGTCGCCGGGGAGCAGCGTGAAGCCCGAGGCGACGTTGGGGTGGGGCCCGGTCGCTCCACGCGGCGGAATCGAACTGATCGACACCTGGTCGATCCAGAACCCGGCTCCGGCGGGAAGATCGGCCCCGGCGATCCCGAAGCGCAGCCGGGTTCCGCTGGAGATGAACGGGGTGATGTCGATGGTCTGGGTCTGGTAGACCGGCTCGGTGAACCCCGAGCCGGTACCGGGCAGTTCGTCGATCCGGGCGAACGATTCCTCGCCAGCCCTCGCCATCTCCACCACGAAGCTGGCCCCCTCCGGCAGCTCCACCCGCCTCGACGTGTAGGTCAGGTAGGCGGCCGGGAACCCGGACAAGTCGACGGTGCGGACCACGCCGGTGGTCGGAGCCCCTACCGACAGCACGAGGGACCCAGCCTCCGGGTCGGTCACTACCGCCGCCCCGGCCGGGTCGACCTCCGGGATCCACGGGCTTGCCCAGGGCCGGCTGCCGACGAAACCGTCCAGCGACGCCGACTCGAAATCGTCGGACGCCACCTCAACGACCGCCGGGGTGTGTGACACCCGGGTGCTGCCCTCCACGAGGGTGGTCCCTGCCGGGATAGGAGCGGACACCCCCACACCGGTCTGCGGTTCGGTTCCCTCGTTCTGCACGAATACCGAGTAGGTGATGGTGTGTCCGAGGGCGGTTGGTCCCGGCGGATCGGCCAAGATGGCTACCCGCACCGGGCCGTCCCCACCAACGGCAAACGGAAGGGGCGGCAATCCCATGACCACCAGCAGCACCACCAGGAAGGCGACGCCCAGACGCGCTATCCGGCCCGGTCCGTATTCTGCTCTAGACGCGACGAAGGCCCCGGCCGGCCCGAGACCTGTTATGCCCCCCACTCGTCTGCGCATCATGGTTCCGCCAGTGCTTCTGAGGCCACAACGCCAGCCAAGTGGGGCTGCGGCTGTTGGGCGGGTTGGTGCTGGCGTGAAGCGGCTATCTGGGTCTCGGTGGGCGCACCGGTGGCCAGCGGCAACACGATGACAAATGCGGTTTCGTCTTCTTCGCGTTCGTAGTAAACGGTGCCGCCCATTCCCTCGATCAACGACCGGACGATCGACAGACCCAACCCGACGCTCTCTTTGACCGCGGTTTGTTGACCTTGGTGGATGAACCGTTCGAAGAGGCGGGCTTCCAACTCGAAGGGGATCCCCTCACCGTCATCGACCACTGCGACCACGAACGCCGCCGACTCCAACACCCCGTGCACCCGGACGTTGGGACCGCCGTACTTGCGGGCATTGGAGAGCAGGTTGCGAAGCACCTGACGGAACCGCAACCGGTCACAACGCACCATCCCGGGTTCGCAATCGACCTCGATCGACATCCCGGCCCGGCGCATCGGTTCGACCACCTCGGCCACCTCATCGAGCACCTGGATGTCCTCGAAGGTGAAATGCAGCGCCCCCGCATCCAAACGGGCGGTGGTCAGCAGATCCTCGACCATCCGACCCAGATCGGCCGACTCGGACACGATCAGACCGATCAACTCCGACGCCATCTCCGATTCTTTGATGGCCGGCTCTTCCTCCAACAGCATCGCCAACCCGTGGATGCCCGTCAGGGGAGTGCGCAACTCATGGGAGGCGTTGGCGATGAACTCCTCTCGGGCGTGGCCGATCTCGCGCTCAGCCTCCAGCCGGGTCTCCAGTTCGGTCTGACGTTGCTGACGGCGCATCAACTCCCGATAGATGAGAATCACCGCCGCCGGGATCAAGAACGCCACCAAGAAGCGGGTCACCGAACCCATCGTGCCCAAGAAATCATCGGAGGACTTGATCTCGGCGCGCAGATCATCCCGGATCCCCACCAGCACCTGGGTCATCGCCCGAAACTCGGCATCCAACCCGGTATTGGCCAGCTCCTGGGCAGCTCGAGAGTCATTCGACTCCACCAGCGCGATCACCGCTTCGCTGTCCCGCGAAAACGACCCCACCTCATCACCCAGCACATCCAAGGACGCAGGGATGTCCTCCGCCAGGCCCGACGTGTCCGTGGTGGGATCTCCAAAAAACCCGGCACGCAACTCCCGTAAGGCCGCTTCGGCTTCACCGATCGAGAACTCAATAGCCTCCGTCGAGTTGGTCCCCACCTCCCGATCCACCGACGCGAGATACACCGCCAAAGCCAACTGAGCCCGGACCACCGTCGAGGTCCGCAGCATCTCATCGGCCTTGTGCAACGACGTCGCATTGGTCGTAATCCGCCGACTGCCGTAGGCGACCGAGAACACCACCCCCAGCAGGACGAGCAAAGCCAGGGCGGAGAGAAAGGTCACCAACAGCACGCGATCCCACGGGGACCGACCACGATCGTGCTTGTCGCGGCCTCCCAGACTCGGCACGAGACGCGAGAACCAGCTCACCCGATGGTTATCGACACTCCGAGGGACGAAATTGACCTCTTATTGGGCGAGGAATCGGGATTCGAGATGAGAGGGCGGTAGGGCCACTGTCGGTCGGGCGACAAGTGCCTGAGAGCTCCGGAAAGCGTCGAGCTTCAAGGCCGTTGCTTGCTGCTTGCCTGCTCCTGGATCAATCGGCAATGGAGTAACCGGGTGCCGCCAACTACGAGCTGTGAGTGATGTGCTCCAGCACCTTGTCGTGGATGATCTGCCGCTCGTCGAACAGCAGACTGTTGTGCCGGGAACGCTCCAGCCACAACAACTCTCTGCGAAAGGACGAAGTTCGCCGCATGATGATCTCGCCGCTGATCGGCCGGACGGATTCATCGACTCGTGACTGGATGACCAGCAGCGGGCAGGTCACCTCGTACAACCGGGCCTTGGTTTCCCGGAGGAGATCGAGCAGCTCAACTGCGGCCCTCACGGAGAACCCTTCGTACTGGACTGCGTATCGAGCAGCTTCACCCTCGGGTTCGGGCCCGTCACTCTCCCACATCCGAAACCGCTCGACGTACCGGAGGAGGTGGGTGAGCGGCCAACGTCGGTCGCGAAGCTTGATGGGGGTGTTGAGCGTAGTCAAGGATGCCGGGCTTTCCTCCCCAGCCAGCGACAAGCACAGCAACCCGCCCATCGAGAACCCGAACAGGTGCACACGTCGACAATCTTCCGATAGTGCCCGGAATCCTCCTCGGGTGCTGTCGAGCCAGTCCCGCCGACCCGTGTCTTCCATGTGCTCGAGGTCCGTGCCGTGCCCCGCCAGCAATGCCCCGAGCACTGTGTATCCACCTGCATTGAGATGCTCCCCCAGCATCCGCAGGTGGGCCGGCGTTCCTCCGAACCCGTGCACAACCAAGACCCCTTCCCCGTTTGACCCTTCCAGGCGAAAGGGTGCTGCCAGGGGATCGAGATAGGTCACGAATCCGCCTTGGTTGAACAGCCGGCCATCTCTTCCTCTTCGAACGACTCTAACGGCGATTGGTGGAGCCAGGGCACCAGCCGAATCATCCACTGAGTATCCATATGGATATCCCCGTGCCACGTGAAACGCGAAAACCGGACCTAACGACCTTGGCGACGCGCGGCACGAACTCTGACATACTTGGCGCTCATGCCAACCCCGTTGATCAGCGTCGCAGAACTTGCCACCCAACTGGACGACGAAGGCCTGCGTATCGTTGATACCCGCTGGTATCTGTCCGACCCTGCTGAGGGCCGGGTGGAGTACCTACGGCACCACATCCCCGGGGCAATCTTTCTGCATCTGGATCACGATCTGAGCGCTCCCGACGGACCCGGTCGCCATCCCCTTCCGGACGCCCGCCTCTTCGCCCGGCGCCTCGGGTCGGCCGGCATCGGGAACCGGCACCGGGTTGTGGTGTATGACGACTCCGGCGGTTCGGTAGCGGCGCGCCTGTGGTGGATGCTCCGCCACGTTGGGCACGACCAAGTCCGGGTTCTGGACGGCGGCTACAGCGCCTGGAGGACTGCCGAGCTTCCCACCACGGCCGAGATCCCGGCCCGGCCGCCTGCGACGTTCGTGGGAAGGGAACGCACCGACGATCTGATCAACGGGGAAGAACTCAACCGCCGGCTGGGCTCGGTCGTTCTGCTCGACGCCCGTGCACCCGAGCGCTATGAGGGCCATAAGGACCCCGTCGACCCGGTCGCCGGTCACATCCCGACTGCGATTTCCGCCCCGTACGCAGAGAACAACGCCGTGGACGGGCGGTTCCTGCCGGCGAAGGAGCTACGGAGGAAGTTTCGGACTCTGGGACTTGGCCGCGGCAAGCCGGTGGTTGCCTATTGCGGGAGCGGTGTTACCTCCTGCAGCACCATCCTGGCAGCAGAGATCGCCGGACTACCTGCTCCCCTGCTGTACCCGGGCTCTTGGAGCGATTGGTGTACGACTCGGGGGAGACCCGTCGCATCGGGGCCGGAACCGGGAGCCGCTCAGGGAGAGACCACCAACGCACCCCGCGACGAAGTGTGACCCCCGTTCGAGTACTTCCTCCTTCAGGGTGAAGCTACGCTCCCCCCCACTACCCAAAGGTGCTCTATCGCCGACCAACAGACCCTCGCCGAGGCCGTCGAAGACGGCGATCCCGCAGGCCTTCTCAAGCTCGTGGACGGCCTGTGCGGCGACGGCGATTGGGAAGGACTGGTCGACCTGAAGGGCCTGTGCCGGCACGCAGTGGACCGCGGCAAGCAACTCTGGGCCATCGCCGACCACATCGAGTACCGGCTGGCGCTCGAGGCGCCCGGGGAGTGGGCCGGTCCTATGGTCTTCGAGGGCGCCGGACGATTCACTCTCGGCCCCCTGCCGGAAGTTGCCGCGTCGCGGCACACCTGGGCGGATCTGGCGGCCCACCTGCCAGAAGGCCCCGCCCGCACGGTCACCGTCTACGAACGCGTCGTACGAGGAGAAGATCTCACAACCGTGCACGGTATCGATCCGTACATGATCGAAATTCCGCTGAAGCTCATGGAGTGGGAGCCGGCCTACGCAGTGGCCACCTACCACGCCGATAAAGCCGAGTTCCCTCCTCCCGGCCTTCCCCGGATGAAAGAGGAGGCCCTTCCGAAAGCTCCCCTCCCGTCGGTGGCCGACGCGGAAGCCCACGACGCGTTGCTCAATCTGGCCCGGGCGTGGACCGACGAGTCCAACGGCCGGGCCGAGGCCGTCGCCGTGCACGGGTCCGCCCCGGAAGCCATCCGGTCCCTGGGACCTTCCCGCGTCCGGATGGAACAAGTCCGACCCCGACTGGCCATGGCTCTAATGGCCTGGACGGGTGCTAGCGGCGGTGCCTACGGGCGGCGGCCCGGCGCCGCCGCCGGAAGGTACGGCGCCTGGTGGGCTGCCGCCGCACTGACCGACCTCCTCGAGGATTGGCCGGTGGCCCCGGATCTTCTGGGCGAGGCGATCGGTGAGCTGACCTGGTATGTCTGGTCCGATCTCGTCCCGCCGACCGGGTGGAGGTTCCACCTCGCCGTCGAAGACCCGGCCCACGGCTTGGCCTGGGCGCTCGCGGCGGTGGATGCAAAGTGAGCTTCTTCCACTGTATGTCCACTTTATGTCCATACGACTTGAAGCAGTCTGGGATCTGGAAACGGGTGAGTGCTCGCCAAGGGTTGGCGTAACCCGCAGCCTGAGACCTGAGACTGCGTCAGCTGAGCTCTCGCTCCAAGAGGCGCGAAACGAGTTCCGACCGGGAGAGGCCTATCTCCGCGGCGGAGCCGTCGATCACGGCAACCTCAGGACCGGCCAGATACAGCATGTGGGTTACGCGTCCGGTGGTCCCTTTGCGGCGACGGGGCCGGAAGGGTAAGTCGGCGTCCCTCTGCTCGGGAAGGTATTCGTCCCGCATGGCGCCGTAATGGTTCCGGTAGGCGTCGAGCACCATATCGGTCAGATACCGATCTTCCTCGGCCGCCTTCTCGGTGAACCGTTGACTGAGTTCGACCGGGAGCGAGACATTCACCCGTTTCTTGCGTCCCGGTTTCTGGGGGGTCGCCCTATCCGGAGTTGCGAGTTCGGGTGGAGTGTTCTTCTCAGCTTGTGCCGTCGGGTGAGAAACCTTCTTGGCTGCACTCTTCTTCTTCTTCTTCTTGCCCTTCTTGGCGGGTTTCTCCGCAGGCGCCTTCTTCTGAGGCGGCGGTACATCGACCTTCCGCTCGGCCTGGAAACCGCTGAAGTCGAGTTCCTTGTCGGTCACGTGCCGCTCCTTTCGGCAAAGGCCGCCAGGATCTCCTTGGTGAGGTTCTGGTAGTCCTCGGCAAGTCCTGCCGCGGTCCTCGAATACCCGTTTGGTGATGGCCGGCCCGGCTGCTCCCACCCTCGATCCGCTACTCGTCGGCGCAGGGCGGCCGAGGCGGCTTCTTCGTACTCGAAGGCGAGCAGGCCGTCGCGGCGCATGTCGGTGGAAGCCTTCCGGGCGTTCCGGATGACCGTCTCGAACACCGGTGCGGCCCCGGCCAGATTCCGCACCAAACGCTCCCGGGTGTCGGCGAGGATCCTGGTGTCCTGGCGAGCGAAGTCGAAGAGCGCCACGCCCAGGACGTCGAGATTCGGGTTGTCGTGGGAACGAACGGTGGCAAAAGACCGAGCGACCCGCACCAGGCCGTGCAACGAACCCAGATCTCGTTTGGTCGGAATCACCAGAAAGCGGGTGGCGATCAGAATGGCCTCCAACAAGACTCCACCGGCCGGCGGACAATCGATCAATACCACGTCGTAGTCGTCGGCCAGGGGAGTGAGGGCGTCGGCAATGGCCGTGGCCGGAGCCGTCTGGTCCAGCAACCGGGGTGCAAGAACGGCCAGAAGCCCGTCCATGTCGTCACCACCCGGGACGGCGTCGAGATTGGGGCGGACCGCACGTAGCGGCTCCAGCCGGTTGCCGTCCCGAATCGCCCTCATCAGTCCGGCCCCCTCATCCGACATCCCGGCCTGGGTGTAACCCAGGTCGTTGCCCAGGTTGCCCTGTGGATCCAGGTCGACGGTAAGCACTCGCCAGCCGCTGAGCGCGGCGATCCCGGCCACGTTGGCCGCGACACTGCTCTTGCCGACGCCGCCCTTTCCATTGGCGAAGGCAATGGTGTTGGTCGATACGTTCATTGCCCGCCACTATGCCACAGAGCCCGCCCAAAGTATCGACATATGGTTTATATGTGGCGCCCATATGGATGCTGATTTCCCCAGTGGCTCGGTGTTGGGGAAACGTGCGCCTCTGACCGCGTAGGCAGAGGCGCCACCCCTCGAGCTGGGAGCTGGAGGCTTGGGGTGCTGGAAATGGTACCGGGCCTGCTTACTCGAACAGCCGGTAGCCCGCCAGCAGCGCCCGGGCTGCTTCTCCCTCGACGAGCAGACCGCCGGCCGCTTCCGCCATCTCGTGCCGGCCCGCTACCTCCAGCAGGTAGGCCAGTGCCGGTCCCTCGATCCGGTGCGCCACAGCCGGTCCGGGCGGTTCGAAACCC
Source organism: Acidimicrobiia bacterium UBA4744 (assembly GCA_002403855.1). Taxonomy (GTDB): domain Bacteria; phylum Actinomycetota; class Acidimicrobiia; order Spongiisociales; family UBA4744; genus UBA4744. Next base: position 16,445 of record DHIO01000042.1, read on the forward strand.
CCTCGGCGGTCCGCAACGACGAGATCGGCGGTGATTCCACCCTCCCCGCTCAGTTCCATTCGAATGCGGGTCCCATCGGGTAAGCCCGCACCCTTCACCGCTCCCCAGCCGCTGAGCCGTACCGCGCGACCGGCCACCAGCGACTCGGCGGTCGACTCGGCCGGACTCTGCAACCGAACCCCGCGGGCGTACCGAAGGTCGAGCAAATGGACGTAGAGGTCGCCGAGTCGCAGGTCGGCGAAGGTGGACATGCTCGTCATTCCCACCGGACCCATGATCTGCTGCTGCCATCCGTCGGCGTCGAGCAGCCGGATCCTTTCCAGCTGGGTTTGCGAGGCCCGATGCAGTTCATCCATCACCTGGTCGGTCGTCCAACCACGCCGGGCGGCCACGCCGGCGGCGGTGACCCCGTGTAGTCCCGTGTGGTCGGTGGTCCACCCCTCCGGAGGATCCGGTTGGGGGAAGCCCTGAAACATCCCTTCCAAACCGCCGAGATGCGCGGCCAGGTCCTTGAAGTCCCATTCGGAATTGGGGGTGGGAAGGGTCCACTCGTCATCGTCGAGCGCCATGAGCAAAGCTTCGATGCCGGACCAGGCTTCTTCGAGGGCGCGGACGACTTCCATGACGGGGAGAGGTTAGAAGACGGAAGGATGAGGCGAAGGGGCGGGGGGCTGTTAACCCCCCTCACTCTTCGCCGCGCGCTCCTCCCTAGACCCGAACGCGACGCTGCGCACAGGCTAACTCACACGCGTGTAGTTTGTCTAGACCCAATTTTCTCCCGTGCCGGCCAGGCCCATAGCGGCCTCGGCCGTTTCCAGTTCTTGCCCTCCCTGGAGAACGGGTGCAAACAAGTCCCCAGACCGTTGAAGACGATCCCAGATGGTGGCAACCGTGAAATGGTCGGGATGGACAGTTTCGATCTCATTCCACAGGATCGGTGCAGACACCGGCGCTCCCGGACGGGGCCGCACCGAGTAGACCGAAGCGATGGTCTTGCCGCCGACGTTCTGGTTGTGGTCGATGAATACCTTGCCGGCTCGCTTGGGTATGTCCCACTCCATGGTGATCTCATCCGGGTTGGCGGCCACCAGCAGTCGACCGAGCGACTCGACGAACTTCCGAACCCTTCCATACTGGTAGATGGGGTCGAGCGGCACGCAGATGTGGACCCCGGTTGCACCCGAGGTCTTCGGAAAGCCTCTGAGCCCCATCTGGTCGAGGGCGACCTTGATCAACTTGGCGACCTCGACCACCTGCTCCCAGGATGCGCCCTCAGCCGGATCAAGGTCGAAGATTGCGAAGTCGGGTCGTTCAACGCTCCCCACCCGGGACAACCAGGGATGGATCTCGATACACCCCATGTTGGCGAGCCACATGAGTGACTCGGCGTTGCCGGCGGTAACGAAGTCGATGGCCCCTCCCCGGTGCCCCGAGTGGATGGGTGCCAGGGGCATCCAGTCGGGCTGGTGGCCGGGTGCCTGCTTCTCGTAGAAGAAGTCGCCTTCCGCCCCCTCGGGGAAACGGGCCATCACTATCGCCCGGTCGCGCAGATGCGGGACGAGTACGGGAGCGATGGAGGCGTAGTACTGGATCAGGTCGCCCTTGGTGTAGCCGTCTGGAAAGAAGGGTTTGTCGATATTGGACAGCCGCAGTGGGCGAGGTAGGCCGATCGGCCGAAAGTGGGATCCATCCGGAACCACCCGCAGCGGCTCGGGGAAATCGATGGCGCCCGAAGCCAGCAGGCGCCCTTCCGGCCGTTCGCCGGACCCGTTTGTCAGGGCTTCCCGAATCTCGGCCAGCATGGCGTTGTGGCTTTCCTGCTCCCTGGCCTCCGAGATGATCACCATTCGCATTCCGGCTTCCCGGGCGGCTTCGACCAGTGGTCCGATCCTGATGGTGCCGGTTCCGTAAGGGATGTGCTTGATCTCGCCCTTCTCCCCGAAGAGGTTGTCGGTGAACTGAGCCTGCAAGGGGTCGATCATCCACCCCGGGAAGTTGCCGCGCAGGAACGCAAGGACGGACGCGAACGCATCCTTGGAGGTCAGAGCGCCGCCGCTGATGGCATGGAGGTGCGCCCAGTCGACGAGGGGCCGAACAAATGGGAACTCGCTGGCGAGGAGGGCGATGTCCCCGAGGGTCCCGAAGGCGCTTTCCTTGCCGGCCGTTTCCAGTCCGAGGGCAACTCCCAGGTGATGCACTTTGGGCGCCAGGTAGTCGAGGCGGGCCCGCACCAAATCGAGTAGTTCCCGTCCGCTTCTGCCGTGCTTGTTACCCAAGTGGGCGCAGATGATGCGAGCTCCGAGCGCCCTCCCCAGCTTCATGGTGTGCTCGAGAGCTGCCAGACACTGCTTGGCACGGTCCTCTTCTTCGACCGTCAGGATGGCGAAGTAGGGGGCGTGCACCGAAACCGCGATGTCCCGCTCCGCCGCCAGCTCGCCGAAGGATTCGCAACGGTCTTCTTTCCAAGGGAAGGCTTTGACGAACGGCAGTTCCAGGGCTTGGTGGCCCTGAGCGACCAGGTCGTCGAGAAAGGCCGCGTCATCTTCACCCTCCGGTAGGCGGGAGATGCCAAAGCGGATCATGGCCAGAGGTTATCCGGTGGCCACTCCCAACGGGCTGTACGCTGGCGAACGATGCGAACCCAGGCTACGTTCCGCTGGTCGTCCGAGGATCCCAACCCGGCCCGCGCCTTGACCGGCGTCATCGCCGACGGACTGGCTGCGGCCGGGTTTGGATGCACCGATATCGAAGACCTCGACTTCGCATACGCCTTCCGCTCCCTGGTCGGCCGCCGCAACTTCTTCCTCATGGTCGGGGAGGTGGACGACGGGGTCCGTCAGTGGCTGGTCTCCACCAAGAGCGAGTTGGGTGTGTTCGCCTACCTGATGGGATCGCGAGACCACCAGGAATACGAAGTCTTGACCGGGGTGCTCCATGATCTGCTGGGCTCCCTGCCGGGACTCACCGATCTGCGGTGGTATTCGCTCGAGGACTACAACGAACGCCCCGACACCGACTGGGCGGCAACGCCGGGGAGTTAGAGGCGGCAAGCGGCAAGCGGCAAGCAACCTTGCCTTAGCTTGAAGCTTGAAGCGTGGAGCTCGAACCGGAAACTACGTGTCTTCTCGCTCGTCCCGTAGCTGTCTGGTCATGAGATCCTTCATCACCTGACGAGGATCTTTGCCCTCGTACAGCGTCAGATAGACCTGTTCGGTGATCGGCATCTCAACCTCCAAGCGCCGGGCCAGGTCGCGAGCCGCCAATGTGGTCTTGACTCCTTCGGCGACCGTATTGGTCTCTGTAGTTATCTCTTCCAAGGTCCGGCCCTTGCCGATCTCGAGTCCCACCCGGCGGTTGCGCGACAGATCGCCGGTGCAGGTCAGTACCAGGTCGCCGATACCCGACAGGCCTGCGAAGGTCAGAGGATGACCTCCCTTGGCGACTCCCAGCCGGGCAAGTTCGGCCAGGCCGCGAGTGATGACTGCCGCCCGTGTGTTGAGCCCCGTTCCCAGCCCGTCGGCAATACCGGCGGCAATGGCCATGACGTTCTTCAATGCCCCGCCCATCTCCACACCCGTGAGATCGTCGGAAGAGTACGCACGGAATGTCTCACTCGAGAAGAGATCGCGAGCCCGCCAGGCTTTCTCCGGCACCCGGCTGGCCGCTACGACTGCGGTTGGAGTTCCCCGGGCCACCTCATCGGCAAACGAAGGTCCGGAGAGTGCCACCAAGCCCTCGGCGACGGGACCGGGAGCAATGTCCGCGAACACCTCACTCGGTGTCAGGAGTGTTCCCACCTCCACTCCCTTGGACACCGACACGAGTAGTGACGCCCGGGACAAGACATCCGTCCTCGATTCGAAGACGGAACGGATGAACTGGGTGGGAACGGCGTTGACGATCACGTCGGCTTCGCCCAACGCACTGTTGAGGTCGGAGGTTGCCGTCAACGACGCCGGGAGCGGAACGTCGGCCAGGAACAGCGGATTCTCGTGAAGGTCGTTGATGCCCTCGACGACTTCCGGCTCTCTGGCCCACAACGCGGTTGGTACCCCTTGGCGGGACAGGAGAGCGGCCAGGGCGGTTCCCCAGGACCCACCGCCTACCACCAGCGTGCCCGGTTGTTCGGTCATGCAGACCAAATCTACCGATCCGCAGCTACCGACGGCCTATGACCATCGTCTCGACCAGCGCTACTCTGCCGGTGGGGCCCGTAGCTCAGTTGGCAGAGCAGGGGACTTTTAATCCCAAGGTCGTGAGTTCGATTCTCACCGGGCCCACAACGTCCAGGACTCGGCCGCCGTCCGTCCGGCTTTCACAGATGCTCGCGCAGGAACTCACGCGCCTCGGCCTCACGTTGAAACGTCCGGAACGGAATAACCAGGTTGTCGAGTAACGACGGGAAGGACCCCATCTTGGAGACAGATTGAGCGTCGGTCACTACCTCGGCAGCCGAGCAGCGGAATCTTTGTAATTCGTAACTGGCCTTCTACCTGGGGCTTTCCGGAATGCCCAAGTCTTTGTAGTTCAGTTGTTAGTATGTCAGACATAGTGACGACGAACCAAACCGCCGACTACTTCAGGGAAATGGATCGCCGGACGCCCCGAATCAACTTCAGGCTGCCCAGCCCGGAACTGCGTCGGCAGCTCGAAGAAGCCGCCCTTGCAAAGAGCACGACGATCAGCGGATACATCCGAGCCCTCGTGCTCGAAGCACTCCGGAAGGAACAAGAACTGAGGGAGCAAGGACAGGCGCCGACCTTCTTCGGTTAGCGACCCAAGAAGGCCGAGAAGAGATCGCGCCGGCGTTCCAGACAATCCATCTCCGCGATCGAGAGCCCTTTCTGTGTCCGCCCGCGAAGACTGCAGGCGATGGCTTGCCGGATGTCGCGCGCCGGAACTCATCGCCGGGCTCGGCGACCGGCCGGCTCCGTCGGACTGCTCCCCGGTAGTGGTAGGCGCCTCGGTCCGCACGGCCTACGAAGCCGGCTCACCCGCTCGAGCAGAGGCGTATTGTTTCCCTAGGGAATCATCATGCCGTGGCTCGAACTCACTGCAACGAAAGTCCAGTGCCCATGGAGTGGATCCATCGACGTCGACGTCTGCATGTCGTGTCCGCGACTGCGCTCGCTCCGGCGGCGTGCAGGTCGTGATTTCGTGCGCTGCGCCTCACCAACCGACCGCATGGAGTCATTCTTGATGTATCAAGAGAGCCCGGACCGCCTCGGCAGAATCATCAGGCATCGCGTTGCGTGAGAGGCCCTCGGGGTCAACCCACCTGCGCAGGCTCGCGTACTCCTTCACGCGGCAGCAAGGCAGGAATGATGACCAGAGCCGTCAACGATGCGGTCACCATTGAAACCCACATGATCATGGAGATGTGGGGGTGGACTCGGAAGGGCGACAACCAGAGGGCGGTCAGGGCGACGGCGATGCCGAGTGCGTTGGCGATGATCGGTCGCCCGGCCCGGTCGATGGCCCGCAACACGTAACCGTCCCCTTCCGATTGGGCGAAGTCGATGGCCGCCACGAAGTGGATGGCGTAGTCGATGCCTACCCCGATCACGATCGACGAGAGCACGGCAGTGACGATGTTGAGCTGGATTCCCGACGCCGCAATGAAACCCAGCAGCGTTGCACTGGTCAGCAGCAACGGCACCAGGCTCACCAGGGTTTGTCTGAGTTTGCGGTAGGCGAGTGCCAGCATCAGGGTCACCAAGGCGTAGGCGACCGCCAGCGATATGAACTGGGCCCGCAGCACCAACCGGGCTACTTCATCCCAGATGACCGGCATGCCGGTCAAGATCCGGATCTCCTCCCTTTCTGCGGCGAAGTCCAACCAACTCTGAAGGTCTTCGGTCTCGAAGGGACCCGGCAACACCATAAAACGAAGCCCGTCGTCCGATGCCATCCGACCGACCGGCAACGGTGTTTCCCCGTTCAGTGCACCCACCAGTTGATCATCCGGAATGGCCCCCTGGAGATCGGCCAGGCTGAACACCGTCCGGATACCCGGTAACTGCTCGAACTCGCTCGAGAGTTTCGCCAACGGGGGAAGAGCGGCAAGGCCGTCCGCCGGATCGTAGGCGAATTCGCCGATCAGCGGTGTCGCCCCGCCGAACAGCTCGGCAGTCCTCGCAAATCCGACCCGAACCGGATCGTCGTCCTTGAAGTAGATCAGCTGATCCCCGTCCACCTCGAGCCGCGGAATGAACACGGCGGTGAAGACGATCAAGACGCCGGCCAGCACCGCCGCCACCCACCGCCGCTTGGCCAGTTCCTTGACCGCCCCGGTGAGGCGCGGGCCGAGCAGCGCAGCATGGTGCTTCGGCTGGACTTCCATCCGGCTGAGTAGAGCGGGGAGCGAGAAAAACGAGATAACGCCGGCGAACCCGATACCGATGGCCGTGAAGGCCCCCAGTTGAGCGATCGGCTGCACATCGGTGAACACCAGCGACAAGAACCCGGCGGCCGTGCTGATCGTGGTGAGGATCATCGGGATGCCGACCCGGCGGAGGGTTGAGGCCACCCGTTCCACTTCATCGGAAGTGCCCTCGACCTGCTCCTGGTAGTGGGTCACGAAGTGGAGACCGTCGGCTGATCCCATCACTATGACGAAGACCGGCACCAGGATGGTGACGATGTCCACTTCCCTACCCAGAGCGAAGATGAAGCCAAAAGTCCACACCGCCCCGAGCAGAGCGGGGATCACCGCGAATACGGTGAGCCTGCGGTCACCGACGTTTGCGTAGAACACGGCCAGCAAAAGGACCACGATCACCGGCGGGATCACCAGGAGAAACCAGCCGATCTTGTCGAGGATCGAGGCGAAGATGACCGGATTGCCTGAGAGGGTCAGTTCCAGCCCATCGGGCGGCGTCACCCGGTTTACGGCCCGGGCCGTCTCGAGGGAGTCGCCCTCCGGAACCACCATCATCAGCGTATGGCGGCCGTCGTCGCTGACCAGAAGACCGACCAAGGGGTTCTGGCCGAGGAACGTGGCGATCATCTGTTCGGGCACGAGAGCGATCTGCTCGGGGGTGAGGGGAGTCCCGGTGAGGGGGTTTACGTCGGGAACGATCGAGCCCACCTGCCCTACGCCCTCGACCGCCGCAAGTTGGTCCCGCAGTTCCGCCACGGCGACCAGAGTTTCCTTCTCGAGCAGGCTGCTGCCCTCGTCGGCCGACACCAGCACGTTGACCGGATCGGCCGTCTCGTACTTGTCTTGGAGGGCGACCCAGGCTTCTCCCGTTTCGTTTCCTTCGGTGATGAACTCCGAAACGTCGGCGTTGAAGGACATCCGGAACAGCATCGCCAAGGAGAAGAGCGTCACGACGCCGGTAAGGCCCAGCACCCGCTTGGAGTGCTCCACGATGAGACGAGCGACACGGTCCATGACTGCCTTTCCGACGCCACCCTAGAGCGCGATCATGATCATCTGGGCGGTTCCCCTCGCCGGAACCAGAAACCCGCGCTATGCGTCGGGCGGATGGAATAGGCAGCGTTATGCAGGAAATCCGCCCTCCGACCTAGGACAAATCCCACTCGGTAGCCGAGCCGCCCCGTTACTGTCCTGGTCCCGGGACCGGCGCTTCGACCTTGCGGTGGTCCGGCCAGGAGGGACAACCATGTCGAGAAGGGGTTTGCGGCAAGAACGCATCCTTGATCTGATCGAAACCTCCATGGGACGCGGTGTCGAGGCGGGTGTCATTCGCCTGCGTGTCGAAGATGACGTGATGGCCGGCGATTCGGTCGTCGTCAATGGCAAGCGGCTCGTCAACTTCGGCAACTGCTCCTACCTGGGCCTGAACACCGACCCTCGTCTGAAACAGGGTGCAATTGCGGCGGTGGAACGCTTCGGACCGGTGTACTCAACCTCGTCGGCTTACACATCGCTGGGTCTGTACTCCGACCTCGAAGCGCGCCTTCAGACCATCTTCGACGCACAGGTGGTGCTGCCGACTACCACCACTCTCGGCCACCTGGCCGCCCTGCCGGTGCTCATCAACCCCGATGACGTGGTCTTGGTCGACGTCCAGACACACGCGTCGGTGCACCTGGCCACCGAAGTGTTGCAGGGCCGCGGGACGTCGGTCCAGGACCTTCCCCACAACGACATGAACGCACTGACGAAGGCCGTCGAGAAGGTACATGAGGACGGCAACTCTCGCATCTGGTATCTGGCCGATGGCGTCTACTCGATGTACGGGGATGTCGCCCCGGTGGAGCGCATCATCGAACTGTTGGATCGATACCCGAGCCTCCACGTCTACCTCGATGACGCCCACGGCTTCGGTTGGCAAGGCCCACACGGGCGAGGGCAGGTTCTCCGCAACGGAACACTGCACCCGAGGATGGTCGTGATTGTGTCGCTCTCGAAGTCCTTTGGTGCCGGCGGTGCGGCCCTCGTGTTCCCGGATCTGGAGAGTGCGCACCGGGTGTGGCTCACCGGGGGGACTCTGACCTTCTCGGGTCCGATCTACCCGGCCGAATTGGGAGCGGCCGTCGTCTCGGCAGACATCCACCTCTCGCCCGAGCACGCGGAACGCCAAACGCGGATGTACGGCCAGATCGACCTCGTCGCCAGGCTTCTCAGGGCTCACAACCTACCCGTCATGTCTTTGGCGAAGACGCCAATCTGGTTCATCCGACTGGGTCGCTACGAACAAGCCATTGAGATGACGAGACGTCTGATGGCCGACGGCTTCTATGTCAACCCTTCAGCTTTTCCGGCGGTGCCACGCGGGCTCGGGGGCATCCGCTTCATGCATTCCCTCCACAACACAGATGAGCAGATCGAAACCCTCGTCGCGCTGATAGCCCAGCACATACCGGAAGTCGTCGATGATCTCGAGGTCGTCATCGACCTCACCGATGAGGCTCGCGCCGCTGCGGCCGTTCTGGAAGGCGATTCCCCAGCACCATAGGCCGCTGCAGGAGATCCAATCCCACGATCTCCTTCATTCTCAGCCCAGTCGTGCCGATATCCATGATGCATGCAATCCACGATTCCCAGGTCTCCGAGTGTCGTGCGGGAACGGTCCCCCACGCTGTGGCGTTGGGGCCTAGCCCTCCTTTTCCTGGTGCTGGTCGCCTGCGCCTCTCTCAGCATGACTGCTGCCGCCGAACTCGCGGATACCGCCGGAGGGTTGGGTGTCATGCTCGGCTACGGGACGTCCGGGCTGATCGCCCTCTCCAAGACCCGCCACATGCAAGGCCGCGAACGGATCTCCTGGAGGCTGGTCGGGTCGGGGCTGGTCTCGGCTGCAGCCGGTGTCACGGTCGTCGCGGTGGTCGAAGCGACCGGCGGAGACGTGCCCGCGTTCGGACCGATCGACCTCTTCTTCATTGCCGCGTACGCCTTGATCCTCACAGGTTTTGCCTCCCTGCCCCACCTCACGGTCAACCGGGCAGCCCGTACCCGGGTCTACCTCGATTCCCTGATCGGCGCCCTGTCCCTGGGAGCCGTGTTGTGGGTGCTGGTGCTCGATGACCTCTTGACGGAATTCGCCCAGGGCAGTGCATGGGACCGCTGGGCGGGCACCGCCTACCCGCTCCTCGATGTCGCTGCCCTCATGGTGGTCATCATCGTCAGCGTTCGGCGAAGCAGCTACCGTTTCGACCCCCGCCTTCTGCTCTTCGCAGGCGGGATCATCGCCCAATCGGCTGCCGATCTGACGTTCCTGAACTCAGGAGTAGGACAGACTTTCGAGCAAGCCAATCCCATCTACCCCCTCTACGTCACAGCAACCGTTCTCTACCTGGCCGCGGCGCTGGTCCTGGATCGCCATCCCAAACCGAGGACATACGCCGATCGCCGCGGTCCGTTACTGGCAATGATTGCACCCTACAGCGCGGCCGCCGCCCTGGTGGCTTTGCTCATATTCCAGACCGAAGGCGCAAAGATCACCATCAACGCCCAGGTTGTGTTCATAATGAGCCTGCTGGTGATCGCTCTGGTCATTTCTCGCCAGGGGATAGCCATCCGTGAGAACCGGCAGTTGGTCGAGCGACAACGAGCCGACCTGGTGTCATCGATCTCGCATGAGCTTCGGACGCCCCTGACCGCCATTGTCGGGTTCCTCGACGTCATGAATGATGAGGAAGCAGGTATCGGAGAACAAGAACAACGCGAACTCACTCACGTCATCCACGAGCAAGCCCGTCACATGTCCGGGATCGTGTCGGACCTCATCCTCCTCGCTCGTGGATCACCGGACGAATTGACGCTGAAGGAATCGGTGGTGTCCGTTGCTGATCTCACCAAGACTGCGGTCACATCGGTGGAGAAAAAGAACACATCCTTGTCCGTTGAGGTCGATGCCCACCTCCAGGCCATGGTCGACTCCGGCCGGGTTCGCCAGGTCATCGTCAACCTCTTGACCAACGCCGTACGGTACGGCGAGGGCAAGGGCCTGATAGTGGTTCGCAGGGAAGGAACCGACCTGGCGATTGAGGTGCACGACAATGGGCCGGGCGTCCCCAAGAAGTACGAACTGGCAGTCTGGGAGCGTTTCGAACGAGGCGCCAACCGGCTCAACGCTCAGACTCCGGGATCCGGCATCGGGTTGGCGGTGGTAGATGCCATCACCAAGGCGCACGGCGGCGACACGGGGTATCGCCAATCCGAGCGACTGGGCGGCGCCTGCTTCCGGGTGGTACTACCCAATCGGGTACCAGCGGCCTAGCTTTCAGCTTCTCCGCAGTACCTCGTCCGTCACGTGTCCCTTCGCGGCGCGAGCGGGAGAGGTGGGTTGGCATGCAAGGGCGAGCCGGAGGGGGCGGTTCGCCGGACCCGGAGGGGGCCTTCGTTTCCAACCACGGGACCGGCGGATGCCGAACACCCGTTCTCAGGCGACTCCGACTAGATCCTCACCGCCTTCTGAAACCGGCCGATGTCGAAAGGCTTCGTCAGGTAGCCGCTGGCGCCCGCCAGTCTGGCCTTCTGCTGTGTAGCAGCATCATCACGAGCGGTGACGATCAACACCGGGACTGCTGAAGTCCGCTCTTCGGCACGGAGCCGGCCCAGGACCGCCCAGCCGTCGACCTCGGGAAGGGCTAGATCGAGCACCACCAGGTCGAAATCGTCCGCCGCAATTGCATCGAGCGCCGCGGTGCCGTTGGTGCACACGGTCGGATCGAAACCGGAAGCAACCAGGCTCATCTCTTCCACCGCCCAGGTGGCTTCGGCATCCTCGACCACCAGGACTTTGGGTTTTGCTGCCCTCACGGGATCCTCGTTGTCAAAATTGAGAAAGAGCCTCCCGCCTTCTCTTGGTGTCGAAGTCTCGCTCGCAGATCTTGAGGCATATCGACGAAACGTCGGCAACTAGGCCCTTCACAATTTGTAAAAGCATGGTTATGGTTGCTGGACGGCCAGAAGGCTGGAAGGGGCGCAACGCCCGGCAGGTACGTCAATTCGCACTGTGCCGGCTGCGTGCACCGTCGCCGACTGAACCCGGACGTTACACCGGATTCGAATCGGTTTGTACGTGACCGAAGAGGGAGGACACCATGTCGCTATCAAGAAAGACCTCCGCGCTCGCCAACTCATCCGACGGGAGAGGCAGGTTGGTCACTCTGACCTCGATACTCGTGCTGGCGAGTCTTATCGTGCTGCTTCTTGCGGTGCTACCGGCCGGAGCCGGACCCGGACCTGCCTCAACGATCCACAACATCACACCCCAGGAAGTCGACCTCGGCGGCCAGAAGAACGACTGCGCCGCAGTGGGCTCAACGGCCGCCTACGAGCTACGGATCGAGAATCCCCAGGATGGCACGACCTATGACGGTGTTGGGGGAGCCCAGTTCCGGCTGGACGTTTACGAGAGCGACAAGAAGCTCGCCTTCGAATTGGTCGGTGGAACGGCTGCCGTCTTCGATGCCGTCGTGAAGGGTGGCCAGAATTCGGCCTGGTTCGCCTACTTGGCGGACGGAGGTCCGGGCGGTGTCACCGAGGATGACGGTCTACATGCGCCTACCAAAGGCGGCGGAAGCAACCTCTTCAACGTGAGCCACGTAAGCCTCTGTTACTCGAACCCAATTGCAGAGATCTCTGGAACCGTGTTCCTCGACGAGAACCTCGACGGCGAGTACCAGTCGGGGTCCGAGTCACCCGACGTTGGTGTTGCCGTGACCGTCTACCAGGGGAACGCGCCGGTCGCAACGCAGCTGTCCGCGGGCAATGGTGGCTATTCATTCCTTCTGCCCGTAGGCAGCAACTACACGGTCTGCGAAGCGGCGAGGGACGACTACGGCCAGACCACGCCGACTGGAAACACTGCTTGCCAGAGCCTGGGCGACAGCGAGGCCGCCGGCCACGTCACGCCGGCAGGCGATGGGCTCGACTTCGGTAACTGGGAGGTTGCCTGCGGAGGAACCTTCCCGGCTTCCGGGGGCGTGTTCGACTCGCTCTTCACCGTGTTCGACTCCGGCGACGACGTCTTTGAATGCGACAACAAGCTCGCTTTCGCCGAAGTGAACGGTACCGGGGTTCTCTTCGCGCTGTCGGGGGGCGGCACGTTTGCGGCGATAGGGGAGATCGAGAAGTCGTTCACATCCCCGGATAACTTCGTACCGCTCGAGTACAGCCAGAACGTGGAGACGCCCAGCTTCGAAGTCGTGCCTTGGTGTGAAATCCGGAACAAGGTCGGCGGAGACCCAGGAGACTTCATTGAGTACCTGGGGACAGGAAGCTACCCAGAGTTGCCCTCTGGTGAAACCGCCTGCAAGGTGTACGAGGGAGAGGATGCCACCGGCCTCCAGATCAATGTTCTCTACATTGCCGGCGACCCCTACTTCAGATAACCGATAGCTAGACGGCCAGGACCGGCTCTCGGCGGATGTCCATTCCGCCGAAGAGCCGGTCGGCCGTTTCCAGGTCCCTCAAGTCTGGCTCGCCGCCGGCCCTGCTGATGATCTCGTTCCTGTCGTCGAGAAGGACGGCTTCGTCGAAGAGCAGACCCTGCTTCCGAGCCTGAGCCAGACCGGCATCGACGGCGTCCAGCGCCTCCTCATGATGGCCCAGAGCCGAGAGGGCGCGGGCCCGAACGTGCCCAACGGATGCCCCGAGGATCTCCATGGCGGCCCCGGTTTCTCCCGCTTCATCGAGCACTTCTAAGGCCTCAGCAGGCTTGCCCTCCCTTAGCCGCAGGTCGGCGAGTTGAATTACAGCATTGAAGCTGCTCATCTTTTCGCCAGCGGCCAGCGACCGCTCTTGAAGTGCTCCGAGCAAGGTTTCGGCGTCTTCGAATTCGCCACGTCGGATCAACAGTCTGGCGAGTTCGTTCTCGGCGAACGTCAGTGCGTGGTTCTTGCTCGCTTTCAGCACCCGGACGGCGTTGGTTATGAGTGGCTGAGCCTCTTCGAGCCGGTTCTGATTGATCAACAGCTCGGCAATGTTGGCGGCCACTATTGCCGCTTGAACGTCGTTGCCCATGCGATGCTCGGCTGCACGGCTCTTCTCGTACGCTTCGATGGCGTCACTCCATCGACCCTCCCAGTAGGCATAGGCACCCATGTTGTTCAAGACCTCCGAGACCCCCTGCAGATCGCCCGCCTCTTCGAGGACGGAAACCGCCTCGGAACTGTTGACGGCCAGCTCCGTCTTCCCGAGCATCCAATGCGCCCAATCGAGCAACTCGAGAGCGTGTCCGAGCGCCTTCAACTCGCCTTCGGCCCGAGCGTCTCGCTCGGCTCGCCTGGCTTCCACGAGCGTTTCTTCCGGCCGCTCCTGGCGCCGACGGATGGCCGCCCGTTCTGCCGTGATCCGGGCTCGGGCCCCCGGCTCATTGGGCATACCTTCGCCGTCGAGGAGCCGGAGGCCCCTGGTGGTCTCTCGCAACGCCGCGACATGGTCACCCTTGAGGCGGCAGACTATGGATCGACGTAGGACGAGGTCGATCTGGAGCTCGGCGTCGTCCGGGACGGCCTTCGAGGCCCGGCGGTAGGCATTGAGCGATTGGTCGAACAGTCCGGCCCGCTCGCTGACGTCGCCGAGCGAGATCCACACCCGCGCCCGCTCGGCGTCCTCCACATTGGGAAGCCGTCGCGCAGATTCCAGAGCCCGCTGGTAGTGAGCCGCCGCATCGATGTTGGCATAGGCGTCGCGGGCCTGGTCACCGGCGATGACTGCATAGAGCCAGGTTCGCTCATGCTCCTGCGCGATCGAGAAGTGCAGGGCGAGGACGTCGGCTGCAGTTTCGGGATGGTCACCGGCCGCTCGCTCGGCCGCCAGACCGGCCCGCAAATGCAGCTCGCGTCGCCGCTTGAAGGAGAGGCCTTGATAGGCGACGTCTCGCATCATGCCGTGTCGGAACCGCAGCCGGTCGGGGCCGTCCGGATCGAGAAATCCTTCGAGTTGGCCGCGAGTGGCCGAATCGAGCCCGATCTGCTCTTCGGCCAGCAGCTCGTTGAGCACGGCCACGCGGAAGCTGCGGCCGAGCACGCTGGCGTAGCGGAGCAACCGTCGGGCCAGCGGCGAGAGAGCGTCGATCTGGGAGCTCACGATGGCATCGAGCGAGTCGGGCAAGTCCTCTACGCCGCCCGCCTGTCGGACGGCCCGCACGATCTCCTCCAGAAACAAGGGCAGACCGCCGGACCTCCGCACAATGGCGTCGACTTCGTGGGGACGGAGCGGAGCGGCTTCGGTGGCCGCGATGACGAGATCACGGGCCTCATCGTCGCTGAGCGGGCCCAGGTGGATCTCCCGCTCACCCGGATGGAACCCATCGGGGGTGTCCCTCCGGGTCGTGAGCACGAACCACGGGCGCTCGGTGACGGCGGTCGCGATCCTCATCATCACGTGGGTTGATGCCTCGTCCATGTAGTGACCGTCTTCGACCTCGAAGAACACGGGTCCGGTGAAGCTCCGGGCAAGGACCTCCACCACCAGATCGGCGGTGCGGTCGGGCCGGAAGCGGGGCTCGATGACGTCAACTTCGGGTGTCGTCGGGACCTCGACCATCGCCACGTCGGCGAGCAACGGCAGCAACGGCAGGAAGTCGGAGTCGAGGGCAGCGACACCGGCTTCGAGTTGACGGGCCATCGTCGCTTGGCTGCCGCGCTCGACACCGAGTAGCCGTCGCACCGGGTCCCGGAGTGGTCGGTAGGGAGTGCCGATCCCGTAGGGCTCGGCACGGATGTCTATGTGCTCGGCGCGCTCGAGGGAGGGAAGGATCTCATCGACCAACCGGCTCTTGCCGACGCCCCGTTCACCGATGATCGCGACGGCATCTCCCGTGCCGGCGAAGAGACCTTCGACCATCGAGTGCAGCATGGTCAGCTCCTCGGTTCGACCGGCGAAGGGGAGGTCCGCTTTGTGCTCCTTGGGACGCCTGCCGGTCCGGGCGCCCATTGCGTAGGCCTGAACGGGATGCTCCTTGCCCTTGACGTGGAACGGCTCTAGGGCGGTGGTCTCAAACAGGGTAAGCGACCGGTCGAGCACGGCCGGGCCCGCATATACCTCTCCGGGAGATGCCGCCGCCATGAGGCGAGCCGCCAGGTTCACCGTGTCGCCCATGATCGTGTACGTGGCCCGGAAGTCGGTGCCGATCTCACCGACGAACACATGCCCCTGGTTGACGCCGACCTTGAGCGGAAGTGTTCCGGCTCGATCGGTGATCCGGCGGACCGCTCGCAACACCCGGCCTTCATCGTCTTCCTGGGCCCCCGGTACTCCGCCGACCAGGATGACCTTGCCGCCGTCTTGGTCGATGTCCGAGGCCAGGAACGTGACCCCCTCCTCGTCTACCGCCGACTGCACCGTCCGGATCAGCTCATCGAGCGCCGCTGCCACTGCTTCCGGTCCTCCGCGTTCCATGAGGTGGTCGACACCTTCGTATTTGATGAAGCCGACGGTGGCGATGCGGTGTTCGGGCTCGGCCGCCCCATACTGAAGGTAGTCGCGCAGAGCCAAGGGAATCCCGGAGACGATGGCGTCGGGCTCGAGATCGACTCGCGGGCTCCACCCGCAACATTCGAGTCTCGCTTTGCGCCAGTTCAGGAGCCAACCGTCGCCCTTCTGCTTGGTGGCCGAACCGACCGGGAGGGCAGCTCTGGTGGCCGAGCTGATGAGGATCTCGCCGGCCACCGCCGTCTCTTCCATCTCCGTCGTCGCGGATGCCGCGGGTCCCGTGAGTATCAACTCCTTGTGAGACTCCCCCACCCGGAAAAGGTGGATGGTGCCGCTGTGGAGTCCGACCGACATCCTCAGGCGAAGGCGACCGGCCGAGGTTTGATAGTTCGAGGCCTCCCGCAACGCCCCCTGCATCTCGACTGCAGCGCTGCAGGCCTGGATGGGATGGTCGGGCCCCCGGAACACCAGCAAGAGGGCGTCACCACCAAACTTCAGCAAGGCCCCGCCCCGGTCGTAGGAGATGCCGAGCATCCGGCCGAAGACGTAGTTGAGGACCTCGGTCAGTTCCTCGGCCCCGATTCGGCCTCGCCGGGCCAGCTTCTCGGAGAGTGCAGTGAATCCGGAGATGTCGATGTAGCAGAGGGTGCCTTCGATCTCTCGCCAGGGGTCGGACGAGTGCATGTCCCATTCGGCCGACAGGCGCGGCACGTACCTGGCGAGACTGCTCGGTTCCGTTGTCACTGTCGCCATTGAGCCCCCAAATCAGAGCTTCAGAATAAGGGATATCGGATTCTGGTGTTGGTCGTGCCCAGAAACGGGCCGACATCACAGGACCGCATCAATCGACGCAGACCGTCAGACCGACCCGCCCGGGAACGAGCTCGAATTCGAGCTCGTGGCTCTTTCTGATCTCTGTCATCACCCGATCCAGCATCTCGTCAGAATGGCCCGGATCGTGATGGAACGTGACCAGCTTCTTCACACGGGAGAGGCGAGCGAAAGCAAGGGCGTGTTCGAAGGTGCTGTGTCCCCACCCCACCCTGCTCTGATACTCCTCGCCGGTGTACTGGGCATCGTGGATCAACACGTCGGCTCCTCGAGCCAGATCACACCCCGAGGTCCACTCGGGAGCGTCGGGAAAGACCACGGCACCGAGCGCCGGTTCGTGGTCGGGCAGGTAGGCAAGGACACACTCCGACGAATCGATACGAAACCCGAGGGTCGGTCCGGGGTGGGTGATCAGGTCGGCTCGCACCGAGAGACCCCCCAGCGTGAACGAGGCCGGAGGACGGATCTCGTGCAGTGTGACGCCGGGGAGGTCGCGCAACATCACCGGGAACAGCGGCGGTGACAGGTACCGGGTCAGCCGCTCGTGCAGACCGATGGTCGTGGAGCCCGGACCCCATATGTGGACCTCGACGGACGGATCGAAGAGAGGCGCAAAGAAACCGAGGCCTTGGATGTGATCCATGTGCAGGTGGGTGAGGAGAATGTCGATGCGGGCGGGGCTCCCCGCCAGTTGAACTCCGATCGGCCTGATTCCCGAGCCGGCATCGAGGATCACCACCTCGCCTGTTGCACCGCGAACCTCGACGGCTGCCGTGTCGCCACCGTACCGGACGGTGTCGGGCCCACCGCTGGCCAGCGATCCCCGCGTGCCCCACAAGGTGGCCTTCACGAGTCGGGGTTCTCCCAGAACATGGCAACAGCGCCTAGATGCCGGGCGCCTTGGCCCTCCACCGGAAAGGCAGTAACGGCCAGGGTTCGCCACACTCCGTCAAAACCCATTACCCGAACGGTTGCGTGGTTGGGTATTCGTTGCTGCAGCGCAACCACTACCGGCAGCTTCTCGTTGGGGAATGGAGCTCCGTCGACGGCCGTGGTCTGAAAGTACTCGGCGAGCTGATCGGCATGGATCTCTCCGGCTTCTTCGAAGCGAACACCCAGCAGACCTTCCGCCGGCTCGTTGTAGTAGAGAAGGTTGCCCCGACCGTCCATCAGCCAGACGGGAAGCGTGAGATAACCGGCCCACTGCTTCAGCAAGATCAGCTCTACCGGCTGCTGTGCCATCTCGTCTCCCCTTCTGTGAGTCCCCAATCATGACCCATATGGAGGGTCTTCGCACCCTGTTGTCGGATTCCGCCGTACCCGATCAGATGCCGAGACGTTCCAGCCCTCCCTCTTCCAGGACCTGCACTGCCTGCCGGTAGCCGGCATCGATCAGCTGATCGCAGGCAGAGAAGTCAAGAAGGCCGGCGTCCTCGACCGGCGGACGAAACACCAGGTCGGCTTGTTGTTCCATCGCTCTCGAGGACAGCACACTCCCCACTTCCGTCGTGCGAAGCAGGACGTCGATGATGCCGGGCAACGCCAGCGTGTCGGCCAGGGGGTTGAGTCTTCGTCCGTACACCTTCCACCCGGAAAGCATGCCGTGGTGAGGCAGATCCGCCGAACGCAGGGAGAACTCGCCTCGCAGGTTGACGGCCAGGACCGGGCCTCCTCCATTCATCGGCTTGATGACGTCGACCGGCAGGTTGTTCATCACCGCCCCGTCGACCAGCACGTCGCCGTCCCCCGAATTGACGGGAGGGAACAAACCGGGAATGGAGATGCTGGCTCGAACCGCCTGCCAGACGGGACCGGTGGTGTGCACCTGCGTCCGGCCCTTGGTCAGATTGGAGGACACACAGAAGAAGCGATGCCAGAGATCCTCGATCTGCAGATCGCCGAAACCATCCTGCAGCATCGATACGATTCGCTTGCCTCCGGTCAGGGCGGCAGCGGGTGCCGTAACGTCCAGCGGACTCCTCCGATCGACGAGGAACTCGTGTGCCGACTCGCGGACCGTCCCCGCATCATCGCCTCGCGCCCGAGCGGCCGCAATGAGCGCTCCAAAACTGGCCCCTCCCACGACGTCCACCGGTACGGCTGCTTCCTCCAGAGCCTGCAGAACACCGATATGGGCAAGTCCTCGTGCTCCCCCGCCGCTGAGAACCAATCCGACCGCCCGACCGGAGAGCGACCTGGCCAACCTCCCGAAGTCCTGCGGTGAACCATCGCGAACGTGGTGATGGGCCCCGAGGTCTCGGCCGACCAGTCGGCGGGCCGTGCCGCTCGGGGTTACCGTCGCGGGCGGATGCACGATGGCGAGGTCGGTTCGGATGGATACATCCGACCGATCCTCCGGCAGACCCGATTCCCCAACCGCGAGGGCATCTCCGGCCCGAGCAACCAGGAGCGTTCGATCCGCCTGCCGAAGACATCTTCTTGTCCAGGGGCTCGGGCGCGGATCTGCGAGATAGATCACCATGTCGTGAGCGGATTCCAGCCGGTTCAGCCAGGCGGCGACCCCGAGGTCCGCCGCGGACCCCGGAGACGAACCCACATGGTCCCGGCCCAATCCGGCTTCAACGCTCGCCGCCGACACGGTCTTCACGGAGCCGCAGGTTCTCAACGCAACCTCGAGTTGCTCGGCGAACCCGGACGGGATTCCCCTTCCCGCCGAGAGGATGGCCAGCGAACGCACCCGGCCGACCCCGGATCTATGGTGGATCGACCGCCCGAGCCGCGCGACGATGAGCCTGGCAATCTGCATGATCACCGCCGGTTCTTCCCGACCGAGTTGATCGAAGTCGTCCCGTCCGATCTCCAGTAGATACGAGTCCCGGATCGCTTTGACCGTCGCCGAGTGCGGCTCATCGCTGAGGAACGCCATCTCACCCACTACTTCCCCGCCCGATATCTCGCCCACTGCGGCCTGCGAACCGTCCGGCTGTTCGGCAAACACCCGGAGCCGTCCGCTCACCAACGCAAAGACGGCATCCCCCGGGCCGCCCTCGCGCATGAGCGTCGACCCGGCCTGTAGGTGGACGGAAGCAGCCTTCCCGGCCAGAGCCCGCAAACTGGTCTCGGGAAGCCCGGAAAACAGGGGGATTCGGGACAGTAGATCGTAGGTATCCGCTCGCTCCCCGGCCGGTTCGATCACTCTTCCCCCTCGTGCGGCATGGAATATAGAGAGCAGCAAACGCGAGTGCCGCTCAGAAGATGATCTGCATTCCTTCGAAGGCTGCTTCGGTGTTCGGGAACTCCCGGCGGGCCATCTCGACAATGGCGTCAATCTGATCGTCCGAGCGGTGCGGATCGTGACTGACGAGGACCAGGCGCTTGGCTTCCGCTTCTCGTGCCGCCTCCACGGCATGGTGACGGGTGCTGTGCCCCCACCCGAGGTAATGGCTTGGATATTCCTCGGGTGTGTACTGGGCGTCGTGGATCAAGACGTCCGCCCCGGCCGCCAGAACACGCAAAGTCTCATCGGCGACCGGATCGCCGCGCTCACAATCCGTTGCCAGAACGATGGCCTTGGAGCCGTTGGTGACGCGGTAGGCGGTTACTCCCTGCGGGTGGTGGAGCGCTGCCGCGTCGATAGTCAGCGGTCCGATCCCGAACGGTGATTTCGCCACGTCGACGTAGCCCTTGCGAGCTGCGGTTTCGAAAATCGACACCGGGAACCACGGGGGACGCAAAGCCTGCTCTATTGCCTCCCTGACCCCCATGCCGTCCCAGCTGTGTCCGTAGAACGTGAAACGGTTGCGCTCGTCGTAGAGCGGAGGGAAGAAGAGGATGCCCTGCAGGTGGTCCCAGTGGTAGTGGGTGAGGAACACATGAAACTCGATACCCTCCGGTGGGACCACCAGGTCTTGCGCCAGGGCACTGATCCCCGTTCCCCCGTCGATAATCACCCGTTCACCGGGTCCCGGATCGATATCGACGCAGAGAGTGTGCCCGCCGTACTTGTCGGTCGCCGGACCTGAAACGGGCATAGAGCCTCGGACACCTCGAAAGGTGAGAACGACCGGCCGATCCGACATCTCCACATCCCCTCTCCGGGCCGCGGAACGACACATTATCCGCTCCCCATACTTTCGTGCATCGATTCTTGGACTACATCCAGCCGAATTGACCGGTATGCTCGTCCACCCACCAAGACGACAAGGGAGGCTTGTCGTGAAAGTGTCCGCCCTTCGGCCGCCCCGGCTGCGGACCACCGAAACCGAGGAAGAGCGCAAGGTCACCTGGACCGAGCTCTTCTACGACTTGGTATTCGTCGTGGCCGTTGCCGGGCTGGGCGCCCGCCTGCTCGAAGACCCGACCATACGCGGAGCAGCAGTGTTCACCGGTCTCTTCGTTCCGTTGTGGTGGGCATGGGCCGGATTCACGTTCTACGCAGATCGCTACGACACCGACGATCTCGGCCAGCGAGTACTGGCGGTGGCTCAGATGGTCACCATCGCCTTGATGGCCGCCAGTGTTTCCGGCGGCAAGACCGATTCGCTGGTTGCGTTCGCTCTCGCCTATGTGGGGGCCCGGGTGATCCTGATCGTGATGTACCTGCGGGCTCGGCGGCACGTGCCGGAGACACGCCGGCTGGTCGGCGGATACGTGCGGGGCATGTCGATCGCCGTTGCGTTCTGGCTGGTATCCGTATTCGTGCCGGAACCGTACCGCTACATCCTCTGGGCCGTCGGACTGTTGATCGACTTCTACACCCCCTACCGCCTGCGCCGGATCCAGGCCAAAGTCCCCCTCGACGTTGCCCACCTGCCTGAGCGGTTCGGGCTCTTCACCATCCTGGTGCTGGGCGAGTCCATCGCCGCGATCGTGGCAGGGCTGAGCCACGAAGGTTGGCTCGCCGCGCCGGTCGTTACGGCAGTGCTCGCCGTGGTGGTGGCGGCCGGACTGTGGTGGATCTACTTCGACAATCTCGACGGAACCGTGGTACGCCGACGGGCGGGACAGAAGACGGCCTGGAAACCAACGGTCTGGATCTACGGCCACCTTCCGCTCGTGATCGGGCTGATGGCGACCGCCATCGGTCTGGAGGGCGCCGTGATCGGCGCCGGCGGCCACGATTGGCCGGCCAACGAACGCTGGTTGCTCATCGCCGGCGTTGGCGGAGCGCTCATCGGAATGGCCATCATCGAGATTGCCACCGAGCGGTCCGACAACGCCGTTTCCAGACTCAAGGCTCAGTGGCGGGTTCTCGGGGGTCTATCCGCCGGCGTAATCGGACTGATCGGAGGACTCACCGGAGCACTAGTCACCGTGGTTCTTCTCGCCCTTCTGTGCGCGGTCCAGGTGGGGGGCGATGTCTGGCTCAACGAACGAGAAGCCGCCAACGCCCAAGGCGTCAACATTCAAGACGGTTGACCGTCGTCCGCGGCGCGGTTGCGTTGGGACTTCTCGACCAGGGCAACGACTTCGCGGCGCAGCCGATCGACATCGTACGGCTTGGCGAGGAAAGCGTCCGGCTGGGTCACAGTAGAAAGCCGTTGGGACTCCGCCCCCTCGTAGGCGGTTACCACCAGGACCGGGAGATCGGCAGTCCGCGGGTCTTCACGAAGGCGAGCCAGAACATCCCACCCGTGCATCCTGGGTAGCCGGATGTCGAGTACGGCCGCGTCGAATGGTTCTGCCAGCACCGCTTCCAGCGCACTCGGGCCGTCTTCGCAAGCAACCACCTCGAAGCCGATTCGCTCCAGGCTCAATACCAGCAGGCGCCGAGGGACGGCTTCGTCCTCAACGACCAGGACCTTGCCTTGCTTGGCATCGGTTTCCGTCACGTCCTGCCTTCTGCCGGTCGATCGGGCACGGTCGGCCTCGCCGACACCCCAACCATTCCCATCACCTTAGCCAGCACCTGCCGTTCCCCTGCTCATCGATGTGATCCGAACCGGAGTCGGCAACGTATTCAAGGTGTTCATGCCCGCCCGCACAGAGATCATCGAAGAGCTGCGCTCTGTCCTGTTTGGATCCGCGCCGATCGCCGACGCGGTGATCCCGCCTCTCGTGTTCGTCGTCTTCAACGGGCTGGCCGGCCTCCCGGCGGGCGCGGTGCTGGCCGTGCTGTCGGGAGTCGCCATCACTCTCGTACGTCTCTTTCGTCGGCGGCCGACCCGATTCGCTCTGGCCGGTCTGGGGGGCACCGTCGTGGCTGCAGCTCTGGCCGTGTTCTCGGGTTCGGCGGAGACGTTCTTCGTACCCGGCATCATCGGCGGGATCGTGACCGCCTTGGTCGCCGTGCTTTCGACGGTGGCGCGCAAACCTATGGTGGCGTGGACCAGCATGCTGGTCCGGAGATGGCCCGCCTCGTGGTACTGGCATGCCCGG
>DHIO01000049.1 GCA_002403855.1 Acidimicrobiia bacterium UBA4744
CCCTCAGTCTTCCGCCGTCCACGCCGCTGCATCTTGATCGCCGCCCGATCCGTCCCACCCGACTGCAACCAGACCCGGCCCGCCGGTGGTGATGCTCCACATGATCTGATCGCCTTCACCGGCGAATACCGCCTCGTCGTGGGGAACTCGCGCCCAGGTGATTCCATCCGCCGAAACCCAAACCGCCGCATCCCCAACCATGGCCGATCCGTCCCATCCGACGGCCACCAGTCCCGGCCCGCCAGCGGTCACACCTATCATCCTCTGGGCTCCCTCACCGCCGAAGACCGCATCGTTGTGGGTGACTCGGGACCAGCTGATGCCGTCAGGAGAGGTCCACACCGCCGCATCCTCATTGGCACCCCACTTGTCTGACCCGACCGCCACCACACCCGGCCCGCCAGCCGTCACACTGATCATCTCCTGGTTGCCCTCACCGCCGAAGACCGCCCTGGAGTGGGTGACTCGGGACCAGGTGATGCCATCAGCAGAAGTCCACACCGCCCCATCGGCGTCAAGGCTGAAATTGATTTCCCATCCGACTGCTACCAAGCCCGGGCCCCCCGCAGTTACGCTCGACATCTCCGTGTAGAAGCCAAAGACGGTCTCGTCATGAGGGACCCGAGACCAGGTGATTCCATCAGCAGAAGTCCACACCGCCGCATGACCGCTGTCACCTGGCGAGGCCCATCCGACTGCCACCAAGCCTGGCCCTCCAGCAGTCACACTGCTCATCAGCTGGCTTCTATCACCGCCCAAGACGGCCGCGTCGTCGGGGACCCGGGACCAAGTGATGCCATCCGCAGAGGTCCACACCGCCGCAACCCGACTGGCGACTGGCCCGTCCGATCCGACGGCCACCAGACCTGGGCCTCCGGCCATCACGCTGGACATCACCTGGCTAGCGTCGCCTCCGAAGATCGTCTCGTCGTGGGGGACCCGCGACCAGCTGATCCCATCAGCAGAAGTCCACACCGCCGCATCCACATTGCCGCTGGATTCAGCCGCTCCGACTGCCACCAGACCCGGCCCGCCAGCGGTCACGCACTCCATCCACTGTTCGGACGCCCCACCGAAGACCGCCTCGTCCTCAGGGACCCGTGTCCAGGCAAGTGGAGCAGCGGTGGTCGTGGTTGTTTCGACCGCAATCGTGGTGGTTGTCGCCTCTGTTGTCGTGGTCGCCACTGTGGCTGTGGTCGTCGGCACCGTGGTCGTCGCCAGTGTGGTTGTGGTGGTGGAGGGGATCGTTGAGGTGGACACTGCGGTGTCTTCACCGCCACAACCGGTAGCAAGCAACATCAGCGCAGCAGCAACCAGCATGACCTGCTTGAGACACACGACGCTGGTCCTATCCCCCTCCCTCCACGGTCATCGTACGCCCAGCAATTGGCACCGAACAGAGGCCAATGCAAACGACCCGGAGAAGGCTTTCATATCGGCATGGGGAGATCGGTGAGCAACCTGCCGATCGCGATCATGGCGAGATGGATCATGGTGGCCTGATAGAGGTAGCTCCCCGCCCATGACCGGCATTCCGGTGGGGGTTCCGTAACGAGCGCCGAGGTGCCGATCCCGCGCACTCGGTGGAGTGTGCGTAATCCGCCCGGAGTCGTTGATCTGGTGCACGGCTGAGCTTTGCCCAATGCGCGTTGCGTACGGTGGGGAGGGCTGAGGCTGCCGTTGGATCGGCATTACCCCTCTTGCCCGTCCCGGGACCGACGTCGGCGGGGGAGACCCAGCGGTCGTTGAGTAGGCTCGTAGGTGATACTGCGAAGCACGTGGAGGTGCGTGATGTCGGTTGTCGAGTATGACCAGGGTTCACGATTTCCGGGTCGGATTGGGCTGACAACTGCCGACTCGTCGCCAGCCTGGCCGGCGCCGGTGCGAGCGCCGGAGGGAGCGCCGAACGTCTTGTTCTTCATTCTCGACGATGTGGGCTACGGGCAGCTGTCGGCCTTTGGTGGTCTGGTGGACACACCGAACATCGATCGGGTGGCCCAGATGGGCCTGCGGTACGCCAACATGCACACCACTGCGCTGTGCTCGCCGACCAGATCGTGTGTCCTTACTGGACGCAATCACCACTCGAATGGTGTCGCTTCGATAATGGAGACGGCGACCGGCTACCCGGGCTACGACGCACGCATGCCATTTGAGAATGGAATGCTGTCAGAGATCCTCCGCCAGCACGGCTGGAACACGTTCTGTGTCGGGAAGTGGCACCTCAGTCCGTCGGAGGAGAACACGGCGGCCGGTCCGTTCCATCGCTGGCCGGTCGGGCGTGGCTTCGAGCGCTTCTATGGGTTCTTGGGTGGGGAGACGAACCAGTGGTATCCGGATCTGACGGAGGACAACCGGGCGGTGGAGCCACCCAAGTCGCCGGAGGAGGGTTATCACCTCTCCGAGGACCTGGCCGATCAGGCGATCCGGATGATCCTCGATGCCCACGTGAACGCCCCGGAGAAGCCGTTCTTTATGTACTACGCCACCGGGTGCGCCCACGCCCCTCACCACGTCGCCAAGGAATGGGCCGATCGGTACGCGGGTCGCTTCGACCAGGGCTGGGACGCCTACCGGGAGCAGGTTTTCGCCCGGCAGAAGGAGCTCGGGATCGTCCCAGGGTACGCCGAGCTGCCGCCTCGCGACCCGGACGTCCCCGAGTGGGAGACACTCTCGCAGGAGGAGCGGCGTCTGTACGCGCGGTTCATGGAGGTGTATGCCGGTTTCGTCTCTTTCACCGACCACCACTTCGGGCGCATACTCGACACCCTGGAGGAGATCGGGGAACTCGACAACACCATCATCATGGTGCTGTCCGACAACGGCGCCTCAGCCGAGGGCGGTCCCCAGGGATCGGCAAACGAGATGCTGTTCTTCAACAACGCACCCGAGTCGCTCGAGAACAACCTGGCCCAGATCGACTCCCTCGGCGGTCTGCGTTCCTACAACCACTACCCATGGGGCTGGGCCTGGGCAGGCGACACCCCGTTCCGCCGCTGGAAGCGGGAGACGTACCGCGGTGGCGCCACCGACCCATTCGTCGTCTCCTGGCCCAACGGGGTGAGAGCTCGTGGAGAGGTGCGCGAGCAGTACGCCCACGCCATCGACATGGTGCCCACAGTCCTCAACCTGCTCGGGATCGATCCACCGGCGGCGATCCGTGGTGTTGCTCAATCCCCGATCGAGGGGGTGTCGTTCGCCGCCAGCTTCGACGACCCCGCGGCGTCCACCGAACACGTCACGCAGTACTTCGAGATGTTCGGGCACCGCGCGATCGACCACGACGGGTGGCGGGCGGTCTGCCCATGGCCCGGCGTCGACTTCACAACTGCCGCAACGAAAGGCAGGGAGTTCGGCTCACCGATCACCCCAGAGGTGCTCGACGAGCTCGAGACCGAGGGCTGGGAACTGTACCGGATCACCGACGACCCGACAGAATCGCGGAACCTCGCAGCGGAGCACCCCGACAAGCTGCACGAACTGATCCGGCTCTGGTGGGTCGAGGCCGGGAAGTACCAGGTCCTCCCGATCGACGGCGACGTCAAGTCCCGCTTGGTGGTCGACCGGCCGATGACCTCCCGTCCGCGCACCCGGTTCACCTACTACCCAGGTCTTGCCCCGATCCCCCAGCCTGCCACACCCAAGACCGTGAACCGGCCGCACAGCATCGAAGCCGACGTCACCATCCCGTCCGGAGGTGCCGAAGGAGTGCTGTTGGCCCAGGGCGGTGCCGCCGGCGGTTTCGCTTTCTACATCAAAGACGGAAGACTCCACTACGGCCTGAACTACGTCGCCCGTGACTTCTTCGGAGCGAGCTCTTCTGAGGTCGTGCCCGAGGGTCGGCACCTCCTGCGCTTCGAGTTCGAACCAACCGGCCCACCAGACTTCAGTGCTGGCAAGGGGTCACCGGGCCGGTTCCAGCTATACGTCGACGGGGACCTCGTCGGCGCGGCCGAAGTTCCTCATACAACTCCGTCGATATACGAGCTCGAAGGACTCTCCTGCGGATACGACGCCCTCGCCTCCGTGCTTCCCGACGTCTACCAATCGCCGTTCGCCTTCACCAGCACGATCCACTCGGTCACTATCGACGTGAGCGGCGAACTCATAGAAGACGACGAAGCCACCCTGAAACAGATGATGGCCCGGCAGTAAACAAGATCGACCAACGCCCACGAGCTCCTGGCCGCCGACTGGAGGGTGATGGCCGGACTGGTCGACGAACCGGATCGAAGGTCGGCCGACTTGGCCGAGACGGGAATCACTCACAGTGATGACCGGCCCGCTTGGAAGCGCATAACGCGT
>DHIO01000047.1:0-30622 GCA_002403855.1 Acidimicrobiia bacterium UBA4744
GCCCCGCAACCGATACATGAAGCCGCATCCATCGCGGAATCGGCGGCCGGCTTGGGGACCGGGATCAGGTTGGCGTCGGGGGCGCTGCCGGTCGGGACGGTGATATACCCTCCGGCCTCGATGATCCGATCGAATGAGCTGCGATCGACCACCAGGTCCCGGATGATCGGGAAGCCGGACGACCGCCACGGCTCGATGGTGATCACATCGCCGTCCTGGAACTTCCGCATGTGCAGCTGGCATGTCGCCGTTCCCTGCTGGGGACCGTGGGCCAGGCCGTTGATCATCAGCCCGCACATCCCGCAGATGCCCTCCCGGCAGTCGCTGTCGAAGGCGATCGGCTCTTCGCCCTGATCCGTCAAGCGCTCGTTGACGACGTCGAGCATCTCCAGGAAAGAGGCATGCGATTCGATGTCGGGAGCGTCGTACTCGACGAAGGTCCCGGGAGCATCGGGGTTGTCCTGGCGCCATACGCGCAGTGTGACGTTCACTTGTAGCTCCTTTGCGCCAGTTGCACGTATTCGAATTCGAGCGGCTCCTTGACCAGGTTCGGTTGCTCCCCGACGCCGGTGAACTCCCACGCCGCCACGTACGAGTACTCGTCGTCGTTGCGAAGGGCCTCGCCTTCCGGTGTCTGACTCTCCTCCCGAAAATGCCCGCCGCACGATTCCCGCCGGTTCAGGGCATCGAGCGCCATCAGTTCGGCCAACTCGAAGAAATCCTCAACCCGGCCGGCCTTTTCCAGAGACTGATTGAAGGACTCGTTCTCGCCGGGCACCCGGACGTCTTGGTGGTACTCATCGCGCAGGGCCGGGATCTCCTGCAAAGCCTGCTGGAGCCCCGCTTCGTTGCGCGACATGCCGACGTGAGTCTCCAGGATCTTGCCCAGCTTGCGGTGGAACCAATCGACCGTGCGGCTCCCCTGGACGGACAGCAGTCGGTGGACCCGATCGTGGACCTCTCGGGTCGCCTCGGCGAACACCGGATGGTCGGTGGGGACCGGTTGGGTGCCGAGAAAGTCCGCGAGGTAGTCGCTGATCGTCGCCGGCAACACGAAGTAGCCGTCGGCCAATCCCTGCATGAGAGCGCTGGCACCGAGGCGGTTGGCGCCGTGATCTGAGAAGTTGGCCTCGCCGATGGAGTAGAGCCCCGGAATGGTGGTCATCAGGTTGTAGTCGACCCACAGGCCACCCATCGTGTAGTGAGGCGCCGGGTAGATCCGCATCGGAACCTCGTACGGGTTCTCGTCGGTGATGCGCTCGTACATCTCGAACAGGTTGCCGTAGCGCTCTTCGATGACCGCCTGGCCGAGGCGGTTGATGGAATCGGCGAAGTCCAGGTACACGCCGTTCTTGCGGGGACCCACTCCCCGTCCTTCCTCCACCACCGTCATGGCGTTGCGGGATGCCACATCGCGGGGAACGAGGTTGCCGAAAGCGGGGTATTTCCGCTCCAGGTAGTAGTCGCGTTCCTCCGGCGGAATCTGGCCGGGGGGACGGTCGTCGCCGGCCTTCTTCGGCACCCAGATCCGTCCGTCGTTGCGGAGCGACTCGGACATCAGGGTCAACTTCGACTGGGTCTCGTCGCTCTGCGGGATGGCCGTCGGGTGGATCTGGGTGAAGCTGGCGTTGGCGAAGAGCGCCCCCTTGCGGTGGGCACGCCAGGCGGCCGTGGCGTTGCTGGCCATGGCCATGGTCGACAGGAAGTAGGCGTTGGCATACCCGCCGGTCGCCAGGACGACGGCGTGGGCCGAGTGGGCGCGAATCTCGCCGGTCACCAGGTCGCGGGTGATCACCCCCACCGCCCGCCCTTCGTGAAGGACGACGTCGAGCATCTCGGTGCGGGCATAGAGCTTGACCTTGCCGAGCTTGATCTGGCGGGCCAGCGCCTGGTAGGCGCCGAGGAGGAGCTGCTGACCGGTCTGTCCTCTCGCATAGAACGTCCGGGAAACCTGTGCTCCTCCGAACGACCGGTTGTCGAGCAGACCGCCGTACTCGCGGGCAAACGGGATTCCCTGGGCAGTGCACTGATCGATGATGTCGCTGCTCACCTGAGCCAGGCGATAGACGTTGGCTTCCCGGGATCGATAGTCCCCGCCCTTGACCGTGTCGTAGAACAGCCGGAAGATGCTGTCGCCGTCTCCGTGGTAGTTCTTGGTGGCGTTGATGCCACCCTGGGCGGCGATGCTGTGTGCCCGGCGCGGGGAGTCGTGGTAGGTGATCACCGTCACGTTGTACCCGAGTTCCCCGAGCGTGGCAGCGGCCGAGGCGCCGGCCAGGCCGGTGCCGATCACCAGGATCTCGTACTTGCGTTTGTTGGCCGGGTTGACCAACTTCACGTCGAACTTGTGGGAGTCCCACTTGTCCTGGATAGGGCCGGTCGGGATCTTCGCGTCGAGTTGCATCATCATCCCCCTCTCACGTGACCAGACCGGTCAGCACCGTGAGCGGAAAACTGACGTTGGGAACGACGATGACGGCGGTGAACGCCCAGGCGAACCAGCGACGCCACTCGTTGAACCGGGGGTTGTTCCATCCGATGCTTTGGAAGAGGCTCCAGGTGCCGTGAAAGATGTGAAGTCCGAGCAACAGGTTGGCCACGATGTAGAAGATGGCTACTGCCGGTCTACTGAAGCTGGCCACCAGGTTGGCGTGCACATCGCCGGCTACGAAATCCGGGTTGACATTGCCGAACGTCAGGTCCATGAGGTGGAAAAGGATGAACGCAGCGACGATCACTCCCGACCATCGCATGGTCCGCGACGCGTAATTGGCCACCAGGTACTCACGAGGCGACTGGTACCGAACGGGTCTGGCCTTCCAGTTGGTGACGGTCAGCGAGTAGGCCGCATGGATGTGGAACACCACGGATGCCGTGAGCACTACCCGGAAGATCCAGAGCAAGCCCTCGCGGGGGAGGAAAGGCTCGAGCAGTTCACGGAGCCACTCGCCGTAGTGGTCGATGGCGTAGATCCCGGTCGGATCGGTGCCGAGGTAGAGCTTGAGGTTCCCAAGCATGTGGACGAATACGTAGCCGAGGAAGACGATGCCGGTGATGGCCATCACCCATTTCTTCCCGACATCCGAGCCGTAGAACTCGATCGCCCAGGGCCGCCGGCGGTTGGCCGAGCCGTGGTCCGTGCCCTTGTTGGTGGTCGTCACTACCGGCCTCCAAGCACGAGATTGCAGGTCGGACCAAAACTAGCAGCGGAGCGGGCGGCTCCGGCCGGGGAGCACGAAGCACCAAGCACCAAGTTTCGAGCGGTGAGAGGTCTCAGGTGGCAGGTTTCGGGCTCAGGTGGTTCGTAGACGTCATACGCTCGTGATAAGCATGACGGATGCAGGACTTCAAGAAGCTCGATGTCTGGGCGTTTGCCCATAGGCTTGCTCTCGACATCTACGGTCACACAAGGTCGTTTCCCACGGCTGAGACCTACGGGCTCACGGCGCAGCTTCGGCGGGCATCGACATCGGTTGCCGCCAACATAGCTGAAGGCTCGGCACGCACTACTCCACGCGAATTCGCCCGATACCTCGGCATCGCCCGAGCGTCGGCCGTAGAGGTCGAGTACCACCTTCTCCTAGCGCGGGACCTCGGCTACCTGGATATCTCCACCTTCAGCCCGCTTTCGTCGGATGCGAACCGGATACGACGGATGCTGACGAGCCTCATCCAGCGCGTCCTTCGGGTCTGAATCTCCTGTTCAGCGAGGCCGTCAATCGGCTGCGGAAGTCTCAGTTCTGAGGTCCCCAAACCTGAGACTCGAAACCTGAAACCGCCGGAGTGTCCGGCTTCACCTGACATTTCGTCTTGACAGCGCCCGGGCAGCCTGATTACATGCATGTAATTACACGGTTGTAAGGGGGGTGCACTCGTGCACCGCAGTCTGATAGACGCTCTTGCGGTCGATGATCTTGCCTGGCAGGACTATTCCAACTGTCGGGGAGCCGATGCCGATCTGTTCTTCCCGGAACGAGGGGCGTCGACCCGCAAGGCCAAGGCGATCTGCAACGCCTGCCAAGTGAAGGCCGAGTGTCTCGAGTTCGCAATCCAGCAGAGTGAGAAGTTTGGAATCTGGGGGGGCCTTTCCGAGCGGGAACGCCGGCGAATCCGCAAAGAGCGGGCCCTGGCAGCTCGCCGCCGGATCTCCTAGCGTAGTCGGGACCGCTCGGTTCCTGGGAGAGCCGGTGGAAGTGCTCTACTCTGCATGAAGAAGGCGTCACTAGCATTAGACCGTCCGCAGAGAAAGGGAGTGGCGTGCAGGACCTCGGCTTCCTAGGTGTTTTCCTGATCTTCCTCGCTCTCGTTCTGGGAGCCATCGCGGTGCTCACCAGCAGGAGGGGTAAGGCGGCCAAGGTAAAGGCGCAAGCCGTCCAGGAGGTAACGACGATCGATGCCGACCGGCCTCGCCCGCGGGTGACGGACTTTCACGTTCGGGGCGAGGAAGCCCAGGTGGTCTTCGACGTCCCCCTTCCCGAAGGTGAACCGGACGAGGTTCTCGGCGAACTCCTCACCAACGAAGCGGTCGAGGTAGTACGGGAGAAGCGCCACGGGCTGCCCATCGACGGCGTAACCACCGTGGTCGCTTATGCGGGACGTGGAGGCGAGCCTCGCCTGGTCGGCAAGGTCGCCCTCGAGGAACCGGGTGTGCTGCCGCCGCCGATGGTTGCTGCGCCGTCGCTTCATCTCGGTCACATAGGCTTCGACCCTCTGGAGCAGCAGTTCTCCGAAGATCTTCCCCAGACGGCGCCGAGTTTGGCCGCTGACCAGCGAGCCGATGCGCTGGCCCCCATAGGCAGCGAACTGCGACTCCCGAAGGCGGTGAGTGTGGGGCTCCGAGCCCAGGGGGTCGATCCGGCGGCGATGAGTTCGGCCGAGATGGTCCGATCGCTCTTGCGGCTCTTCGGCTACTCGGTCGCTTCGACCGAGAATCCGCTGGCCTACACGGCGACCAAAGCCGGGTCTTCCACCTATCTGCGTGAGGATCCCTATGAACCCGGTGACCACCCGGAGATCGGGGAGGTGACCATGCGGGAGTTCGTCATGGAGTTCCTCAACTCCGGATCAGACCGGGGACTGCTGATCAGCGACAAGTACTCACCCTTCGGCGTGTATGAGCGCGAGAAGCGAGAACCACGCATCAGGTTCGTCACGCGAGAGCGCCTCCAGAGTTTCGTCGACGCTCTGTCGCTCGAGTGACCGCTCCGTTGCGGGTAGGTGTCGCCCTACCGCATGGCGTTCACAGCGGGATCGGTCTGCCTCCCTGGCCGGATCTCAAAGAACTCGCCGGGCAACTCGAGACTGCAGGTTTTGGCGCCTTTTGGGTATCCGACCACTACTACACCGACCTGGGAACGCTGGGCGGGTCCGCCGGGCCGGGGAGCCAGCTCGATGCCATGGTGCTGCTGCCGGCCCTGGCGGTGGCCACCCGCCGGGCGACCCTGGGGACGTTGGTGCTGGCCGTCGGATTCCGCCCGCCGTCGGTGCTGGCCAAGGCGGCGGCGTCGCTGGACCGGCTGAGCGAAGGTCGGTTCGAGCTCGGGTTGGGTGCCGGTTGGCATCAACCGGAGTTCATCGCAGCCGGGTTGCCCTATCCTCCGGCTCCGGAGCGTCTCGCCCAACTCGAGGAAGCAGTCGACCTCATCCGTTCGATGGTTGCGGAGAGCCGGGCGACGGTTCACGGCCCGCGGTTTGGCGTCGATGCGGCTCCCAATCTGCCCCAACCCGCGCAGGCGGCCCTTCCGATACTCCTCGCGGCGAGCGGGACCCGGGCCCTGCGGACGGTGGCCCGGAAGGCCGATGCGTGGAATGTTGCGTGGCGCTACTCGCCGGAGGCGTACGCGGCCAAGGCGGCCGAGTTTGAGCAAGCTTGTGAGGAGGTAGGGCGCGATCCCCGGTCGGTGAGGAGGAGCCTCGGGCTGGTTGCACTCGTGGGCGAGAACCAGGATGACCTGACGCGGCGGTTTGAAGAGTGGCGACGTCAGGCACCGTGGCTGATTCGGGACACCTCGTTGGCCGAAACGGCGGACCGCGGCCTGGTGGGAACCCCGGAGCAGGTGAGGGAGAGGATCGAGGAGTATCGGGTGCTGGGGGTGACCGACCTGGTGTTGAGTTTCTCTCCGCTGCCGTTCGGTTGGAGTTCCGTCGCCGGCTGGGATATCGTCGCGGAAGAGATTCTGCCTGCGTACGTAGAGACGTCCCGGTAGGATACTTTTGAAGGAGACATCATGTTTGGACGACTTGGCGGCGGCGAACTCATCATCATCCTGGTGATTCTGCTGCTTCTATTCGGAGCTAGGAAGCTCCCCGATCTCGCTCGGTCATTGGGCGCGTCGGCCAAGGAATTCCGCAAGGGCGTGGAACAGGGCGGCGAGGAAGAGCCACCCGCCGACGCTCAGGCAACCAAGGAATCCCAAACGGGTATCGAGCAGGGCGGCGAAGACAAGCCACCCGCCGATGCCCGAGATACCTGAGCCCCCGCTCGCCTTCCCGTTGATGCTCGAGGGGCGCTGTTCCGCGCACGGGGGAACTCCGTTGTCACTTGCTGCGTTCAGTAGGTAGCGCACGTGCTCGAAAACGTACCGCTGACGTGGGAAGAAGTAGCGCGGGTCTATGGGCGAAAGATCTACAACTTCGCGTACCGGCTCGCCGGCAATCCGGACGATGCGGCGGACCTCACCCAGGAGGTCCTTCTGCGCGTCAAGAAGGGTTTGGCCGGCTACCAGCCCGGGTCGTTCGAGGGCTGGCTGTGGCGTATCACCAGAAACGCCTTTCTCGACGACATCCGGCGCCGGAAGAGGAGACCGACCGCTCCGCTGCCCGACGAGGTTGACCGCCTGGCCGGTCACTCGTCTCCCGCCCCGGATGAGATCCTGGCTTCGGTGCGGCTCGGCGAGGACATCCAGGCGGCTCTGCTCGAACTTCCCTTCGACTTCCGCGAGGCTGTGGTGCTCTGCGATGTCGTCGGCCTCACCTACGAGGAGATTTCAACGGCCGTCGCTGCGCCGATCGGCACGGTGCGCAGCCGGATCCATCGGGGACGGAAGATGCTGAAGGGGCTACTGCGGTGAACCATCCGGGCGAGCTTCTTTCGGCTTTCCTCGACGGTGAAGTCACCGAGGAGGAACGAAGCCGGGTAGCCCACCATCTCGCCGGGTGCGAGCCCTGCCGGGAGGAGTTGAGTGATCTCAACTCCTCCAGGACGGCCGTTCGTTCGCTGCTCCTGCTCGAACTACCGGCGGGGTTGGTCCCTCCCGAAGACGATGGGGTGGAGGTGCCGATCCTTGCCCGCCGGCCTCCCGTGTGGATTGCCGCAGCGGCTGCCGCCATCCTGGCCCTTTTCGTCGGCATCGCCACGATCCTCGCTCCCCCCACCACCCTGGAGGTACGCCTCGATCAGCTGTCCGACCAGTACGGTGCCCGCACGTCGCTAGAACCCGCCATCACCCCGAGGACACCGGTGCCCGTGATCGAGCGAGGGGCAGGGACCATCGAATGACCCGAGTGTTTGTCGTCCTGGCGTTGGTCGTAGGGGTGTCCTCAGGGCAGGTGGTGCCGGTGCTCGCCGCCGACCTGGGCGACTATCTCGAACGTGCGGCCGCGTCCGAGTATTCGGGTGAGATGCTCGTAGTCTGCGACACCCCCGACGGGACCGTCGCCCAGTTCGTCCAGGTCACGCGGTCCGACGGCCGGTTGTGGGTGAAGACCAACGGCAGCGAGGCGATGGCTACCGACGGGGAGCTATACCAGTGGGCCCCCGACGGCACCGTACAGGCAACCCGAACCGAGAGTACTGCCGAGTGGGAGTTGAGTTCCCGGTACCTGTCTACCGAAGCGGGCCGAGCTCGTGAGCTGGAACGTCCGGTACACGTCGTCTCGGTGCTGGAGGGGGACGTCGAGAGAGTGAGGCTGCACTTCGACGATGCCACCGGGGCCCTACTCCGCTCAGAGGTGCGGAACGGAGATCGCTCTCTGTATTGCTCGAGTTCGTTCGTCGCGTTCAGCGACGAGCCGCGGTCTATCGACGCCTCGGTCGGTCAGGCGACGCCGGAGACCTTTGAGGTTCTCGATCTCAGTGATCTCGAACCGGATGTGCTTCCTGCCCAGGTCGGCGGGTTCAGCCGGCTGGACGTGTATGAAGGACCGGAGGGTTCAACGGTCGCTTACTACTCGGACGGGGTGTTCTCTTTCACCGTGTTCACGGCCCGAAAGTCGGTCGAGATCCCGGAACTCGACGGCGCCCCGGTCGTTGAAATCGACGGCAAGGAATACCGGCGTCTCTTCCAGCCGGGTCTGGTTGTCTACGTGTGGGAGTCCCGGGCGGGTGGGTACGCGCTGGTCGGTGACCTACCGCTCGATCTGCAGGAGACCGTGCTCCGTGATCTTCCCCGGCCTCAGCGACCGGGTTTCCTCATCCGTCTCTGGCGCAGTTGGTTTGGATAGTCCAGGTTTCAGGTTTCAGGTTCTTGGTTTCGGGTTTCAAGCTGCGGGTTGCACTGCCCGGTACCAGCAGCCAAACCTGCTACGGGCAACCTCTTACCTTCCCAGCGCCGTCTTGTACGCGTCCATCTCCCGGGCGACTCCCAAGCTGCCCGAGTCGATGATTTCCCGCACCACCCCGGCATCATCGAGAACATAGGTGACGCGGTTGGCGCACCCCTTTTCTTCGTTGAAGCTCCCGTAGGCGCGGGCGGTGGCTCCGTGCGGCCAGAAGTCGGAGAGAAGAGGGAACCCAAAACCTTGTTCGGTTGCCCACTTCTTGTGCACATGGCGCGTATCGCAGCTGATCGCCACCACGTTGGCGTCGAGATCGTTCAACTCCGAGAGGTTGTCGCGAATAGCGCACAGTTCGGCTTCGCACATGCCGGTGAACGGGAAGGGTATGAAGACGATGAGCGCCTTGCGACCTTCGAGAGAGGCCCGGGTGACCTCATTGGCATCCTGGTCCAGCAACTCGAAGTTCGGGGCGCGATCCCCAACAGCGACGGACATATGTGACCTCCTGGGCTCGGCGGGACGAGGCTCAAGGGTAGGCGACTCTCCTAGACCGTGCTCACGCAGGCTTCGCCCCATGTCTCCTTGGGCAACGTGACCGTTTCGGTGGTTTGATCAAGGGCTTCCATCAGGCCGTTCACGATCCCGCGATCCAGAGAGCAGACGACCTCAGGATGATCGAAGGCCGTTCGACCGAACGGACAGTGGCTCATCAACAACTGGCGGCTGTTGGTGTTGGCATCGACGGCGAAACCGACCTCGACCATGGCCTGCTGGACGGCGGCCAGCGCCGCCTCAAAGCCGCCTTCGTCGGGCAAGTCCAGAGTGCCGGCCAGTTCCACACCGTACTCGCGGCCGACCTCGGCGGCGATCTGGGAGGCCCGCTCGGGTTCGAGCCGTTGTACGACGCGAATCAGGAGGTCGGCCAGCAGGTCGTACCGCCGGGCCGGGAACTGAAGCTCGATTTCCTTGTCGGTGGCGGTGTAGCACTTGGCCGGCCGGCCGGCTCCGGGCCCGTTCTTCCCTTCGGGTCGCCGGCGGGTCACCTCCAGGTAGCCATCGTTCGCCAGGCGATCGAGGTGATGACGAGCCACGTTGGCGTGGATGTTGAACTCGGCGGCGACCTGCGTGGCGGTTGCCGGCTGTGCCGATTCGCGCACGGCGAGGTAGATGGAGCGGCGGGTCGGGTCCCCGAGGGTCGAGGTGAGGTCGCTGAGGGTGCGCTCGAGTTGATGGGTGTTCATGGGCGGCCGGGGTAGGTGGACGCCGTCACTATAGTTTCGCGCTCGTTCTAAACACTGCGCGGATAGGACAAGAGATGATCGATGAGGCAGCGATTGAGGCCCAGGTAGGGGCCGTCGAGGAACCCGAATTGGGCCGTCCCTTGAGTCAACTGGGGATGATTCGATCAATCGACACCGACCGCAAAGGAAGAGTCCAGGTGGAGGTCGCCGCGCCCGTTCCCGGCTATGCGATGGCCGACCTGATAGCCCGGGGAATCGAAGCCGCCGCATCTTCGGTCGACGGCGTCGCTTCCGTCGATGTCACGTTTGTGGACATGAGCGACGACGACCGCAGCAGGATGATGGGCGAGTTGCGACCGGAGCGGGGGATGACCGTCGTCCGACCCGGTACGCCCACCCGGGTAGTGACCATCTCGAGCGGGAAGGGTGGCGTCGGGAAGTCCTCCGTCACTGCCAATCTGGCCGTTTCCCTCACCCAGCAGGGCCACTCGGTGGGGGTGATCGATGCAGACGTGTGGGGATTCTCCATACCGAAGATGCTCGGGGTGCACCGACCCCCCGCGGTGATCGACGAAACGATCATCGCCCCCCGGGCGCACGGTGTAAAAGTCATCTCGATGGACTACTTCGTTCGTCCCGATCAGGCCGTCATCTGGCGCGGCCCCATGTTGCACAAGGCCCTCGAACAATTCCTCTCCGACGTGTTCTGGGATGATCCTGATTTCCTCCTGATCGACATGCCGCCCGGGACCGGGGATGTGGCCATCTCCGTGTCTCAGTTCGTGCCGCGCTCCCAGGTCCTGGTGGTGACGACACCCCAGCCGACGGCCCAGCGGGTTGCCAAACGGGCCGCCCTCATGGCCGAGAAGGTCAACCAGGAAGTGATGGGAGTGGTCGAGAACATGTCCTGGTTCACGGGTGACGACGGAACTCGCTATGCGCTGTTCGGCGAAGGAGGAGGTGCCGCGCTGGCCGACGAACTCGCGGTGCCTCTCCTCGCCCGAATCCCGTTCCTGTCGGCAATGCGGGCGGGCGCGGACGAAGGTCTGCCGCTGGCAGTCGTCGCTCCCGAGAGCGAAGCGGCGCAGGCGTTCGACGAGTTGTCGCGCGGCGTGGTGGCGGCCCGGCCCCGGATACGGACCCATCCGGATCTGGTCATCAAGTGACGCGCCGGATAACCCGGCTCGACCTGAGGGCCGGGGCACATCAACGGCCGAAGCGGTCCAGGGTTCGGTAGGCGAGGGCGGCGAACGGCAGGAACCACGGTTTGGTGCGGTAGTACCACCGGGTCGGGTGAGGGATGTCGGCGAACGGGCTGCGATCGAGCCGGCCGGTCATCAGCATGGCGACGTCGGTACCCAGGTAGGTGCCGAGCGCTACTCCGTGACCTCCGTATCCCAGCGCGTACCAGACGTCATGGTGCCGGCCGATGTGAGGAAGGAGATCGAAGGTGACCCCCAGTTTCCCGCCCCACACGTGGCTGATCTCGAATGGTGCGAGCTGAGGGAAGAACTCCAGTAGACGTGATCTCAACTCGCGGGCGCTGTCGGAGGGATCGAGGTCGGTTCTGAGGTTGCGGCGGCCTCCGATCAGGATCCGGTCGTCCGGCGTACGTCGGAAGTAATTGAGGAAACGCCGGGCCGTCCATGCCATCCGGTTGCCGGGGAGCAGCTCTTCGGCCAGCGCCGTCGGGAGTGGTTCGGTCACGATCGAGTAACTGCCGATCGGCACAACTCCCCGCCGGATGTCCGGGAAGAGAGTCCCCGTGTAGCCGTTGGTAGTCACGAGTACCCGGGCGGCTTCCGTCTCGCCCCGGGATGTGGCGGCGGAGAACCTCCCTCCCCATTTCTCCACGCCGGTGACCTCGGCATGCTCGACGAGAGTAACGCCGGCCCGGGCCGCGGCTCCGGCGAGGCCGAAGGTGTACTTGGCCGGGTGGACGCCGGCGCTCACCTGGTCGGTCAGGGCCATCGAGAAACGTTCGCTGCCGACCACCTCGCCGAGCCGCTCGCGCGGGACGTACTCGATCGGAAATCCGAGCTCGCTGGTCGTCCAGCCGGCGTAGGCGGCCAGCAATCGATCATCCCGACCGGTGAATCCGAATTCGGCAGATCCCGGGCGGGAGAAATCGCAGGCGATTGCCTCCTCATCGACCAGTTCTTCGACACGGTCGATCGCGACGAGGGAGGCTTCCCACAGCTCCCGTCCCAATTCCTCACCAAAACGATCGATCACAGCCTCCGCCTCGGCCTTCAACCCGTAGATCGCCATACCTCCATTCATGCTGCTGGCGCCGTCGCCGATCGCCTGGGAATCGGCCACCGCCACTTCGATCCCTGTTTGGGCCAGGCAGCGAGCGGCAGTCAACCCGGTGATGCCGCCGCCGATCACCAGGACCTCGGTCTGTTTGGGAAGATCACCGGCCACCAGGCCGTCGGGCCGCGGGTAGTC
The DNA here is from genome assembly GCA_002403855.1 of Acidimicrobiia bacterium UBA4744. Lineage (GTDB taxonomy): Bacteria > Actinomycetota > Acidimicrobiia > Spongiisociales > UBA4744 > UBA4744. Next base: position 12,189 of record DHIO01000047.1, read on the forward strand.
GTCGGTCCAGAACGGAATGGTTTTCACAATGTCACCGAATCGAGGCCCGCTGAGAAGCCGGCAACCATCTCACGGATCCGATCGGTCGTGATGACCAGGGGGGGAGAGACCTGAAGGCCGCCACCGCCGACTGCCCGGGTGATGACTCCTGCCTTCCGGATCGCCCGGAAGGCCTTCGACGGCAGACCGGGGTCGTCTTCCACGGCGCCAGGATCTAGTTGCACGGCGCCCAGCACTCCGAGTCCCGACCGAATCTCCGACACCAGAGGGTGTTGAACCAGCGGTGCCAGGGCGGCGGCCAATTCGGGTTCGAGTTTGCGGGCTGCGGCGAGCAGTCCCTCACGTTCGAGGATGTCCAGGTTGGCCAGGCCTGCCGCGGCAGCTGTGGAATGACCCGAGTAGGTGTAGCCGTGGCGCCACGTCACGCCGCCTTGCCAGAAAGGTTCGGCGATCCAGGGTGCTGCGATCACTCCGCCGAGAGGTACGTATCCCGAGGTGGCCCCTTTGGCGAACGTCAGGAGGTCCGGTTCGAGGCCGAACCGGTTGGAGGCAAACCAGGCTCCCACCCGGCCGAACCCGGTCACCACCTCGTCGGCGATGAACAGAGCACCCGCCCTGCGGATGATCTCACGGACGCCGGTCAAGTAGCCGTCCGGTGGGACTCGCACGCCGCCCGCTCCGATGACCGGCTCGCAAAACATCCCGGCTATGCGTTCGGGGCCGACCTGTTCGATGGCGTTCTCGACGGCTTCGACCGAGTCCCACGGCACGACGACGACGTCGCCGATCAGGTCTCCGTAGCCGTCCTTGTTCGGTGCCATCCCGGCCAAGCTGGTGCCGTAGGCGTGAGTACCGTGATAGCCCCACCGGCGGGCAATGAAAACGGTCCGCTCGGGTTGGCCGGTCAGATGGAAGTAGCGCCTCGCCAGCTTGGCAGCGCTGTCGACGGAGTCTGAGCCTCCACTCGTGAGAAAGACCTTGCTACCGGGAACCGGCGCTATCGCCGCCACCTTCTCGGTCAGTTCGATCACCGGCCGTGTGACGAAGTCGCCGAACGTGTGGTAGGCATGCAGCTTCTCCATCTGGCCGGCAGCCGCGTCCACGATCTCTTGCCGGCCGTAGCCGACATTGCAGTACCAGAGGCTGGCGGTGGCGTCCAGGTACCGGCGGCCGTTCTCATCGAAGACGTAGATTCCTTCTCCGCGGTCGATGACCAACTCGCGGCCGTCGACGGCTCCCATGTCTGCGAACGGATGCCAGAAAGAGCCCATGACCGAACTGTAATCCCATCAGGGGTCCGCCCAGCTCGACCTCATCGCCGGCCTTGCTTCGGTGAACGTCCCGCACGGAGAGGCAAGGAGCAACCCGGCCCGGCTCTCCGGTGCGTGACCTTTGCCCCCGCCGCAGGTAGCGCACCAAGCCGGAAAGTCCCTACCTCGCGTTGCTGAGGTCGATCACCATCGTTTGGAGATCGGTGAACTCCTCGATGCGGCCCCGACCCCACCCGGTATCGGTCCCCGCGGCGCCGCCGAACGGCTGGAAAGTCTCCCAGAAGTCCGTCGAGTCGTTGACCACGACCGTACCCGACCTCACCCGGTCGACGTACCAGAACGCCTTGGCGAGGCTGGAGGTGAAGACCGCCGCCTGCAGTCCGAGGTTGGAGCGGTTGGCGATCGCCACCGCCTCTTCGTCGTCACCGGCCTTCAGGACCGGGAGTACCGGTCCAAACGACTCTTCCTGCGACAGGGCACTGTCCTCCGGCACCCCGTCCACGATGGTGAAGTCGTAGTAGAGATCGGTTGGATAGCCGGATGCCCTTCCCCCTCCGATGATGACTTTCGCCCCTCGCTCCCGCGCCTCGTTCAGGTGACGGTCCATCTTGGCCGCAGTGGGTTCGTTGTTCAGTGGACCCATCGTGGTCTTCTCATCGAACGGATCGCCCAGCACCACCTCTGCGGACGCCTTGGCGGCGAGCTCGACGAACTCATCGTGGACTTCGTCGAGAACGATGACCCGCTCGGTGGCACAGCACACCTGCCCGGCGTTGTAGTAGGCACCGTAGACCGCCAGCGAGGCGGCCGCATCGAGGTTGGCGTCGGCGGCCACGATGGTCGGACCGTTGCCGGACATCTCCATGATGGACCGCTTGATGCCCATGGACGACAGGATCTTCCGGCCGGTGGCGGACGAGCCTGTGTACCCGATGGCGTCGATCCCGGGGTGCTCTACCAGGTATTGCCCGATGCTGGGCCCGCCGGGAATGATCGACACGGCACCCTTGGGAACACCCGCCTCGTCGATGGCCTGGGCCAGCTTGAGGAGGGCCCAGGAAGTGAACTCGGGAGGCTTGACGATGACCGCGTTGCCCGTCGCCAGCCCCGGCCCCACGTATTCGAGCGGAATGGTGACCGGGAAATTCCAGGGGGTGATGGCAGCCCATACTCCGACCGGACGGCGGAATGTGAACATTCGTTTGTGACGGTCCGAGGTGGGGATGACCTCGCCGGCCAGGCGCTTGACGTCCTCGGCGGCGTTGTAGAAGTACTGGTTGGCTTCGGCGATATCGGCCAACGACTCGGCGTGGTACGGCTTGCCTTGTTCCAGGGTCTGGATCCTGGCGATCTCTTCGATCAGCGGCTCGATTGCGGCGGCAACGCGCAAACACATCTCGGCTCGCTCGAACGCGGACCAGTAGCGCATTTCCTCGGTGGCCGTCCTGGCCGCCTGCACGGCCCGGTCGATATCGGCCGGGGACGCAAGCGGAACGTTGGCGATGTGCTCGCCGGTCACCGGACTTCTCAGTGCGTGGGACTGATCTCCGGTCCCTTCCGTCCATTCACCGGCAATGTAGAGCTCGAGGTTCTCGGTCACGACTTCACCTCTGGATTGCGGGTCCTTGCGTTTCGAATCGTAGGGATTCGGAACGCGGTGCTGCCGGTCCAAACGGGTAGGATTCCGATTGGTGAGAATGTGCCGGCACGCCCCCTACTGATCGACGGAGCCTTTGAGCCCGGCTCGGCCGAGCCATTCGTCATCCTCGATCCTGCCACCGGTGCGCCCATCGACTCGGTCGCCGCCGCCTCACCCGACCAGGTCGATACCGCAGTGAACGCGGCCGTCCGCGCCCAACATCTCTGGTGGGGAGCCTCCCAGCCGGAACGGAGCGCGGCCCTCCATGCGGTGGCCGCCGAGATTCTGCAACGGAAGCAGGAACTGGCCGACCTGGTGACTCGGGAGACCGGCCGGCCGTTTTCGCGCAACCTTCTCTACGTGGACATGATCGCGGACCTCTTCCGGCAGTACGCGGAGCTGGCCCGAGTCCACGGCGGCCGCATCGTTCCGTCCAACGAGTCGGGACAACTGTCGCTGGTCGTGCGGGCTCCCTACGGGGTGGTCGCCACGCTGGTCCCCTGGAACTATCCCTTGCTCTTGCTCGCCTTCAAGGTGGCACCGGCGCTGGCCACCGGCAACACGACGGTCATCAAGCCGGCCTCGGAGACGACCTTGACGACGCTGCTGCTGGCAGAGGTCTTTGCCGCTGCTACCCCGCCCGGCGTCGTCAACGTGCTGGCCGGAAGCGGCCGGACGGTCGGGGAGCAGTTGGTGGGGCATCCCCACACCGACCTGGTCGCCTTCACCGGGTCGACCGAGGTCGGCACGCACATCGGGGCGACTTGTGGGCGGATGGCGAAACCGGCTCACCTGGAGCTCGGCGGTAAGGACCCTGCCATCGTGTTCGACGATGTCGATGCCGACCTGGCCGCCAAGGCCGTAGTGTGGGCGTCGTTCCTCAATGCCGGGCAGGTGTGTACCTCAACCGAGCGGGTCTACGTTCACCGCCGGGTTCACGATCAGTTCGTCGATCGGACCGTGCAGCTGGCCTCACAACTACGGGTGGGCGACCCCTTCGAGTCCCAGACCCAGATCGGGCCGATGCGCAATCAGCGGGGACGGGCCAAAGTGCTGGAGCAGCTGGCGGCTGCCCAGGCCGGGGGCGCCAAGGTGCTGACCGGTGGAGCCATTCCCGAGGGGTCGGCCGGTTTCTACCTCGAACCGACCGTCGTCATCGATGTCGACCACGGAATGGAACTGATGAAAGAGGAGACTTTTGGGCCGGTGCTTCCGATCATGGTCTTCGATGATGACGACGAGGCGTTTGCGCTGGCGGCCGATACTCCCTACGGGCTCGGAGCCAGCTGCTATACCCATACTCCCGACCGGGTCCGGCGGGCGTACGAAGAGATGAGCGTAGGAACCGTGTGGGTGAACGACCCCGTCGTCGACAATCTGGCCGCGCCGTTCGGAGGGATGCGGGCCAGTGGCAACGCCCGGGAACTCGGTCTGGAGGGTATGGAAGCGTTCACCGCGATGCGGCATGTGCACTGGAACATGCGAATGGAAGACAAACCATGGTGGTACGGCGAGAATTCTGGTTGACGTCGCCGAGCGGTGACGGATTCGACCGGCCGGTCGCCCGACGAAAGGGAAGCTGATGGGACTGCAAGGTGAGAAGACGGCGGAATGGTTCGCACGGGCGAGGGCCAGCTTGGTCAACGGGGTCTCCAGCCAGTTTCGTTACTGGGGCGACGACGACACTCTGGTCATCGAACGAGGCGAAGGCGCCTATGTCTACGACATGGACGGCAACCGGTACATCGACTACCAGTGCGGATTCGGGCCGGTGGTCCTTGGGCACGGCCATCCGGTGGTCGCGCAGGCGGTGGCGGAAGCGGCGGCCGCCGGTACGACCTTTGCGATGACGACGGCCCGCGAGGTCGAAGCAGCCGAGAGGTTCCGGACGGCGGTCCCGTGGGTGGACGCCTTGCGTTTCACCAATACGGGTACCGAGGCAACCATGCACGCCATCCGGCTGGCGCGCGGCTACACCGGCCGTGACGTGATACTCAAATTCGAAGGGCAATATCACGGCGTCCATGACTACGTGATGTTCTCGACCGCCGGGGCACCTCCCACCGCCCTGGGAGCCCGGTACCGGCCGGTTCCCTGGCAGAGTTCGTCGGGCATCCCCGATGCCATACGCGCTTTCATCCGTACGTTGCCGTTCAACGATCTCGATCTGGTCGAACGACTCTTCCGCAGTGAAGGCCATTCCATAGCCGCCATCATCGTCGAGCCGATGCTGGGCAACGCCTTCGGGATCATGCCGGAGGACGGATACCTCGAGGGTTTGCGAAGGATATGCGACGAGTACGGCACCGTCCTCATTTTCGACGAGGTGAAGACCGGGTTCCGTATTGCTCTCGGCGGCGCTCAGGAGCAGTTCGGCGTCACTCCCGACCTCGGCACCTTCGCCAAGTCGATGGGCAACGGGTTCCCGGTGGCGGCGATCGCCGGGCGCGGTGAGGTGATCGAGGCGTGGGGCAAGGGCGGGATCGCCCAGGCCGGCACCTACTCGGGGAACGGGGTGGCGGTGGCCGCCGCTTCTGCCACGATCGACGTTCTATCGACCGGGGAACCCTACGCGCGGATGGAGAAACTGGGAACCACGCTGATGGAGGGATTGGGCAGGATCTGTGCCGACCGGGGGGTTACCGCCCACCTCGTTGGTGTTCCTTCTATGTTCGCACCCGTGTTCAGCGAGGAACCGCCCAGGGACTTCCGCGATGCCGCCCACCACAACGAAGAGTTGTATGAGGAGGTTGTCGCAGGGATGATCCATCGGGGGGTGATGCCCGTCGACGATGCTCTGGAGCCATGGTTCTTGTGCGCGGCGCTGTCGGATGAGGATGTTGCGACGACGCTGGCTGCCTTCGACGAGGCTCTCGCCGAGGCGACCGGCTAGAGAGGCCGAGAATCATGCGAGTTGCGCTCTTGGGAGGGGGAATCATCGGTGCGGTCGTCGCGAGGGATCTGGCCACCTGGGACCAACCGGAGGAGCTGATCGTCGGCGACCTCGACGGTTCCCGGGCCCGGGAGGTCGCCGGAGAACACGGGTACGAGCACGCGGCCGTCGACATACGTGATCGCGAATCTCTCGATTCGTTCCTACTGGGTGCCGACGTGGTGATCAACGCGGCCCAATACCAATTCAACCTCCCGGTGATGGAAGGTGCGCTCCGGGTCGGGGCGCACTACGCGGATCTGGGGGGCCTCTTCTACACGACCCGAAGGCAGCTCGAGTTGGACCAGCGTTTTCGGGACGCCGGCCTGACCGCCGTGCTCGGCATCGGGTCATGTCCCGGAATTGCCAATGTCCACGCCGGGGACCTGGCTCAGCGGCTCGACTCCGTCGAATCCATTCGGATCTTCAATGGGTCGACCGTCGACCCCACCGACTCGCTGCGATGGCCCTATTCGCTCTGGACGATTCTCGACGAGATCACCGAGCGGCCCATGGTTTTTCGCGACGGCGCCTTCATCGATGTGGACCCCCTGTCCGAAGAGGAGATGTTCCACTTCCGGGAACCGATCGGCTACACGAACACCCACCTGTCGCTGCATTCCGAGGTGGCCACCATTCCTCTCAGCCTGGCCGCCAAGGGGATCCGGCGTTGTGAGTTCAAGATCGGGTTCTTCGGGTTCTCGGAAGCGGCATTGCGGAAGCTGCAGTTCCTCGCCTCGCTCGGACTGGCCTCGACGGAGCCGCGCCGGGTGGGCCGGGTCGAGGGCGTCATCCCCCGGCAGCTGCTGGTCGACCTGCTGGAGGAAATGCCGCACACCCTTCCCCAACACGAGGGCTTCAAGGACATTGCCACCATCGCCGAGGGAACTCGGGACGGCACTCCTGCCCGGTTCCGGCTCGACACGACCGCCTGGCCGTCCGCAGAGCTGAAGGTCAAAGGGGGGACGGTGGTGGTCGGTTCGCCGGCGGCGATCACCGGGCGGTGGCTCGGCTCCAAAGAGCTGAACGATCCGGGGGTTCATCCGCCGGAAGCGGTGATCCCGCCCCAGTCTTTCTACGCCGAACTGGCCAAGCGGGGGGTGAGCACCACCCTCACCGAGGAGTTCCAGCTGGCAGGTTGAGTCGGGTCCCGAGCGGCCCAACCGCACCGTCGATGGACACCTGCCGCCTCCGGTAATTTGGCTTCGTGTTGTCGGCGGTGCGCCTATCGTGGCTCCATGCCGCACCCCATCCGCCCCATTGTTCCCGACGAACTGCCTGCCTTCTCGCAGGTCTGGGAGCGCGCCTTCAACTTCGACGCCAAAGAGGTTGAGCTCGAGGAGATCAAAAAGACCTTCGAGTTCGATCGTTCGATTGCGGTGATGGATGGGGATCAGTTCGTGGGGACCGGGGGTGCCTATTCATTCGATCTGACGACGCCGGGAGGGCACGTTCCGACCGGCGGTCTGACCGCCATCGCCGTAGTGCCCACTCACCGGCGGCAGGGCATCCTCACCCAGATGCTTCGCTACCACTTCGACGAGGTCCGGGCCCGGGAGGAGCCGCTCTCGGTGCTGCGCGCCTCCGAGAGTCTCATCTACAGCCGGTACGGATACGGAGCGGCCACTATCGACGCAAGCTATGAGATCGATCGGCGCCATACCGGCTTTGGAGCCGAGCGTCCGACGCCGGGGAGGGTACGGATGGCCGGCAAGGAGGAAGCTCGCAAGATCCTCCCGGGCGTCTACGCAAGCCTGGGCCACACCTGGCCCGGGTTCCTGAGTCGCACCGAAGCCGAGTGGGATTTCGGGCTCCTGGACCTGGAGCACTGGCGGGACGGCCTGACGGCCAATCGCTTCGCCATCTACGAGGAGGAGAGTGAAGCGCTCGGCTACGTGCGGTACCGGGTACGGAACAAATGGGAACAGGGACATGCAGTCGGAGAGCTCCTGGCGGAGGAGTTGATGGCTTCGACTCCCGGGGCGGAGGCTGCCCTGTGGAGCTACGTGTTCTCCGTGGACCTCATTCAGACCATCAAGGCCGAACTGCGGCCCGTCGAAACGTTGTTGTCGGTTCTGCTGGCCGACCCGCGTCGCATGAAGGTCAGACAGGGAGATGGTCTCTGGGCGCGCCTCCTCGATGTGCCGGCTGCGCTGGTAGGCCGCCGGTACGCAATCGAAGGGCGGCTGGTGTTTGAGGTCGTCGATGAGTTCTTGCCCGAGGCAGGGGGGACCTTCGAATTGGTCGGTGGACCGGATGGAGCGGAGTGTCGCCGTTCGACGGCGGAGCCACAGTTGACCGTCGACATGGCCGGTCTGAGTGCTCGCTATCTCGGGGAGGGCAGTTTCCGGCTGCTGAGCGAAGCGGGTCGGGTTGTCGGAGACCTCGACGCATTGCGACGAGCGGATCTGATGTTCGGATGGCACCGCCGTCCCTGGTGCCCGCACCACTTCTAGGCCGACGGAGTCTGCTCAGCTGCCTCTCGCTTCAAGCACTAGGTATCGAGCCGGCGCCCGGCACAAAGTCTTGTTGCCTCAGTCGAGCCTCTGCCGGTGAACGTTGAACAGCGCTAACCGCCGTCTCGGGCATGCGCCCGAGCCCACCGGCCTGCAACGGGAACCGGAACCAGGCACCAGTCCGGGTCGGGCGCCGTTCTTTCGAGGCGCACCGACCTCGACAAAGACCTCTTCCGAAACCGGGTACCGATCACTGCTTCCACTCCCCTGCGCTTTCTCGGCGGGAGCGGCGGCGAGCGGGATGCAGACCCCGGCCACCAGGCCCCTCCCGAAGAACCGCGTCCGGTCGCTTTGGCGGCCGTTCCTTCCTTCCGCAGCTCGAGAGAACCGCAGCTATCTTGGCCCCATGGCCAAGATCCACGGCGGGCAGATCATCGCCCGGTCGCTCCGGCACGAAGGTGTCGACACCCTCTTCACACTCACCGGAGGACACATTGTCGCGATCCTCGACGGATGCGTGCAGGAAGGGATCCGCGTGGTCGACGTGCGTCATGAGCAAGCGGCCATTCACGCTGCCGAGGCATACTCGCGGCTCACCGGAAAGCTCGGGGTAGCGGCAGTTACCGCCGGCCCGGGGGTCACCGACGCGGTCACCGGGGTCGCCACCGCCTGGTTCTCCGCCACTCCGGTGTTGCTACTCGGCGGCCGCCACTTCGTCCGCCAGGAGCAGAAGGGCGGACTCCAGGAGATGGATCATCCGCAGCTCTTCCGTTCCATCACTACCTGGGCGGCCACCGCCTGGGAGACGGACCGCCTGGCCGACTACATCGCGACGGCCGCCCGCCGCGCCTTCGCCGGTCGGGGAGCGCCGGTGTTCTTGGACGTTCCGATGGACGTCCAGTTCGACATGGTCGAGGAGTCGACCATCGCCTGGCCCGAAGGCCACCGGCCGACCCCACCCGGCGTCTCGGCGGATGATGTTGCCGCAGTTGCTGCAATGCTTGCCCGGTCCGAACGACCGGTGGTGTTCGCCGGCGGAGGGCTTCGCCGACAAAGCCAGTTGCGGAAGTTCGCCGACTTGCTCCAGGCGCCGGCATTCCTCAACGACAATGCCCGGGGGGCGCTCCCGCACGGGCACCGGCTTCTGGGTAACCGCCGTCGTTCGATGGCCTTCGCCGGCGCCGACCTGGTTCTGGCGCTCGGCGTGGATTGGGACTTCCGAACGGGATACGGACAGAAGATCAACCCGGAGGCACACGTCGTGCAGGTCGACGCCGATCCCACCAAGGTGGGCTGGAACCGGCCCGCCCACACGGCCCTTACCGCAGATCCGGCCCGCTTCCTCGCCCAGCTGAATGAGGCTTCCGACGAGTTCGCCACTACCGACCCGTCGCCCTGGACGAGGAGCATCATGGAGGCGGAAGCCGAGGCTCAGGCTCGGGCCGAGCAGGAAGCCGCATCGGACGCCTCGCCGGTGCACCCAGAGCGCTTTGCGAAAGAAGTGACCTCCTTCTTGGCCGGCTCGATCGTTTCGCTGGACGGCGGGGACATCGTCTCAACTACGGCCAAATGGCTGCAGCCGGCCGATCAGGGCGACGTGCTGACCGCCGGCGCCTTCGGTACCCTCGGCACCGGGGCGCCGTACGCTCTGGCCGCTCAGGTCGTCCATCCCGAGAGGCGTGTTTCGATCGTCTACGGCGACGGCGCGTTCGGCTTCAACGGCATGGAGTTCGACACGTTCATCAGACTGGGCATGCCGGTGATCGGGGTGATCGGCAACGACGGCGCCTGGAACAACATCAAGACCTTTCATCGTGCTTTCTACCCCGACCGCCTCGTCGCGACCGACCTGGGAATACGCCCCTATCACGCGATGGTCGAAGGCCTGGGCGGCCACGGAGAGTTCGTCGACCGACCGGACCAGATCCGCCCGGCGCTGGAGCGAGCCGCCGAGAGCGGAAAGCCGGCGCTGGTCAATGTGCATATCGCCGAAACGATGCGGGCCAGCTCCAACTACGCGCAGTGAGTTCTCACAACAGGATCAGGGCGAGAATCCCGACCGTGAAGCAGTAGACCGCAAACGGTCGGAGTCCGATCCGTACCAGCGTCCGGATCAGGAAGGCAATTGCCAGATATCCCGAAACGGCGGCAACCAGGACGCCCACCCACAACTCGGCGGTTATCCCGCCTTCGCCGGCCAGTTGGACGGCTTCGATGATGCCGCCCCCGGCGATGGCCGGGATTGCCAGCAGGAACGAGAACCGGGCGGACTGCTCCGAAGAGAGACCACGTCCAAGGGAGGCGGTGATCGTCATCCCGGAGCGGGAAATCCCCGGCAGCAGCGCTGTGGCTTGGGCAAGACCGACCAGCACGGCATCTTTTACCGTGGCCTGTTCCACAGTCTTGTGTCTGCGAACGATGAACCCCGACACGACCAGCACGGCGCCGGTCACCAGGAGGGCGATGGCCACGGCGGTCACGGATTCCTGGAAGAGCTCGAGTTGCCGCTCCAGCAGGATTCCGATGGTGGCCGGGACGGTGCCGACGATCAGCAACAGGAGCACGTGGCGAGCCTCCGGGTCCCGGCGGAAGTGGGTCATCTTCATGAGATCTTTGCGGTAGTAGACCAACACTGCCGCCAGGGTTCCGAGATGGAGAAGCGCCGACGTGGCCAGGTCGGGCGGTTCAACGCCGAGGAAGGCAGGTACGAGGACCAGGTGTCCGGACGAAGAAATCGGGAGGAATTCAGTCAGGCCCTGGACCAGTCCCCACAGCATCGCGTCGAGCATCGGCGGCAGGTTAGCCAGGTTCCGTCCCCAGAATCGCCGACACCCTCCCGTCGGCGATGGCGGCGGCCGTGACGGTGGCGAGGTCGCCGGACACCGCCACCAGCCCCGGCTCCGGTTCGATGGCGAGAGGATCCTGGTCGACGGGGGGTGGGACGATCACCAGCCCCTCCACCCGCAACGGATCCTCGCCGGGCGAGAGGGGAAGCAAGATCAGCCAAACGCTCTGACCCGGCAAGGCTCCCTGGGGAAGGTGTACCTCCATGGTCCACCAGCCCTCCGGGGTCGGTACCCGTTCGGAGGAGAGGGTGGAGGGAAGCAGAGGCTCGCCGGCCGATACCGGTCGGAGGACGAGTCCCCGAGGGTCGTCGACGGGCGGAAGCAATCCGGCCGGGACGGATCGCCACTCCATCATCGTGTCGTCGAGAGCGGTGCCGGCGGCGAGATCGACGGTCGCGAAAGGCCGGAGCACCGTGGTATCCGGCCGCAGATCCAACCATGCGGCGGCGATGACGAGAAGGGCGGCGGCGGCCCACCGGAGATAGGGGGGACGCCGAAACCAGTACACGGAGGCACCGTATCTTGTCGGGCTTGTGGTGGGAAGGGATTCGTGGGCCCTCAATCGCTCCGGTGCCGCTTGAGCAGCGCTCGGACGTGGTCCGGGAGTTCGATCGCATCCGGCGCCGGGTCGGGTATGGGGGGTCCGGCGGTCAGACGAAGGGGAACCACTCCCGCCCAGACATCCAGGGAGTAGTCCTCCTCCTCATCGTCGGGGGGACCGGTGCTGATCTTGGCCGATGCCTCCTCGATCGGAATGGCCAGCACCGTTGTAGCCCGCAGCTCCTTCTCCGATGGGCGGCGGGCATGGTCCCAACGGCCGGGAAGGGTGTGGTTGCTGATGACTTCCAGTCCGTGCAGCTTTTCGGAGCCTTCTGTTTGGCGAGCAGTTCCGAAGATCGCTACCGAGCGGTAGTGCATCGAACTGTTGTACAGCGACCGGGCCAGCACCAGGCCGTCGAGCAAGGTCACCGACACGGACAGTTCAACTCCGGTCCGGAGGATGCGAAACATGCGGCTGCCCGGCGATCCGTGCAGGTAGAGAAGATCGCCGTCGCGGCCGTGGGTGGTTGGTACGACGACCGGTGATCCGTCATGCACGAATCCGACGTGGCAGTAGAGCGCTTCATCGAGTATCTCGTAGACGACGTCCCGCTCGAACGATCCCTTGTGCGAGGCGCGCTTGATCGCCGTGCGCTCGGTTTCGGCGAATCGGTCCATGGTCCGCTAACCGCTCGCAGCGGATAGCGCCACAGCACAATCGCAGGCTCTTGCGGTGCCGGCCGCCCGAGGAATCAGGACCCGAACCGCTTCCTTCAGGGTGCCGAGCGTTTGGCGGAAACGTTCGATAACGGCCGCATGGGTGACGGGCGGAATATCTCCCTCCACGCCTACGTCATAGTCGGTAACCACGGCGATGTTCACGAAGCACATCTCCAGTTCACGGGCGAGTACCGCTTCCGGCGCTTGGGTCATGCCGATCACCTGCCACCCTTGCGCGGCGTACCAGTTGCTCTCCGCACGTGTTGAGAAGCGCGGTCCCTGAATGACCACCATCGTTCCCGTCTCGTGGACTGTGGCGTTCGCCGCCCGGGCGGATTCGATGGCGAGCGGGCGAAGCTCTGGGCAGTAGGGATCGGCGAAAGCTACGTGGACGACTTCAGGGCCTTCGAAGAACGTAGAGGCCCTGCCCCAGGTCCGGTCGACCAACTGGTCGGAAACGACCAGATGACCCGGCTCGTAGGCCCGAACCAGGCTTCCCGCCGCGCAGGGGCTGATGATGCGATCGACCCCCAGCTCCTTCAACGCCCAGAGGTTGGCCCGATACGGGATGAGATGGGGCGGGAACTGGTGGTCATGGCCGTGGCGGGGCAGAAACGCCACTTCGACACCCGCGACGGAGCCTACCGTCGGCGAAGCGGACGGTGGTCCGTACGGCGTCTTGACACCGACCTCCCGGGCTTCGTCGAGGAAAGCGTAGAAGCCGGTACCACCGATGACTCCGATCATGAGTCCTTGTCCTTCGAGCTGCTCGATTTCGAGTCGGTCGCGTAGAAACCCGAGCCTTTGAAGATGATGCCGGCCGGATGGAAGACCTTCTGAACTTCGCCGCCACACGCCTGGTGCTTGCGGAGGGGTTTGTCGGAAAACGACTGGACGACGTCAAACCGCTCCCCGCACTTCTTGCAGGCGTACTCGTAGGTGGGCATGTTGTTCGAATCCCTCGAACGAAGACTAGGCATGATATCAAGCCAGGCGGCTAGCGCTCGGCCGGCCATTGCCGTGGCAATTCCTGCAAGGCAGCGGATTGCAATATGCTGCGATCATGTTCCGAACCGTCGGCGTCGTTGTTCTGGCCTACCTGATCGGAAGTCTCGACTTTGCGGTGATCATCGCCCGTCTCCGGGGCGAGGACATCTACTCGATGGGCAGCGGCAATCCCGGGGCCTCCAACGCCCTCCGTTCCATGGGGAAGGCTGCCGGAGCGTTGGTGTTGGCGGGTGATCTCGTCAAAGGCCTGGCTGCCGCCGCCATCGGCGCAGGCTTGGGCGGCAGCGCTGCGCTCGCCTCCGCCGCCGGTTTTGCGGCGGTGGTCGGGCATTGTTATCCGGTGTTCCACCGGTTCCGGGGAGGGAAAGGTGCCGCAACCTTTGCCGGGATGTTGCTGTGGGTGGCCCCCTGGGCAGGTCTGGGCATGGCGGCCGTGTTTGCCGGTGTCGTTGCAGCAACGAGGATTGCTTCGGTAGGGTCGATTGCCGGGGCGGCGCTGGCCGCTCCGCTGGCGATCTGGATCGACGATGTGCGCGGCTGGGTCCTCGTATGGGTGCTGGCCGCTCTGACGCTGGTCATGTACCGACATCGCGGCAACATCGCCAGGCTGATCAGGGGTGCGGAGAGAAAGGTTGTGGGGGAATGAGTATCGAGGTAGCGGTGGTACCTGCGGCGGGGCGCGGGACGCGCATGCGACCGGCGACGCGAGTCGTTCCGAAAGCGCTGATTCCGGTGGTCGATCGGCCGGCGATCCAATACGCCGTCGAGGAATCCGTCCGTGGCGGCGCCCGTGAGGTGATTCTGATCGTCGATCCGGGCGTGGGAGTCCTGGCCGAACGGCATTTCTGGGAAGAGGGCCCGCTGCCGGGTCTGGCGGATGTGAAGATCACCCCGGTGGTGCAGGAGATACCCCACGGACTCGGAGACGCGGTCCTCACCGCCCGGGAGGTCGTAGCCGATCGGCCTTTCTTCTGCGTGCTGGCCGACAATATCCCGCCTCCCGGCGGGGATGTACTGCCGGGGATGGCGGCGGCTTTCGACGACACCTCCGTGGTGTGCCTTCGGCGGCTCACCCCCGACTTCCTCGAGCGCTACGGCGTGATCGTGCCGGGAGCGTGGCGCGACCGGGACGTGGTCGAGGTGCGCGGCGCAGTCGAGAAGCCCGGTGCCGCCCATGCCCCCTCCGATCTTGGTCTCATCGGCCGCTATCTGTTCACCCCTGACGTGTTCTCCATCCTCGAAAGCCTGCCGGCCGGGGTAGGCGGTGAGATTCAGTTGACCGACGCGATCGCCGAATTGGGTGAGACCGGACGATGCCTCGGGTTCGTGGCCGGCCAGGACCTGCTCGACATCGGTAACCCGCTCGGGTTGCTCGAAGCGTCCACGGTGTTGGGTTTGAGTCATGAAGAATGGGGCGCCGAGTACCGGACCTATCTGGCCGATGTGGTGGGAGAGATGTGAGGCCGCTGCCGGAAGCCCAGCAGGACGTGCTGGCCGCGGTGCCATCATTGCCCGTGGAAGAAGTTCCGCTCCTCCAATCGTCGGGTTTGGTCCTCGCCGCACCGGCGGTCGCCCCCCACGATGTACCCCCCTTCGCCAATTCGGCCATGGACGGGTATGCAGTCCGGGCCGAAGACGTGCATGACGCCCCGGTCATTCTGAAAGTCCTCGAAGATCTGCCGGCAGGATATGTGGCGGCTTCCACAGTGGGTTCGGGCACGGCCGTGAAGATCATGACCGGTGCTCCTATCCCGGACGGGGCTGATGCAGTGGTGCAGGTAGAGGACACCGAACTGCGCAACGGAGTGGTCTGGATCGGTTCATCGGTGACGGCGGGTACCCATGTCCGGGCTGCGGGCGGGGACGTGGCCGCCGGCACGCGAGTGTTCGAGACCGGCGAGCGGTTGGGAGCTGCTCACCTGGGAGTGCTTGCCTCGATCGGCCTGGCGCGGCCGACGGTCCGCCGGCGTCCCCGGGTGGCCATCCTCTCCACGGGCGATGAGATCCTGGCTCCCGACGTTGCCGTCCTGCAACCCGGCCAGATCCGGGACAGCAACCGGATGGTTCTCTTCAGTCTCCTGTCCGAGTTGGGCGCCGACGTGCTCGACCTCGGCATCGTGCGGGACGATGCCGATCTCCTCCGTGCCACCCTCGACCGGGCGGTCGGCGAGGCCGACGCGATCATCACTTCCGGTGGGGTTTCGATGGGGGAATACGATCTCGTCAAGACGGTGCTCCGGGATCTCGGGCAGATCAGTTTCTGGCAGGTGGCGATGCAGCCGGGAAAGCCCTTCGCTTTTGGATTGCTTCACGGCACCCCCTTCTTCGGTCTTCCCGGCAATCCCGTCAGTGTGATGGTTGCCTTCGAACAGTTTGCCCGGCCGGCCCTCCTGCACATGATGGGTGCAACGTATCTCTTCCGGCCCAGGATCCGGGGGCGCCTCCTTCAACCGGCTCGCACCAACCCGGAGAAGGTCGTGTTCCTGCGGGTCAACGTTCGCTGGGGCGGTACCGGCGAGTGGACGGCCGAGCTGAGCGGCGGCCAACTGTCCAACATGCTTTCGGCAATGGCGCACGGGAACGCTTTCGCGGTTGTCCCGGTGGGGATCGGCAGCGTAGAGGCGGATGACGAGGTGGAGCTCGAGATGTTCACCTGGCCCGAGCTCAGAACGAAAGCAGAGGTGCTGGATGGTTGAGGAACGATTCTCCCACCTTGATGAGGAGGGCCGTGTCCGCATGGTGGATGTGGGCGGCAAAGATGCGACAGATCGGGAAGCGACCGCCGAGGCGCTCATCGTCATGGAGGCGTCCACCCGCGACCGCTTGTTCGCCGGCGATCTTCCCAAGGGAGATGCTCTGGCAGTAGCGCGGGTTGCCGGGATCATGGCTGCCAAGCGAACCGCCGAGTTGATCCCGCTGTGCCATCCCATCGCCATCACGTCGGTGTCGATCGACGTCACATCGGCCGATCGGGGAGCTGCAGTGCGGGCGACGGTCGCCACTCGCGATCGAACGGGGGTGGAGATGGAGGCGATGACCGCCGTCTCGGTGGCTGCTCTCGCGGTGTACGACATGATCAAGGGCCTCGAGCGCGGTGCGTATGTCGATGCGGTTCGGTTGCTGGCCAAGTCGGGAGGAGGTTCGGGGGAGTGGACTCGTTGAACGCCACAGTTATCACCGTCAGCGATCGAGTGAGCCGCGGTGAAGCAGAGGACCGTTCCGGTCCGGCGGCAGTTCGGATTCTCAACGGCCTGGGCTTCGCCACCGAACTCGACGTTGTCTCGGACGGAGTAGAGCCGGTTGCCTCCGCCCTCCGGCAGCGGATCGAAGATGGAGTCGACCTGGTCGTTACGACCGGAGGGACCGGTTTCGGTCCGCGCGATCTGACTCCCGAGGCCACAGCTCCGGTGATCGACCGAATGGCTCCGGGCCTGGTGGAAGCGATGAGGTCGGCGACGTTCGGTGAGAATCCACACGGGATGCTTTCGCGGGCCATCGCCGGTATTGCCGGCTCCACACTCGTCATAAACCTCCCCGGCTCGGTGACTGGAGTTGAAGAGTCGCTGGCCGTGATCGGTCCGGCGCTCTCCCACGCGGTGGAGTTGCTCAAGGATCGACCTACGGACCACGCTGCGAGCAAGTCCGAGCATCCCGAGTGACTTGTTGTTGAGTTACGAACCACCTAACCTTCGCGGCGCGGACAAGGGTGGAGAAAGCGTTGGACAACCCTCTTGCCATACTCATAACCCTCATCATTGCTGGGGCGTGGGCGGCGTACCTCTTACCATCGGTTTTCGTGTCGCGTCGAAACGCGCCGCTTCATTCGACCCAGGAGTTCAACCGCATCACAGCTCGGCTGGCGTCGGTGCACGGACACGCGGTGGAGAATGCGGATCTCGCCCGCCGGCGGGTGCTGGCCCGTCGCCGCCGGGTTCTCTACGGTCTCGGCCTGGCGGCTGTTACTACTCTCGCTCTCGCCGTCTGGCAGGGCTCCTCGATCCTGCTGATCGCCCATATCGCCATCGATGCCATCGGCGCCTGGTACATCGCCATGCTTCTGCAGATCAAGCAGCGCCGCGCAGCCGAACCGGTCGTCGAATTGCTGCCCGAAGAGGAAACCACCGAGGAGCGCCACCTGAGGATCGTGTCCTCCAACTAGATGAGTATCCCGGACCAGCCTGATCTGACTCCGCTCGAAGCAGCTGCGCGTGCCGAACTCGACGACAAGTTCACAGCTCGCGAGAGGGCCTTGTCTCTGAGTCGAAAGGTCATCCGATCATCCGCCAATTCCATACGCGCGCTGCACCGCGGTGATGAGTCCGAAGCGGAGCGCCTGATGGAAGAGGCTGCAGCCCTGGTCGGCGAAGCGGCGGGCATGCTTACCGGCCACGGTGACATCCGGTATGCGGGATTCGTCGACGACGCCGCCAAGGAGTATGCGGAAGCACGACTGACGTACGCGCTGGCGCTCGGCCGGCCGATCCCCTTGCCCGGAGACCTGGGAGTTGCCATCGCCCCTTACCTCAACGGACTCGGCGAGGCGGTGGGAGAGCTACGCCGCCGGATGCTCGACCTTCTGCGCGCTGAGAAGATGGAGGAGGCTGAGTCGACCCTCGAGGCGATGGAGGTCATCCACGGGCTGCTGGCCGGCCTCGACTACCCGGACGGCATGACGGGCGGTTTGCGCCGGACGACGGACGTGGCGCGAGCTCTCATCGAGCGGAGCCGGGCCGACCTCACCGCCACCATCGTCCAGGAGCGATTGCGCCGCGACCTGGCAGAGCGGCTCGGCGATTTCTCTCCCAGGGGGTAGACTGCTGGCCGCCCTGGGGGTGTAGCTCAGCCCGGCAGAGCGCTTCCCTCGCACGGAAGAGGCCACGGGTTCAAATCCCGTCACCTCCACAACCAGAACCCCCGTGAGAACGGGGGTTTCTGCCTCTTGGGGACTCGCTCATTAGGTAGCTCGCAATCCTCAACCCCACGCCAACCCCACAGCTCGATTGTGTTCTTTCGGTTGATACT
>DHIO01000047.1:30678-32386 GCA_002403855.1 Acidimicrobiia bacterium UBA4744
GGGGGTTGGTGGATCGGTCGTCGAAATAGGCGATATCGCACATACTGGGTGATCGGTGTCAGGCGATTGACCCGCCGTCGGAGAACCCGTTGCCGCGGTTGTGCACCGCCGTGTGTCTAGAGCTGCGCGAATCTTGCCGCCCACACGCACCGCATCGTGCCGATCTCAGTGGCGTTAGTCTCTCCGTTGAGGAATTGACAGGGTCGATGATGGATTGCCAGTCCGCTAATTGAAGTTCACCGGGGGTGCGCGCATGACCATAACCGCTGCGGATGCGAGGACGATCGCCAAGGAGGCGTACATCTTCCACTACCCGCTTGTGATGTACTACCGCACGATGTACCTCCAGGCGATTGACCCGTCGTCTGGGGTGGGTTTCGGGGAGTGGCTCCACTTGGGGACGTCGTCGCCCCAGACACCGACATCGTCACCCCCAACAACGACTCTCCGTATTCGTATGCCTGGCTGGACCTGCGGGCCGAACCGTGGGTTCTGACGATGCCCCAGATCGAGGCCGACCGCTTCTACACGAGCCAATGGAACGACCTGTGGGGGTTCGTAATCGACAACGCAGGCTCGGTCTGCGACGGCAACGACGGAGTGAGCATCATGTTTGCCTCTCCGACATGGCTCGGGAACACGCCGACCGGCGTCACGCGAATCGTCCGCGGCGATACCGATTTCCTGGGGACATTGACCCGCACACAACTGAAGTCGCCCGAGGACCTACCGAACGTCCAGAAGATCCAGAACCAGTACAAGCTGCAGCCTCTGAGCGCCTTCTTGGACACACCGGCGCCGCCCACCAAGCCTGACATCGCCTGGATGCCGTGGGAAGACGGCGCCGAGAGGACGGACAAGTTCTGGAGCTACGCCAACTTCCTGCTTCAGTTCACGACACCGAACCCCCAGGACGCACCATGGCAAGACCACGCCGCCGAAATCGGCATCACAGCAGGTGAGGCCTTCGACGGCACCGCGCTCGACCCAGAAGTGCGCGACGCGGTACAGGCGGGTATGAACGACGCCCTAGCAGATCTCGAAGCTGCCGGTGCCAACATCACCGACCCGAGCCTCTACTTCCGGACCCGCCAGGACCTCGATCAGGACTACTTCAACCGGGCAGTCGGCGTTCTGGTCGGGATCTTCGGCAACTGGAAGTCCATCTCGGTCTACTACTCGCTTCAGACCGACGCGCAGGGGAGTCAACTCGACGGAGAGCACAAGTATGTGCTTCGCATGTCCGAGGATCAGGTCCCCCCGGTGAGGTTCTTCTGGTCGTTCACTATGTACAACCTTCCTCACCGCTACCTCGTGGAGAACCCGATCAAGCGATACTCGATCGGGAGCGCGACACCCGGACTGCAACGAGAACCCAACGGGTCGGTGACGCTTTACGTCTCCAAGGACTCGCCCGGCGAGCAGAAGGAGAGCAACTGGTTGCCAGCGCCCGACGGTCCGTTCTGGGTGGTGCTCCGAACCTACGGCCCGGACGAAACCATCCTGAACGGCACGTGGAAGCTGCCCCAGGTCACCACGAGCGACTAGTTGCCCGACACAGCCAATCAAAATCACTACGAGTGGACAGGGCTTGAATCCGGGCACGCTCGCAGTACGAGACCGGGGATCCCGGCGCACAGATCACTCAAACGGCCGCGTGACATGGAGCGCTTCTTCCGCTCATAGCCGGCTGGGAGGGATGATGTTG
>DHIO01000055.1 GCA_002403855.1 Acidimicrobiia bacterium UBA4744
AACTGCAACCTACCGTTTGCCGGTTGTCCCTCGGCCCGGGGGTTAGTCGCGCCCGGCCTCCACGCTGTCGGTGAGCACGTAGAACCTAAAGGACGTCCTCCCGGCCGGGCCCCGCTCGGGAGGTATGGGGTTCTGTTCAAACCATTCGAGGTACTCCTGGTACGCGACGTGGTCGGCGAAATGCAGCTCGGCAATGCGATAGAAGGTATGAGGCTCGTCGGTGGTCGCTGAGCCGGAACTGGTCGTGGTGATAGGACGAACGACCGTGTTGAACACCAACCGATCTAGATGCGGATTGGCCAGGAGATCCGGAACGTGGACATCCCAAATCCAGCGCTCGTAGTCATCCACCGACACACCTTCTGCGATGTCGTATCCGAGTATCGCCTTGACCTGGGGCGGCTTCATCGCTCAGCTTCCTTCGTGTTAGTCATGTACTGCGAGCACCGGCAAGTGTCCGGCGAGCTCGCTTCACGACCGCCAGATCGATCAGCGCACCATCCTCATCGACCGCTACTCCGCTCCCGTGGCGCTGGGCAGCCTCGAATTGCTCGACGACGGCTCGGGCGGCAGCCACTTCTGCCGCAGAGGGCGTGAAGGCGTCGTTGATGACCGGTATCTGCGACGGGTGGATGGCGGTCCGTCCCCCGTAGCCCATGCGACGCAAGGCCTCCGAGGATTCGCGAAGTGCTTGGAGATCGCGGAAGTTTGTGTTCACCGGCCCAATGGGCGCGTTGATACCTGCCGCGGCGGACGCCACCACCACCCCCGTGCGAATCGGCACCAACTCCCTGCGATCCTCCGATGGCTGCATTCCGAGCTCGGCGGCGAGGTCTTCTTCGCCGATCGACAGGTGGGATACGCGCCGTCCGGTGGCAATATCGGGGGCCGCGAGGATTCCCGCAGCCGACTCCAGTAGTGGGCCGATCTGGATCTGCCCACCTTCGACTCCGGCGTCCGGCTCCAAATCATCGAGTGCATCGGCCACCATCTCCATCTCCTGACGTGAAGCGGTTTTTGGGACGTATACCCCTCGCAGAGCAGGGCAGACCACAGCCTCCAGATCCGATTCCCGCAATGGTGATCGAGAGTTGATCCGCACCCAGAGTTGGGGAGCGGGGTCCTCCAGACCGGTCAACCAGCGCGCCACTATCGACCGGGCGGATGCCTTGGATTCGGGCGCCACGGCGTCTTCGAGGTCGATGATCAGCGCATCGGCCCCACGGTGGATCGCCCCGCCGAGCATGTCCGCTTGGTCACCCGGTACGTACAGGAAGCTCCGGGCCGGAGGTGGTTCCAGGTTTGATCCTGTCATGGAGTCCGTCCTCCCGCTCATTGGTTTCGCCGAGCCTAGCCCTGATATAGTCAGAACGAAACGGCTTTCCATTGAGCGGAACAACTATGTCCTCAGAAGATACTCAGGTCCTGGAGGGAGTGCGCGTCCTCGACGCTTCCACGCTCTTTGCCGGTCCGCTGGCCGCAACCATCCTCAGCGACTTCGGTGCAGAAATTATCAAGATCGAACACCCTCGTGGCGATCCGGTCCGCAATCACGGGCACAGCAAGGACGGGATCCCCCTGTGGTGGAAGATGCTGAGTCGCAACAAGCGGACGATCACCCTCAACTTGTCGAAGCCCGAGGGCCAGGAACTGCTGGAGCGACTCATCCCGGCGGCCGACGTCTTCATCGAGAACTTTCGACCGGGAACGCTGGAGCGATGGAACCTCTCTCCGGACCGGCTCCGCCAGATCAACCCGAACTTGGTCATCGCACGGGTGACCGGCTTCGGTCAATTCGGACCGTACGCCAACCGGCCCGGGTTCGGCACTTTGGCGGAATCGATGAGCGGCTTCGCCCACATCACCGGCGAGCCGGACGGCCCCCCCACCCTGCCTCCCTTCGGCCTGGCCGACGGAATCACCGCCCAGGCGACCGCCAACGCCATCTTGTTGGCCCTCTACCACCGGGACGTGCACGGAAGCCCCGGTCAGGTGATCGATCTGGCCATCATTGAACCAATCCTCACGATCCTGGGTCCTCAGCCGATCGTCTATGACCAGCTCGGGGTCATTCAGAACCGTTCCGGCAATCGGTCGGTCAACAACGCTCCGAGAAACACCTACCGGACCGCCGACGGTGCCTGGGTGGCCGTTTCGACGAGTGCACAATCCATCGCCGAGCGGGTCATGCATCTGGTCGGCCACCCGGAGGTGATCGACGAGCCGTGGTTTGCGTCTGGGGCGGATCGGGCCAAACACGCCGACGAGTTGGACGCCTACGTAGGTGGTTGGATCGGCCGGCACGAATTGGACGAGGTGGTGAAGGTCTTCGAGGAAGCACAAGCGGCGATTGCTCCTATCTACAGCGTCAAGGAGATCATGGAGGATCCTCAATATGAGGCCCTCGGTTCGATTGCCTCAATCGACGATCCCGATCTGGGGAGTGTGAAGATGCAGAACGTGATGTTCCGGATGTCCGACACTCCCGGCCGCATCCGGTGGGCAGGTCGAGGCTTGGGAGAGGACAATCGCGCAATCTTCGGCGGCGAACTGGGTCTGAGCGACGAAGAACTGGCCGCGCTCTCGGAAAGGGGCGTGTTGTGATGGCTCCCCTGGGTCTGACCTGGGAAGCCGTCTCCGGGGCTCGAATCGTCGACCTCGCCCATCGCTGGGAACGAGGCATGCCGGTCTCACCGAACCACCCGGCCTTCCAACTGGCGATGATGCGCCGCCACGGCGACATGATTCGCTCCGACGGCGGATCCGCTGCCAACGAGATGTTCGTGCTGGGCGGCCACGTCGGCACCCACCTCGATGCCCTCGGGCACGTCTCGCAGGACGGCTTGATGCACGGAGGTGCCGACGCCGCCACCTCGCAGTCCAATCATGGTCTGACCGCTCTTGGCATCGACACAGCAGCCCCCTTCCTGTGCCGGGGTGTGCTGCTGGATGTCGCGCGAGTGCACGGCGTCGAGGTACTCGACGCCGGATACGAGGTAACCGCCGAGGATCTCGAGGCCGCCGAGGCGGCGGCCGGAATCAAAGTCGGCGAAGGTGACGCGGTGCTGATCCGAACCGGCTGGGCCGTTCACTGGGATGATCCCGACCTGTTCCGCGGTCAGATCGGTGGAGCCCCTGGGCCAGACGAAACCGCCGGGCGATGGCTGACCGAGCGATCCATCAGAGTGACCGGCGCCGAGACCATTGCCTACGAGGTGATCCGTGCCGGGGCCGGGCACTCCACTCTGCCCGTGCACCGGATCCTTCTGGTGGAAGCCGGCATCTACATCATCGAGGTCATGAACCTCACCCACCTGGCGGCCGCCGATACTCCTGAGTTCCTGTTCGTGGCTGCACCGCTGAAGATCGTGGGCGGGACCGGCTCGCCGATCCGACCACTCGCCGTTATCGATGGCTGAGGGACTCGTTTCCGCGCTGGGCCGCTTTGCCGCCGAGGTGCGAACCGACGGACTGCACCCCGATCTCGTCCAGGACGCCAAGGAACGGGTGCTCGACGTTGTCGGCAACGCTCTGGCGGCCAAGCACGCGGAGCCCGGCAACATCGCGCTGGCGGTTGCCCGCGAAAGCGGCGGGAACCGGCAAGCGACTGCCATCGGGGAGGCCGCCAGATTACCGGCTGCCAATGCCGCCCTGGTGAACGGGACCCTGGCCCACTCTCTGGACTTCGACGACACCCATCTCCCTTCCGTGCTGCACCCCTCCTCGTCGATCATCCCGGCGGCGCTGGCCTTGGGAGAAGCGGAAGGGTCGACAGGAGGAGAGTTGTTGACGGCGGTGGCCGTGGGCGACGAGATCTGCGTCCGACTGGGCATGGCATCTTATGATCCGGAGATCCGCAACTCGATCTTCTTTGAGAACGGCCTCCACGCCACCTCGATCGTCGGCACCCTCGGTGCGGCGGCAGCGGGGGCCACTCTGCTCGGCCTGGACTCCGACCAGATCGCCGACGCGATCGGCATCGCAGCCAGCATGGGAGCGGGAATCCTGGAAGCCAACCGGACCGGAGGCTCGGTGAAGCGGATCCACTGCGGGTGGGCATCCCACGCCGGAGTGAATGCGGCACTCATGGCCCGCTACGGCCTGACCGGCCCACCCACCGTTCTCGAAGGTCGCTTCGGGTTCTTCCGGGCCTACTCCGAAGGTCGCTTCGACCGTGGCGCCATCCTCGACGGACTCGGCGAAGACTGGGAACTGCCCCGCATCTTCTACAAGCCCTACCCGACCAATCACTTCACCCATGCCGGCATCGACGCCGCCCTGGCTCTGCGCGCCGCAGGGTTGAATCCCGCGCTGATCGAGGACATCGAACTCGGTGTACCTGCCCCGGTCCTGCGCACCATCGCCGAACCGACCGAACAGAAGGCGCGACCGCTCACTCCCTACCACGCCCAATTCAGCGGGCCCTTCACCGTTGCCACGGCCCTCGTCGGTGGCGGCGGCCTCGGCGTCTATATCGACGACTTCACCGACGCTACCCTCACGGATCCCGAGCGGCTCCGCCTGGCCGGACTGGTGCGTTGTGTGGCCGACGAGGAGGCCACCGAGGCTTTCCCGCACCAGTTTCCCGCCGTACTGACGGTGCGGTTGCAGGACGGTTCGGAGGTGACGGAGCGCGTTCGGTTCAATCGGGGCGGTCCCGACCGGCCCCTCTCAGTCGAGGAACTGGCCTACAAGTTTCGCCTCAACGGGTGCCAGAGCTTGCCCGACAACCAGGTGGCGGCACTCGAGCAGGCGGTCTGGTCGCTCGACCAAGCGGAAGATGTCGGCACCCTCATGGACTACACCCACTGACCGGGAGGCTCACGTGACACAGCAATGGGCGGTGGTGGCCGGTGCCACGGGAGCGTTGGGATCGGCGATCACCCAAGCGCTGGCCGATGCCGGGCTGCGAGTACTCGGGGTTGCCAGCCAAGGGGGCCCGGACTGTCTGGAGATCGACCTGCGCGACGATGTCGCGATGCAAACCGTCGGCGAGCGGATCGGTGGTCCGGTCAGAGCGGTGGTGCACGTGGCCGGACCGCCCCTGGCCGGTGGCGTGGCCGACGTGACCACCGACTCGGTGCTGGCTGCCGTCGATGTGAAAGTCAATGGGTTGCTCCGCCTGGTGCGCGCCGTCGACCGACTTCTGGTGCCCGGAGCCCGAATCGTGGCGGTGACCGGTCACCTCGGCTACGACCCCGTCCCGGCGTCGGTCACGGCGGGCGTGGCCAACGCCGCGTTGGCGGCCCTTGTCCGGCAACTTGCCCGCGCGTACGGGCCGCGGGGAATCACCTGCCACTCAGTAGCGCCGGGACCGGTGGAAAGTCCCCGAGTGGATCAACTCATCGAGCATCTGGCCGATGCCGGAGGAATCACCGTGGACGGGGCCCGGGCTGTACTGCTGGAAGAGGCGACGGTCAACCGGTTCGCCACGCCCGACGACGTGGCTTGGGCGGTGGCGCTACTGCTGGACGAGGCGGCCGCAATGATGAATGGATCGACGCTGTTCCTGGACGGAGGACGCCGCACTGCCATTCCGTAGGAACGACCAGGGCTAGCCTCTCTCCAGCACCCCGGACTCCGCCAGGTCGTTCCAGACGTGCTGTTCCACGATCAAGTGGTTGCGGACGACGAACCGGTCACAGAACCTGATGCCCTCGAAGGCCACCCCGCGGGTGTTGACACCATGCAGCCTCCCGGTCGTCACGACCACGACGTCATCGCCGGAGGCCATCGTCTCCCATGTGTCGTGCTTCTTGCCGATGCTCCGGTAGCGCCCCGCCATGGCCGAAGTCATTTCGTCCAGGTCCCGGAACCGGCCCTGGGGAAAAACCAAGACCGCATCGGAAGCGAGGTACCGGGTGGCCTCCTCCAAGCGACGTTCACCCGAAGCTGCGAGGTAGGAGCGGACCACGTCGATTGGACCGGTCGCCATCCGTTCACCTTTCCGTTGACACTTGTTTGAGGCTGATGCTACATTCCATCAGCAAGTCCGAAACGGTGTTTCGCTGAACGAAACACGCGGGCAGCTCGGGAAAGGGTCGGTATGAGGAAGTTCACGATCTACCTAGCGCTCCTCCTGTCGTTGGTCATGATCGCCGCGGCGTGCGTCAGCGAAGCAGAGGAGACCACGACGACGACTGCGGCGGAGCCAACCGAAACGACGCAGGCGGAAACCACCACGACCACCACCGCCGAAGACGAACCGCCGGAGGCTGCGGAACCGGTGAAGATCGGTTCCATTCACCCGCTCACCGGCGGACTGGCCGGTGCCGGCAACCGGATGGACAATGGTGCCAAGATGGCCGTCGAAGAGATCAACGCTGCCGGAGGGATCACCTCATTGGGT
Organism: Acidimicrobiia bacterium UBA4744; assembly: GCA_002403855.1. Taxonomy (GTDB): domain Bacteria; phylum Actinomycetota; class Acidimicrobiia; order Spongiisociales; family UBA4744; genus UBA4744. The sequence goes on from DHIO01000055.1 coordinate 6,350, forward strand.
GGGGCACCGCTGGAACTGGTATCCGCCGATTCGACCGGCGCCGCCGAGGTGGGGCAGTCGGAAGCGGAGCGTCTCATAGGTGATGGTGTCTCAGCGATCATCGGAACCTACCAGTCCGCGGTGACCACCAACGTCGCGGCCATATCCGAGCGCGACGGTGTTCCGTTGGTGATCGACGTAGCGGTGGCCGATTCCATCCTCGACCAGGGATATGCAAACGTATTCCGGATCCAGCCGAATGCAACCAGCATGGGCGCCAACGGTGCCAAGTTCCTGAACGAACTCGCCGGTGACGAAATCAAGACCGTGGCGTACCTACACGACGAGACCGGATTTGGTGTCTCGGTGGCCGATGCTTTCGAAGCAGCAGCGGCCGAATACGGCATCGAGGTTCTCGCCCGGATTCCCTATCCGCCGTTCGAAGTCACCGACCTGACGACCGAGATGAGTCAGGCCGCCGCCACGTCGCCCGACGTTATCGTGATCACCGGCTACTACAACGATGGGCTACTGGCCGCGCGGGCCGCCACCGACCTCGAGGTCGACGTGAAGGCCGTTGTGGGCGTCGCCCAGGGTGCTTTCCACACACCGCAGTTCGTCGCCGACTTCGGGACCGATGCCGAGTTGTTCTATAACTCGAACTACCACTTCAACGCTTCGGATCCCAAGGTGAAGGCCGTTCTCGACAAGTTCGAATCAACCTACGGCGAGCCGATGGATACCGAGGCGATGCTCTCGTATCAGGCCATCTACGTGATTGCGGACGCCCTGGAGCGGGCGGGTTCTGCTGATCCTGCCGAGGTTCGGGCAGCGCTGGCGGATACCAACATCACCGATCACTTCATGGCCTACCCTGGCCCGATCACATTCGACGAGACGGGCGAGAACGTGAACGCCCAACCGGTGCTGATGCAGGTGGTCGACGGTGCGGTACAGCAGGTCTACCCACTCGACCTGCGTGAGACCGACCCGGTCTTCCCGGGTACCCCTTGGGGCGGAAGCTGAGCCCGAACTGAGGAGCTAACGACATGCGAGGGCGGCCCAGGAACGCGATCTGGGCCGCCCTCGCCATCGTCGCAGGTCTCCTTCTCACCCAGTCGACGTGGTGGGACACCAATCAGACGGTTTTTGCCCAGGCCGTCGTGTCGGGACTGTTGATCGGCGGGGTCTACAGCCTGGTCGCCATGGGACTCAGCTTGGTGTTTGGTGTGCTCGACATCATCAACTTCGCCCACGGCGCCCTGATGACGATTGCCATCTATGTCAGCTACCTGCTCTTCCTGAACCAAGGCGTGGACCCTTATCTGTCGCTGTTCATCACCATCCCGCTGATGTTCATCCTCGGGGTCGGGATTCAACGGTTTGCCATCAACCCCGTCATGGACGCGCCTATCCACAATCAGTTGTTGCTGACTTTGGGTATCGCCATCATTATCGAGAACTTGGCGCTCGTCTTCTTCACTGGGACACCTCGCTCGATCGAGCTTTCCTACGCACGGAACGAGTTCGATTTGGGTCCTATCACGCTTGACTTCCCGGTCAAGGTCTTCGGAGCCGTGGTCACCCTGCCGAAGTTGATTGCCTTCATCATGGCCCTGTTGCTGGCCGCCCTTCTGTACCTCCTCATCAAGCGAACCCAGCTCGGCGCGGCCATCCGGGCAGCCGCTCAGGAACCCGAGGGGGCGGAACTGGTGGGAATCGATGTGCGACGCATCTACACGATCACGTTCGGAATCGGTGCGGCCTGTGTGGGAGCAGCCGGCGCTTTGGTGATACCTTTCTTGTTCGTCAGCCCCACCGCCGGGGCCACATTCAACATCATTGCCTTCATCGTCGTAGTCCTGGGGGGCATGGGTTCGATTCCCGGGGCGCTGGTGGGCGGATTGGTGATCGGCCTCACCCAGGAGATGACGCAGCTCTTTGTTTCGGGGTCATCGAAGTTGCTGGGCGTGTTCGTTGTCTTCCTGGCGGTGTTGCTGTTCCGTCCGGAAGGCCTCTTCGGGAGAGTGCAGCGATGAGCAGACTCCGCAGGATCGCCCAGGCATCGTCGCGGGACCTAATGATTCTGGCGGCGGTTGTGACGGTTCTAGGTCTCATACCGTTGGGCGTCTCCCGTTTCACCCTCTCCGTCGCCACCACCGCGCTGATCTTTGCGTTGGCCGGAATCGGGTGGAACGTCTTGTCGGGTTTCGCCGGTCAATTCTCTTTCGGGCACGCCGCCTATTTCGGCCTGGGTGCCTACACGGTCGCTGTGACCCTCACCGAGTTCTCGATATCCCCCTGGGTAGGGCTCATCGTCGGTGGCGTGATAGCGGCCGCCTTCGGCCTCCTGACCGGCTGGATTTCCTTTCGATTCGGGCTCAAGGGTGCCTACTTCGCGCTGGCCACCTTCGCCCTGGCCGAGATGCTCCGGCTCACCTTCAACAACCTCGACTACGTTGGGGCGGGTATCGGGATCACGATTCCGCTGGCCGGCGGCGACGACTGGGGTCGTATCCAATTCGAGGATACGCCGTCGCTGCAGTACTGGGTTCTACTGGGGATCGTCGCCGTCTCACTCGTGGCCGTGATAGCTATCACCAAATCGCGGCTGGGCAGCACGATGCTCGCCGTTCGGGAGGATGAAGACGCGGCTTCATCGCTGGGCATCAATCCCTTGCGGGCCAAGATGGCCGCCATCTCCATCAGCGGCTTCATCACCGCCCTGGCCGGCGGCTACTACACCCAGTTTCTCCTGTTCATCGACCCCGACCTGGCCTTTGGGCCATTCGTTTCTGTTGCCATCCTGCTTCGACCGATCATTGGAGGGGTGGGGACCATATGGGGCCCGGTGCTGGGCGCCGCCATCCTTTCCGTCCTCGGCGAGGTCACGCGGAGTCTCGTCCGGGAACCGCCTTCGTTCCTTCAGGTGATCGAGGGCGTCAACGGGCTCGACCAGGTCCTCTTCGGTCTGATTCTCGTTCTGGTGATCATCCGTGCTCCCGACGGCGTGCTCGGCTGGTTTCGCCGACGCCGCCAGAGGAGCGCCGTATGAGCAGCATCCTCAGTGTCCGCAATGCCACCAAGCGCTTTGGCGGTCTCACGGCGGTAGACAACGTCAGCCTGGAGCTCGGCCAGGGCGAGATCCTGGGGATCATTGGACCGAACGGGGCGGGCAAGACCACCTTGTTCAATCTGATCTCGGGAGCTATGCGCCCCGACGAAGGCGAAGTGGTCTTCGATGGAGAGCGAATCGAAAGGATGCCTCCGCATCTCATCGCGGGCCGCGGCCTGGTGCGGACATTCCAAGTGGTCAAGCCTTTCAGCGGACTGACCGTTTTCGAGAACGTGATGGTGGGAGCGTTCCTCCGCCGGCCCGACCCTCTCGAATCTGAAGCCCACGCCTTATCAATGCTCGAGTTCACAGGGTTGATACCTTCGGCCGATCGTCCGGCGAAGGGCTTGACCCTGGCGTCTCGGAAGCGGCTCGAACTGGCCCGGGCCCTGGCTACCGACCCGAGGGTCCTTCTCCTCGACGAGGTTCTGGCTGGTTTGACGCCCACAGAAGGGGCCGAAATGGTCGAGGTCGTGAAGTCCATCCGTGACGGCGGCGTATCGTTGCTGGTCATCGAGCACGTGATGGCGGCGATCATGGCCCTATCGGACCGTATCGCCGTCATTCACCACGGTGAGTTGCTGGCAATTGGCAAGCCCGCTCAGATCGCAAAAGACCCGAGAGTCGTGGAGGCATACCTGGGAGAGGAGTTTCAGATTGCTCCAGATTGAGGATGTCCGCGCCGGCTACGGCGACCTCGAGATCCTCCACGGGATCAACCTGGAGGTCAAGGAGAGCGAGGTGGTGGCTCTGATCGGTGCCAACGGCGCCGGCAAAACCACCACTCTCAAGACCATCTCCGGCATCGTGCGGGCCTCGACCGGATCGATCACATTCGAGGGCCGGCCGGTTCACACCTGGCAACCCCGGCAGGTCGTTGCCGAAGGGCTGGTGCAGGTGCCCGAAGGCCGCAAACTGTTCCCCGATCTGACCGTGCGGGAGAATCTGCACCTTGGCGCATATCGCCGAGGCAGGACCGAAGCCGAGGGCACCATCGCAGAGGTCTTCGAGCTCTTTCCTCGCCTGGAAGAGCGATCCGGTCAGACGGCGGGCACGTTGAGCGGCGGCGAGCAACAGATGCTGGCGATCGGACGGGCGCTCATGGCCCGGCCTCGATTGCTCATGCTCGATGAACCATCGCTGGGCCTGGCCCCGCTGCTGGTAGCAGATATCTTCAACGTCGTGCAAGACATAGGTCGGCGCGGTGTGACGGTGATGCTGGTCGAACAGAACGCGGTGCACGCCCTCCAGCTGTCGGACCGCGGCTACGTGCTGGAGAACGGGAATGTGGTGTTGGAAGGGACCGGAGAGGAGCTGCTGGGGGATGACCGGGTCCGGTCGGCCTATCTCGGGCTCTGAGATGCTAAGACGTGGAAGGCGACCATGACGGAGCATGTTGCGCAGGCCGTCCGAACCCTCGGCACTCGCAGTGCGGCTCTTGCCTGGGGCGAGGTCCCCGATCGGGTCCGGGACCGCACCCTCCTGGTCGTGTTCGATACCTTGGGTGTGATGATGGGGGGAGCCGGAACTCCGGAAGTGCAGGCCTTCGCCGTGCGGCATCCGGACATCGGCCCGGCGCCTCTGGCCGGGCTCGGGCGGCGCAGCACGGCCGAAGCATCCTGTTGGGTCAACGGAACAGCCGTCTGCACGCTCGAGCTCGATGAAGGCAGCAAGTTCGCTCGCGGACACCCCGCCGCCCACGTGATCCCAGCCGCCCTCACCTGCGACGATGACCACGACGGCACCTCCTGGTTGGGAGCCGTCCTGGCGGGATACGAGGTGGCCGCTCGCTTTGGTCGCGCTACCCAACTCCATCGGGGCGTACACCCGCACGGGACCTGGGGTGCAACCGGCGCGGCCACCGTGGCGGCCAGACTGGGAGACCTCGGCGGTGATGGCGTTGCGGTGGCCATCGACGCGGCGACGGCCTTGAGCATCGCACCCCACTTCGAGTCTGCGTTCAGCGGCCACCCCGTCCGGAATCTGTGGGTTGGTGCGGCCAACGTGGCCGGCCTGGCAGCAGCCCGCCTGGCCGGTGCCGGCAACGAAAGGGTCGACGGCATCGCTGCCCATACCTACGGCGACCTCCTCGGCGCCTTCGACCCGGGTCCGCTCTTGGTGCCCTTCGAAGAGCGGTTCGAGATAATGGGCGGATACTTCAAGCGACATGCCGCCTGTGCCTATACGCACTCGGCAGCCGATGCGGTCCTCGAGTTGCGGGATCAGGCGCCACTGCGGGTCGAAGAGGTGGATTCGGTGACAGTGGAGACTTATGAGATCGCCTCCACCCTGAACCGGGTCGACTGGCCAAGTCGCCTGGCAGCCATGTTCTCGGTTCCGTTTGTCGTGGCAGTCACCATGCTCGACGGGGAGTTCGGTCCCGCGGCGACGGATGAATCCCACCGGAGTGATCCCGTCGTGCGGGAACTAGCCAAGCGGGTCGCCGTGGTCGCTACCGACGAGTTCGAGTGCGGCCTCCCCGAACGGCGGGGCGCCCGCGTAACCGTCCAGATGCGAGACGGATCCCGCCGGGCCGCGGAGGTCGACCAGCCCGTGGGCGATGCCTCCGACCCGTTTGGATGGGACGAGATTCGCGCCAAGGTCACCGGTCTGATCGGCAACGAACGAGCCGTCGTTCTGGAAAAGGCGGTTTGTGAGCTGGAGGGCGGCCGGCCGGTCGGTCCTCTGCTGGAAGCAGTAGCAAGGAGTTGATATGCGGCTACGGGCCATCACCCCGATCGTGGTAGCCGAAGAGGAGCTGACCCGGCGCCGGGCCCGCTATGCCGAGCTCGCCCCGCCGGGCGTGACCGTCCACCTCGACAATCTGCCGAACGGTCCGGACCGGCTCGAATCCTCTGACCAGATCCGGGTATCGGAGCAACGCGTCCATGAAGTGGCGCTCCGCACCAACCCGGACCGGTTTGACGGAATCTTCCTGGACTGCGTGCTCGATCCGGCTCTGGAGCAACTCCAAACCGATTCCGCCCTCCCCGTGTTCGGGATCACCCGGCTGGTATCGAGCTTCCTCGGCTCGCTCGGTCTGCAAATGGCGGCCGTCGCTCGCAACCATGCCATTGCCGATGAGCTGGTCGAACGGATCGATGCCTTTGGTTGGTCTGCTCATCTCAAGGGCGTTTTGATCCTCGACCTCTCCCTAGAGGACATCAGTGACACGGATCTCTGGAATCGGGCGGTGACCGAACGGCTGGTTGCCGGGGATCTCGCCGGGGTGGATGCAGTGATCAACGGGTGTTCGGCGGTGGAGGTGCGCCCGGCCGGCGGACCACCGGTACTGGATCCAACCGCTCTCGCCCTTCGCCTGATCGGGGCCGGCGCAGATTTGTTTGGTTGGGACCGGCCATGAGCGAAGCGACGTTTGATGTTCTGGTGGCCGGCGCCGGCGCCGCCGGAATGGCAGCCGCCCTGGCCGCGTCGGACCGTGGGCTGGAAGTGGTGGTGGTGGAGGCCAAAGAGACTTACCGTTTGGGCTCCAACACGGCCATGAGTACCTCCATGGTCCCGGCCGGAGGTTCTCATTGGCAGCGTTCGGCCGGCGTCGATGATTCCCCGGAGCGGTTCTATGCCGACATCATGGCCAAAACGAAGGGCGCTGCCGACCCCGTGGTAGCCGGGGCGTTGACGGGAGTAGCGCCGGATCTCGTGACTTGGATGGCCGACCGCGTAGGTGTTCCGCTCGAACTGGTCACCGACTTCCAGTACCCAGGTCATTCCGCCGACCGGTGCCATGCCGTGCCCGATCGGGCCGGCCGCACGCTCCACCGCCATCTCCTGGACGAAGCAGCCCGACGGCCGGAGGTCACCCTGATCGCCCCGATGCGGTTGACGGCCGTGGACCACGACGGATCACAGGTCGTGTCGGCGCGGTTGGAGACGCCCGACGGGAGCAGCGAAGAGGTTGTCCCCCGCATTGTGGTCCTGGCCACCAATGGGTTCGGAGCCCGCCCCGATCTAGTGGGGCGCTACATCCCGGAGATCAAGAGTGCGCTCTATCACGGCGGTGATGGCAGCAGCGGCGACGCACTCGCCATCGGGGCGTCGTTGGGTGCCGACGTCGGCTACCTCGATGCCTACCAGGGCCATGGATCGGTAGCATCGCCGCACGGGATTCTTGTCACCTGGGCAACCGTGATGCACGGCGCGGTGCTGGTCAACACGGTTGGCAAGCGATTCGGCGACGAGACAGTCGGCTACTCGGAGTACGCAGTCCCCGTCCTCAAGCAACCCGGTGGGATGGCCTGGGTTGTCCTCGACGACCGAATCGACCGAGCCTGTCGGGTGTTCAAGGACTACCAGGATCTGGTGGAGGCCAATGCCATCCGCTGGTCCGCGAACGCGGCCGAGCTGGCCGGGGTCATCGGGCTCCCTGCGGCTGAGTTCGAAGCCACGTTGGCCACCGCCCGGGCTGCAGCGACGGGAGACTCCGGTGACCCCTTCGGCCGGACCTTCTGGGAAGAGCCGCTCCGCTCTCCCTTGGGATCGATCAAGGTGACCGGCGCTCTGTTCCACACACAGGGCGGCCTGTGCGTCGATGAGCACGCCCGCGTGCTTCGCAATGGCTCCCCCATCCCGGGTTTGTGCGCAGCCGGTGGGGCGGCGGTGGGCATCTCCGGTCACGGCGCTGCCGGGTATCTGGCCGGCAATGGGCTGCTCTCGGCACTCGGGCTCGGGTATCTGGCCGGACGCCATGCCGCGAATGAGGACTGACGAGAACAACCATGCGGGCCGACGCCCGCCCGAAAGGGGAAAGGAAATGTTCGATCTCGTTGTGAAGAACGTGAGGGTCGTTCGACCCAACCATCCCGAGGTGGAGTCGTTGGACATAGCCATCAAGGACGGGACCTTCGCTCGACTGGCTCCGCATATCGATCCAACCGAGGCAACTGGGCTTCTCGACGGTGGTGGTCTTCTCGCCTTTCCAGGCGTGGTCGACGCTCACATGCACTTCGGCATTTACCACCCGTTGAGCGATGACATCGTATCCGAGAGCCGTACCGCCGCCACCGGCGGGGTTACCTCAGGAATCAGCTACATGCGGACCGGCCAGTACTACATGAATAGGGGAGGCCCATACGCCGAGTTCCTCCCCGACGTGCTTTCAATCAGCGAAGGCCGCTCCTACATCGACTACGGGTACCACGTCGCGCCGATGATGCAGCAACACATCGACGAGATCCCTGAGTTGATCGACCGGTTCGGCATTCCTTCCTACAAGATCTACATGTTCTACGGAAGCCACGGCCTGCACGGAAGATCCGACGATCAGAGCTCCTTCCTGATGACGCCGCCCGATGAGCGGTACGACTACGCCCACTTCGAATTCATCATGCGGGGAGCAAAAGCGGCCATGGATCAGTTTCCCGAGAAGGCTGCCAACATCTCCGTGTCGCTTCACTGCGAAACGGCCGAGATCATGCGCGCCTACACGAAGATGGTGGAGGAAGCCGGCGAGTTGTCCGGTCTGGCCGCCTACGACGCTGCCCGGCCTCCCCATTCCGAAGGGCTGGCCATCGCGGTCGCCGCCTACTTGGCCCATGAAACGGACTTCCCCAACATCAATCTCCTGCACCTCAGCTCCGCCAAGGCCATCGAGTCGGCGATGCTCATGGCGCAGACCTTCCCCCACATCGATTTCCGGCGTGAGGTCACCATCAGCCACCTCTTGGCGGATCTCGATCATGCCAACGGCAACTACGGGAAGGTCAACCCGCCCATCCGGCCCCGCGCCGACGTCGAGGCTCTTTGGCAGGCGGTCCTGGACGGCAACATCGACTGGGTGATCAGCGATCACGCCTGCTGCCGCGACGAACTGAAGGTGGACGCCGGCGACCCGGAGAACGTCTGGCTGGCCAAGTCCGGATTCGGAGGAACCGAGTTCATCCTGCCCGGCATGGTGAGCGAAGCCCGCAAGCGAGGGCTTCCCCACCACCGGGTGGCCGAACTGGTCTCATGGAATGCGGCCCAGCGGTACGGGCTGTATTCCAAGGGAACCATCGACGTCGGATACGATGCCGACCTGGCCCTGGTCGACCCCGAGGAGACCTGGACGGTACAGAGCGCCGATTCCGAATCGGCACAGGGATACACTCCTTTCGAGGGTCACGAACTCACTGGGCGGGTGAAGCACGTACTGCTCCGCGGTAGGCAGATCGTGGATCGGGGAAGCGTGATCGGGGAACCTACCGGCCGCTACCTGGCGCGCCCGACCCTTCGAGATCAGGATCCCGGTGGACGGTAGCCCATCTGACGGGAAAGGCGCTTCCCGGCCTCCACAATGAGGGTGGCGGCTTCTTCCGCCTCTTTCCGGAACCTCTCCACGGGGCCGCACAGGCTTGTAGAGGCAATCGGCCTGCCGCTGTGTTCGAGGATCGGAACGGCTACCGAGCCTGCTCCCGACTGCCGTTCGCCCATGGAAACTGCGAAACCCTTGGACCGAATCTCGGCGAGTTCGTCGAGCAACTGGTAGGGATCGGTGATCGTCAGGTCGGTGAGTGGCTCGAGATCCACGGTCGATAGATACTCATCGATCTCGTCCCCGGGCAGATAGGCAAGGAGCACCTTGGACGAACTGCCGGCATGCAAGGGAAACGACCGGCCGAGTGGCACCGTCATCTTCACTTCACGGGGCGGCGTGACCTGGTCGATGTAAATACGGTGCCATCCGGAGCGAATCGACAGGGTGGCGGTCTCCTGGGTCTTCTCGGACAGATCTCTCAGCACCGGGCGGGCGAGATCGCGGACGTCGACGTGGCGGAGGAAGGCTAGGCCAACGGCAAGAGCAGTGGGCCCCAGCAGATAGCGGCGAGATACGGGGTCAACTTCGATGAATCCCTTGATGCGCAAGGAGTTGAGGATCCGATGTACCACTGCTTTCGAAATGCCCAACTCCTGGGCGATTTCCGTCACCCCGAGGGTCTGGCTGTCGGCGCGGGCGAACGTCTTGAGGACCTCGGCGGTTCGCTCGACGGCCGTGATCGTATGTCCGGCGGATGTGTCAGTCGTGGAATCTCGCATCTTGTCGCCATCCTAATGGGTCTTGTTCCGCCGGGTGGAACGATGATCCGGTGAGTGGATCGCGACCCCGAGCCAATAATGCCGGAAGATTCGAGGCGGGGGCCGTGCAAAGCGTGTCTGATGGTCGGTCAAACCATGTGTCGGTGCGGTCGACCGTTCGCGCAACGCCATTGCCGAATCGACTACTCGAGCGATCTGATACGACGCAGGGAAGTGCTCGTGGGAAGCAGGCCGGGGCATATGGGTGCCGGGCGCGACAGGACCGTGGCGTACCGGCTCCTGCGACATGGCGGCGGAGGGTCTGGCCTGCCTCGGGCGAGCGTCCCGGAGGTTCTCTCGGGGCGCGGTCGGGGCGCGAGGTGCTGCCTCCAACGTCCGCGCTTGTGGCTCTAGAACGCACGCGAGAAGCCACGAACTTGCCGGCCGCAAGGCCATGCGGGAGGGTCTCTCAGCGCGCAGCCAGCTTCCTTCTGGCACGCAAGGGAAGGCGGGCAAGATAGGTGAGTGCCGGGAGTGGGTCGGACCAGTTGAAGATCGGGTGGACGCAGGGGAACGAGTGGGCGAGGACGTTTCCCACCTGCATCTTGCCCCAGAGGCCGGGCTGCAAGAGTACGTGTTTGAGGTCTCCTTCCATGGCTTGGTAGCGAACGCCAATACGCGTGGATGCCGCTTGGACTTCCCGTCCGGTTGCGAGCCGCGCCCACGTGTCCATGGGCTGCATACCACTGGCGTAGGGCAAGGCGAGAGCGCCGTAGATCCTGCCGTTGAAATCCGACAGGAGCGCCTCACCGCCTTTCGTGAGCCAGAACTGGAGATCCGCCAGGCCGAACCAACTCAGAGCGGTGAGAAAAGCCTGAACCCCGCGCTTCAATCGCGCGTCCGTGGGCACGGTTACGGCGCGTGCCGACTGGCCGGTTTCGGATCCTCCCAACCGGGTCGTCAAATGGGTAGCCACGGCCACAATCTCGTGCTCCCTGTCCGCCACCGCAACGAAATGCAGGACGCGCCCACGGCTGTATTCCTGGAAGACCGGATCCGCGCCCATAGTTCGCATGCGAGCTGCCGCCTCAGTCGCCTCCGCCCGGCTGTATGCGACAACCGTCTTCACACGATCCGCTTTGCGGGGCGTATTGGGGTCCCAGTGGAGTCTTGCCTTGACGACAATGGGGGGATCGAAGTCAGACAATGACTGAGTGGTCGCGACTCGGGTGTCCGGCGTGGAAAGNNCGCGCTACCTGGGTCAGCTCGAGTTTGTCGAACGCGCGCCTGACCTGCTCGTGTGGAGCATACGGAACGATCCCCCCCAGGCGGCTTCTATTCGCCGACAGATGAAGGACTTCGGCATCACCAACACCGAAGGCAACCTCATAGCCGAACCGCTCCACAATCTCGCCGACTGCGGTGATGAACTGTTCCGGATGGTGAACGAGCGGTGGAGCGTAATGCCACATCTGTCTCCATCGAGACGTCGATGCATAGCCCAGGCGTGACGAGGCGGCCACCCCAACCGTCCAGCCGGCTCGGCCCAGTTCGCGCGCGGCAGCCAGGGCCCCGGGACTATCTCCGACCAACAGGACTCTCATCACTCTCGTTAGGGGATCGTGTGGCAGGCTACCTGCCGAGGCGCAGGGACGGGAATCCTCGACGCGACCCGGCACCA
>DHIO01000053.1 GCA_002403855.1 Acidimicrobiia bacterium UBA4744
GCCGTCCATCAGGTGCCCGTAGGCACAGGCCAGTCGCAGTGCCCATCTGGGCGACCCAGAATGCTTCCGAACCGGCAGATCAATCAACAAGTCTCTGCTCTCAACTGCCGTCGACGTCGGTAGGGCGAATTGAGACGACGAGGAGTGGGCACTGATGAACGAAGGGATCGTGGATCTGGCCGATGGCAGGAAGCTCGGCTACGCCTGGTACGGCTCCGCTGATGCGCCACCGGTCGTCTACTGCCATGGGTTTCCGGCCAACCGTCTTGAGTTCCAGTTGATAGAACCGGTTCTGGAGCGTCGCGGGGTGGGGGCTCGGGTGGTGGTTCTTGACCGGCCTGGGTACGGGAAGTCCTCATTCCAGCCGAAGCGGACCTTGTTGGATTGGCCGGGTGACGTTGCGGCGGCCGCCGACCTGTTGGGTCTCGATACCTTTGCGGTTGTCGGCGTGTCGGGTGGAGGCCCCTACGCGCTGGCGTGCGGGTATCTGCTTCCGGACCGGGTGAGGCGTGTGGGTGTGGTGGTGGGCGTTGCGCCGCGGGAAGCGACCGGGATGGAGGAGGCGGCGTCGATCGACGGCCCGTCGGCAAATCGGCTGCTTCGCCGGTTTCAGTTCGCGATGTCGGCCTACGCGTTCAAGAAGGGTCAGGAGGATCGTTTCGTCGAGCAAACCGTCGCCACGATGGGCGAGGCTGATCGCGAGGTCCTGAATAGACCCGACGTGCGGCAGTGGTTCATAGAGATGACACGGGAGGCATTCGTTCAGGGCGGACGCGCTGCCACCCTGGAAGCCGGCCTCTATCGACGGTCCTGGGGGTTTGACCCCGCCCAGGTCAAGGTCGAGACCCATCTCTGGTTTGGCGGTATGGACAAGACGGTCCCCGCCTCGGCCGGACGGTGGCTGGCCGATCGCATGATCGATCCTGAGATCGTGGTTTGGCCCCAGCACGGCCATCTGTCCTGGATGGTGGCCGACGAAGCAGCAGACGTCATTGCCTCGACAACGGGTTAGGTCTCACCCGCCTCAGGACCCGTCCGCGTAGCCTCTCACCATATTTTTCCAGGTGGACGCGTACGGACTCTTGCTCTGGCGAAGCAGCGCCGAGTGCCGGATGTGAGCGGAGGTTGGGACCTGTGGCCCTTCTCCGGTTTGCTGCGGTCAAGCGATGATTGCGTGAGATCGAATGGAGGAGTCTGTGGTTGGCGACGAAAAGGTCGGCTCGGGTCTCGTGAACCCAAAGGTGAACATGCGGACGCTGCTGGCAGTGTTCTGGATATGTCACTTCATACTGTGGATCTTCGGGGATATGTTCACCCTGCTACAGGACATGGGAGAGCCTGCGACCGACACATCGATCCAATTCTTGGCGCCCACAACCGCCATTGTGCTGACTCTGATGGTCGTCCTGTGCCTGGTGGGGCGTCCCACCTACGCCCGGCTGGCCAACCTCATCATGGCTCCGTGTACCTGGTGTTCAACATTGTGTTCTTCGTCGACGCCACACAGGGCTGGGAGTACTACTTGGGGGCCTTTTACGTACTGTTCAACGTCCTGATCTTCTGGCGTGCATACAGGTGGCCTACCGTTGAGTAGGGCCGGAGCCGTCCTTGCGTCATACCGACTTGCCACCTATGAGGATGATCGCATCCGCATGCTCAAGTACTGGAAACCGATAGGAGCCTGAGCCACCCACGGTAGGTACTCAGGAAGGTGAGCGTCTCGCGCATCCGGTACACCCTCTCCTGGTGAGCCGGCCGGCGGCGCCCGCATGGACGACTTCGCTCGCAGGCTCGAGTGGCACGAGTTGACGACACCCCACTCGAAGCGGCATCATCAGATCTCAGGCCGTAGCCGATCGCGGGAGACCCTATGGCAGACAAGAAAGACACGCAGAGCGAGGAAGAGGAGAAGGCGGGCATCTCCACCGACGTGAAGTCCGACGCAGAGCCGAAGGCGCGCAAGAGAATGCCGCGCAAGCTCTACGAGAGCGAGCTGATCCGGCTCCAGGAAGAGCTCGTGAAGCTCCAGTACTGGATCAAGGAGAAGGGCCTCAAGGTCGTTGTGCTGTTCGAAGGCCGGGATGCCGCCGGGAAGGGGGGCGTGATCAAGCGCATCACCGAGCGCACCAATCCCCGCATCGTCAAGGTGGTGGCTTTGGGTACCCCCAGCGATCGTGAAAAGACCCAGTGGTACTTCCAGCGTTACGTGGCGGAACTGCCCGCGGCAGGCGAGATGGTGCTCTTCGACCGAAGCTGGTACAACCGGGCAGGAGTCGAGCGGGTGATGGGCTTCTGCACCGAGGAGGAATACCGGGAGTTCTTGCGATCGGACCCTGAGTTCGAACGGATGCTGGTCAGGTCGGGGATCATCCTCCTCAAGTACTGGTTCTCGGTCAACGACGAGGAACAGGAAAGCCGGTTCCAGAAGCGAATCAAGGATCCGCGCCGGAGATGGAAACTCAGCCCGATGGACATCGAATCCCGGAATCGGTGGCTCGAGTATTCAAGAGCCAAGGACACGATGTTTGCTCACACCGACATCAAACAGGCCCCATGGTATGTGGTGAATGCGGACGACAAACGACGGGCACGTCTCAACTGCATTTCACACTTGCTCTCCTCGATTCCCTATGAGGATCTCACTCCGGGAGAGATCGAGCTGCCGACCCGGCAGAGCGGCGTCGGCTACGTTCGTCCCCCCTTCGAAGACCAAACTTTCGTACCCGAGATCTATTAGCGGCGAGCTTCGCCCGGGGCCGTTGAGCCGGCGAGAGGTCGTGGTGGTTGCGCGGGCGCGGCGGTAGCGGGACTGTGGTCTTTGAGTACCGATCTCGATGGGCCTCTGGTACCGAGCATCACCAGACGCCTGCAAGCTGAACCCACGATTGAGGACCCTGTCGGCCGCGGGCTACTCTCTTGCACTTCACCTTCTTGATGCTCACCCTCGTCGAGGTGCTGCTTCCCGGCGTCTATGCCTGCTCCAGCTCGATGGTTTGCTTAGGTTTCGGCCCTTCTGTAGCGTTAATGCCCCTTCGGGGGTGGTGTAATCGGCAACACGACAGGTTCTGGCCCTGTTATTGAGGGTTCGAGTCCTTCCCCCCGAGCCGGGCGGCCGACGCCGCCACGGCCCCGTCGTCTAGTGGCCTAGGACGCCGGCCTCTCAAGCCGGTAACGCCGGTTCGAATCCGGTCGGGGCTACCCCGCGAAACCCCTGCTCAGCGGGGGTTTCTGCGCGCCTGGAGGTCGACCGGTTGGGTGGCTTGGGCCACGCCTGGGCCACGAGCGGATTGGGCGATGGCATCGAGACGCTCGGCGGTTTGGTCGTCGAGGCCGTCCATCAGGTGCCCGTAGCGGTCGATGGTGACCTGAATCGACGAATGCCCGAGCCGGGTCTGGATGGCCTTCGGGTGTTCGCCGGCGGCGATCAGCCACGAGGCGTGGGTGTGGCGCAGATCGTGGATCCGGCACGGGGCTCCGACCGACTCGGCCACTGCCCGTCGCCAGATCCTCCCGAAGGAACCCCGTCGCAGGAAACCGCCCCGGTCGGTGGTCCAGATCATCTGATCGACCGGCGGGTGTTGCCCGAGGTGGTTGGCGAGGGTATCGATGACCGCCTGGGGGAGGGCGATGGTCCGTTCGGAGGTCTTCGTTTTGGGGGTGCCGAGCCGGGGTGGCTGGCCGGAAGCCTCGACCAGCGCTGAGCGGACGGTGAGCCGGCGACGCAGCATGTCCACGTCGGTGATTCGCAGACCGGCCAATTCCCCCCAGCGAAGTCCGGTGTAGGCAGCCACGATGGCCAACGATCCGTACCGTTCGGGAAGGGCTTGGGCGAGGGCTTGCACCTCGGAGGGGTTGAGGAGACGCATGTCCGATCGCCGAACCTGGGGGAGCCGTATCCCGTGGGCGGGGGAGGAGAGGATGCGTCGGTCCCGCACTGCTTGGTTGAGAGTGAGCCGGACCCAGCGCATGGTCTTGGTGACCGTCTCAGGGGCGTAGCCGGCGGCGGTGAGTTCGGCCATCATCCGCCTCAGTAGCTCGGGGGTGAGCTTCGACAACGTGACGTCTCCGATGAACGGGACGGCGCGTTGGTGGCACCGGCGGTCGGTTTCGATGGTGCGGGCGCTGAGATGGATCCTCCCGGCCAACAGCTGGGCGGAGTAGTCGACCCAGCGGATGTGCCCGTGGTCGGGATCGACCCATTCACCCCGGTCGAGTTTCCCGAGGGCGGACCGGAGCCACCGCTCGGCGTCGATCTTGCGGTCGAAGCTCTTCGAATGAAACCGTCCATCTGGTCCCCGGTAGCGGGCCCGCCACGAAGCCGGCCGGTCGGGCCGGTGCTGGATGGAGCCCCTCACTGGCCGTCATCCAGACTTGTAGTCCGGTGTTTTGACATCAACTACCCCCACGTCGGCCTTCCGGTGGCGACTCTACAACCGGGCGGTGACACCCATCGTCGGTCGCTCCTCGCTTGATCGTCCGATGGGACCCTTTCAAATCGTTGCCATTCCGGGGCCGTGACGCCGAAACACCCAGCTCGCGACTGCCGAAACCAGGGAAGGCGAGCCGGCCGGTCGGGTGGTTCTCGCACCGGGACTTGCGGGAGTCAGAGGGTTACGGACACTCAAATAACACTCGAATAACACTCAGCTGAAAGGGTGGGAGAGTAGGGCTGGTCCATGATCGGACTATTGAGGGTCCCGAACCTCGAACTGACAGGGTCATCGACCAGATATCCGGTGTGTCCCCCAGCAGTCGCTTCAGGCCATCCACCCAAACTGTGCATGATGGAAGGGCGAGCCTGCCCGGGCAGCTGGCTCCTCGTCCAGCGCACTCCCAAACAGCCAAGAGAGGCAGCGAGATGCCGTGTGTCCCAACTCTCTCGCTCCTGACCAGAACATCCAAACAGATCACTCCGGTTGCGCACTCGACGGCTCAGACGGCTCTCCGAACGGGACAGATCAGCCAAGGGATCCCTGATCTTGACTCCGACTTCGAAAGGCCGGGTCAGAGACCACCAAGTAGCTCTCCGAGAACGTCACAACTTGACCTCCCGCAAAAGGAACACCCGATGCAACACCACCAAACGATCCTGCAGCCCGACCACCGGACCCGCCACACATCGTTGGCCCCCAGCGCGATACGCGCCAAGAACCCTTTCAACACCACACGCACGTGCAACAAGTTGCGGTCGGTTAACTGGTTAACCGGAGAGGTGAGGTGATGGCCTTGGACCGAGGAACGCTGGCCAAGATCGACCGTCGGATCTTCGCCGAACTGGGGCACACGGTGGCCACCCAAACAGTGAAGGTTCCCCTATCGGATGCGATGTGGTCTACATGGCGACGCTACTGCGAAGCGATCGGGTTGACGATGGGGGAGGGCATCGCCGGCCTGATCGACCACGAACTGCGGACCATCATCGCCGAGGCGGCCGGTGAGAGTGCTCCGGTGTTTGCGGGGCGAGCCGAAGAGCTGCTGGCAGTTCGCGAGTCACAGGCCGCCGCCCGTGAGAGCGAGCTTGAGGCGGCTGAGGAGCAACTGCGAGGGTGGACGGAGCGTCTGGGCATCAGGGAGGGAGAGTTGCGGGCCCTGGAGCAGAGAACCAGGGCAGCGTCGTTGCTGGCCCAACGACCCGTCGAAGCTAACCGCAAAGTCGGCCGCAACGAACGGTGTCCGTGCAAGTCGGGTCTCAAGTACAAGCACTGCCACGGCCT
>DHIO01000058.1 GCA_002403855.1 Acidimicrobiia bacterium UBA4744
CCGAACTGCGGCGAGCCGGTCGCCCGGCAGACCCCCCAGCAGATCGTCGACCAGATCCTCGAGCTGGACGACGGGACCCGCTTCCAGGTGCTGGCCCCGGTGGTGCGAGGCCGCAAAGGCGAGTACGAGGCGCTCCTCAGCGAGCTGGCCCGGGAAGGGTTCGCCCGGGCCCGCATCGACGGCGAGGTGCGGGAACTGACCGAAGAGATCAAGCTGGACCGCTACTACCAGCACACCATCGAAGTGGTGGTCGACCGACTGGTCCGCAAAGAGGGGATCGAACGGCGGCTCACCGACTCGCTGGAGACCGCCCTCCACCTGGCCGAAGGGGTGGCGGTGGTGGAGATCGTCGACGGGCCGACCCTCACCTTCAGCCAGCATCTCGCCTGCAGCAACTGCGGGCTGTCCTTCGAAGAGCTGCAACCGCGCAACTTCTCCTTCAACAGCCCCTACGGGGCCTGCCCCGAATGCTCGGGGATCGGGACCCGGTACCAGGTGGATCCCGACCTGATCGTCCCCAACCTCGACCTGTCCATCGACGAAGGCGCCATCCTGCCCTGGTCGGGGACCCGCAGCCGCTACTACCAGCGGGTCCTCGAAGGGGTGGCCGAACACCTGGGGTTCTCCACCGAGACTCCCTTCGCCGACTTGTCGGAGGAGCATCGGGAAGCCCTCATGTACGGGATAGGGGACCGGCAGATCAAGGTGTCGTACGTGAACCGGTTCGGACGCCGGCGCCAGTACATGGCCAGCTTCGAAGGCGCCGTGCCGTTCCTCAGCCGCCGGCACGAGAACGCCTCCTCCGACTCGGCCCGGGAGTACTACCAGGAGTACATGCGGGAGGTCCCCTGCGACGCCTGCGGCGGGGCCCGTCTCAATCCCACCTCCCTGGCGGTCACCATCAACGACCACAACATCCATGAGGTCTCCTCGCTGCCGCTCGGCAAAGCGGCTGCAGTCCTGTCCGGGCTCGACCTGACCGACCGGGAACGGAAGATCGCCGAGCGGGTCCTCAAGGAGATCCGGGCCCGGCTGCAGTTCCTCCTCGACGTGGGGCTCGACTATCTGACCCTGGCCCGCGGGGCCGCCAGCCTGGCCGGGGGAGAGGCGCAGCGCATCCGGCTCGCCACCCAGATCGGCTCCGGGCTGGTGGGGGTGCTGTACATCCTCGACGAGCCGTCGATCGGTCTCCACCAGCGGGACAACCAGCGGCTCATCGAGACACTGATCCGGTTGCGGGACCTGGGCAACACGCTGATCGTGGTGGAACACGACGAGGAAACCATCCGCACCGCCGACCACATCATCGACATCGGGCCGGGAGCGGGGGAGCACGGCGGCCGCATCGTGGTCGAGGGGACCCTCACCGAGGTGGTGGANNGGCCCCAACGGCAACCAGATCGATGTGCTGGGAGCCGCCGAGAACAACCTCAAGGAGATCGACATCCGCTTCCCGCTCGGCCTGTTCGTGACCGTCACCGGGGTGTCCGGATCCGGGAAGTCGTCGCTGGTCCAGGAGATCCTCTCCAAGTCCCTCCACCATGCCCTCTACCGGTCGCGGGAGGTCCCCGGGCGGCACAAGAAGGTGGTGGGGGTCGAGCACATCGACAAGGTCATCAACATCGACCAGTCACCGATCGGTCGCACTCCCCGCTCCAACCCGGCTACCTACACCAAGGTGTTCGATCACGTCCGGGCGTTGTTTGCGTCGACCCCCGAGGCCCGGACCCGCGGCTACCTGCCGGGCCGGTTCTCGTTCAACGTCAAGGGCGGGCGCTGCGACGCCTGCAAGGGGGACGGGACCATCAAGATCGAGATGCACTTCCTCCCCGACGTGTACGTGCCNNCGGGTGCTGCAGACCATCTACGACGTCGGGCTCGGGTACGTGCGGCTCGGACAGCCCGCCCCCACTCTCTCCGGGGGGGAGGCGCAGCGGGTCAAGCTGGCCGCCGAACTGGGCAAACGGTCGACCGGCCGCACGTTCTACATCCTCGATGAACCGACCACCGGACTCCACTTCGAGGACATCCGCAAACTGCTCGGCGTCCTGCAACGCCTGGTCGACACCGGCAACACGGTGGTAGTCATCGAACACAACCTCGACGTCATCAAGACCGCCGACTGGGTCATCGACCTGGGTCCCGAAGGCGGCGAAGAGGGCGGCCGCATCGTCGCCGAAGGAACCCCCGAAGAGGTGGCGGCCGTCCCGGAGAGCTACACCGGCAAGTTCCTGCGCGAGGTGCTGGCCTAACCGGCGTTCGAACGGGACTGCACCCACCAGCCGGCCCCCAGCCACGCCAGCAGCCACAGCGGCGCGAAAGCGCGCACCGCATTGTTCCCATCGCTCCACACCACCGCCGACGAAACCAGCGCCACCACAATCCAGGGGACCGTCAACCAGCTCACCAGCCGGTGACGGGTGACACCCACCACGATCACGGCTCCGATCAGTCCCGCCAGCGCCACCAGCGCCTGCACCAGATCACCCGTGCTCTCCCACTCCGAGAACGACTCCACCAGCCCGACCAGCGGCCATCCGAAGTTGTCCTTGGCAGACAGGGCATCGCCGACTTGCCGAGACAGCCAACCGACCCACAGCAAGAGAGGGATGGCCGGGAGAAACGCGGTTGCTACTGCCCGGCGTCGCTCGCCCTCGAAGAGCATCCATCCGGCCAATCCGAAGGCAAACAGCAGGTAGGCATCCTTGGTGAGGGCGGCGGCAGCCAGAGCCAGCATTGCCCAGCCAATTCGACGGCGCAGGGCCAGGCTCACGGCCAGCATCGCTAACGCCATGGCCAGTGTATCGGAGGTAGCCAGCTGCACCGACAGCCACAGGCCCAGGTTGCCCAAGACGCCCAGCACCGCCCACCACCGGGCCCCCACCAGTTCCGCAACATCGGCGGTGGCGGCGGTGGCGATCCCAAAACCGATGATCGACCACACGACCAGTCCGATCAGCNNCAGGTAGAAGTACTGTCCGTCGTGACCCAATCCCTCCGTCAACGGGATATCCCCCAGCTCACTTTCGATGAAAGGCCGGGTCTCCGATTCGGTACCGACCCGGAGTACGAAAGCGAGATCCCCGACCTCGCGCTGCTGGTTCCACAGGGCGAAACCGGCCACCAGCACGCCGATCAGAAACCAACCAGTTGACTTGATCAAGGCATTTGCTCTTCCTGGACTCATGGCGTTGAACGTGAGAGATCGGGGGGGAATGGCTTCAGGGGACTCACGGCTGTGGGCACCGTTCGATTCGGAATCGCAGAATCACATGAGCAGTCTCTACAACACAGGGGAAATCCCCAAGCCTTTCTTGGAAGGTCTCCCACACGGGCCGGTAATCCTCGGAGACGGCATTCTGGCTGGCTTTCAGCCCCCCATCCTCACTAATGGCTACCGAACTGTCGATGAGCGAGGGAAGCTCGTCGACATACCGAGCGGTCCGGCTGGTCGGCCAAACCAGGTACCCGGCGACAGGCGAGCGAAGTGCGTGGGGTACCGGCAGGTTGGTGGCCATGTACGGCTTGATGTCGAAGGAAACAAACTGCTCGGGTTCTTGAAGTTGCCCGCCGAGAATGACAGCCGCTTCTGCGTAACCGGCCGTTACCTCATGCTGTTCGAGACTCGTGGTGACGGTGTTGACGATCAGGGGAGCGAAAGCCGTAGCGAGAAACGCCGCGGCGAATACGGGGGCGGTTCGCGGTGCTCCTTGCCCGGCGCCCGAAGTGAGGAAGATCAGCGCAGGGACGCAATACGCCCAGTAGTGATCGAAGGGCAGGAGAGACAGGAAGCCTATGGTGAGACCACCGGCCGCCAGTCCCACAAACGCCCGGTTGCGCAATAGGCCCGCGGAGGGTCGAAGCAGAAGACCGGCGACCAGCAGAGGAAGCAGGCTCCGCAACGCGACCGCCAGCTGTTCGACCGGACGCCAGCCTCCGGCGCTGGTCCGGGAGCCGAGATTCAGTTCTATCAGCCCATAACGAAGATCTGGCTGAAGCACGACAATTGCGATACCAAGAACAGTTAGCGCTCCTGCCCAGCGGGCGAACTGCCGGGCTGCCGGTCGGCCGGCCTGATTGGCGGCGAACAGCACCAACCCCGGCAACATGAGCAAGGCGCGGGGATCGAATGAGGCTGCCAGGACGGCCACGCCGGCCGCCCATGACGCTCGTTTGCGAGTAATGAGCCACAGAGAACCCAACAGGGCGGAGAGCGCCGGCAGTTCGACGGCGAACACGAACTCTGTCAGCAGAGCAATGGTGGCGGCGGCGACGATGCCGACGGCCAATGAGATTCGCCGAGCACCTCCAAGTGCTATCCCCAAATGTGCAGCCAGAACACCGATCGACCCGATCAACCCACCGACCAGGATGCCTCGGGCCAACTGGAAATCCCCGGGAACCCGATCGAGCAGGTACATGACCAGATACACAGAAGGGGGCTTGTTGTCGATTGCTCCGTCGTACAGACGCGCCCCGGCTTCCACCTTGCGGGTGATCGCCAACCAGAAGGCCTCGTCGTGGCTGAGCGGCATGGCCGATGCAACTACCACCGCCAACAGGCCAATGCCGATCCAGAAGCAGGAACCTTGGCGACCGGCGTCGTCAGGTCGCTGCTTCATGCCCGTCCGGTCTCGCGCAGCGCGGCGGCGATTCCCAGCAATCCGAATACGATCAGCGGCGCAAAAACCCGAAGTGAGTTATTCCCCAGATCCCACACCCAAGTCGACGAGACGACGGCGACTGCCACCCACGGCCACGTCAACCAAAAAACGAGTTGGTGCCTCTTCATGGCCAGAACGAGCAACGCCAACCCGAGTCCTGTGAGCGCGATCACTGAGAAGACCAGGTCCTTCGTTCCTGTGTCTGCCCATCCCATTGCGGAGCGGATGATGCCCACCACCGGGAGAGAGAAGTTGCCGCGCGGCGTGAGCCCTTCTCCCATCGTGGCGGTCAGCCACGACGACCAGATCACCAGTGGAGTGGCGGCTCCCACGACCGCAACGACCGCCCGGCGACGGTTACTACGGAACCACTCCCAACCGGCCAGACCCAGAGCCACCAGCAGGTACTGATCCTTGGCNNGCGACACCGCTCAGCGCCAAACCGAGAGCGAGCACATCCGGAGTGAGGAGCCGGACCGACAACCAGACTCCCGGATTGGCCAGCACGCCCAACACCACCCAGGGTCGGGTACCCCAACCGGCGCCCAGGTCGGCCATGGCCGCCGTCGCCAGCCCCATCCCCACCGCAGTCCAGGCGATGAGCCCCGCCAGGGCGGCTTCCCCGCCCAACAGCCCGAAACCGCCCCCCAGTACCGGGAGCAGAATGCGGCGGTAGCGGTAGGCCCCGTGGTCGAACAGGTCGGGAGCCTGCCCTCGCCCGGTCGGATCCGTCGCGATCAGGTAGGAGAACTGTCCATCGTGTCCGGCCTGTTCGACGGGTGCTACCGGACCCAGCTCGGCTTCGATGAGAGGACGAAGAGCCGACCGCTCACCGGCATTCACCAGGCCGGTCCAGTCACCTCCCAGGGCTCGCACCTGCAGCCACTGCAGTAGGACGGCCGTCGCCACCCCGACCAGGAACCATGCCAGCAGCTGCCGGGTGTCGAGCCGGCGAGAGGTGGCGGTGGAGTGCATGGGGGGCATTGTGTCATTGTCGGCATCCGGGGCCAACGATTGAGTGGAGGACTGGCGGAACCGGACGAAGCCTGGGAACCTCACGACCCATGGATTGGCAAGGCCTGGCCGGGTGGTGGAGCAAGGAAGTGGCAGACGATCCTGCCTATGAGGAGCAGGTCCTGCCCCTGCTGCTCGACTTGCTCGCTCCCCGGTGGGGGAGTAGGCACCTCGATGCCGGATGCGGGGAAGGTCGCGTCATGCGGGCGCTGGCAGATGCCGGGGCGAAGGTGATCGGATGCGACCTCAGCCATGAACTGCTGCGGCTGGCACAGGCCGAGGGTCCGGTGGTGCGATGCCGGCTACCGGACCTCGACTGGGTGAGGCCCGCCTCCTTCGACGGCGCATATGCCAGCCTCGTGGTGGAACACCTGGCCCAACTCGATCGTTTCTTTGATGCCCTCGCCGGGGCCGTCCGGCCCGGCGGTGTGCTGGCGCTGGTGCTCAATCACCCGTTCTTCACCGCACCGGGGTCCGGCCCGGTGGTGGATCCCACCGACGGCGAATTGTTCTGGCGGTGGGGGAGCTACCTCGAGGAGGGGTACACCGAAGAACCGGCCGGTGCCGATCGGGTCACCTTCTACCACCGTCCGCTGGCCACCCTCCTCAACACGGCGGCCGAGGCCGGGTGGTCGTTGACGAGGGTGGTCGAGCAGGGTGTGCCTGCTGGTACCGGCGACACGTTGCTGACCGACCAGGGTCACATTCCGCGCCTGCTGGGACTCCGCTGGACCTTGGTCTAGGGGGCGACCGGCTCGCCGCCGAGCTTCCGGTACACGTAGGCCGCCGCCAGCATCGAAACCGGCACGGTGATCAACAGACCTATGCCCAAGAGCAACGCTCCGAGCAGATTGAAGAAGAACAGGGCGACGCCGAACCCGAAGAGATCCCACTTCTGCGTCCGGGTGATGGCGGCACTCTGTTCGATGCTCTCCATGATCCCGTGTTCCTTGTCGACGATGTTGTAGCCGTAGAAGCCAAAGGTGATCGCCAGGTAGATCCCCGGGATGATGAGAAACACGAACCCGATCGCCACCATGATGCCCACGAGGAATGAGGCAACGATGTACGGCAAGGCCAGATCGACGCGTTGGAACAGGTCGGCGACCTCGACCGGCTTGCCGTCGACGATCTTGAGGGCGATACGGATCAAACCCATCGAGATCAACACCGACACGAACCACCCGATGAGGCCGAGGAGTCCGACGAGGGCGCCTTCGCCACGGCCGATGAGGGCAAAGATGATGTTGATGGCCAGGATGGCCAGGGCCGCCGAGACCAACGGCCCGACGTTCTCCTTCAGTTTCTGCCAGCCGTAGCCAAGGGCCTCGCCGATCGAGAAGCGGTTGGATTCGGGAACGGCCATGGCGCCTCCTGTTGGTGGTTTCGTCGTCCGGTCGACACTAACCGCTGCAAGGTGACCGGCAAAGGAGCTCGCGCCGCCCCCCGGTACAATCGCCGGGAATGCAACGCCCCGCCTCCGCCGAGATTCCCGACACTCCGGGTGCCTATTTGTTCCGCGACCGTCACGGGCAAGTGCTCTACGTCGGCAAAGCCAAGTCGCTGCGCAAGCGGGTGGCCAACTACTTCGGCAAGGACCTCCAGGCGCGTACCCAGGCGATGGTCGAGGCCGCCGACGGCGTCGACTGGATCGTCACCGAGAGCGAGGTCGCCGCTTTGATGCTCGAGTACTCCTTGATCAAGAAGCACCGGCCCCGGTTCAACATCCGGTTGCGGGACGACAAGAGCTACCCGTATCTGGCGATAACCCGTTCCGACGAGTGGCCGCGGGCCCGGGTGATGCGGGGCAGGAAACGGACCGGCACCGAGTACTTCGGCCCCTACGCCCACACGTACGCCATTCGCAAGACCCTCGACGAACTCCTCAAGACCTTCCCGGTCCGGACCTGTTCCGATGGTTTGTTCCGCCGCCAGCAGGNNGAGGAATACCTCGACTATGTCGACGGATTGGCCCGGTTCCTGGGCGGGGATACCGATCGGGTCGTCGACCAGCTGCGCACCGGCATGGAGGCGGCCGCCGACGCGCTCGCCTACGAGCAAGCCGCCCGGTTCCGCGATCGCCTCCACGACGTGGAAAGGGCCATAGCCCGTCAAGAGGTGGTGACCGACCGTCGCGAAGATTTCGACCTCATCGCCCTCGAAGAAGACGATCTGGAGGCCGCCGTCCAGGTTCTCACCGTGCGGCGGGGACGGGTGGTAGGACGATTGGGCGCCGTGCTCGACAAGGTGGAAGATGCCACCGCCGGTGAGCTGATCGCCAGCATGCTGCGCGAGCTGTACGGTGAGGAACGGCCGCCTACGGGCGTTCTGGTGCAGGAGCTTCCCCCCGACACCGCCCTGTGGGTCGAGTGGCTCAGCGAACGACGCGGGTCGCGGGTGTCGTTGCGGGTCCCCCAGCGGGGAGCAAAACGGCGCTTGATGGAAACGGCGCGGACCAACGCCCGGGAGGCGTTCGCCCGCCACCGGTTGCGCCGCCAATCGGATCACAACGCCCGCGCCCGGGCGCTGCGCAGCTTGCAGGATGCTCTGGGTCTGCCCATCCCGCCCCTCCGGATCGAGGCCTACGACATCTCCACCATCCAGGGAACCAACACGGTCGGGTCGATGGTGGTGCTCGAAGACGGCCTTCCCAAGAACTCCGAGTACCGACGGTTCCGGGTCCGTTCGGTCGACGGTCAGGACGATTTTGCCTCGATGGAAGAGGTTCTGCGCCGCCGCTTTGCCGCCTACCTCAAAGAACGCGACCTCCCCATCGAAGAACGCGGGAAGTTCTCGTACCCGCCCTCCCTGGTGCTGATCGACGGGGGAGCCGGCCAGCTCTCCCGGGCGGTGCGGGTGTTGGGGGACCTGGATCTCGATATCCCGGTGGTGGGACTGGCGAAACGGATGGAGGAGGTCTATCTGCCCGGCCGGCCGGAACCGGTGCGCATCCCCCGGGACGAGGAAGCTCTCCACCTGCTGCAACGGGTTCGCGACGAAGCGCACCGGTTCGCCGTCACCTACCACCGCAAACTGCGGAGCCGCAGCATGGTCGACTCGACCCTCGACGACGTGGCGGGGATCGGGCCGATCCGCAAGAAGGCCCTGCTCAGACGGTTCGGGTCGCTGAAGAGAATCAGGTCGGCGAGCCGCGAAGAACTCGGCGAGGCCCTCCCCGGGGCGGTGGCCGACGAACTGTACGCCGCCCTCCACGGACCGGGCCGATGAGTCACCGCCGACTCGCTCCGGCGTGCGACACTATGTGGTGGTTCTTGCCGCAACGACAGATCGGATTGGAGGTCCTTGGTGGTTAGCCGACCGCAGGTACTGGTGGTGACCGGCATGTCCGGAGCAGGGCGGTCGACCGCCGCCAAGGTCCTCGAGGACCTCGGGTACTTCGTGGTCGACAACCTGCCGCCGGCGATGATCGGAGAAATCGTCCGGTTCAACGACCTGGCCGACGTGCCTCGCCGCTTGGCCTTGGTGATCGACGCCCGGGGCGGCTTCAGCCTCGAGCATCTCAGCGCCGAGATGGACCGTTTGCTGCGGTACGGCGTCTCGACGGCGGTGCTCTTCCTCGACGCCGACGACGACATGCTGATCCGGCGGTACGAGGAGAACCGCCGTCCCCACCCCATGGGCCGGCCGACGCTGGGGGAGTCGCTCTTTGCCGAGCGTGAGTTGCTGGCCGAGCTACGGGCCGAAGCGGATTTCATCATCGACACCACCGATCTCAACGTGCACCAGTTGCGGGAGAGGATCGAAGAGGATTTCCGGGGTGGCCGGCCCGAACGACCCATGCGGGTTTCGGTTTCGTCTTTCGGTTTCAAACACGGCGCCCCCCGCGACACCGACCTGCTGCTCGACGTACGTTTCCTCCCCAATCCGCATTGGGAAGAAGAGCTGCGACCGTTGACCGGGTGGGATGCTCCGGTGCGCGAGTTTGTGCTGGACAACGAGGACACCGAGGTGTTCCTCGGCAAACTCGAAGACATGCTGTCGTTCCTCATCCCCCGTTTTCGCAGTGTCGGCAAGTCGTATGTGAGCATCGGGGTGGGATGCACCGGAGGCCGGCATCGATCGGTGGCGATAGCCGAAGAACTGGGGCGGTGGCTCGAATCCGAAGGGATCGAGGCGACCGTGCGGCACCGGGATGCGGAGAAATGACCACACCGGAGACTTCCCTCGAATCCGATTTGCTGCAATTGACCGACGACGGACCGCGGGTTGTGGCCATCGGCGGCGGGCACGGGCTGGCGCAGGCGCTGGAAGCGGCCTTGTCCTACGCCTCGCATGTGACGGCGATAGTGACGGTGGGGGACGACGGCGGTTCTTCGGGGCGATTGACCTCGGCACTGGAGATACCCCCGCCGGGTGATATCCGCCAGTGCCTGCTGGCGCTGAGCCCCGAACCGACGGTATTCCGGGAACTGTTCGCCTACCGGTTCGAATCGACCGACGTGGCCGGGCACTCGCTGGGCAACCTGATGCTGGCGGCGCTCACGGAGTTGCTGGGCGACGATTTCGACACCGCCGTGCGGGTCGCGTCCGGGATGTTGGGGACCGTCGGGGAGGTGGTGCCGGTGGCCCGCCAGTCGCTGCACCTGCAGGCGGTGATCGACGGGCAGCTGGTGGACGGGCAAGCGGCCATCACGAAGACTCGGGGCACGTTGACCGAAATGCGCCTGTTTCCGGAGGACGAATGGGCCAACCCGCAGGCCATCGAAGCGGTGCAGTCCGCCGACCAGATCCTGATCGGGCCCGGCAGTCTCTTCACCTCCGTGATGGCGGCCCTGTTGGTGCCGGGTATGGCCGACGCCCTCCACAGCGCACCGGGCCACGTGATCTTCATCTGCAATCTGGTTACCCAGGACGGCGAGACGCTGGGAATGACCTGCGCCGATCATCTGGAGGCTCTCCGGCGCATCGGCGGGGTCGAGGTGACCGGTACCATCGTCGCCCATCAGGCGGAGATCGACATCGAGCCGCCGCTGGAGCAGGTCCGGGTGGATCGAGTCGATCTGTCGGGGATGGGTTGGGATGTCGTGGAAGCCGGCCTCGTAGATTCGCAGGCCGACTGGCCGCAGCACGATCCCATCCGGCTGGGTCAGGTTCTGGGTAGCTTCGAGAACTAACAGAAGTGAGGGGACATGGGCAAGTACCTAACGCTCGATGATGTCGATGTGGCCGGCCGGCGGGTCCTGATTCGGGCGGACCTCAACGTGCCGATCGCCGGCGGGGCGGTGGCGGACGATTTCCGCATCCGGGCCAGCCTTCCCACCATCGTTCGTCTTCGGGAAGCCGGGGCCACGGTGGTGGTGTGCAGCCACCTCGGGCGGCCGAAGGACAGAGAGCCGGAGTTTGCTATGGGCCCGGTGGCCGACCGGTTGGCGGAAGTGGGTGGTTTCCCGGTTCGCAAACTGGATGCCGTGGTTGGGCCGGAGGTTGAAGTTGCCGTGGAGGCGGCCGCACCGGGAGAAGTGCTGCTGCTCGAGAACACGAGGTTCGAGCTGGGGGAGAAGAAGAACGACCCGGACCTGGCCAGAGGTTTCGCCGCCCTGGCCGACGTATTCGTGCTGGACGCCTTCGGTTCCGCTCATCGGGCGCACGCCTCGACCGTGGGAGTGGCGGATCACGTGCAGTCCGTCGCAGGTCCGCTGCTCGTCCAAGAGGTGGAAGGGATCGGTTCGCTGCTGGCCGATCCGCCCCATCCGTTCACGGTGGTGCTGGGCGGCGCCAAGGTGTCGGACAAGTTGGGTGTCATCAAGTCGTTGCTGCCCAAGGTCGACATGATGCTGATCGGTGGCGGAATGTGCTTCACATTGCTGGAAGCCGAGGGGTACGAAGTGGGGTCCTCCCTGGTCGAAGAGGACCGTCTGGAAGAAGTGAGAGGGGTCCTCGCCTCGGGCTACGGGGACCGTATCGGTCTGCCGGACGACATCGCCGTGGCCGACCGCTTCGCCGCCGACGCCGAGCGTAGGGTTGTGGCCCGCGACGCCATCCCCGGCGACTGGATGGGCCTCGACATCGGCCCGGATACCGCCCGGGCCTTTGCGGCGGCCATCAGAGGTTCCCGGGCCGTCTTCTGGAACGGCCCGATGGGCGTGTTCGAGTGGGAACGGTTCCGGGAAGGCACCGATCAGGTGGCCCGGGCGCTGACCGACCATGCCGGCTACACCGTGGTGGGCGGAGGCGATTCCGTGGCGGCGCTGCGCCTCCTGGGGCTCGAGAGCGAGGTCTCTCACCTGTCGACGGGCGGTGGAGCGGGCCTGGAGATGCTGGAAGGCAAGACGCTGCCCGGATTGGCGGCGTTGGAGAAGTGGGCGGAGAACTAGCCCGACCGGACGGCTACCCGCCCAGGAACGCCCGGTCCAGCATCACTGCCATCTCGGCACGGCTCACCAACGCCCCGGGCCGGTACCACCCGTCGGCGCCCCCGCGTACCACCCCGAGTTCGTAGAGGGTTTCCACGTAGGAGGTGTACCAGACGCCGTCCGGGACGTCGGGGAAGTACCCCCGGTAAGGGGAGTCGAGCGACTCGGCGTCGAGAGCACGTACCAGGAAAGCAGCCATTTCGGCCCGGGTGACCCCGTCGGTCGGGCAGTACTGGAGGGGATCGACCGAGCATCCGGCGGTGATGTTCTCCTCGTAGATTCGTCCTACCACCCCCGCATACCACGCCGCGGGGTCGACGTCGGCGAAGTATCCGGCGGCGACGCCGGGGCTGCCCTCCAGTCCCAGCGATCGCACCAGGAAGGCGGCCATCTGCGCCCGGGTGACGGACTGGTCGGGACAGTACCGCAGCGGGGTGAGCGAACACCCCTGGCTGATGTCGGCTCCGTAGATGGCGTCGATCGAGGCCAGCGCCCAGTGGTCGGCCGGCACGTCTAGCCACACGTCGCACGCGTCGCCGATGCCGTTGCCGTTGCCGTCCGCCTGATCGGGGTTGAACACTGCCGGGCAGTTGTCGGCGCCGTCGAGCACGCCGTCATCGTCGGTGTCCGAGGGGCCCGGGGTGGTGATGACGGTGGCAGCCCGCAAGCTCTCGTAGGCGTTGAACTTGGTTCCGTCCGGCCGGTGCAGCTCGAAGTGAAGGTGGGGGGAAACCCACTCGGCATTACCGCTGTCTCCCACCCAGCCGACCAGCTGTCCGGCCGATACGTGCACTCCCGGTGCGATGCCGTCGGCAAACCCCCACCCGAGGCCATCGTCGGTTCCGGGGGTGTCGTTGTTGAGGTGGATGTACCAGCTGGCCCAGCCGTCATCGTGGTTGAGGGCGAAGGCGCAGCAGTTGCCGCCGATCTCGTCGTGCATCCATCCGACCGTTCCATCGGCGACGGCAACCACCGGGACCATCTTGTCGGCCATGATGTCGGTGGCCTGGTGGATGCGGCCCCCCGACCGGGAGGCGTCGAAAGTGTCCGTATAGTGGTTGGGGCCCAGCACGGGGAAGATCAACGGGTACAGCTCTGCAGCTCGGGCGGGGGCGGAACCGGGGCCGGGGAGCGCGCCGAGAAGGAGGGCCGCCCCGATGACGGCCACTACGAACTTCCGTGGTCTTGCTCTTGCCGCCACGTCTGCTGTATCGGCACAGCACCCCGGTACTTGAGAAGGAGGATCGGACCCCTGGCAGGCAGATCGGTGGTGTCCGGCTGCGGCTACGCTGGCGGCACACACCGGGGAGAGAAGAATGGCGCGCAAAGACCTGATCGTCGGCAACTGGAAGATGAACAGCAATCATCTCGAGGCCATCCAGATGGTCCAGAAGTTGCACTACCGCCTCGATCCCGACGACTACGACCGGGTCGACGTCGGGGTGGCACCTCCGTTCACCTCCCTGCGGTCGGTACAGACCGTGATCGAAGCCGACCACATGCGGATACAGCTGGCCGCCCAGAACACCCATTTCGAGGAAAAGGGCGCCTACACCGGTGAGGTGGCTCCAAGCATGCTGGCCAAGCTGTCGGTCGACTACGTCATCGTCGGCCATTCCGAGCGGCGCCAGATCTTCGACGAGACCGACGATTGGGTGAATCGCAAGGCCAAAGCCGTCTTCGCTCATGAGATGACTCCGATCGTGTGCGTGGGCGAGTCGCTCGAGGAGCGAGAAGAAGGCATCGCCTTCGACCGGGTGGGATCCCAGGTTCAGCTGAGCCTGGCCGGGCTCTCCGCGGAGCAGATCGGGGCGATCGTGGTGGCGTACGAGCCGATCTGGGCCATCGGCACGGGACGAACCGCCGACCCGGCCGACGCTCAGGAGATGATTGGATTCATCCGCGACCGGCTCCGCGACCAATGGGGAGAAGCGGCCGACGAGACTCGCATTCTCTACGGTGGATCGGTGAACCCGGGCAACATCGGGGCGATCATGGCCAAGAAGGACATCGACGGCGGTCTGGTCGGAGGGGCCTCGCTCGATCCCGACACGTTCGCGGCGGTGGTGCGCTACTGGATCTGAGGCGGGTATCGGGTATCAGGTTTCAGGTTCCGGGTTTCAGGTGTGCGCAAATTTGAAACTCGAAACCTGAGACCCGAGACTCCCTAGCGACAAAGGAACGAGGGGACATGACTTACACATTGGTGCTGCTCCGCCACGGTGAGAGCATCTGGAACAAGGCGAACCTGTTCACCGGATGGACGGACGTGCCGCTCTCCGAAAAGGGCGTCGAAGAGGCCCAGGCCGCCGGACGCCTGCTCACGGAGGAGGGGTACACGTTCGATGTGGTGCATACCTCGCTGCAGCTGCGCGCTATTCAAACCGCCAACCTGACCCTGGAGGAGATGGGGCTCTTGTGGTTGCCGGTTACCAGGCATTGGCGACTCAACGAGCGCCACTACGGGGCGTTGCAGGGGTTGAACAAGAAGGAGACGGCAGACAAGTACGGCAAGGAGCAGGTGTTCGTGTGGCGCCGCAGCTACGACACGCCGCCACCGGCCCTAGAGCCGGACGACGAGCGTCATCCCCGGCACGATCGCCGGTACGCCGACCTGGCCCCCGATGTTCTCCCTGCGACTGAATGCCTGAAGGATGTGGTGGCGCGCATGCTGCCGTACTGGTACGACTGGATGATCACCGACATCGGGGCCGGCAAACGGCTGTTGGTGGCGGCTCACGGCAACAGCCTGCGGGCGCTGGTCAAGCATCTCGACGGCATCTCCGACGAGGAGATACCCGACTTGAACATACCGACCGGCATCCCGCTCGTCTATCAGTTGGACGATCGGTTTGCCCGGGTGGACAGCTACTATCTGGGCGACCCGGAAGCGGCCGCCAAGGCCGCGGAAGCGGTGGCCAAACAGGCAGAATGACTGAAGGAGCTTGACCATCAGGGGCAGCGCCCGTCATACTTGTCCGACTCATTCAATCCGCCGCTCGCCGGCGCGTGGCGGCAACCTGGAGAAACGATGGACATACTGACCACCATCATCATCGTGCTGCACGTCATCGTGTCGCTGGCACTCATCGTGCTGATCCTGCTGCACGCGGGGCGCGGCGGCGGCATGTCGGATCTCTTCGGCGGCGGCATGGGACCCTCGGCGGCAATGGGCGGCTCTACGGTGGTGGAGAGGAACCTGGACCGCCTCACCGTTGTCACCGGCGTCACCTTTGCGGTGACGACCATGCTGCTTTCCTGGCTCCTCGGACGCTGAGGCGTTCCCACCAGGAAACCACCGGCAGCCCGATGGCACCTATCTCGAAGACCGGTCGAGTCGATGAAGATCAACCCGGCCAACCCCATGGAATCCACCCCGCCGGTTCGATTGGTCTGAGGGTTTTCCCGCCCGGCCGGCACTCCGCCCGTACTGATAGGACCTCCGGCCTCGTGGTCGCCGGATCCGACCCGAAGAACGCGTCCGGCCGTCGCACGCAGCGGGATAGCTCAGCAGATTCCTAGTGGGTGCTCACGTCCGACCCCGCTCTCGTCTTGCCCGGCGGGCGTGGCGTGTCTCACTGGCGATCGCCGCGGTAGCCGCCCTCGGTGCGGGAGTATGGGCGCTGAACGAGGGTGGAACTCAGGAGGCGGCGCCCACCACGACGGTGCCGCCGACGATCGCTCCGACGTCGACGACGTCGGAGCCCACCACCTCCGTCACCGAGCCGGTTCCCCTTGAACATCCTTACGGGGGCGAGATCACCGTCGGTATCGCAACCGAACCGACCACCCTCAACCCATTCCTGGAAGGCGGGGGAGCGGATGTGGTGCACCTCATCGGTAGAACCGTATGGGCGGGCGGGATTGCGCTCGACGGCCTCACGCACGACCCGTTCCCGGTGCTCCTCAGCGAAATCCCCAGCCTCGGCAACGGCGGTTTGGTGGAGAACGACGACGGCACGGTCACCGTCACGTACCGGATCAACCCCGAGGCGAGATGGGAGGACGGCTCTCCCGTGACCGGAGCAGACTTCGAGTTCACGTACCGCCTCGTAACGGATCCGTCGCAGCCGATCCGGGTTGATGTGCGAGCCCCTTACACGGCGATCGTGCCGGGTTCACTGCAAGTCGCCGATCGAACGGTCACCTTCGAACTGGTCGGTCCGTCGCTCGCCTACCTGGACGTGTTCTCGATCGTGGTCCCGGTCGCCCAGGTGGGGGAGAGCGACTTCTCGGCCGACTGGAACGAGCGGCACTGGATGAGCGCCGGCCCCTTCCGGTTTGGAGATTGGTTCCCGGGTGACTCGATCACGCTGCAACGCAACGACGAGTATTGGGGGATCGACGCCGAGACCGGTCAGCGGTTGCCCTATCTCGATCGGCTGGTGTTCCAGGTGCCCGCCGGGCAGGGTGGGGTGGTGGCCGGGTTCCAGACCGGGGTGTTCGACGTTATCGCAGTGCCACCCGATCCGACCGTGATTGGGGAACTCGAAGCCCTGAACGAAGTGGACGTACAGGTTGGTCGAGGGCCCACCTGGGAGCATCTCAGCTTTCAGTTCGGTTCGGGGCGGTTGGAGCGCAACCCGGACTCCCTGAACGAGCATCTCGACTACCGGCGCGCCGTTGCTCACGCCGTCGACCGGGCCCAGGTTGCCGGGGCGGTTTCTGAGGGTCGGGCGAAGGCCCTCGACTCGCCGTTGAGCATCATGTGGCCGGCCGCCGCGTCGCCGGGCTGGGCGGACTACCGGGGGGACGGTGCCGAAGCGACGGCCTCGCTGGAGGCGTTGCGTTCGGTCGTCGACGTTTCTATTCCCCGGGCGGTCTTGACCCACAACAACACGCCCGAACGCGCCGTGGCGGTGGAGGAGTTGGGTCGGATGTTCGCGGCCGGCGGGATAGCGCTGGATTCCGAACCGCCCGAAGAGACGGGCGTCTATTTCCTGGAGACGGTTGGCCCCGGCCGTTTTGATCTCGCCGAGTGGGCCTGGGTGCCGACCCTCGGACCCTCGGGAGCAGTCGCGGATCTGCGGCGCTGGTTTTCGACTACGCCGGAAGCGGGAGGATCGAACTTCTCCCGGTGGCCGGGCCAGGCTGTTGAGCCGGCCGAAGATCTGGCCGGGCTGACCGAGCTTCTGGAAGAGGTAGCCGCCGAACCCGACCTCGACAACGTGAGATTGATGCTCGGAGAGATCGAGACCCTGATGGCCGATCTGGTAGTCACGCTGCCGCTCTACGGCGAGCTCAACGCCGGCGCGGTACACACCGATGCTCTGTCCGGGTACCGGCATTCGATCATCCCCGGTGGTGACACCTGGAACGTCGCTACCTGGCATCGGGCCGACCGATGAGCGGGAACCGGCAGCAGACGGTCGGTGGGTATACTCCCGTCGCTACGTCGGAGTGGCGGAATTGGCAGACGCGCTAGGTTGAGGGCCTAGTGCCCGATAAGGGCGTGGGGGTTCAAGTCCCCCCTCCGACACCAAGAAACCCCCAGGTAGACGGGGGTTGTGTCTGGTTCTTGTCGTTCAGGCTGAACGTCCAGCGAACTCCGACCAAACTCTGGGGTGAGCTCTGCTCAAAGCTCTGCCAGATCATCGAGTTTACATACTGGCTCAGGAT
>DHIO01000050.1:0-82393 GCA_002403855.1 Acidimicrobiia bacterium UBA4744
TGCGGGTACCGAGACTTGACAGTTTGCCGTTCCTGTGGTGCGTGAGACATTCCACTGATTGATCCTCAGGGGTCAGTCACGCGTCTTGGGGCCGCTCGATAGGTGCCGTTGCGTGGTTCGATGTTGCGCTCGTTATGGCGCATTACGCTTGATCCGGTCGTCAGGGGATGACCTCGACCGGCGCGAAAGGGATGATCGACTCGCCGATAGGACGACCGGTCTGGAGCCGCTAGACGCCGGCGACACTGCGGGCACGGTGATGGCCGATTGCGACGGCAGACTCACTGGAGGATCGATGATTGTGGTGGTTGCATCCGGCGGCGACGGATGTTCGAGTGTGAGTGGACCGGCCTGCTCATGTTCGAGGGCGTCTCCCACGGTGACTGCGCACTCGAAGCCGAATCACCCGAGCACCAGCTCACCTACGCCGAGTTGAATCGTTTCCTCCTGCGACACCTCACCGCTCGATAGCGGGTTCGATGTCGCCGGGTCGCCAGGTTTGGTCGAACCAGGCTTCGAGGGGGCCGTAGAGACGGAGGAGGGTGAACCAGCCTTTGCCGGGAACGGTTTCGATCCAGTTGTTCTCGTAGCCGGCCGGTGGTTCGGGTCCGAAGTAGATGTCGACCGAGCCGTCGTCGTTGTACCAAAGGTCGTCGCGTTCGCTGTTACGGCTCGGGTACG
The DNA here is from genome assembly GCA_002403855.1 of Acidimicrobiia bacterium UBA4744. Lineage (GTDB taxonomy): Bacteria > Actinomycetota > Acidimicrobiia > Spongiisociales > UBA4744 > UBA4744. The sequence continues at coordinate 682 of DHIO01000050.1, forward strand.
GCTGGCCGGTCTGCAGCTCGGATCGGGTTTGCGGGTCGTAGGCGACGATCGACCAGAAGTCCTTGGCCGGGACATCGGCCGGCATGTGCAAGCGGTACTGCTTGGACCCGTCGAGGGCCTCACCGTCGGCGTCGACCATCGCCCCGGCGTACTGCGAGCCAGCTCCGACCATCTTGAGCGCCATGGCGGGGGTGTTGACGGTGGCCAGGTAGAAGAACAGGGTGCGGGCGTCGAGGTGACGGCCCCCGTTCCCGTCGTCGCGCAGCCAGCGGTAATCGCCGCCCAGGAACCCGGTCATCCAGCGTCGATCGTCATAGACGAGGACCTCGGGATCGCGGTTACGGAAGTCGATCGCCCGGGCAGTCGCATTCCCCACCGCCGCGGCATCGGTCAGGATCGCCCGCATCCGATCATCCGGCGCGAACGATTTGCCCTTCTCGATCCCGATCGACGCGAGGAGTCCACGGGTCTCGGGGTCGATTACCCCGATCGGCTCGCGCTGGACCACGTCGTTGATCTCGTCGTAGAACGTGACGTCGTTGGCGTGGATCGTGTTGAACACCTTCCCGGTGATCGACACGAACTCCATTTCGGGTGGGCTGTCGGCCGCCGACAGCGGGTACACGCGCAGACCCTCTCTGAACATCGCCGTCGAAGCATCGGGGCGGCCATCGACGAGGAACCCTCTGAGGATCAGCCAGTTCACCCGACTCGGCGTGCGAGCCTCGAACGTCCCGTCCGGGATCTCTCCGTCATAGTCGTCGGGCACGATCAGATAGCGACCACCTGCGCCGCGGTCCGGCCCCGGGGCACCCAGGTCGATGACGAACCGGAACCACGCGTCGTTGACCGTTCCCGGCCCACACCCCGGCGGCACCTCCACCACGGTCGGACCGTCACGATCAAGGTCGATCATCGCTGACGCGTAGACCGTGTCGGTGTTCCCGGTGAGGAACATCGGATTCGAGTCCAGCAGCTCGTCCGCTATAGCGACCTTGTGGCACGCGTCGAGGCCCAGCGACTGCATACCCATATTCATGGCCTCCAGCGACGCCGCCGGGATGCAGTTCAAGAACACCTCGACCCCACGGATGAAGTCGAGGTGATCCCACAGCAAGCTCGTGGTCTCGACCGTCGGCACACCATCGGCGAACTCGAGTCGACCAATCCGACTGTCCACAACATCCGGGGTCATGATCGACGGCGGAATCGGCGTGTTGTAGCCACTAGGAATCTCTGAACCGTTACTCATCTAGAGCCTCCCTCGACGTTGGTACTCAACTGCACTCTCGTTGCCGGCTTCGTCCGGCCAAAGGGTCGCAAGTCATCACGCTCACCCAGAACCGGCGAAGCCGTGCGCGGCGTCGCCCGAGATTCCCGAAGCATAGAGGCAGAAACGCGAGAGGTTTGGAAGAGCGCGATGAGGTCGGTTCGCTGACGACGGCGAGATACGGCCTCTGACCTGTAGGGGAACGTTGTGTTCTCCATAACGAGTGGACCCAGTGGGACTCGAACCGGAACTGCTGCGACACTCGACAGAAGCGCGGATCAGCACACAGATCACCCACCGCTCGGAGCGATCTCCCGCACTCTGTTCCACCCCGAACCGGCAGTTCTGTGCGGGGAGCTGACACGGTGGGTGGTGTCAGCTCCCCGGTTTGGGGTTAAGCGGCTGGCGCCGGCGACGAAGGTGGCCACGATGTAGGTGGCGTGTCGATCGAGGGAGCGTCGTGCGCGGTCGTAACGCATCGTGGTGCGTGGGTCAGCGTGCGAAGTTGTCGGCGGCATTTGTCGTGGCGGTCCAGAACTTCTCCGACGACGGAGATGTCCTCGCCTTTGTCATCGTGGCCGGCCTCGTTGGTCTCATCGTTCTGATGGCTACGGCCGCCGAGGTCGGACGCCGACAGGTCCCGACAGGATGATGGATCATTGCGGATCGCCGAGGTGACCGTGTCGCCGGTCGGTCGACTCGGTGTCACCCTTGGGCGGTTGGCCGTCCGACTAGGGTGACCCCATGATCGACGAGGCGGTGAGGAGCGGGATCGCTTTCAGCCTCGCCGTCCTCGGATTGGTGGTGATCTTTGCGCCGCTGATCGCCGAGCGGCTCCGGCTTCCGGGACTGGTCGGGCTGCTCATCGGCGGTGCGCTGATCGGGCCCAACGTTCTCGGCGTTCTCGACGATTTCACTTCGCTGGAGAAGATCGGCGAGATCGGGATCCTCTACCTCATCTTCCTCGCCGGACTCCAGTTGGACCGAGAGACGTTCGCCCGCTACCGCGGCATCTCCATTGGATTCGGGCTGATCACCNNTACGACCTGTCGAGGAACCGGGCCGGCGCCGCCGTCATCGGAGCGAGCGCGGTCACCGATACGGTATCGCTGCTGATCCTTGCCGTGATCGTTGGCCTCGAGACCGGAGACCGTTCCGGAGCCGGCTTGGTCCTGGGGATCACGCTCGGTTTGCTTGCTCTCGCCGGGTGGTGCCTGATTGTGCTGCCGTGGGTGACGCTCTGGTTCTTCTCTACGCTCGGTCGTGGCCGTGTCCTGCGTTTCCTGCTGGTGTTGGTGGGTCTGACCTCGTCGGCGGTGGTTGCCGAGGTGGTCGGTATCGAGCCGCTGCTCGGTGCGTTCTTCGCCGGCCTCGGGCTGAATCGGATGATCCCGAACGAGAGTCCGTTGATGGAGACCACAGATTTCGTGGGCAACGCCCTGTTCATCCCGGCGTTTCTCGTCTCGGTCGGGCTTCTCTTCGACCCTGCGGTCATGTTCGTGGCCTCGACGCTCCGTCTGGCGCTGTGGCTGAGCATTGCCCTGGTGGCCGGCAAAGCGATCGCCGCCTGGATGAGCGGCAGGGCTTATCGTCTGGCCGGACCCGAGTCCGGGCTTCTCTTCACGGTGTCGGTTGCCCAGGCTGCGGCGACACTCGCCGGCACGATCATCGGTCTCGAGATCGGCCTGTACGGCGAGGACGTGGTCAACGCAGTGATGGTGGTGATCGCGGTCAGCTTGGTAATCACGTCGGTCGGGACACCCCGGTATGCGCAGCGGATCGAGCAGCCGGAGGCTGAGGAGCGCCGCCTTGGGGAGAAGGTTGTCTTCGCTGTGAGGGATGCTGGGGGTGGTCTGGCGAGCCGTCTCCGTGTCACCGGGAGGATTGCCGAGGCCGGCGGCGGTGTTGTCCTTCCGGTGCTGGTGTCTGTTCCCGAGACCGCAAGCAGCCTGTCCGCTTCTCGGGGCCGCGTCGCCGAGATCGACGATGAGCTACACGCCCTCGGTCTCGAGGGGGAGACGAGGATCAGGGTGGATAGATCCCTCGCCGAGGGGCTCGTCAATGCCGCCTTCGAAGCCGATGCATCCCTCGTCGCGCTCGGCTGGGCGGGCCCCCGACCGGTGACCGGAATCTTCGCGGAGACCATCGCCAGCGAGGTTGCGCGCAATGTCGAATGTCCGGTCGTCGTTGTCGCCGCGGTGCCCGCTGAGCCGGAGCTGGCGGTGCTCATCGTGAGAGAGCGCGACCTACAGGGGTGGAGCCTCGACGCAGTTCGCACCGCTGCCAAGCTGGCCGTGGCGTTGGCCCCGCAGCGTCGTCTCACCGTCGGACCCCTTGCCCGGGATGAGATCGCTGCGGCCGGGATCGAGCTGCCCGAGTGGGCCGAGTACGAGCCGGGCGGGCCCGATGTCGAAGCAGGTTGGGCCGAACGAGTGTCCAATCGGGGCGATGTCATCGTGGCGGTCTCGCGGGGGCGGCCCTCGGAGCGGGTCGCCCAGGCCATCGTCGATGGAGGTCGGTCGGTGATCGGCGTGACGCCGAGCAAAGCGCCACGCTGGGTGACGGGCGATCCGACGGTCCGGTTCGCCAGCCGCCGCAGGTAGAGCTTTCCGGCGTACGTTTGTTCCGGACGCGGTTCCCATATCCGCTCTAGCGAAGTGCCCTGCATGCGGCCCGGGGCGCACAGGCCGGGCATCTCGTTCGTCGTAGTCCAACAGGCCACGGGAGTGGGCATGGGCCAACGCACTCGGGAACGACGGAGACTCACGAGGACGCCGGGTCGCCGGTTCAAATCCGGCCAGCCCGACCACCTGCCACACTGGGGTTGTGAGCGACTCTGCGATGACTCTGGCCGAGAGGGGCGTTCTTCTAGGCACCTGCTCGTGGACCGACCCGACCCTGATCGAGAGCGGGGGCTTCTATCCCCGTGAGAACATGTCGGCTGAGGAACGGCTGGGCTTCTACGCTGATAACTTCCCGGTTGTCGAGGTGGACGCCACCTACTACGCGCCGCCCTCGGAGCGGGTGGTGGGGATGTGGGTAGAACGGACCCCGCCTTCGTTCACTTTCGACGTGAAGGCGTTTCGGTTGCTGACCCAACATCCCACCCCTCACCGGTCCCTCTGGAAAGACTTCCGCGAGGCGGTCCCGGACGAGCTGGCAGCCAAGAAGAACATCTACATGCGTGACTTGCCTCGGGACCTGCAGGCCGAAGCCTGCTCTCGATTCGCTCAGGCGCTGATGCCGCTGCACTCGACCGGGAAGTTGGGAGTGATCCTGTTCCAGCTGCCGCCCTACGTGTATCCCAACCGGGGCAGCTACGGATACTTGAAGTGGGCGGCCGACCAACTCTCCGAATATCGCCTGGCAGTGGAGTTCCGCAACCAGCGGTGGCTGGACACCGAGCACCACGACGACACCCTGGCCTTTCTCGCCCGACACGGTTTGACCTATGTGTGCGTCGACGGGCCGCAGGGCTTTGCCAGTTCGGTTCCGCCTATTGCCGCCGCCACAGCAGAGGTTGCCGAGGTGCGATTCCACGGGCGCAACGCAACCAACTGGGAGAAACGCGGCATCTCGGCGGCCGAGAGGTTCCGCTACGACTACTCCCGTGAAGAGCTGGAAGAGTGGTTGCCGAGGATCGAGGCGCTTGCCGATGAGGCGGACGAGGTCCACCTGATGATGAACAACTGCTTCGCAGACTTCGGGATTCGGTCGGCGCGAGCCCTCTCCGACCTGCTGGCCTCGTGAAGGCCTCTCTCCAGCTTCGGTGAACCGTCAGAACCTGGGTAACGCCAAGATGATCCGGTGTAGGAGCAATCGAGAGAGAGGATCGGCCATCTGCGCCTCAACAAGTGTGCTTCCGATGCCGATACCTACCTAGACATGAAGCGTCGCAGGCTGCTGATCCGCAGATGGACGATCTGCGGCATAGTGTTCGGAGCCCTCTTCCCCGTGGCCGGATGGCTACTGGCCGGGGGCGCATTGACCCTCGAATCCATCAGCGCCGCCCACGCGGCACAGTCGGTTCTCTGGATCGTTGACCTCGCTCCGTTCGTGCTCGGAGCCGCCGGGGCCCTGATCGGTGTCGAGTATGCCGGCGTCGAAGGCGCCCTGCGAGCCACCGACGAGAAGGTCCGTGAACGTACTTCTGAGCTTCGAGATTCAAATACCCGGCTCGAGGAGCTGATGCGCTCCAAAGACCAGTTCGTGGCGACCGTCAGTCACGAGGTACGCAATCCTCTCACCGTGGTGCTCGGATTTGCCGACGAGTTGCGCGATGGACTGTGGAACAGAGGTGATGTGGAGCTGGCAGAGCTGGCGGAGCTGATCGGCGACCAGAGCCGGGAGATCAACAACATCATCGAAGACCTGCTCGTTGCGGCTCGAGCCGAGGTAGGTTCGATGACCATTGCCGCCCAAACGACGGATCTATCGCACGAAGCGAGGACTGTGGTTCGGAGCTGCGTGTGTGCCAAGGAGGTCCGCGATTCGATCGTGCTGGATCTGGAGCCGGCTGCAACGTGGGCAGATCCGGCGTGAGTCCGCCAGATCATCCGGAACCTGCTCACCAATGCCATTCGCTACGGGGGTGACACGATCAGCGTCGTGGTGCGATCCGACGCAGGGGCGTCCACTGTGTGGGTTTGTGATGACGGCCCCGGCATTCCCGAGGAGCAACGGGAGGTGGTGTTCGAGGCATACCGCCAGGGTGATACCGACACGCCGGTTTCCGGCTCCGTGGGACTGGGACTCAGCGTCTCCCGCCATCTCGCCGGGTTGATGGGTGGGGATCTGACCTACCGCTACGAAGACGGTGTCAGTGTCTTCGCTCTGGCCTTACCCATGGTTCCTGCCGGTGGCCACGAAGATCCTCGAGTTGCGGACGCCTTGGCGGTCTGACGTCCGCACTTCTGGAAACATATGGAATGTACATTGGTCCCTGCCCGGCGCCTGGCTATCCTTCCGGGCGTTCCTGAGCCTCCTACCGCATCTGGCGGATGGTGACGCGCAGGGCCGAAGAAAGAACATTGGAGGGTCAAACAGTGAGCATCTCGTGGAAGCTCTCAAAGTGGCGCTGGCCGGCGGCAGTAGCCGTCTTGGCACTCGTGGCAGCAGCGTGCTCGGAGGGAACCACCGACACGACGGCCGAGGAAACCACCACCACCACGGCGGCTGCGTCGGATGATGATGGAGCTACCACCACGGCCGCGTCTGCGGATGAGGGCCTCACCTACAAGATCGGTATCTTCAGCGATCTGACGACCGACAACTTCTGGGCATACCTGGGTCCGGAGGCCGACGTCTACAACGGGTACGTGCTGGGCAATGGACACCCGGCGCTCTTCACCATCGCCTATCCGAACATCCTTCTGGTCCCGAACCTGGCCGAGAGCGATCCGGTCCCGGCCGTCCAGGAAGGCGACGTGTGGGTCGTCGAGCAGACGATCCGCCGGGGTGTCAAGTGGTCGGACGGTGAAGAGGTCACTGCCAGCGACCTGGTCTTCTCCTATGAGATTGTGAAGGAATTCGGTCTAGGTGGTAACTGGACCGGGACCTACTACGTCTTGCAGGCCGACGCCGTCGAGGACGATCCGGCCACCAACGAAGACGAGTCGTCTCCCGCCCGCGAAGGTGTAACGAGTATCACCGCTCCCGACGACTACACCGTCCGGGTGGAGTTCTCGGAGAAGCCGGGCCTGGCCACCTGGAACAACGGGGTCGGCCTGGCGCCGTTCATGCCGGAGCACTTCTGGGCGGATGCCGTCGAGGAGGCTCGCGCCAGCGATGATCCGGCCGCTACGCTCTATGCCGCCAGCGGCGAGGGTGAACCGTCCGCCGGTCAACAGATCTACGCCGGCCGCGAGCCAGGCGCCTTCGCCCAAGTGACGATGAATGCCGACGACTACTACGCCGGCACCGAGTTCACTTTCTATGCCGATGGCTCATTCCGCCAGAAGAACGATGCCCGGGGTTTCGACGAGGTCTACAACGGTTCCGGTGACGGTGATATCACTACCCAGTGGACCTCCGGTCCCTACGTGAGCGACGTGCTCTACTCGATCTACTCCGACCAAAACGCGGCGGTCCTCGCTCTGAGGAACGGAGACATCGACTTCATCCTCAGCTCCCTGGGTCTCCAGTCGGGTCTGAAGGACCAGATCACGTCTGCTCCCGACCTGGGCTTGATCGCCAACGCGTCGAACGGATTCCGGTACCTGTCGTTCAACATGCGGAAGTCCCCGATGTCGGAACAGTCGTTCCGCCGGGGCCTCGGTTGCATGATCGACAAGGAGTTCATGCAAAACCTGTTGCAGGGGGCGGCCATCCCGGCCTACAGCCTGGTGCCTGCCGGCAATACATTCTGGGCCAACCCGGAAGTTGAGCAGCTCTGCAAGGGATTGAACGCCGAAGAGCGCTTCACCCAGGCGGTGCAGATCCTCAAGGACGGCGGCTTCACCTGGGACGTCGATCCCGAATGGGACACGGAGAACCAGGAACTCCTGGCCGGCACGGGTACGGGTCTGAAAGATCCGGGCGGTAGCACCGTGCCGGAGCTCGAGCTGCTCGCTCCCGGACCCGGATACGATCCGCTTCGCTCGACTTACTCGGTGTGGATTGCCGAGTGGGCCTCCAACCTGGGTATTCCGGTGAAGGCCAACCCGACCGGGTTCAGTGTGATCGTCGACAAGGCCTTTGCGCTGGGCGAAGAGGCCCTCAACTGGGATATGTACATCCTGGGCTGGGGTCTCGGCGACGCGTCGCTGCCGACTTTCCACGAGTCGTTCTTCGCCTCTTACCAAGACTCGGCGGAGGGCGGCTTCAACACCCCCGGTTACGCCAACGATCGCGTGGACGAGCTGGCCGCCGAGCTGCTGGCCGCCGCCGACGTGGATACGGCCAGGGCCGCGGTCCAGGAAATGGATCGGATCATCGTTGAGGAAGCCCCCTACGTGGTGCTCTTCCAGACGCCGATCCTCGAGGCCTACCGAACCAGTCTGGTGTTCCCGTTCACCGATTCGCTGGACGGAATCCAGAACCTCTACGGTCTGCCCGCCGACGTTCAGGCTGTCGACTGAGCAACCCCAGTCGCCAAGGCCCGTTTTGCTAACCTGCCTCGACCTCCCTCCAGGCATGATGAGGATCCTGCATGCTGAAGTACATCGGCCGGAGAACACTGCAGAACGTCCTCATATTCATTGTGTTTCTGAGCGCCACCTTCTTCCTCTTGCAGGCCCAGCCCGGGGATATCAGCCAGCAGTTTCTCGCCAACCCCAAGATCACCCCCGAGGTTCGCGAGCAGTTTCGGGAGCAACTCGGCCTCGGTGGCACAGTGGGGGAGCAGTACCTCACCTATATGGGCAACTTCTTCACCGGCAACCTCGGTATCTCTTTCTCCGAATATCCACGTGAGGTCAGCGACATCCTGGCCGAGCGTTTGCCGAGGACTCTTGCCCTCTTCCTCTTTGCCACCCTCCTTTCCTTCGGGTTGGGTTTCCAATCGGGCAAGTTCCTCGCCTGGCGGAGGGGCAGCAAAACGGAGCCGGTGGTTACCACCGTCGGAGTGTTCTTCCAGACGGTCTTCTATCCCTGGTTCGCATTGATGATGATCTGGGCATTTGCCTTCGGTCTCGGATGGTTCCCCATTGGCAAATTCCTCACCGTCGAGAAGTGGCTCGATGCCCCGCCCGGAGTGGAGGCCAATGGGGTCTTCAACCGGATGCTGATCACTGCGCTGATTGTCTTGGTCGGTGTGGCGGCCGTCGAAGTCGTCGGACGGCGAGCCGGCGACCGCCGGCGGGGCAAACGAATCACGTGGGCGGGCAGGATCCTGTTGGTGGGCGGTCTTTGGATTTGGTGGGCCACCGTCTGGAGCGAGCAGGCTCCCTACGCGCTCGACATTGCCTGGCATCTGGTGCTCCCCACCGTCACCCTGGCACTCATCGGGTTCGGAGCCACCATGCTGCTGACGAGAGCGTCGATGCTGGAAACGCTGAAAGAGGACTTCATCCTCACCGCCCGGGCCAAGGGCGTGCCCGACAAGGTCATCAGGGACAAGCACGCGGCCAGGAACGCTCTCCTGCCGGTTACCACTTCCCTGGTGCTCAGCCTGGCCTTCCTGATCGGAGGCGGGGTCGTCACCGAAACCGTCTTCTCGTGGCCGGGGATGGGCGCCACTCTCCTCTCCGCCGCTCTCCAGGAAGATATCCCGCTCACCATCGGAGCCTTCGCCTTCATTGCCGTGCTGGCCCTGATCGCCCACTTGATCATCGACATCGTGTACATGTACCTGGATCCGCGGATCCGGGTGTAGGGAGAGGAGAGCGCAGTGACCGACCGCCTCGTCGATCCCGATCCTTCCGCTGCTCCGAATATGGCCGACGTCGTTGCCGAGCCTCTGTGGCAAGTCAGGTTGCGGTTGTTCTGGCAGGGTTTACGAAGTGGTTGGTCGAGTTTCGCGGAAAGCAGAATCGGTCTGGTGGGTCTGGGCGTCATCGTTCTGTTCGGCATCATGGCCATGATCCAACCCATCCTGATCGGGACGGTGTGGGAACCGGCCATCTACGACCCGGTGCTGGGATACGACGCGGTGGTAGTGGAGAAGACCATTGTTCCCGACAACGAGGTCACCGACCCGGCTACCCAGATTGATCTGTTCTCGGCCCGGCTTCTGGACCCCTTGCTGCAAGTCGGCGACACGCTGGTGGTGACCGTGCAGCCGGCGCCCCCTTCCCGCCAACATCTGCTCGGCACCGACCCCCTGGGGAGAGACGTGCTGTCCCAGTTGATGTTCAGCACCCGAGCCGCCTTCATGCTCGGTATCGTGGCCGCTCTGGTCACCGTCTTCATCGCCACCACAGTGGGTGCCGTTTCTGCCTTCTTCGGCGGCGCGGTAGACACGCTCTTCATGCGCCTCGCCGACCTGATCATTCTCGTGCCGTTTCTGCCGATCCTGATTGTGTTGAGCGCCTTGATCGACTTCCAGTTGTTCCACCTGGCGTTGCTCATCGGGGTCTTGGGCGGATTCGGGGGTACGGCCATCATCCTCAAGTCGCAAGCCCTCTCCGTTTCCGTGAAGCCGTTCATCGACGCTGCCCGCATCGCCGGGGGGGGTCACCTGCACGTCATCTTCCGGCACATCATTCCCAACGTTCTTCCGTTGAGCTTCCTGTACATGATGTTCTCGGTGACGGACGCGATCTCCGCCGAGGCCACCCTTTCTTTCCTCGGTTTGCTCAACATCGACATGAGCTGGGGCATCATGATCCACCAGGCTTGGGACCAGGGGTACCTGCTGGATCCGAACCGGTGGTGGCTGATGGTGCCGGCCGGCATGTCCGTTACGTTGCTGGCGGGTTCCTTCTTCCTGGTGGGGAGGGCGATGGACGAGATCATCAACCCGCGGTTGCGGAGACGGTGAGGACGATGAACGAAACTGCCATCGAACGGAACGGCGGCGTGCAGAGCGGCAGACCGATCCTGGAGGTTGACGGCCTCGTTATGCACTACCGGACCAAAGCGGGCGACGTATCGGCGGTGGAGGAAGTCACCTTCGCCCTCGGTCGAGGTGAGGCGCTGGGGTTGGTCGGCGAGTCGGGTTGCGGGAAGACTTCGGTTGCCATGACCCTCATCAGGTTGCTTCCCGACAACGCAATCATCAAGGAAGGTTCGGTCGTCCTGGACGGGCTGAATGTTGCCGAGCTCACGGATGGAGAGATGCGCAAGCATCGTTGGGCCGACATCTCCATGGTCTTCCAGGGTGCCATGAACGCTTGGAACCCGGTCTACAAGGTGGGCGACCAGATCATGGAGGCCCTCGAGCAGCATTTCCCCGACATGAGCGAGGCGGAAGGCAGGGTCCGGATCGCCGAGCTATTCGAATTGGTTGGATTGTCTCCGGCGATGATGGACCGGTACCCGCACGAATTCTCGGGAGGAATGCGGCAGCGGGCCGTCATCGCCATGGCGTTGTCCTGCAACCCCAAGGTGATCATCGCCGACGAGCCGACCACCGCCCTCGACGTGATCGTCCAGGACCAGATCCTCAAGGAACTGAGGAAGATCCAGGAGGAGCTGGGGATGTCGATCATCTACATCTCTCACGATGTAGCCGTGATCGCGGAGGTGAGCGATCGCATCGGCGTCATGTATGCCGGCAGGCTCGTCGAACTCGGCGCCACCGACGAGGTCTTCCCTCGCCCGCGTCACCCGTACACCTACCTGCTCCTGTCTTCGACTCCCAGCGTCGTGGGGCCGCGGCGCAGGCTGGCACCGCTCGAAGGTGAACCGCCCAACCTGCTGGCCCCTCCAACGGGGTGTCGATTCCAGCCGCGCTGTCCCTTTGCGGCGGAGATCTGTGCCAGTCAGGATCCTCCCAGCCAGGAACTCGCACCGGGCCACCACGTCGCGTGCTGGCATTGGGAACAAGTTCCGGAACTCGGAAGACTAGAAGCATGACGCAGCCATTGGTGAAGGTCGAGGGCCTCAGGAAGCTCTATCCCCTGCACAAGGGCGTGTTCCGCAAGCCCACCGAGTACATCCACGCGGTCGACGACGTCAGCTTCGAGATCGCCCCCGGCGAGAGCCTCGGCCTAGTGGGAGAGTCCGGGTGCGGCAAGACCACGACCGGACGAATGCTGGTGCGCCTCACCGGCGCCAGCGACGGCCAGATTCTGCTCCAGGACGACGGGTCGATGATCGATGTTGCGCATGTCGACCGCGATGGAATGAAGCGTTTTCGACGACGGGTACAGATGATCTTCCAGGACCCTTACGAGTCGATGAATCCGCGCCGGACAATCTTCGACACCATCTCGGAACCGCTGCAGGTGCAAGGGATCGGGACCGTGGCGGAACGGGAAGAGCGGGTGGCCGAATTGCTGGAGATGGTGGGCCTGATTCCGGCTCCTACCTTCATGTTTCGGTTCCCACACCAGCTGTCGGGAGGCCAGCGACAGAGAGTGGCGATCGCCCGGGCTCTGGTTATCGATCCCAGTTTCATCGTCGCCGACGAACCAACCTCGATGCTCGACGTCGGCATCAGTATTTCGATCATGGAACTGATGCTCAACCTCGCCGAGGAGTTCGATGTGTCGTACCTCTACATCACCCACGACCTTGCGGTGGCGCGCTACATGTGCGATCGCATCGCCGTGATGTATCTCGGCAAGATCGTCGAAATCGGTCCCACCGAAGAACTGCTCGCGAACCCCCGGCACCCTTACACCCGAGCGCTGCTCTCCGCAGTGCCCGTTCCCGACCCGAGCAGCGTGCGTCCTGCCGTCGAGATAGAGGGCGGAATCGCCAAGGCAGTCAACCCGCCACCGCAGTGCCGATTCATCGGCCGCTGCCCGTGGGTGCAGGACATCTGCCGAAGGAGGGGTCATCCGCCCCTCGAAGACACCGGGAATGACCATTTGGTGTCCTGCTACGTTGCAAAGGAGTCAGTCTGACCACCGACGCCGGCCTCTTCACGATTCCCAACCTGATCTCTTTGCTCCGGTTGGCCGGAATCGGCGTGTTCTGGTGGTTGCTGTTCGGGCGGGAGGACCCGGTCGCGGCCGGCATCGTCATCCTGGTCATCGGGTGGACCGATTGGCTCGACGGGGTGCTGGCCCGGAAGCTGAACCAGGTCTCCGAAATCGGGAAGTTCCTCGATCCTCTCGCCGATCGATTGGCCATCGCCGCCGCCCTCATCGGTGGCATGCTCGCCGACGTGATCCCGTTCTGGCTGGGGGTGGCGTTGATCGTCCGCGAAGTAGCGATTGCCCTGGGAGCAGTTGTTCTGGGGGTACGGCTCAAGGAGAAGCTCGAGGTGAAGTACATGGGCAAGGTCGCCACCTTCATTCTGTATGGCGCCATCCCGTCGTTCTATCTGGCGGCGGGAGGGGTCGCGGGCGATCTCTTCTGGTACCTGGGATGGATCTTCGGCGTGATCGGTTTGGTTCTCTACTACTGGGTGGCAGTCATGTACGCAGTGGACATCCGGGAGAAGTTGCGCAGCGGGTGAGAGACGGCACCGGTAACCTTGGCACTTAGAGAGAGAGGATGTGTTCGGATGGACGTGCCCGACGACAGGCAATACACGGAAGAGCATGAGTGGTTGCTCCCAGGCGAGGGCGGAAAAGTGCGCATGGGCATCACGGATTATGCCCAGGATGCCCTCGGCGATGTCGTCTACGTGGAGCTGCCGGCTGCCGGCGAGACGTTCTCCAAGGGCGATGCCATCGCTGAGGTCGAGTCCACGAAGTCGGTCGCCGATGTCTACGCACCGGTGACCGGAACGGTGACTGCAGTCAATGAAGACCTGGCCTCGCAACCGGAACTCGTCAACAGCGATCCGTACGGAGATGGGTGGTTCGTCGAAATCGAGATCGGCGACGCGGCAGGATTGGATTCGCTGCTCGACCCGGCCGCCTATCGGGAATTGATCGCGTAGACGACCCTGTCCATGGAGACCACTACGATGGCTTCGATGGAATGCCCGAGCTGTCAAGCCGAAATCGACCAGGACACCGCTGAGTGCCCGTCATGCGGTGCTGCCGTCGAGCACGAACCGACCGTGACCTTTGTGCCCGTCTCTCCTTCGATCCATCCGGCACTGACGCCGGACGAAGCGGCCCACGTAGCAGGTGTTGCCGGCTTTGCGCTGGTGGTCGAGCGGGGACCCCGGGCCGGTATGGCCTGGCTGGTCCGAGAAGGCACGACCACCGTGGGACGCCATCCAGACAGCGACATCTTCCTCGATGACATCACCGTCTCCCGCCATCATTGCCGGTTCCTCGCCGAAGGTCGGGTTCTCCAGGTCGAGGACTCGGGCTCCACCAACGGTACGTACGTCAACGGCGCAAGGGTGGATCGGGGTCGATTGAACCCGGGTGACGAGGTCATCGTTGGCAAATACCACCTCATTGTGGCCCTCGGTGATGACTGACGGAGTCTCCATCGGCGAGGTCATCAACCTTCTCAAGGATGAGTTCCCCGATATCAGTGTGTCCAAGGTGAGGTTCCTGGAAAGCCAGGGACTGATTGATCCGCGACGCAGCGCTTCGGGATACCGGCAATTTTACGAAGACGACATCAAGCGACTCCGGTTCATTCTCCAGCAGCAGCGCGACCACTTCCTGCCACTCAAAGTGATCAAGTCGAAGTTGACCATGTGGGAGCGCGGTGAGGAGAATGTCATGCCCGCTCCCTCAGGTCCGCCGCCGGACAAGCTCTTTGCACCTTCAACCCAGCCATTGGGTTCGGACGAATTGGCCCGCGCCAGCGGGCTCACCCGCCGGCAGGTTGCCGAGCTGGTCGAACACGGCTTGCTCCGCCCTGAGGGGGAGGAGGGAGCGGAGACGTTCAGCCAGGAAGAGCTGGTCGTGGCGCGCGAGGCTCAACGTCTGATGGCATACGGGCTGGAGCCCCGCCACTTACGATCGGTGCGGATTTCCACAGAACGAGATGCGGCCCTCTTGGACCAGCTGACGGCACCGCTCTTGCGGAGTCGAAGCCCGGACGCACGTCTCCGGGCGGGTGAGATCCTGGCCGGGTGCGCCGATGCGATGGGCAAGATGCGGGTCGCCATCCTCACTGAGGAGCTTCGCCGGCTGTTGGAGTCCTAGTGCGTCGGCGGCCGGCTTTCCTGGCGCTCTCGGTGTTGCTCGTCGCAACGCTCTTTTCCCCTTCGTCCACCGCTGCGGCATCCGGTTCTGCACCGGCGGCCCAACTTCCCCCGGTCCCGGTCGAGGGCCTGTTCACCGGGTCACCCCCGGACGTCACCGCCCAGGCCTGGATCCTCTATGACGCTACCTTCAACCGTGTGTTGGGCGAGAAGGATGCCGACCAGCCCCGTGCCATGGCGTCCACCACCAAGATGATGACGGCACTCGTAGCGGCCGAGCGTACGTTCGGGTTCGAGAGAGTCACCATCAGCGAGGAAGCCCCGGAGATTGGTGAGGCGGAGATCAACCTGGTGCCGGGCGAAGTATGGACGGTGGAAGAACTGCTTTACGCGATGCTTCTCGAGTCCGCCAACGACGCCGCCGTCGCCGTGGCCGAGCATGTCGGCGGGACCGTCGAAGGTTTTGTCAAACTCATGAACGAGGAATCAGCGCGGCTGGGGTTGAGCAACACCAGCTTTGCCAACCCTCACGGACTCGACGGCGAGGACCATTTCAGTTCGGCGCGAGACCTATTGACTCTGGCGCAGGCGATGATGGCGGTGGACGAGCTGGCGGAAATCGTGGGCACCCGGGAGGCGCCGCTGCCCCCCACCCCGGAAGGAGAGGCGCGAACGGCCACGACGACCAACCGGTTGCTCTACGACTACTCGGGAGCCAACGGAGTGAAAACCGGCTTCACCGACGATGCCGGATGGACCTTGGTCGCTTCCGCAGATCGAGACGGACGCCTCCTCTACGTGGTCGTCATGGGATCCGAGAGTGTGGGGGACCGCTTCGCCGACGCTGCCTCGCTCCTCGACTATGGCTTCGCCGAGTTCGGCGTGATTGAGGTGATCGTTGCCGGGGTCGACTACGCGAGGAGAAGATTGCCCGAGGAGGCTGAGGAGGCCGCAGCGACCGAATCCTTCTCGATCTTCGCCAATCGCGAGGATGCCGACCAGATCACCTTGACTCCCGCGTTCAACGACGATGGTGCCGTGGTGATTGCCGCTATTGGAGAGGAGGAACTGACCCGGGTGCCGCTCGAAGCTTCGCCCGCCCGGAGCTTGCCCGAACTGGGCGAAGCTTTCGCCTGGGCCAGCGAGTACTGGGATTGGCTGTTCGGCAATGAGTGACCGGGGAGCGGGCGGCGAGGTGGTGAGCTGGTGACCGCCAAAGATGTGCCCTTCACCGAAGTGATCCCGGTTGAAGCGTTGGCGTCGCGGGCGCGGGAGCTGGGCGACCAACTGGCGGAGGAATACCGGGGTCGCGAACCCGTCTTCGTCGGAATCCTGCACGGCTCGCTGCCGTTTCTCAGCGATCTCATCCGGCAAGTCAGGATCCCTCTGGACGTTGACTTCCTGGCGCTCAGCCGGTTTGGCGAGGGTGGCAAGGTTCGCATTGCCATGGACACGGAGACCTCTCTCGAAGGGAGACACGTCGTAGTCGTCGAGGACATCGTCGACACCGGTCTCACCCTTTCGTACCTTCGCCGTTTGCTGGAAACCAGAGACGTTGCCAGCCTGGCGACGGTGACGTTGTTGGACAAAGCGCCGCGCCGGATTGTCGACGTGCCGCTTGAGTATCGGGGTTTCGAGGTGGGAGACGAGTTCTTGCTCGGCTACGGGTTGGACTGGGAAGGCAAGTACCGAAACCTCCGTTCGATCTGGGCGGTCCTCGATTTGGCGGCTTTGCAGGCCAGCCCGGGCGCACTGGCCGAGAAGGTCTTCGGGGCCCGCGGTGATAGTCTGATCGCATGAGTGACCCTGAGCCCGCGGAGACGGATGGGATTCCGATGGAGCTGATCGGCGTGCGGATCGAACTGCCGACCAACCAGCCGATCGTGCTCCTGCGAGAGGCGGGCGGGTCCCGGTATCTGCCCATCTGGATTGGGGCCGTCGAGGCCACGGCGATCGCCTACGCACTGGAAGGGGTGACACCCCAGCGGCCTATGACCCACGATCTTCTCAAGACGGTGTCCGAGTCGTTGGGGGCGACCGTTGCCCGGGTGATCGTCACCGAATTGCGGGACAGCGTGTACTACGCGGATCTCATCCTGCTGCGCGACGACGAGGAGGTCACTGTGTCATCACGTCCCTCCGATGCCATCGCCTTGGCAGCCCGGATGGGAGCACCCCTGTTTGCGACGCCGCAGGTGTTGGATGATGCCGGAATCGAGATCCGTGACGAGGACGAAGAAGCCGAGATCGAGAAGTTTCGGGAGTTCCTGGATCACATTTCTCCTGAAGACTTCGAGGCTGGAGAGTCTGCCAGCTGATGAAAGGCAGCACCAGGGTACGGGGCGCGGCCGCCATCCTGGCAGGCGTCATCGTGGTGGGAACCATCGGGTTCATGTTCATCGAGGAAGCGGGGCTGCTCGATGCCTTCTACATGACCATGATCACGATCTCCACAGTCGGTTATTCGGAAGTCTTCCCGCTCTCCCAGGCCGGAGAAATGTTCACGGTCGGGCTGATCGTCGTCGGGGTCGGTACGCTCTTCTACACTGCGGGTGCAGCCCTGGAGGCGGCATTCGAGAACCTGATTGGCCGGCGGGGACAGGCCAGAATGACGCGATCGATCGAACAATTGAACGATCACTACATCATCTGCGGATTCGGCCGGGTGGGTAGCGCGACCTGGGAGTTGATCGAGGACCGGGGAGCGAGCGTGTTGGTCTTGGAGGGGAAGCCCGCTGCAGCCCAAGCTGCTCGGGACGCCGGGGCCCTCGTGCTGGAGGATGACGCAACACACAATGAAGCCTTGGTTGCGGCCGGTATCGATCGGGCCAGAGCGCTGATCGCTTGTGTGACGGCCGATTCGGACAACCTGGTCATTGTGCTCTCCGCCAAAGCGTTGCGACCTGATCTTCTCGTCGTCGCCCGGGCCGCCGAGAGTGAATCGGAGCGGAAGCTGTATCTGGCCGGAGCTGATCGGGTAGTCGCTCCCCAGCGGGTCGGCGCTCACCGGCTGGCTTCCATGGCGTTCCAACCGGAGCTAGCCGACTTCGTAGATCTCGTTCTGCAAGGCAACCACGTTGAGTTCCGCGTGCAGCAAATGCAGATTCACGAGGATTGCACCATGATCGGAATGTCGCTCCGGGAGGCCGGGATTCGCCAGCGATCCGGAGCCATGATCCTCGCCGTGCAGGATGAATCACGACGCCTCTACCTCAACCCGGACCCTGACTTGATCATTACCGCCGGCCAGGTCATGGTGGGTATCGGCACCAACGATCAGATCGAGAAGCTCAACACTCTGATGACCGGGGCGGTCTAGACCCGGCCCTGAAGAGTTATCCACAGATACTGTTGACAACTCCGTGTCGTTTTCGGTAAGTTGTGGCTCCGTAATTACGAGCGTGTAAGCTAGGACGGCCAAAGAGGAGCGCGACGTGACGGACATCGGTTACAGAGCCCCGCAGGTATGCAGCCTGGTCGGGATAACCTACCGCCAGCTCGACTACTGGGCACGGACGGGACTGCTCAAGCCTTCGATTCAGAGCGCCAAGGGCTCCGGATCGCAGCGCCGATACTCGTTCACGGATGTTGTGCAACTGAAGGTCATCAAGCGACTGCTCGACGCGGGCATGAGCCTGAACAAGATTCGTCAAGCAATGGACATCCTGGTTGGACAGTTGCAGAGCGACCAGCCGCTCGTCGATGTCACGCTCCTTTCCGACGGACAGACCATCTACGCCGCCCACAGCGCCGACGAAGTCGTCGACGTGTTCAGACGTGGGCAGGGAGTATTCGGGATTGCCGTAGGTCCCGTGCAAGCAGAGCTCGAAGGTCAGATCCACCAGTTGTTCCCTGAGCTGGAAGAGACCGGTTCGGCGGCCACGGTCGCGGCGACCGGGGAGGTTAGAACGACCTGACCATCCACGAGACATTTGGGGCAGGACCGGCCGACACCGCCAACTTCGCCCACAACAGCGAGCGCCAGTTCGCTCGGCTTCTGGACTTCTACGGGATCGAGTGGCAGTACGAGCCGCGGGCGTTCCCCATCGCCTGGTCCGACGAAGGGAAACCGGTGAGGTTCTTCACACCGGACTTCTACCTTCCCGAAGAGAACCTCTTCATCGAGATCACCACGATGAACCAGAAGCTCGTCACCAAGAAGAACCGAAAAGTACGGAGACTGAAGGACTTGTACCCGGACGTCAACTGCAAGGTCTTCTACCAGCGTGACTATCTGCACCTGCTGGTCAAATACGGACTCGAAGAACCGGATCACATGGACGAGGTGCCGGCCCCGACCAGAATGCCCGGGCCGCCACAGGTCACGAGGCTCACGAACGATGCTCCGAGCGACCAGGTGGCGGGATAATCCCCCCAAGCAGGCTGAACGGCCCTAGCCGCCGTGCCATTCTTTCCCACAGGTGTGCCTCTTCGGCGCGTCTAGGCTGCGAAGGGAAGAAACCTTCCGGCAGGAGGAGCGGTCGACATGCCCCAGTCTCCCCTCCACGAGGAACACGTCCGGCTGGGGGCCCGGTTTGTTGATTTCGCCGGTTGGGATATGCCTGTTCAGTACGAAGGCGTCCTGGCGGAACACGAAGCCGTGCGGTCTGCTGCGGGTGTCTTTGACGTCTCACATCTGGGCCGGTTTCGCCTGGAGGGGCCGGAAAGCACTCGATTACTGCAGACGCTGCTGTGCAACGATGTTGGAGCGGTCGAGCCGGGCCGCGCTCAGTACACGATGGCCCTCAACCAATCAGGGGGAATCGAGGACGACATCATCGTGTGGAGATGGGAAGAGGATCGTTACTGGGTAGTACCCAACGGAGCAAACGAGGACAAGGTCCGGGCATTGTTCGTCTCTCGTGCCGACACCCGATCGACAATCGAGGATCTTCGAGAGTCAACGGTGCTCTTCGCCGTGCAGGGTCCCGCTGCACCGGCGGCCATCGAGACGGTGTTGGGACGGCGGCCCGTGCGGTTCTGCCTGTTTGAGACCACGTTTGCGCAGCATCCGGTGTGGGTGGCCGGTACCGGTTACACGGGCGAACCCGGCGGAGAGATTGCGGCGCCGATCGACGCGGCGGTTGAGCTGTTCGGGGCTTTCCTGGCAGCCGGCCTTACCCCGGCCGGTCTCGGTTCGCGGGACACGTTGCGACTGGAGATGGGATATCCGCTCTGGGGACAGGATCTGGATCCCCAAACGACTCCGCTCGAAGCCGGGCTGGCATGGGTAGTCGACTGGGATCACGAGTTCGTCGGCAAAGAAGCTTTGCAGCGTCAGAGAGACGGAGGTATCCCCAAGGAGCAAATCGGGTTCATCATGGAGGGTCCTCAGATCGCCAGGAACGGCTATCCGCTTCGGTCCGGCGAAACCACGGGGGTCGTGACCAGTGGTAACTACAGCCCCACCCTCAAGCGGGGAATCGGACTGGGTTACCTCCCCCCACCTCTCGCGGCCGACCTGCGAGTGGAAGTCCAGGTTCGGGATTCATGGTTGCCGGTTGTACGTCATGACCCGCCCTTCATCGAGAGGACGTGATTGTGGATTTCACACCACACACAGATGACGATGTGGCAATCATGCTGGAAAGGCTGGGTTTGACCGACCCGGCGGACCTGTTTGCACATCTTCCTGCTGGTGTGCGACTAGACCACGACCCTGGCCTGCCCGAACCGGCTTCTGAGCTCGAGATCGTGCAGATGGTCGATTCCCTCGGCAAGCGGAACCGGTCGGGACTCGTTTGTTTCGCCGGCGGCGGTTACTACGACCACTACCTACCTCCGCTGGTTTCTGCTCTCACGATGCGACCGGAGTTCGTCACCGCTTATACCCCTTACCAGCCGGAGGTGTCGCAAGGTGTGTTGCAGGCGTTGTACGAGTTTCAGTCGATGGTGTGCGAGATGACCGGGATGGACGTAGCCAACGCCTCGCTCTACGACGGGGCAACCGCCGCGGTGGAAGCCGTGAACCTGGCCGTAGCGGCTACCGGTCGAGCGGCCGTCTGGGTGTCCAGGGGCGTTCATCCGCGCACCCGGGAGACCATTGCCACATTCGCCGCGGCTCGGGAGATCGAGATCGTTGAGCATGCCCTGGTCGACGGAAGGACGGTGTGGAACGAAGGAGTCGATGCGCCGCCGGCCGCGGTGGTTGTAGCCCAACCCAACTACCTCGGCGTCGTCGAAGACTACGACCGGGCAGCGAACGTAGCCCACACCGCTGAAGCCCTGGCCGTGGCCTCGGTCGATCCCATGACACTGGGGGTGCTCCGCAGTCCCGGGAAGGCAGGGTTTGACGTCACGGTTGCCGAAGGCCAACCGCTTGGTAATCCGCTGTCCTTCGGTGGTCCGGTAGTCGGCCTCTTTGGCACCACGGCCGCGCACGTGCGGCGCATACCGGGCCGATTGGTCGGTAGGACTGTCGACCGCGACAACCAGACCGCGTACGTGCTGACCCTCCGGGCCCGGGAACAAGACATCCGGCGGGCCAAGGCATCTTCGAACATCTGCACCAACCAGTCGCTGAATGCGCTGGCATCGGCTATTCACCTCGCCTGGCTCGGTCCTCAGGGCCTGCGGGAGGTAGGGGAGCAATCTGCTCAAAAGGCCCACTATCTGGCGGACCGGCTGACGGAGCTGCCCGGCGTCAACCTCGCCACCGGCGAACCTTTTGTCCGAGAGTTCGCCGTGCAGCTGCCCACCGACCCTCTGGAGGTCATCGATGCCATGGCCGAGCACGGCTACCTGGCCGGGATCTCCTTGAGCGAAGACTATCCGGAGATGCCCCGAACCATGGGAATCGCCGTCACCGAGAAGCGATCGAGAGCCGAGCTGGATGGCTACACCGCAGCTCTGGGGGAGGTGTTGGCGCATGGCTGAGCCGGCCGGCTGCGCATCATCGGCACCACTCGTCGGCGGAGACACCGAACCCACCCTTTCTGAGTTTTCCAGCGCGGGTCGACGGGCATCTTCCTTTCCGGTCCTCGACGTCCCCCACCGCCGGCTCGATCTCCCCGAGTCGGCGGGGCAAGCCCCCCGTCTCCCGGAAGTCTCCGAACACGACCTGGTCATGCATTTCACCCGTCTGGCTCATCGGAACTTCGCGGTCGATCTAGGGGCATATCCGCTCGGCTCGTGCACCATGAAATACAACCCGAAGGTGTGTGACTGGGCAGGAGCTCACCCCGAGTTCGCCGGGCTACACCCGGCAACACCGGTTCGACTGGTGCAGGGGGCGCTAGAGGTTCTTCTGGAGACCGAGCGGATTCTGTGCGACCTCACCGGCATGGTGCGCGCCACCTTCCAACCTCCGGCCGGTGCTTCCGGCGAGCTGACGGGTCTGATGATCATGCGGGCCCACCACCGCGTCCACGGCGATCCCCGGAGCAAGATCCTCATTCCGGACTCGGCACACGGCACGAATCCTGCTTCGGTGACTCTCTCCGGCTACGAGGCGGTCGAAGTGCCTTCGAACGATCGCGGTATGGTCGACCTGGCAGCGCTGCACGAAGCCTTGGACGACCAGGTAGCCGGCCTCATGCTCACCAACCCGAACACTCTGGGTCTGTTCGAAGAAGAGATCCTCGAGATTGCCGACGCCGTTCACGAGGTCGGCGGCCTGCTGTACTACGACGGAGCGAACCTCAACGCCATCATGGGTATCGCCCGTCCGGGAGATATGGGGTTCGACATCGTGCATTCGAACCTCCACAAGACATTCGCGACACCGCACGGCGGTGGGGGACCGGGTTCGGGGCCGGTGGCCGTGGGCGCCGACCTGGTGCGTTACCTGCCCGGCCCTCTCCCCGTTCGAGAAGAGGACGGGCACATCGGATGGGAAACGCCGGCGGCCAGTATTGGACGGGTCCACGGCCAGCACGGCAACTTCGTAGTGGTACTGCGTGCCTTGGTCTATATGCGGGCACTCGGCGGCGAAGGGCTTCGACGAGTAGCCGAACGGGCAGTGCTCAACGCGCGGTATCTGGAGCACCTGCTCGGCGATCGGTACGACCTGCCTTACCCGAGCACTTGCATGCACGAGTTCGTGACTTCCGCCAAATCGATCAAGAAGGATACGGGGGTTCGGGCGATGGACATCGTCAAGGCACTCATGGATCGTGGCTACCACGCTCCCACGGTGTACTTCCCGCTCATCGTCGACGAAGCATTGATGGTCGAGCCAACCGAAACCCATTCCCGTGAGACCATCGAGGCACTGGCGGCTGCGCTCTCGGAGATCGCCGAACTGGCGTATGAAGATGCTGACGCAGTGAAGACCGCTCCCCTGAGAACACCAGTCCACCGGCCCGACGACGCCCGGGCCGCGCGCAACCTGCAGGTGACGTGGGCTGCGGGAGAGGAGTGAGCATGGTGCAAACGACCGATGAAGTGGGGACCTCGGCGTCCGGGGAACGTCAGTTGCGAAGGCACTGGTTCGGCGAAGAACCTCCCTGGGCCACCGTCCTGATCGTGCACGGTGCAGCGGAGCACAGTGGACGGTTCGACCATGTCGCTACCCAGATGGTCGAGGCGGGCCTCGATGTGCACAGCTTCGACTGGGTGGGTCACGGCTGGTCGGGCGGGCACCGCTGGCATGTCGAGTCCTACGAGACCTACCACGACGACCTGGCCGAGCGCCTTGTCTCCACGCGCGCTCCGGATATCCCGCTGGTGCTGTACGGGCAATCCATGGGCGGGCTCATCTCGCTCGGATACTGCCTGTCAAGGGACGATCTGCCCGACCTGCTGGTGGTGACCTCGCCCTGGTTGGAGACGGAGGCTCCTGCCCTGCTCAAGACGGTGGTGCCGCTACTGGCGAAAGTAGTTCCGGGCCTGCGTCTGGACGGTGGCCTCAAGGGTGAACAACTGGCCCGAAACCCGGCGGTGGGCGAGGCGTACTTCGGCGACGAGCTGGTGGAGACCAAGATCACCGCAGCCTGGGGCGCGGCCAGCCTCCGGGAACAGGCCCGGGTTCGGGACGGATTGCGCTCCCTGCGGGTACCGGTCTTCGTGGTGCATGGTGGGGCGGACACCATCGCGCGTCCCCAGGTCAGCGCACCCCTGGGTGAGTTGCCGGACGCCGAACGCCGCCTCTATCCAACCCTGCGGCACGAAACCCACAACGAGCCGGAAGGCTCCGAGGTGGTGGCGGCCATCATCGAGTGGCTACGAAAGCGGGTCAGGGGATAGCCCCATCCTCTCGTATCCGGGGCGGATCACCTCGGTCAAGAGACGCTCTTTGGTCGGTAGCGAGCAGAAAGCCGCCATCATGGATCGCTCTGCGACCTGCTGCAGATCCCGGGTGGTGAACTCATGATGCTCCGCTACCAGTGCCAGCTCGTCCGACAGTGACGTTCTGCTCATCAACCGGTTGTCGGTGCTGAGGGTGATCGCAAAACCGGCTCGATGGAGTGCTCCCACCGGGTGGTCGGCGGGGGAGGGATACTCGCCGGTATGGAGATTCGATGTCACGCACACTTCGAGAGGAATCTGATGGTCGCGCACATACGAGGCGAGTCTTCCCAGAGAGATTATGTCACCGTCCTCCACCAGGCAGTCATCGACGATCCGGATCCCGTGACCGATGCGGTGGGCGCCGCAGCGCTGCAACGCTCGCCAGATACTGTCCGGACCATCGGCCTCGCCGGCGTGGATGGTCAGCGCCATCGACGCCTCGCGGATGTACCGGCAGGCGGGCAGATGATCATCGGCGGGGAAACCGCGTTCCGGCCCCGACAGGTCGAACCCCACTACTCCTTGCGCCTCCATCTCCACTACCAGGCGGGCCACCTCGAGGGAGTCGGTTTGGTTGCGCAGCGCATCCAGGATGAGGCCGGTCTCCAAGCCCGTTTCACGTTCGCCGCGGCGGAGACCGGCCAGTGCTGCTTCGATCACTCGCCGGGGTGAAAGGTCCCTCGTAGTGCACAAGGTGGGTGCAAACCGAATCTCGGCATAGACCACCCCATCGGCGGCCAGATCGACAACCGACTCGTAGGCCACTCTCTCGACGGCCTCGGCCGTCTGCATCACACCCACCGTGTGCCGGAAGGCCTCGAGGTAACCCTCCAGCGATCCGGATTCTCCCTGGTAGAACCAGTCCGCCAGTTCGTCGGGATGTTCGGTGGGCAGGCCACGGTATTCCTGTTCGGCGGCCAACTCCAGGATCGTCTCAGTCCGGAGGCCTCCATCGAGGTGTTCATGAAGCAAGACCTTGGGAAGCCGGACGACATCCATCGGGCCAGGCTAGACCACATACCTGCCGGCGGAATGGCGATCCTCGGCGGCTCTGTGCAGGATGGCGTCGAGCCACCAGCGCCGCTCGATCATTCGTTCCCCGAACAGAGTGACCTGCATGGTCTCTCCCGGCACGAACCCCTTCGATTCGTAGAAGCTCTCCGCTGCTCGACTCCCAAGGATCACGTCGGCGATGATCGGCAGCGGGGGGGCCAGGGAACGAACCCATTCGAGCAACAAGCCGGCTGCTCCTCGCCGCCGGAAGACTGGATCAGTACAGATGGCACTGAGCACGATCTGGTCGTCTTCGATGAAGGCGTCGGCGAAAGCCATGACGGTTCCTTCTTCAACCACGAGGTAGATGGGGTGGTCTTCCCATCTCTGACGGAGGGCGGCAGGCGAGTACGCAGCCTCCAGCCATGCAGACACCGTCTCGGGTTTGAGGAGCCCTTGGAAAGCGGCCCTCCAGGAGCCTTCAGCGATAGCGGCGACGCTGGTGAGATCAGACGGTTGCGCCCTTCGAATGATCACCCATCCCAACCTAGTCGACTGCCGTTCGACACGATCAGCCGATGACGAATACATGCACTAACGTCGTCGTCATGCCGAGTTTCGATGTTGTATCAGAAGTGAACATCCAGGAAGTCCGCAATGCCGTCGACCAGGCGGCTCGGGAGACCCGCACCCGTTACGACTTCAAAGGGACCGAAACGGGAGTGCGACTGACCGACGAAGGCATCGTGCTCGAGTCGTCGTCGGAAGGGCGTCTCGAGGCCGCTGTGGTAGTCCTCAAAGAGAAGCTGGTTCGACGGAAGGTATCGCTCAAATCATTGTCCGGTGGGGTGCCCAGAGAGGTCGGCGGATCCCGCTTTCGAGCCGCCTTCGCCCTCCACCAGGGCATCGACCAGGAATCCGCTCGGGAGTTGGCCAAATTGGTCCGGGATCTGAAGCTGAAGGTGCAGGCTCAGGTGCACGGCGACCGGGTACGCGTCACGGGCAAGAAGCGCGACGACCTCCAGCAGGTGATTGCCATGTTGAAAGAACTGGACTACAGGCTCCCGCTGCAATACGTCAACTACCGAGATTGAGGAACCCCGAGAGGGTTTCGCCCTCCCAAAGCGACCCGCCCCGCCGGGGTGCCTGTGGCAAGATGGAGCCATGAGCGAAGGGATGGCCGGCAAGCTGCTGGTTGCGGTTCCTCACATGCTCGACCCGAACTTCTTCCGCAGCGTCGTGCTGCTCTGCGAACACAACGAAGAGGGAGCCCTCGGTCTGATCATCAACCAGCCGACGGACGCCGAGGTGTTCGACTACCTGCCGGGTTGGATCCATCTGGTCTCCGATCCCGGAGTGGTGTTCGTTGGTGGCCCCGTCCAGCGTGATGTCGCCGTCGGCCTGGCTCGAACCTCAGCGGACGAGCCGGCAGGAGCCTTCACAGCCATCACCGGAGAACTCGGGCTTCTGGATCTCGGCTCCGATCCGGCGGCGGCAACGGGCATCGAAGCCGTTCGAGTCTTCAGCGGTTACGCCGGTTGGGAGGCCGGGCAGCTCGAGGCAGAGCTCGAAGAGGGCGGCTGGTTCGTGGTTCCGTCCCAGCCGGCCGACGGTTTCGCTGCGCAACCCGAAGACCTGTGGCGGAACGTTCTGGCACGGCAGGGCGGGAAACTCGCCGTCTACGCCACCTTCCCGCTCGACCCGAGCCTGAACTGACGGTCCCGGGCCCTTTTGGGGACCTCGGGTATCCTGCTCAAGTGCCCACTACTGTGCCCCGCCTCCGCAGGTCGCTCAAGAGACAAGCCCCCAACCTGGCCGTGGAACGACGCCTCTGGGATCTGGGCCATGAGGTGGTGGTGGGAGTCGACGAAGTCGGCAGAGGGGCGTGGGCGGGCCCGATCAGTGTTGGGGCTGCGGTTGTGCCCAGGGAGTCGAGGGTTTACAAGATCCGGGATTCGAAGGTGCTCACCGAAAACGAACGCGAGGCCTTATTCGATCGGATAGCAGGCTGGTGCGTTGCCTGGTCCGTCGGGCATGCCAGTCACCTGGAATGCGACGAGATCGGAATGTCGGCGGCACAGCGACTGGCGGCTCGACGGGCTCTGGAGGGTCTCGAAGTGAGGCCCGATCGCGTACTGGTCGACGGCAATTGGGATTTCGTCGGTGGGGGCAACACCACCAAGATCGTCAAGGGCGACGCAACCACCGTTTCCATCTCGGTGGCTTCGGTCCTCGCCAAAGTAACCCGGGATCGATTGATGCGCGCCGAGGCCGAGCACTACCCGGCGTTCAACTTCGAGGGCAACAAGGGATATCCGTGCCCCGTTCACAAGGCGGCGCTGCAGGCGTGGGGTCCAACTACGTTGCACCGCCGGACGTGGGCGTTCATGGATGGGCTGATGTGGCCGGGTGTCCGCCGTTTCCGTCGCCCCGACCCCCAGGGTCGGTTGTTCGACTGATATCCGCCGGATCTCCCCGTCCGGCCGGTACGCTCGGCTCGATATGGAGGCTTGGCGTTCCTTTCTCGGGTTTCTGGCCGCGCTGGCGCTGTTGGCCGGGGTGCCCGGGGCGGGCGTACTCGCTCAGACCGAGGTCGATCGGGCGGCCGACGACGTCACCCGCGCCGAGGCGGAGAAAGCGGAAGCCGAGCACCTGGTTGACGCCTGGGCTGCCACCCGGCGTACCGTACAGGCTCAGGTGATGGCGGCGCTGTTCTCCCTCGAGCAAACGAACAGCCAACTCGAGCAGACTTCCTTCCAACTGCTCGACCTTCGGGATGAGATCTTCGATACGGAAGCTCGCATCCGTCACCTTCGCATCGTCACCGAAACCCGTGCCGTCGAGGCGTATATGGAGGGTACGGCCGCCGGTCTGATCTCAATCTGGCCGGCGTCGACCTTCGAGCAGCGCGCCCTACTGGAGGAGACCGTCGCGTCGACCAAGCGGGCGGACGCGCAAGAGCTGGCCAAACTGGCCACGGAGAAGGACCGCCTGGCGGGGCTGCAAGAAGGCTACGAGAAAGCCCAGGACCAACTCAGATCGCTCCGGGCGGAGGCCGAGATCCAGAGCCGGGCCCTACAGGGTCTCTTCGATGAGGTGGATGCCGGCTACGCGACGTCCTATCGGGGACTGGAGGCCGCGGACGCGGCCTACCGCCGCGAAGTGTCGGAGTGGGAGGAAGCCAGACGCCGCAGGGCGGCCCGGGCCGGTGTCGAACCCTGGCGCACCCTAGTTCAGCAGTACTTCCCGGAGAATCTCGTCGACCAGGCGCTCAGCGTCATGCGTTGCGAGAGCGGTGGCGACCCGGATGCCGTGCACCCCGAATCCGGGGCGACGGGTCTTTTCCAATTCCTGGCCGGCACTTGGGCGTTCTCGAGCGTCAACGCCGGATTCCCGGGCGCGAGCCGGTTGGACGCCGAAGCCAACATAGCCTCCGCGGCCTGGTTGGCGGACCACTCGTCCGCGAGCGGGCATCCCCAAGGCGCGTGGGGCCATTGGGTGTGTCGGCCGTAGATAGCGGAGATCAGTCTTGTCCGGCGTGAACGTCTCGCTTGGCCTTACGGAGGTTCTTCCAGCGCGTGGCGAGGTCACCGTCCTCCGGAGGCTCAGCATCAACGTCTCCGTCCTCGCGGGGTTCGGGGTCTTCCTCAACGCCGTCGGGCTGCTGCGGCTCGGCTGCCTCCGCCTCATGCAGGCGATGCAACTCTTCGAGCAACGGCGCCCCATCCTCGTCGATATCGCCGCCTTCGACGGGCAACCAGGTCGGCAC
The DNA here is from genome assembly GCA_002403855.1 of Acidimicrobiia bacterium UBA4744. Lineage (GTDB taxonomy): Bacteria > Actinomycetota > Acidimicrobiia > Spongiisociales > UBA4744 > UBA4744. Next base: position 29,557 of record DHIO01000050.1, read on the forward strand.
CCCTGAGTCCGGTGCCTCTTCCGCAGAGGCAATCGGCTCCGGCTCATCAAACCTCTCCAGGCGGATCTCTTCTGCTGTGGTTTCGAGACCCTCACTGGGCGCGAGCTGCGAACCAAGCGACTCCGTCGTCAACACCTCTGTCTCGACCACCTCAGAGAGAAGCCCGGTGGCCGCCATAGACGTCTCGGGTACTTCGGTGCGGACGAACTCGACAAGTCCACGTTGAGCGAGCTCTGCCACCTTCTTGGCGGCGGCGAACTCGAAGATCTTCAGCTTCTGAGAGATATCGGTGATCGTGGAGGCGGCGCCGGTGGCTGACAGCAAGGCCCAGTCGCGGCGGGCCAGCACGACATCGTCCGTTGGTTCGAGCCGCGGTGCCATCCGGAATGCGTCTGTGGTTGAGGGGACGATCTCGAAGATCCGCGCCCAGGCCTCCGCCCGAGCTGAAGCCTGCTCGATCATGTCCTCCGTGTCGAACGAGTGGGGAATTTCGCGTCGGGGCAGTACGTCCACATCGAAGCGGAACTGGCCTTGGTCGACTCGCAGCAACCTGCTCAAGACCTCTACAACCATTTGCTCCAGAAATCGATTGAACGCCTCGGGATTGCTGTCCAGCAGATCGTTGAGGTTGACGATTCTGCGGTCATCCGCCGAGCCGAAAGAGTCGGCGCGGTACTCCATCTGGAGTAGGTTCTCGATCGGGTCGTCCTCGTTGCGGGTAGTGGCAAATGCCACACGGCCGTCGATGACGAAGATGCGTCCGGACGGTGAGGCATCGTGGATGCCGAGCAGGCCGGACTTCCCCGAAGATGCGATGAGCCGGAGGACATCCGGCAATGGGACCGTGTCCAGGCTTCCGTTCAGCATCGTCAATGCGAAGCTTTCTCTCGACCAAAGAAGTCTCTGGACATCTATCGGCGTGCAGGCGTTCAACCTGAAGCAGCTCAATCGTGCTTATTTGAACCGTTTCCGACGGGATCTTTCGACCCGTTCGATCACATCTGAGCGGTTCTACGCGGCGTATCCTGACGCCTTGGGCAATCAGGAGTGCAGAGCATGAGTGCAGCTCGGCGAACGGCCGTCGTCACCGGAGCAAGTTCGGGAATCGGGGAGGCCACCACCCGACGTCTCGCCACTGATGGATTCAGCGTGGTTGGCGGGGCACGACGTCTCGACCGGCTCGAGAAGATTGCGGAAGAGACCGGGGCTCGCGTCATGGGACTCGACGTCACCGATCCGGAATCGGTACTCGAATTCACGGCCGCCATCGATTCATGCGATGTGCTGGTCAACAACGCCGGGGGTGCTTTCGGGGTCGAATCGGTCTCGGAGGCGAGTGACGATCGTTGGCAGAGGATGTACGAGGTCAACGTCCTCGGGACTGTGCGAATGACCCGGGCGCTGCTTCCCAAGCTGCTCGCAAGCGGAAACGGGCATGTCGTCGTGATCGGCTCGGTCGCTTCGACCGACACCTATGTTGGAGGTGGAGGGTACAACGCCGCCAAATTCGCCGTCCGGGCGTTCCGAGAGGTTCTGCGCAAGGAAATGCTGGGCAGGCCTCTGCGAGTCACGCAGATCGATCCCGGTTTGGTACACACGGAGTTCAGCCTCGTGAGACTGGATGGCGACGCTCCGGCGGCTGCTCGTGTCTACGACGGATTGACGCCGCTGACCGCCGCCGATATCGCAGATTGCGTCGCGTGGGCGGTGACCCGGCCCCCGCACGTCAACATCGATGAGATCAAGGTTCTGGCGAGAGACCAGTCGACGGCCACCACAGTCTTCCGACGCTAAGCCGCCCGGGCAGCAGCGGGGGAGAACAACCGTCGGAACCAGAACACGGAATAGATGATGGCCGCGCCGGTCATTGCTATCGAGGCGGCCGTCTTCGAGACGACGAACACGGAAACCGGCAATTCGAACAACATCCAGATGGTGACACCGGCATTGGCCAGCATCACCGTCGCCCAAAGAAGCGAGATTCTCATGAAGAATCTACGCACAAACGGGTTGGTGAAGAAGTCGGGTGTAACAGGTAGGAAGTCCCTGGCAAGGCGCTGTACCAATGGCTGACCGGTGCTCATCGACACTAGAAAGGCAAAACCGAGGAGTGCGGTTCCCAGGCTGGGCTGCAAGAAGTAGAAGAAGACACTCCCGGTAGCCATGGCCAGAGCCGTGCGAACCGTGAGAGCCAGGGCGCTCAGGAGAACGAGACCTGGAATCGGCTCTCTTCGAACGACGCGGCGGAGGATGGCGAGGTAGGACCAGCTCAGTGCCGCGATGAGTGCACCCCACATGCCGACCGCCCAGAGTGCCCCGTAGAAGATGGCGAGTGGCATGACCGTACCTTCCACAATCGCCGGGAGACCTTGCTTCGCCAGGGAACGTAGCCGGGGGGCTTCGAAGGTGTGGATGGGCATCTCCATATCGATATCGGAAAAACAGGCAGGAAAACTTGAATCGGTATTCACCGCGGAGCGGGAGTACCGGTCGTCGACCCGAGCACCTTAGTCGGGTTTCGCCAACATGCAAGGGAACGAATATATTTCTGCATCCCGCCCCCTTGGGGTGGCGACTCCGGAGGCTCTGGTTGGTGGCTCCGCAGACCTCTAACCCCCCAGGACGTAGCAGGGGCCCCGGAAGTCGTAATTGGCGGCCAGATCTGAGGCAAAAAAGTCGGCGATCATCGCCATGGCGGAGATGCCGCCGTTGCCCAGGCTGGCGCCCAGGCCGCCCTGAGCGTCGAAGAGCTCCTTGTCCGGCTTGTAGATCGCGGTGGCCCGGGTCACCGTGGTGTTGGCGTCTCCGCTGAAGATATTGGAGGGTGAGAGGCCTTGGTAACTGAGCGATCCGATTCCTTGGGCGGCCGTCACCACGCCGGCGGGGGTCAGGTCACCCAGCTCGGCGGCGTATTCGAGCACCCGCTTGGTGACCGAGAACTCGAGATACCCTTCGACCATTCCGGCCGCCGGGTATCGATCGGGGTATTCCTCCTTGAGCACCTCCAGCACCGGGCCCATGCCCTGTACGTCGGCTCCCAGCGGCGCCATCAAGGCGGACATGTACATGTTGTCGGCGATGTAGTCCCCGAGAGCCGTTCCCAGCAACCGGTCGCTGAAGGTTGGCATTGCGACGGCCCACCGGCCCGTATAGCCAAGCTGCAGGGCGGTTCCGACAACGGTGGTCATGGTGAGGGGATCAGTCGCCAACCAGGTGAAGTCGGCTCCGCTTTGGGCGATGCCGGAGGAAACCGGAAGCAGGTCGGCACCGGGGATGATCGTCCCGGCTCCGTTGTAGACGACTTCCAGATCCAGTTGTTCGGCTGCATACGCGGCGCCCGCATAGGAGTCGAGACCGTAATCACCGGGGACGGTGGCGATGGCCACAGTCGGCCTTTCTCCGGTTCGTTCCTCGAAGTCCGTGCTCAGCCAACTGATCGCATTCATCGACTCCATGCAGTAGTTCGAACCGGTTTCGAGAAGATTGGCTCCCAAAACGGGGTCGGACCAGCCGGAATACCAGGTGACGGGTACCGCCAGGTGGTCGTTGGCGACCAGGTCCGGGAGGATGCCCAAGGTGTGCGGCGAACCGGTCGAGTGGGCGATCATGACCACTTCGTCGGCCAATACCCCGTACTTCTCTGCATGCAGCGCAGGGCTGTACCCGGTGTCCTCGATGATCAGTTCGACCTGCCGTCCGGCGATGCCGCCGTCTTCATTGACCTTCGACCAGAAAGCCACCTGAGCGTCGAGCACGTCGATCACCGTGCCCGAGAAGTAGCCGGTCAGGTCTGCCAGGAGGCCCAGATAGATGGTGTCGTCGGTGACGGTTACACCGTCCGTCTTCACGGGACTCGGGGCAACGGTGGTGTTGACGACGAGGCCGGCGGTGGTGGAAGTCGTCGACGAGGGCGGTGCAGTGAGGGGGGGCGCGCTGCCGTCATCGTCGGTCGCGCACGCCACCGTCACCAGGGCGAGTGCCACAGCGATGACGGAAACAGAGCGGAACGGACGGCGTTGACGGCTCATGGCCCCACCTCGAATTCGATTCGACGGTTCTGGTCGTCGGTCGCTTCCTGGTCGGGGAAGAGCTCACCGTAGGAAACGGCTACCAGGCGGTAGGAAGGTACACCGCGGGTAAGGAGGTAGGAGAGCACCGCTCCGGACCTCTGCCGGGCGAGGGCCTGGTTGGTTTCGTTGCTGCCCGCGGTGTCCGTGTGTCCGGCGATGATCACCTGCAGACCCGGCTGCGACTGGATGATGAGAGCTGCCCGGTCGAGTACCGGGCGGCTCTCTGCGGTGAGATCGGCCGATCCGACGGCGAACTCAACCGGGGTTGCTGCCAGCAGCGCTTGCAGTTCGCTCCGAAGGATTGCCCCGTCCCCGCGAAGCGAAAGGCGGCTGGAGACTTGATCGATTCCGTCGACCGAAAGCACAGCCGCTTCGGCCGTTTCGACAAATGCAAAGAAACCGGAACCGAGGGCCTCGAGCGGTACGGTACCGTCGAGGATCGCTCGCCGGCCGTTCACGGTAGTCGTAACGGTTTGGATGCCCGAGTCGGCCAGGGCGGTGGCTGCCGCCGCTTCGAGCTGTTGGGCCGGCAGGGCGGGCCCGATCGGGAGGGTTGCATCGATGGCCACCCGGTTGTCGAGCTTGTCGATGCCTTCCACTCCCAGGGCGATTGCAGCCGCCCGGGAGCGGGCTTCCTCACTTGGTACGGCGCCTTCGAGGACGGCCAGGCGGTCCTGGACCTCAGAAGAGATGTAGGCGAACTCATCGGCCGACAAGGCGGCGATGAGCGCCTCTTGCACCCCGGCCGAGGGCGCCGCCGTACCGATCTCCAGGCGGTTGTCGAGTTGCGCGACACCCTGCATGCTGAGGATCGTCGAGGCGGCAGCACTCAGCGATTCCTCATCGGTCACTATGCCCGTGACCGTTGCGGTACTGCCGTCGACCGCAATGGTGAGATCGGCAAAACCTTCCTCCGCGAGGGCCGCCAGGATCCTTTCCTCCAGGGTCAGGACCTTTGGGACGGTTTCGACGGCCACCGGGTCGTCTGGCAAGAGAAGGAATTCGAACAGCCCCAGCTGCCATAGAGCCACGCCACCGACCGCAAGAAGCGCAATGACCAGGGCCAGCGAAACGACTCTGAGCCACCCGCCCCTCCTACGCTTGGGAAGCGAACGGTGGCTGAGTGAGCTGGAGGAGCGGAGGGCGTCGATATCGCCGGGCGGACTCGAGGTCAGCCAGCGGTTGGGAGCGTCCGAGCCCACCGGCGACGGCCTGCTTTCCGGCCGTGAGGAACGCTTTGCGGGCGACGGCGGAGCACCCTGTTGATGGTGGGCCTCTTCGGCAGGGTGGTCGGACGGGGCTCGTCCGGGGATCGGCGAGGGCGTCTGATCGGAGGGGCTCGTCATGCCCGGTTCCTCATACGCTGTTACTCCTGCCGGCGGCCACACTTGCGCGCCGCCCCGGGCAATGCATCCTCCCAGAGTTTGTTTCGGTCAGACGGCGACTTCCTTGAGTCCGCCGAGGTAGCGATCCCTTTGATGCTCGATTTCGAGGCACCCGAACGTTGACCGGGCGGGTGGATTCAAAGTTCACTCCAGGGGGCCCCGCTGAGGTACTTCCATCCATCGTCGGGGAGAAGAACGACGGCCGTCCCGCCTTCGCCGGACAGCGTTTCGACGGCAGCGTGCAGGATTGCTCCCGAGGATGTTCCGACGAAGAGGCCCTCTTCCTTCATGGCGTCGGCAACAGCCAATTCGGCGACGCCTTTGTGGACTTCGTGGCGGTCGGTAACCAGGGACAGATCGGCGATCGGAGGCTGGAACGGATCGTCCTGGGAACGCATGCCGCCGATTGGATCATCGACGAACGGTTCGACCGAATGCACTCGTAGATCCTTCCAGGTCATCTTGAGACCCCGACTGTTTCCGGTGATGGTTCCGCCGGTGCCGTACGCTGCCAGCAGGTGCGTCGGAGGTTCGTCCAGCGGCCAATCTCGCAGGATCTCACGGGAGGTACCCAGGAAGTGGGCGTAGACATTCCAACGATTGCCGTACTGGTAGAGCATGTGACCTTGACCCGACTCCACCAGGCTCCTGGCGTGGGCGATCGCATCGTTGGGACCACCCTCGACCACGATGAGCTCGGCTCCGTAGGCGCGCAGAAGTCTCCTGCGTTCTTCGGTTGCGGTGCTTGGCAAGCAGATCGCCATAGGGTGTCGGTGGATGAGTGCTAGTCGGGCCAGGCCGATCCCGGTATTGCCGGAGGTCGCCTCGATCAGGGGTTGGCCGGGTTTGAGCTTCCCGTCCTCAACCGCGTTTCGGAACATGTACCACGCCGCTCGATCCTTGATCGAGCCGGTCGGGTTGAACCACTCGAGTTTGGCGAACAACCTCGTTCCGGCCGGAGCCAGGTTGCGCAGCTCAACAAGAGGTGTATTGCCGGGTTTCATTTCCGACGCAACGGTAGTTGGCCGGGGGATTTGCTCACCCTGGCCGGGTAGCCTGACGGTACGGAGCAGGGATGGATCGGTGGGACGGGGTGACGACTTTGAACATGTAGGCCGGGAACTGCGAGAGCGGGTCGGTGGGGAGTTCCGCCTGGCGGCGGAGGAGGACGAATACTGGGCAATGAAACAAGCCCGGCGCGCCGGCACCCTCTCGGAAGTTGCGTACGACGCCATGAGCCGAGGCGATCGAGTTGAGATCTGGGCGGGCGATTCTGTGTTCAGAGGGTTCATCGAACACACGCGCAGCGATCTTGTGGTGCTGGCGGCGCCCGGCCGCGTCGATGTCAACCTCGAGGGCCCGCTAACGATGCGAGTGGTCGAACCGGCGACTGCATCGGGAACGGCCGTTGCTCGCGAAGGACCGGCTTCCTTCGCCGCCCGCGTTTCGGAACTCGAACAGATTGGAACAGTCTGCGAATTCATCCTTCCTTTCGGCCGAGCCCCGGTCGTGGGCACTGTGGCTATTCGCGCTCGCGATCACGTGGTTGTCGAAGCCTTGGACGGACCCGGCTGGATTGTTCCGCTCCGATGGCTGATTGCCCTCGTCAACCGGTAGTCGGCCGGTCCTAGCGCCGCCCTTGCCATGTCCGGGGCTCTCAATCCATCATCGACCGCGTTCCGTAGCTCCCCAAGGTCCGTCGATGCCGCAGTGGTTCTGAGCAAAACGTGTTTTAAGATAGGAAAAGTTAGGCTAGAGTGCCTAAAGGGAATGGGGGGCGATGGCTGGGACCGTCCAATCGACTACACAACGTGGTCAACACTCGGTCGACGGGCCGCCGACACCGAGACGGAGCTTCATGAGCAGGCTCAGTTTCGGCCACGCGGTCATGATCGTGGCCGGGCTTGCGGCATTCTTGCTCGTTTTCTCCCTTCTGAGGAATAGGGAGGAGACCTTTCAGATCGCAACTGCCGCAGGTGACCTCCGAGCGGGAACCACGGTCACCGCTGCCTCGTTCGCCTACGCCGAGTTGGGCGTGGCGGATCGCAACCTCCTCGAAGCTTTACTCGATCCGGAGCAGGTTGCGCGCGCAATCGAGGAAGGATGGGTCGTGACACGGAGAGTGCAGGAGGGCGATCCCGTCAGGATGAGCGACTTCCGCACGCAGGCCGACACCTCCGAGGTGAGGGCGATGAGTATCCCGATCGAGCGCGGACACGCAGTCGCCGGGGCGCTGCAGGCAGGCGACCTGATCGACGTCATCGTCGTACGCAAAGGCGTGGCCGAATATGTCGTAACTGGGGCCGAGGTCCTCGATGTGGATGAAGGCGAAAGCCAGTTCGGCGGCGGTTTCAGCGTGACGCTTGCGGTCGATGGGCCCGCCAGTCTTCGCGTGGCATCCGCCTTGCGGGATGGCGGCATCGAGCTGGTGCGCGCAACAGGTGCGACCGGCGCAGATCCTTTGGACTTCTTCGATCCCCTTCAGGGCTCGTCCCCGGAGTCACCCCGTGGGGAACCGCCAACACTCGAGTCGAGGCCGGGCTGACCATGCCAGAACGGGAGCCGGTGATCGTGATGGCGCATTCGCCCCGGTCGTGGGCTCGGACGCTCAAGCAACATGTCATCGATCACGGTGGGGGCCGGATCATGGCATCGATCATGGCCGCCGAGGACGCCTCGCTCGACGGCTACGACGTCTTCGTTGCCGACGACACGACCTCATTCCTTACCCCGGGTTTCGTGGCAGATTTGCAGCGACGCGGGATCTCAGTGGTCGGCGTCTACAACCCGGCCGAAGCGGAGGCGAGCGGCAAGCAAAGACTGCTGGCTCTCCAAGTCGATGATGTCATTGAGGCCGATGCTTCTCCCAACGAGTTCTTGCGTGTGCTGGCCCGCGCTTCAGTTGGATCACTCACCTATGACGATCCCGGGTTTTCCGCCCTGATGGCGGATCTGGCACGTCCAGCGCTCGAGTACGAGGACCCGTTCGACGGGTCTCCTCTCGGATCAGAGCGTGGTCGGTTGGTTGTGGTTGCCGGCGCATCTGGCGGGGTAGGAACGACCGAAGTCGCCATTGGGCTCGCCACGCTACTGGCGAGAAGTGGCAACGGTCCCGTTCTGGTCGACGCCGACGACGTAGGCCCCTCGGTCGTCCAGCGGCTGGGCTTGCCCGTGCATCCGAACCTCCGCTCAGCCATCGATGTGGTACACAACCGCAACGGAGATCTCCGAGACTCTCTGATTCCGGTCACCGTCGGAGGTTTTGAAGTTTTGGGTGGGCTGGCGAATCGGAGAGATTGGTATGAGCTGCGGCCGGCAGACGTCGCCGAGGCCGTTCTCGAGTTGGCCCGCATACGGGACCATATCGTCGTCAACGTCTCATCCCGTTTGGAGGATCTGCCGGCTATCGGCGGTCCGGCTCGGTACGGCGTGACCCGCTCCGTGTTGGCACTCGCGGATGTGGTCCTCCTGGTCGCGCGCCCAACCCCCGTCGGCGTCGCTCGGGTGCTCGACTGGATTGCCGAGGCAACCCCGTTGATTGAGGCCACCCCTCTCATCGTTGCGTTCAATGGCTTCGAAGGTGGCGCCTTCAAAGCAGCCGAAATCGAGGCAGAGCTTTGCCACGTCTACCAGCCTCGTGCAATTCGTTTCATTTCCCGCGACAAGAGCCTGGCCCACGCCACATGGCAAGGGATGCTGCCCAATCGTGGTCCGTTCTTGAAGTCGCTGGCAGATTTGTCGGCTGCTGTAGTTCCGTCGACCCGAGCACGCCGCAGGATCCGGAGAACGCAGTGACGACCGAAGCCGTCACCAGTGCCTACGAGAGCATTCGAAACCAGGCCCTGATAGGGCTCGACAGGGAGAAACTGGACCCGGGCAAGGATCCGGAAGCGGTTCAGCGGCTGGTAAGCGTCATCGTGGACGACTACCAATCTCAAGCCCACTCCGGAAACGCTCCTGCCCTTCGTGATACCGGGGACATGATTCGGCGGGTTCTGCGGTCTATCTCCGGATTTGGCGCATTGAGCCAGCTACTGGACAACCCAACCGTCGAGGAGATCTTCATCGAAGGGCCGCACGTCACCTACATCGACGGTTCGGGTCGATTGCAGGTCTTGACTACGCCCACCACCGCCGACGAGAACCGGCAAACAATCAACCGTTTGCTCGCGGATACGGATCGGCATATCGATACCGCAAACCCAATCGTGCAAGCTCGAGTGCTGAACGATTCGGCACGGCTCACCGCGGTCATACCCCCCGTCGCTGATGACGTGTCGGCCACCATCCGCAGATACACCATGCGCAAAGAGACCCTCGGACATCTGGTTGAACTCAGGTCGGTATCCCCGGCAGCAGCCGGGTTCCTGTGGGCAGTCGCCCAAACCAATGCCTCTGTTCTGGTATCCGGACAACCGGGCGCGGGCAAGACATCCCTGCTGGCCGCGTTGATGGCTGCAGCTCCTCCGACCCACTGTGTTCGTTGCATCGAAGAGGTCCGCGAATTGCATGTACCGTTGAGCCCTCACAGCTCGTACTACGAGGCTCGCGCCCCGGGTCTCGACGGCAGCGGAGAAGTGTCGGTCCGCGCCATGGTCAAGACGGTCCTGGCGATGCGGGCCGACCGGATCGTCGTCGGAGAAGTTCGGGGCGCCGAAGCCTTCGAACTCACGCGGGCTTCGAACGCTGGTTGTGGCTTCTCGTGTACGGTGCACGCAAACTCAGCACGAGAGGCTCTCAGCGCTATCGTCAACACAGCCCTGATGGCCGGCGAGAACGTCACCGAACCGGTGGTCCGCAGGGTATTCGCCAGCACTATCGACTTCGTGATCCATCTTGATCGCGATCCGATAACCAGAGGACGGGAAGGCATCCGGCGGCAGATCCTCGAGATTCTGGCGGTTACTCCGTCGTTGACCGGGGATGATTTCACGACGGAACAAATCTTCAGCAGAGAAGCACTTGGTGCTCCGTTGCGATGGAGCGGCCATTTACCACCTGCGGCAACGGTCGACCTCATCGACCGCGCCCTGGCCGGCACCGGACACACCACCTACTCGATCTGCGAAGGACAGACAACCCCGCTATGAGGCTGCTGGCGGCTTTCATGGCCGGAATCTCGGTCTATCTGGCAGTCGGCTACATCACGGGCTTCGCTCCGAACCTTCGGTGGCGGATTGGACAAGAGGGCTCTGGTCTGAGCGGCCGGCAGGTGTGGCTGATGCAGGCCGGCGCTCGACTCTCGCCGGGCCAGTTCTTGGCGTGGTCCCTTCTTGTCGGGCTCTTGGCGTTCGTGATCGGCATGGCATTGACCGGAGTCCCCTGGGTCTCCCTTCCCCCGTCGGTGGCGTTGGCGTTTCTTCCTCGCTGGTACTTCAGTCGAAGGAGGATTCGGAGATTGAGCGAGGTTCACGAGGCCTGGCCGGATGGCCTTCGGCACATCGTGTCCTCTCTGCGATCGGGGATGAGCCTCACCGCCGCCCTCGATGAACTAGCGCGGACCGGACCGGCACCGCTACGGCTTGCGTTCGGCCGCTACCCAGCGTTATCGAGAACCCTGGGAGTCGATGCCACCCTCGCTCTCATTCGAGAAGAGCTGGCCGACCCCACTTCCGACCGGGTGATTGAGATCCTGATGGTGGCATATGAACGTGGCGGATCCATCGTTCCCAACGTGTTGACAGATCTGTCTGATGCCACAACGAGTGATCTCCGGACCGTTGAAGAAATCCGCACGAATGCACTGGAGCAGCGAATCAATGGTCGCATTGTGTTCGTGGTTCCTTGGCTGGTGCTGTTGCTGCTCACTTCGCAGCCCGGTCCATTTCGGGACTTCTACTCGTCGGCAGCAGGGGTTGTCGTGGTAGTAGTGGGCGGCTTGATGAGCCTGGTCGGAGCTTGGCTGTTGGCGAAGTTGAGTCGTGACACCGTCGAACCTCGCGTCCTTGGCTCATCGGCGTCTGGACTACCGCCAAGTTCAGGATCGTCGTCGTGAGCGAATCGGGGTGGGTGCTCCTGACGGCCGCACTGACAGCAATTGCAGCATCGGCAGCAGTCCACACGGTCGTGCGTCCCACAGTCCGGCTGAGCGGAAGGTTGCGCCCCTATTCGGCCGTCAGTCGCAGCATGTTGGGCAGCAGCACCCTACTCCTACGGTGGGAAACCAGCACAGGATTCGCAAAACGCATGGGGCTCGGTCGGCTGCTGGGACCGCCGCTGACCGCCCTGGCCGGCCGGGTCGGGTCCTTCATCGAAGCAACCAGTGAGGAACGGCTGGTGATCAAGATCCGGCAATCGGGTTTGTTCACCAACACGAATGGGGCGGCGCGGCTCCAGGAGTACCGCATACGCCAATTCACCACGGCAGTTGCCGGAGCCGCGGCAGCCTCGGCTTTGGGCCTGTTCCTCGCCCGACCGACACTGCTGGTCCTCATTCTGGCGGTGACCGGCTTCGTCGGTGGAGCGGCCTACTGGCGGAGCCGGATCGACCGAGCGATTGAGGCTCGCCGTACTCGAATGGAAATCGAGTTGTACACCGTCAACCAACAATTGGCCTTGCGGGTTCGGATCGGGGGTGGAGTGATCGCTGCAGTTCGGCAGTTGGTCGGCCGGAGTCGCGGAGCCGTGGTCGAGGAGCTTCGAGAAGCCATGCGACTGATCCAGGGGGGTATGCCTGCATCGAAGTCATTTGACCGGCTGGCAGACCTGACCCCTGAACCGCAGGCCGCCAGGTTGTATCAGCTGCTCGCCACATCGGAAGAACGCGGATCCGACCTCGCAGAAGCTTTGCTCTCTATGAGTGAAGACATTCGTGAGGATCGCCGGGAGGCAATGCGGAGACTCGCCACGAAACGGAGAGCAGCCATGCTCATCCCGATCGTGGGGCTGATGGCTCCCATCATCATCCTTTTTGTCGGGGCGCCACTTCCCTGGATCGTGTTTGGGGGGTTGGGGAGTTGAGATCCATGAAGGTGCTGGAAATTCGAAAAGCAGGAGAAAGGGATCGGGATGAACGATGCAATGAAGAAGATCTACCTGTCGACACACGACGCATGGGCGTCGGTTCGAGACGATGACCGAGGATTCCAAACGGCCGAAGCGATCGCCATTGCAGCGGTGGGCATCATCGTGCTGGCAGCAATCCTGGCGGTTCTGCAGGTACTGGGGGTCGATGTCATCAACTGGCTTCGAAGCCAATTCGGGATTCCGTCGAGCGGCTGACGGACTGTGAACTTCTCGCGACCTGAGGAGGAGAGTGGGTTCACTTCCCTCCAGTTTGCGGTCATGGCCTTCTTCACCATGCTCGTCTTTGCCGCCGTCGTGAATCTGGTAGCCGTGCAATTTCAACGAGGGGCGATACGGGTAGCCATAGACGAGGGAGCTCGTTACGGGGCTGCCGTTGCTCACTCAGAGAGAGACTGTGAGCAACTGGCGGAGTCCATTCTCTACGGTGAGGGGTCGGGCCTGTTGCGGGGAAGCTTGGGCGAAGGCATCGACATCACCTGTGAGGTCTTCGGGACGGAGATGGTAGCGAGAGCGGTCGGTGCCTCATCCTGGTGGATCGGAGGTATGCCCGACGTCGATTTCGTGCTGGAGGGTAGGGCCGTGCTGGAAACGGTGACGCAGATGCCATGAGCGCGAAGGAACGAACCCCTCAAGCGGGCTTTGCGGCAGCTGAATGGGCTGTGGGACTTGCCCTGATCGTGCTGCCATTGGTGATGATCGTCGGTTCGGTAGCGCCATGGCATGCCCGGCAGACAATGGCACGGGAAATCAGCCAGGAAGCGGCTCGTAGCCTCGCACTGGCCGCCGATTGGGAGGCGGGTTTGGCCTCCTCGAATCGTTTGGCAGCAACGATTGCAGCGAACTACGGGCTCGACGAAGGCGATTGGGGTTTTGTGATCATCGGAACCGACCCCGCCGGAATGGGCCTGGTCCGGGGCGTCGATGTGGTGGTCGAAGTGCGAGTGCGTATCCCGGCCCTGACCATTCCCGGCATCGGATCCCTGGCGGAGGTCTGGTGGCATACCCGGCACGTCGAGCACGTAGATGACTTCCGGAGCTTCCCATGAGAATCCTCCAGGGAGAAGACGGCTTCACCAGTGTCAACTTCATGTTGATGATGCTGGTGTTGATCATTGCCGTGGGGGCGATCTCTGTCGACCTCTGGAATCTGGTAGCCGAGCACCGCGAGGTTGCCGGAGTAGTAGATGGAGCAGCAATCTCAGCCGCAAACGCGGTCGATAGGGAAGCGTTGCGACAGAATCCACCGCAGGTGCGGCTTCGACCCGATCTTGCGATAGCCCGTGCCTGCAGCTACTTACAGACGCATGTTGGTGTCGGTGCTTGCCCGGGTCCCGACGTCCGGGTCCTGGTTGAAGGCGACATGGTGTCGGTCACGATGCGGCGTGACGTAGGACTGACGCTGCTGCGGGTCTTCTCTGGATTGAACGCGGCCTTGGACACATCACCGATTGGGGTGATGGCGACATCAACCGCCGGAGCCACGAGAAGGTGAAGGCACGCCATGCTTGATGGTCGACCCGGATCAACGGGGCGCCTGGTTGCCGGGGCCGGCGTGGCAGCCGTGCTCGTAGGAGCACTCGTCGTTTCGTTGTTCGAAGGCGGTGGAGATGTTTCGACTGCTCTGCGCACAACAACAACAACAACAACAACAACAACAACAACAACAACAACGGGACCAGCGCCGGCTGACATCTCAACCGCGTTCAAGGATGACGACACGTCGTACTTGAGCCGGACCTCGCGGCCGGTGCGGTCGGTTGGTGATATCAGGGTCGCCGGAGATGCTGTACTTGCCGCATGGGGGCGCTTCGCAGTGTCAGGGGATCTGTCTGAAGTAGATGCCTACTTTCACGGGAATAGTCCTCAACTGCCGCTTCTTGCGGCGAAGGCCACCCGACTTGGCGCTGACCCATTGGGCGAGCCAGCCTATGCCTTTGAAATGGCGAGCCCCCGCATCGAGGAGGATTCGCCGGGAATGGCGACCATGCAGGGTTTGGTCACCGCCTTTCGCGGCCATGCCCCGCCCTTGCAGTTCGAGTGGAGGTTGGTCCTCGCCAGGTCTGATGACCCTCCCGGCTGGCTCCTATGGACCCTGGAAGAGTTGGACTGATCCTCACGAATGTTCTACAAGAACAACTGCCGTTAACGAATCGACCAACCTCTTGCCAACTTCTCGTCTCAGACTGGGTGGTCGAGGTCGGTAAGGGCGGCCGTCTGGCCTGATGAAGATCAGGTCTCCGTTGGGGCTTCCTTCGATCTTCCATCCCGCTTCGTGGACGAGCCGGTGGTGGTAGCCGCAGAGGGTTACGAGATTGTCGAGGTCGGTGGGTCCTCCGTTCGACCAGTGGACAAGATGGTGGGCGTGGGCGAATCGTGTGCGTTCACAGCCCGGGAACCGGCAGCCCTGGTCGCGCCGGCGGATCTGGCGGTTCAGCCAGGCAGGGATGGTACGACTGGTGCGCCCGATACCGACCGGGAGGCCATTGGATCCTTCCAGCACGGCCTGCAGGCGGGCATCACAGCTCAACCGGCGTGCGGACTCGGCGGTGAGGGTGGAACCACCTTCTATTCCTCCGGTCCCGCGACCGTTGGTGAGGGTTTCGACGTCAACGTGCACGACCACGTTGGCCCGGTCCGGGTCCGGGTCAGATGCCAGAGAACCCGAGGCGATCTCTATCAAGGCGTCGGCGAGACGCACATCGGGATCCTCGTAGATCTGGCGATCGGCGTTTTGGGGGACCCGACGTTCGGCCCGTTCGAGTGCCTTCTCGACGACGGCGCCATCGGCGCCGGGAATCCGCCCGCGGAGGTGGAACCACTGACGGTCTCGATCCCACCACTTCGTCAAGGATCGTCGGCTGCGGGTCCTTTCGTCCTCCTCCGGAGCCCGATTGCGCCGGGCCAGGGTATGAACTTGGGAAGCCGAGAGGCCTTGAGCCTCTTCGGCGAGGATCTCCTCGGTGTCCGGGCCGGCGAACCGGGTCAACGAACGAACCTTGTCCCACGACAAACGCCCTTCGCCAAAGGCCTTCGCAATGGTGGGAAGCTCCTCGAGCCCCGCACCGACGGACACCAACTGGGAGGCGGTCCCGTACGCGACCCCCAGTTGGGCGACTAGCCAGGCGCTCATCGAGGTAGCTCCGTCTTCCTTCCAGGATTCGGTGCGGTCGTGCGCGGCGATCACCTCCACCAGCGTACGGCGAATGGCGCACTCGGCGGCGAACAACTGCGCGATGGCGTCCGACCGTTCGACGGCCGGTCTGCTCTCATACGGATTGCCATCCACGACTTCCCCTTCCATCGGGTGGGGAAGTGATGGTTCAACCATACGACCCGGGTGTGACAGAGAATGCCCTGCCTCATCGCTCGGACCCAACACGACCGGCGCGCAGGTTCGGACGCGGAGTTGATCCACCCCCAGGCGCCACCGGTCGAGAGCTCGCCGAGCGCATGGGAGTGGCTGCACGACGCACAGGCAGCGGTTCCACGAAAGACCTCCCACCCGGGGACCATTTGGGGATCTCTTCATCGAGACGCGCGATTGCGGCGGAGGCTCTACGCCGCCGAACGGTCCGGTATCGGTTTGAGCTCCTCCACCGCCAACTCGTCCGTTTCGCCTTCGATCTGGATCTTGGGCAACCAACCCAGCCAGCGGGGGAGGTACCAGTTGCGGTCACCCAGCAGAGCCATCGAAGCGGGCACCAGCACCGACCTCACGATGGTGGCATCCAGGATCACCGCGATACCCAATCCAAAGCCGAGCTGTTGGAACATGACCAAGTCGCCCGCGGCGAACCCACCGAAGACCGCCACCATGATGAGCGCGGCGCCGGTGATGATCGCCCCCGTCGAGCCCAAGCCGAACGCCACCGACTCCCGATTGTCGCCGGTGATGTCGTAGCGCTCCTTGATCCTGGTCAGCAGGAAGATGTGGTAGTCCATCGACAACCCAAACAAGACTGCAAACAGGAACAGCGGCACCCAGGCCTCGATCATGTCTGAGGTTCTGAACCCAAGCAGGTCGGCCCCTACGCCCTCTTGGAATACCAAGACCAGCAGACCGTAAGAAGCTCCGACGGAGAGGAGATTCAAGAGTATCGCCTTGAGCGGAACCACGATCGACCGGAAGACCACCATCAGCAGCAGAAAGCTGAGCCCGAGCACGAACGCAAAGATCACCGGCGTACGCTCGCTGAGGACATCGACGTAATCGCTGCCGGAGGCGGCGGCGCCGGTCACCAGGACGTCGGCCTCCACGCCCTCAAAGGCGGTCGGGATCACGGTTCCCCGCAGTTCCTCCAATTCCTTGCGGGCCGCATCTGAGGCCGGGTCGAGCTTGGTGACGGCTTCGATAACGGCCAGCCGCCCATCCTCACTCATGGTTACCTTGGTTTCTCCATAGGTTGGGCCGGCGGCCAGGTAGTCCACGACTTCGCCGATGCCTTGTTGAACCGGCCGGACACCAACATCGATAGCCGACACGACGATCGGAGTGGTGATGGCGCCCGTATCGAACTCCTCGGTGAGCACCTCGAAAGCGTGTAAGGAATCACTCTCTTCAGGGAGTGATCCAACGAAGTTGCTGCCGGTGGAGATGTTCAGGTACGGGGCGGCCAGGGCCAGCAGCAATCCACCCGCTACGACGACGCTCAGTAAGGGTCGTGCGGTAACGACCCGGGTGACACCGTGCCAGAGCCGGCCGCCACCTTCCCGATAGTGGGACCCGGAGGTGAAGGGCACCCGCAGCCGGTTGACCCGATCACCCAGCAGACCGAGAATGGCCGGGAGCAGGGTCACCGCTGCCAGCAGGGCGACGAGGACCGCCAGAATGGCTCCCACTCCCATGCTGCGCATCACGGTCTCGGGCATGTACAGCAAGCCGGTGAGTGCGATCACCACCGTCAAACCGGAAAAGAAGACCGCCCGCGTGGCTGAGTCGCCGGCCCGGGCGACGGCTTCACCGACGGGATGGCCCTTGGCGCGCTCTTCACGGAATCGCTGAACGACAAACAACGTGTAGTCGATTCCGACCGCTAGACCGATCATCGTGATCATGTTGAGGACGAAGAAGGAAAGGTCGAACGCTTCGCCGATGAGAGCGGTTACCCCCGCAGCGACGACGATGGACACGATGGCCAACAACAGGGGTATTCCCGCCGCCACCAGGGCACCGAACACGAGAACCAGGATGACCAGGGCGATGGAGAGCCCATAGGTCTCGCCCTTGATGAGGGTTTCCTCGGAGATCGTCTCGAACTCGACGTTGACGCTTCCCTCACCGAAGGTCGTCACCCGAAAGCCCTCGATGGCGTCGACTTCTTCGACGAGGGCGATGACGGGTTCCGACTCGACCATGGCGTCGAGTGGGTCACCGGCCAGGGCCACCGTGATCAGCGCGGTGTGGCCGTCTTGTGAAGTCATTCCGGGGATCCCATCCAGGTAGGACGCCACCGAACCGACCGTCTCAGTAGCCCGGAGGTCGCCGACCAGGTCCTCGACGGCGGCGGCGAACACCGGATCATCGACGGTCAGCATGTCGGACTCGATCACGACGAATTCGCGGGCGGAAGCCGCGTCGAAATGAGCAGCGATGAGATCGTCGGCTTGGGACGACTCGGTGGCAACGGCGAGATCTCCTTGATCCGTGAGTACTGCACCGATCCGGGCAGCGAAGAACCCTGCGACAACGACGATCAGCAACCACACGATGATGTACCGCCACGGGTGGGCCGCGGCCGACCCGGCCCACCGGCCGGTGAAACTACGTCTGGTCGTGCTGGACATGTGCATACCTTTCTCGACAGTGCCCACAACGTACGGCCGGGGGAGGGCGGTAGACAGCCGGCCCGCCTCCCCCTCCTTGTTGTGGGCCACCGCAGGGCGAATTGGGGGGTTAACCCCCCGGGAACGGAGAGCTGGGGAACGGCTCAGTGAAAGGCGCCGTGCCGGGGTTTCCCGGACCGGATCCGGTGGCCTCCCGGCCATTTGAGGGATCGACCTCCGTACGGCAAGAGTGTTCGCCGTCTCGCCTCGACCTCGATTCCCATCTACCGTGGAGGTCGTGGCAACAGTGATCTACCTGGGCAGCCTTCTGCTGGCGGTGCTGGGAGCGGTGGTGCGGCAGGTGTGGCACCGTCTGTTGAAAGGGCCCCTGGTCGCCTCCTGGGCTTGGTATGTCGAACTACGAATGGTGGCTCTGCGCGCCTTCATCGTGGCAACTTCCCGGGGCGGTGACCGGTCGCGCCGGCGCGCCCTCGAAGCCGACCTCGATCCGCCCCTGCCGAGGTCCCTTCGCCAGGTCATGAAGAAAGAGGCGGCAACAGTTGGGGGCATCCCGGGGGAGTGGGTCCGGCGCGGTCATGCCCGGCAGGAAGACCCCACGATTCTCTACCTCCACGGTGGGGCCTACCTGGCCGGCAGCCCTGCCACCCACCGGAGGTTCATTTCCCGGCTCACCTGGATCACGAGAGCCACCACATTCGCCCCCGACTACCGACTAGCGCCCGACCACCAGTTCCCGGCGGCGGTTGATGATGCCGAGGCCGCCTACGTGGGATTGCTCGAGATGGGTGTGGAACCGGGCCGGTTGGTCGTTGCCGGCGACTCGGCCGGAGGCGGACTCGCCTGTGCGTTGCTCCAGCGACTTCGCGACGACGGTCATCCGCAGCCGGCCGGTGCTGTGCTCTTCTCTCCGTACACCGACCTCGAACACACTGCTCCGTCCATTCGGAAGAATGCCGCGACGGACTATCTGCCGGTCGGGCCAGTAACGGCCAACACGTTCTACCTGGGCGATGCCGACCCCAAGCACCCGGAAGCATCACCAATGTACGGCGACTACACCGACGTTGCCCCCATGTTGGTCTTTGCAGGGGGGAGAGAAATGATCCTCGACGATTCCGTGCGCCTCGTCGAGAAAGCATCTGCAGACGGCGCGGATGTCACGCTCCGTATCGAGGACGACATGTTCCACGTCTGGCCGGCATTGCTGCCCAACCATGAAGCCACTCGCCGCACACTGACGGCGGTTGCCGATTTTGTCCGCACCAGGGTCTGAACAAGGAGAACCGAATTCGGACTGGTGCCGTACTACAGCATGGGGATAGCAGCGAATCCCCCATAGGATTCTCTATTCGGTAACCGAGGACCACAGCGGGAGATGACATTGAAAGACGCGAGACTGGGCGAGTGGGGCGCGATCAGCGGCCCGGTACTGATCGCGGCGGCTGTGGTGGTGTTGGCTGCCGGTGCCGGATTGTGGTTCTTCCTCTCCGGGGACGAACCCGAAGAGGTGAATCTGGAATCTGCTGCAGCAGTGGTTTCCACCACTACGACAGCCGCAACACCGTCCGAGGACCTGCCGCCGGCCTCGAGCGAAACGGAAGGGCCGCCACCAGACGCCGGGATCGATGGAACCTGGAAGGTCGACACGTCGATCGGTTCCTTCTCCTTCGAGGACGCTACGAGTTCATTCGCCGGGTTCCGGGTAGCCGAGGAACTCGCCTCGATCGGTGCCACCGAAGCTGTGGGCCGGACTCCGGTGGTCGGTGGAACAATAGAGATCGAAGGGACCACTCTGGTGAGTGCGTTCATCGAAGCGGACTTCACCGCTATCGTCAGCAACGACAGCCGCCGCGACAGTCGTATTCAGGCAGCGCTGGACACCGACGAGTTCCCGACGGCCACGTTCGCGCTCACCGAACCGGTGGACTTCGAGACGGTCCCCGCCTCGGGTGAATCGATCTCAGTCACCGCCTTCGGTGACCTGACCGTTCACGGTGTCACGAATCCAGTCGAAATGCCTCTCGAGGCTCAACTCGTCGACGATGTCATCGTGGTGGTAGGGAGCAGCGAGATCGTGTTCGCCGATTACGACGTCGAGCCCCCCTCGGCAGTGATCGTGCTGTCGGTCGAGGATCGCGGGCAAATCGAACTGCAGCTCTTCTTCACCCGCTGACGAAAAGCCCCTGCAAGAGGAGGCCTTTTCGCTGGGTACTGAGGAGGGACACTCATGCCAACGCGCCGCCGACCTAGGCGCGTCCGCAATTGTCGGAAACCCGTCTGAGAAGCGCGCGCTACCGGCTCCTGGTTGAATGCTCCGATGCGCGATTGGTCGACGATGCCCAAAGTGGAGTTGCACGTGCATCTTGAGGGAGCCATTCCGCTACCGACCCTGTGGGAGCTGATCGAACGACACGGCGGAGACGACACCATCAAAACGCCGGCCGAGCTGGTGGAGTGGTTCACCTACCGGGATTTCGCTCACTTCATGGAGACCTGGGTCTGGATGAATGGCTTTCTTCGCAGCTATGAGGACTTCACCTTTGCCGCCGAAGCCGTGGCCCGCCACCTTGCCGCCCAGAACATCGTCTACGCCGAACCGTTCTTCTCCCCGAGCGACTTCGGCCACCAAGGTCTGCATCCCCAGGAATTGGCCCTCGCCATCCGGGCCGGACTCGATCGCGTTCCGGAGGTCGAAACCCCGTTGATCGTTGATCTGGTTCGCGATCGAGGACCCGACGGAACAGCCCGAACCCTGGCTGCCATCAGCGAAGTGGCGGCCGAGGCGCGGGTGATCGGCATCGGAATCGGCGGCTTCGAAGCAGAGAACCCGCCGGAACTCTTCACCGACGTCTACCGCACCGCCCGTGCTGGGGGCTTTCGACTGACGGCCCACGCCGGCGAAACCGCCGGTCCGGAGAGCGTCTGGGGGGCCATCAACGCTCTGGAGGTAGAGCGGATCGGCCACGGGGTCAGGGCGGCCGAGGATCCAGCTTTGATCGAGTATCTGGTCGAACACCGCGTACCGCTCGAGGTGTGTCCTACCTCCAACATCCGCACCGGCGTGGTCTCGGACTGGGAAGACCACCCGGCCCGCCGGTTGATCGAAGCCGGCGTCGCCGTCACCGTGAATACCGACGATCCGGCACTCTTCCATTGCTCCCTGGCCGGCGAGTACCAGGTGCTGGAGCGGCGATTCGGGTTGACGGAAGAGACGATCAAGAGGATCTCCTTGTCGGCCGTGCACGGGTGCTGGGCACCGGTCGCGACCAAGACAACCCTGGAAGACCGCATCAACGCTTGGTGGGACGGGACGGGCTGACCAGGCGTACAATCGCGCCGATGCCCTACATCACCCTCTCAACCGATTTCGGGACCCGGCAAGGGAGCCAAGCCGTTCTGCACGGGGTCATCTACCAGATCGCCCCGGAAGCCGTGATCACCGACCTCACCCATGAGATCGCCGCCCAGGACATCCGGGAGGCGAACTTCGTGGTAGACAGCAATGCCTTCTTCTTCCCGCCGGGGACGATACACGTGATCGTCGTAGACCCGGGCGTCGGGACCGACCGCAGAGCCATTGCCGCCCGAATCGGGGAGCACTACTTCGTGGCGCCCGACAACGGAGTGCTCAGTGCCTGCTTGGCCCGGGCGGCCCGGGAAGGCTGGCCGACGGAATTCGTCGATCTCGACAAGCCTCAATACTGGCTGCCCAACTTGACCAACACCTTCCACGGCCGCGATCTCTTTGCTCCGGTTGGTGCTCATCTGGCATCCGGAGTACCGCTCTCGGCGATGGGAACGCCCTGCGACGATCCGCTGACTATTCCCCTGTGGGGGGCAGTGCGGCGCGAGGACGGCCGTGTCGAAGGCGAAGTGATCTATATCGACGACTTCGGCAACGCGATCTGCTCCATCCTTCCCGACGAGATAGCCCATCTTCCCCTCCCGGACGGGGTGGAGGTGGAGTTGTGCGGTGCGGCCATCGAAGGCATGGTGAAGACCTTCGGCGATTCCGAATACGGAACCGACACCCTCATCGCCCTCTGGGACTCGAGCGGCTACCTGCTGGTGTCGGAGAACAACGGCACCGGAGGGAAGGTGATCAAACCCCGGCCGGGCGATCCGGTCGTGGTGCGCCGATTGAATTAGAGGCGCCCGGCTTCGATGATCCTTTGCAGGAACTGCTGGGTGCGGGCCTCTCCGGGGTTCCGGAAGATCTGATCGGGTGGGCCCTGTTCGAGAATCACGCCGTCATCGAGGAAGCAAACCCGGTCTGCTACGTCTCTGGCGAAGCCCATCTCGTGGGTAGCGATGACCATCGTCATGCCGACCTCCTTGAGATCGCGAATGACGTTGAGCACCTCGGCGATCAACTCGGGGTCCAGGGCTGAGGTCACCTCATCGAGGAGGACCAGCTCGGGATCGATAGCCAGCGAGCGGATGATTGCCACCCGCTGTTGCTGGCCACCCGACAAGCGGTCCGGGTATTCCGTCACCTTGTCGCCCAGGCCGAAACGGTCGAGCAACTCCCGGGCCCGATCCTCGGCGGCCGCCCGGTTGAGCCCGTGCACCTTGCGAGGACTCAGGGTGATGTTGTCCAGAACACTCATATGGGGGAACAGGTTGAATGCCTGGAACACGATCCCCATTCGTTGCCGGACCTCGTTGGGATTCATCCCGGGAGCGGTGATGTCCTTGCCGTCGAGGAAGATCTGCCCGTCGTCGATCGGAAACAGCAGGTTGACGCATTTGAGCAGTGTTGATTTGCCGGATCCGGAAGCGCCGATCAGGCAGACCACATCATGGTGTCCGACCTTCAGATCGACGTCGTGGAGCACCACTTTGGCCTCAAAGGCCTTCTGCACATTGCGCAGTTCGAGTTTCGGAACGCTCATCCGCCCACCGCCTGCTTGCGGCGGCGATCGCGATCCGTGTACCAATCGGTGAAGCGGGCCACCGGGACACTGACCAGTAGAAAGAGGATGGTGGCGACGATGTAGCCCGTGTAGTTGAACGTACGAGCGTTGTAGATCTGAGCTTCGCGCACTCCTTCCCTTACTCCCAGCACGAAGACCAGAGCCACGTCCTTCTGCAGGCTCACGAAGCCGTTGAGCAAGGCCGGAATGACATTGCGGATGGCTTGGGGGACGAGCACATATCGAAGGGTCTGGATCTGGGTCAAACCGAGCGATCGGGCCGACATACGCTGGCTTTCTCGGACCGACTCGATCCCGGCCCGGTACACCTCGGCGGTGTACGCGGAGTAGCTGATGATGAGAGCGGTGAGTCCCCAGAACAGCTCACTGTTGGGCACGCCGGGCAATTGCAGTGCCGGAACTCCGAACCCCAGGAGCAGAATGAGCAGGATGATCGGCACGCCGCGAATCAGATCGATGTACGTGACCGCCAGCAACCGGAGTGGGAAAAACGCCGGACCGCGCAGTGCCCGGATCATGGCGACGATCAGGGCTATGACGAGGATGAGGACCTCAGCCACCAGGAACATGCGGATGTCGAGCCAGAACCCCGACACCACCGCCGGCCACGCCGACTGGAAGTGGCCCCAGTTGAAGAACTGTCTCTGAACGGCCGGCCACGCCTCCGAGGAGAGGACGAGCCAGAGGATGAATCCGATGAAGACGACCGTAGAGCCAAAGGCAATGAGAGCTCCGCGCGACCCTTCCTCGCGGGCGACGGAACGGCGCCGGGGCCCGAACAGGCCCGGACCCCGGCCGAAATCCTCGATGGGTGACCGCTCCGTCACATCGAAGCCCTACCCGATCCTCTAACCACTGATGACGTTGAGTCCGCCTCCCAGCTCGAGCCAATCGGCGATCAGGCCGTCGATCGTTCCGTCGGCCCACAGCGAGTTGATGGCCTCGTTCACGCACTCGACGAGAGGGTTGCCTTCTGCAAACAACAGGCCGTATTCGTCGGGTTCCGCCGCGGCCGCCTCGAACTTCCCGGCGATCACGGAACCCTCTACCTGCGCTGCGGTTACGAAGTAGGCGGTGGGCAGATCGACCACCAGGCCCTCGATCTGACCGGCGTTCATTGCAGAAACGACGTCGAAGTTCTCGTCGTACACGTTCGGCGGAGTGTCGGGTTGAATCACCATCTCCACGAAGTCGACGCTGGTGGTGCCGATGGCTGCACCCAGTTTGGCCGCCTTGAGATCCTCCACGGTGGAGGCCTCTGTGTACGGCGACCCCTCCAGCACGACGAGCGCCTGGGTGGTCACGTAGTACGGGACACTGAAGTCGACGACCTCGTCACGGGTGGCCGTGATCGAGTACTGCTGCATATTGAAATCCCAGTCTTTGGGACCAGGGCCGATCGCCTCGTCGAACCCCGTGCGCGCCCACTCCACCTGGTCGTCGGAGAAGCCCAGATAGCGGGCGATCTCGTAGGCCAGGGCGCCTTCGAATCCGGTCTGGGACGTCGGGTCGTCGAAGAAATCCCCCTCGAGCGTCCCCACCCACGGCGGGAAGGCCGTCTCGCCGGTGGCGATCGTGAGCGTTCCCGGGGTCACCAGGTTGAGGTTCTCGACGGTGCAAGCGGCAAGCTCGGTGGTCGATGTGGCAGCTTCCGTGGTGGTCGTCGTCTCGGCTGCCGTCGTTGTGGTGGCTTCGGTAGTGGTTGTCTCGGCTGCCGTTGTTGTGGTTTCCGCGTCGTCGGCGCAGGCCGCGGCCAGCATCGCCAAGGCGGTCACGATCGCGAGCAGCTTGCCCAGTTGGCTCCGGCGTATGCTCATTTGCCCTCCAAGTGGCTCGACGGTCGCGAGCTTAGCCCGGTGCGCCAACGGAGGTCTAAGGAATGAAAGCCAGGGCCTTCTCGAGTTCGATCGAATCGACATCTCGGACAGAGTTGTGTCCTGGTCGCCTCTTCCTCAGCATCCCAGGAGATCTTCAGAACAGCATGAGACATACATGAAGACTCGGTGAGATCGTCCCCGGAAGCGTCAGACCGGTGGGGACGCGTCGGCCAGGACGACTTCACCGACATGCTCCTCGAGGACGGTCTGAGCCTCGTGCGGCAGCGCCGTATCCGTGATCACCGCATCGGCCTCTTCGAGGCGGGCAATGGAGCTGATTCCCACCATGCCCCACTTGGAGTGATCGGCGACCACCACCAGTTGGTTTCCGGCAGCAATCAGGGCCCGGTCGGTCTCGGCCTCCAGGAGATTGGGAGTGGTGAACCCGGACTTGGCATCCATGCCGTGCACGCCCATGAAGACCAAATCCAGATGGGTGGCCTGCAGGGCCGATACTGCGAACGGACCCACCAGGGCATCGGACGGGGTGAGCATCCCCCCGGTGAGCACAACGGTACGGTTCCCGCCGGGCGCCCGGTGGAGGAGCTCGGCAACCCGAACCGAGTTGGTGACGACGGTAAGGCCGGGTACGTCAATGAGGTTGTGAGCGACGGCGAAGGTGGTCGTTCCTGCGCTCATGCCGATGGCGCTCCCCGGGCGTACCATTGCCGCGGCAAGCGCCGCGATCGCTTCCTTCTCCGCCTGCAGCCGAGTCGACTTGTCGGCAAAGCTCGGCTCATGCGAGGTGCCGTTGCGAACGGCTGTGGCACCGCCGTGCACCCTCTCCAGCAGACCCCGTTCCTCCAGGACTTCGAGATCTCGCCGGATCGTCATGTCCGACACGTTGAGTTCACCCACGAGATCTGACACTCGGACCCCGCCCGTACGACGAATCATCGACAGTATGTAGGCCTGGCGTTGCAACTGCAGCACTTTGTCTGTCTCTCTCTGTCCGGCGACCCCGATGTGGTGGATGGTCCCATGCACCGGATGGCCCGCCGCTTGGTGCCTTTCGCCCCTAGTTTCGGGTACCGGCGCCTCGCACAATGTCTCAGATGAGTCCAGCCTGACCGTCTGCCGTGCAGAAGTCAACATTTCCCAACAGAGACGGCAGAAAGGAACATCGCCGACAATGCATATTCCGCCTGTTAGAAGGGAGGTTTTGATTTTGAGGCGGCATCCGGCTGGAATAGACTCGCCCCTGTTGGTTTGTGTTCGGAAAGTCCGACCGCCCCAGATCAAAGGAGGAAGGGACACATGACTCCGGAGAAACCCAGATCCCCGCTACTCAAGGGACTTCCGCACGTCACCAGACGCCAGGTGTTGAAGGGAGCCGGCGCTGCGGCCGGTCTGGCGGCCTTCCCCACGCTGCTGGCTGCCTGCGGCGATGATGAAGGTGCGACCACTACCGCAGCTGGTGGTGGCGGCGCGCCGAGCGGCACCCTGACCATCGGCTCCAACGCGTCTGACGAGCTGACCAAGAATGCCTACGGCGAAGCCTTCACCAAGTTCTCCGAAAAGACCGGGGTTGAACTCGCCATCAACACCGTCGACCACAACACGTTCCAGCAACAGATCAACACGTATCTGCAGGGCCAACCCGACGATGCCTTCACATGGTTCGCCGGGTTTCGGATGAGGTTTTTTGCCGAGAAGGGTTTGGCGACGCCGTTCTCCGACGTCTGGAACGACAGTCTGAACGCCAATTACTCGGAAGCCTTCAAGCTGGCCTCGACCGGAAACGACGGAGAGCAGTACTTCGTACCGTTCATCTTCTATCCGTGGGCGATCTTCTACCGCAAGAGCGTCTTCGCCGACAAGGGGTATAGCCCCCCCACGACGCTGGACGAGTTGAAGGAACTGGCCGCGGCGATGGAAGCCGACGGGATGGTTCCGTTCGCGTTCGGGAACGACGGCGGCTGGCCGGCCATGGGCACCTTCGACTACCTGAACCTGCGCACGAACGGTTACCAGTTCCATGTGGACCTGATGGCCGGGCTCAAGTCCTGGGAGAGCGATGAGGTCAAGCAGGTCTTCGCCACCTATGCCGAGTTGCTGCCTTACCACCAACCCGGGGCACTGGGCCGGACCTGGCAGGACGCAACGATCAGTATGGCCAACGGTACCGCCGGCATGCACTTGCTGGGCATGTTCCTCGGCGACGCTCTCATCGACCTTCCGGAGGAACGGGAAGACCTCGACTTCTTCGCCTTCCCGGAGATCAACCCGGATTACGGCCGGGAGTCGGTAGAAGCCCCGATCGACGGCTTCATGATCTCCAAGGAGCCCAAGAACATCGACGCCGCAAAGGCGCTGATGGCCTTCATGGGTACGGGTGAAGCTCAGGACTACTACACGGCCGTCAATCCGAACTGGCTGGCGACGGCCAACGACGCCACCACGTCCGGGTACACGCCGCTGCAGAACAAGGCGCTGGAGCTGATCGGCTCGGCCGCCAACATCGCCCAATTCCTCGACCGCGACACCGACCCGGGGTTTGCGTCGGAGGTAGTGGGTGTGGCATTGACCGAGTTCATCAACGACCCGTCCAACGTCGATAGCATCCTCGCTTCGGTCGAGGAGCAGAAGGCCGGGTACTTCGACGTCTAGAGTTCGGGCAGCATGAGCACAGAGGTTGAAATAGCCACAACGGAAGAGGTGAGGAGGCCGAAGGCGCGGAAGCGCTTCAGCCTCCTCACCCGCCGTGACGTGGGGATGCTGGTGCTGCTGCTCGGCCTGCCGGCGTTCATTCACATTGTCTTTGTGTGGGTCCCGGCGATCCTCTCGGTGATTCTGTCGTTTGCCAGATGGGACGGAATCGGAGGGATCGAGACGATCAACTGGATCGGCACTCAGAATTACGTAGATATCGCCACCATCTACCCGCCGTTCTGGCCGGCCGTCACGCACAACCTGATCTGGCTCGGCGTCTTCATCTTGATCGCCACCCCGTTCGGGATGTTCCTCGCCGTGCAACTCGATAAGGAACTGAAGGGCTCACGGTTCTACCAGAACGCCCTCTACGTGCCGGTGGTGCTGTCGCTGGCGCTGGTCGGGTTCATCTGGCAGCTGATCTACGCCCCCGAGCAGGGTCTGATCAACAACATTCTGGGACGAACCGATCCCGACAATCTGATCGATTGGTTGGGCAATCCGAGCATCAACCTGTGGATGGTGCTCATCGCCGCCAGCTGGCGGCACGTCGGCTACATCATGATCCTCTACCTGGCCGGTTTGAAGAGCGTCGACCCGGCCCTCAAGGAGGCCGCGGCGATAGACGGGGCAACCAGCCGCCAGACCTTCTTCCACGTAGTGTTTCCGGTGTTGAAGCCCATCAACATCGTGATCCTGGTGATCACCATCATCGAATCGTTGCGGGCCTTCGACATCGTCTACGTGATCAACAAAGGGCGCAATGGTCTGGAACTGCTGTCGGTGGCGGTCACCAACAACATCATCGGTGAGGCCAGCCGCATCGGATTCGGCTCGGCGCTGGCCGTGGTGCTACTGGTGATCTCTCTCGGAGTGATCATTCCGTATCTGTACCGGACCTTCCGAGCCGAGGAGAAACCCGCATGACGGCGGTCGGCGAGACCCGCGACGTGGCTGCCAACAAGGCAGGCACCGGACAAGTCCGGTCCAAGTGGCGAACCCGTGGGTTGCAGCTGTTTCTGCTGGTGACGGCCCTGGTGTGGCTCACGCCTCTGATCTGGGCCTTCTACACGTCGTTGCGTCCGTATGCTTCAACGGCCGTTGAGGGATACGTCTCCATCGGCGGCGAGTACAACTTCGACAACTACCTCAGCGCCTGGGAAGACGGCGAGATGTGGAAGTTCTTCGTCAACACGCTGATCATCACGGTGCCGGCGGTGATCCTGACGTTGTGGCTGGCCTCGATGGCCGCCTTCGCCCTGTCCCGGTTCAGCTTCCGCTTCAACCTGATTCTGCTGATGCTGTTCACCGCCGGCAACCTGCTGCCCCAGCAGGTCATCATCACGCCGCTCTACCGGATGTTTCTGTCGATTCCGCTACCGGACTGGCTGGCCGGCAGCGGAGTCATGTTCGACAGCGCCTTCGGGATCGTCACCATTCACGTGGCTTTCCAGATGGGATTCTGCACGTTCGTCCTCAGCAACTACATGAAGGCGCTTCCACCCGACCTCAACGAGGCCGCCTTCGTGGACGGCGCCTCGGTCTGGCGCCAGTACTGGTCGGTGATTCTTCCACTGTCTCGACCCCCTCTGGCGGCGCTGGCCACGCTGCAGTTCACCTGGATCTACAACGACTTCTTCTGGGCGCTGGTGCTGATGACCACGGGAGCCAAACGCCCGATCACTTCAGCCCTGCAGAACCTCAGCGGGACGTTCTTCACCGACAACAACCTGATCGCGGCCGGATCACTGCTGGCGGCCGTCCCCACGCTCATCGTGTTCATCATCCTCCAGCGGCAATTCGTTGCCGGATTGACCCTGGGGTCGACGAAGGGGTAAGAGGGTTTCAGGTTTCAGGTTTCAGGTTTCAGGTCTCAGGTTCGGGTTTCAGGTTCCGGGTTCCAGGCGCGCGAGGAAGCCGCCGGCCGGTTGCATCACCAACCGGAACCGATCGGATGGCCGGACCGATCCGGTCTTGGAACGCCAAGCGCCATCGTCTGCATCGGTGACGACCAGGCTCGGAGCGGCTGAGGTCAAGAAACCCAGCGGGAGTTCCAGATGCCTGGCCTCCTGGGTGCCGTTGATTCCGGCCAGATACCACGTGGACCCCGTCCGGCGGGCCAGAACGACGAACTCGCCGGGGAAGCCGTCGACAAACAGGGTTTCGTCCCAGGCAGCCGGTATGTCCCGAAGCAGTTCACGCACAAAAGGAGGGCTGGACTGATAGGACGCGACGCCGTCGGCGTAGTGAAGCAAACCGGACTCAAAGAGCACCGCCAGCGCCAGTTCATGGCCGTTGGTGGTTTGGTGGGGGAAAAGGAAGTCACCGAACGTGACCGGGGTGTAGTCCATCGGGCCGACCACGTTGCGAGTGAAAGGCAGAATCGTGTTGTTCCAGACGGCGGTTTCTGGGAAGTGTTCGTCGAAACCGTACTGTTCGGCCCCTCGCACTGCTTCCATAGTCATGAGGTTCGGCCAGGTCCGGCGCCAGCCTCGCGGAACCGTACAGCCGTGCAGATTGACCATGAGCCGGTGCTCGGCGGCGTCGGCGAGGATCTCCCAGTAGAGCTTGATCCCCGTTTGCTTGTCGCTGTGGAAGAAGTCCACCTTGATGCCGGCGACCCCCCAGTCGGCCAGTTTGGCGAACTCGGTCCGCCGGGCTTCGGGGTCGTACATGCGGTCGCGGGGCTGTTCCATCACCTCGTTGTGGGGCCCGCCGGAGTTGTACCAGAGCCATACCCCGACCCCCTTCTCCCGGGCCCTTTGGATGAACTGCTCGATCTCCGCATCTGAGTGCACGTCCCAATGGGCGTCGAGGAGCGTGTACTCCCATCCCAGTTCTGCTGCCAAGTCGACAAAGGGCTCGACCAGGCTGAGATCTTGGGGACTGGATCGATCGGACCACCAACTCCACGACACCCTCCCCGGCTTGATCCACGATGTGTCAACGATCGCGCTGTCGCGGCTGAGGTGGGTGATCAGGCCGGTTTCGACGATGGTCGCCGGAGAGTCGCCAACGATGATGACCCGCCACGGAGTCTGCCACGGCAGGGTGCTCTGCGGTTCGACTTCGCCAATCCCCAAACCCTCGCCGGGATGGGGCGGCACCAGGCCGTACTCACGGCCGATGGGCGCGGCGCTCAGGTGAGCACCGAAGTAATCGGGGGACAGGTCTGCTTCGGCTAGGAGGACCCACACTTCACCCGTCTTGAACAAGGCCGGCATGTTCCACGACGCCATCCCGGTGGCAGTGCCGATCGCCACACCGTTCTGATAGGCAGCCTCATACGCGGGCGTCGCCCAGCCGGGCAGATCGTGCTCTTGGATCCAAGCTTGCCCCTCATCTGCGAAGTTGAAGGAGGTGAGTTCGTCGTTGATGGTGTGGAAGGTGTCGTCTCGATTCGGGAACCGGTATCGGAATGCGATGCCGTCGTCGTAGGCGCGCAGCACGATCTCGACCGGTTCTCCGTTGGGCGAGGTGCACTCGAGGACCAGTTGCCTACCTTGGGCGGTCATGGCCCGCCGTTTTCCGTAGATGAGGAGGTAGTGATCGTCGACGGTCACGGGGGCGGACGGGGGGGCGACGGTGAGCTGCGAGAAGTCGTGATCCGACCGGCGCAGGCCAAGCCGCGAGGATTCCAAAACCGGCCGGCCATCGTAAACAACCCGGTAGTTGAGTCGGCCTGGAACGTCAAACGAGGTGGCATCCGTGGTGACCTCCACAGTCAGGCCACCGCTCCTGCTCGTCAGCTGCAGCGTTGCACTCAAAATGGCTTCCCTGTCGAAAGGCGGATCGTAGCGCTCGCGCTGCGACGCCCCGTCGGTAAATCGCCGGGGAGAGTAAGCTCGCTCACCCGGATTCTGCAGCGTGAGCGGGAGCCCGGATTCGGATGGTGAGAGAGGAACCAGGATGACCGGACCCATTGTGCGCGTCGAGAACGTCGTCAAGACGTTCGGGGAGACCGTGCGCGCTCTCGACGGCGTCAGCCTCGAATTCGAACCAGGCATTGTCTATGGGTTGCTCGGGCCCAACGGGGCGGGAAAGACGACCTTGATTCGAGTTCTTACGACTCTGTTGAAGGCCGACTCCGGATATGCCGAAGTTGCCGGTGTCGACGTGCGTGCCGATCCGGTGGCCGCCCGTACCCATATCGGCCTGGCCGGCCAGTTCGCGGCTGTCGACGATTACCTGACCGGCCGGGAGAACGTAGAGATGGTCGGTCGCCTCTACAACCTTTCGGCGGAGGAAGCGAAGCGGCGAGCCGGAGAGTTGTTGGAGCGGATTCATCTCGACGATGCCGCCGACCGGACCGTCCGAACATACTCCGGCGGAATGCGACGCCGCCTCGACCTGGCCGCCTCGCTGGTCGGCCGACCGCAGGTCCTCTTCCTCGACGAGCCGACCACCGGCATAGATCCCCAGAGCCGTTTGGACCTCTGGGAACTCATCCGGGATCTGATTGCGACCGGCACGACCGTCCTGCTCACCACGCAGTATCTCGATGAAGCCGATCAGCTGGCCAATCAGATCGGGGTGATCGACCGGGGCAAGCTCATCGCGCAGGGTACCGGGGACGGGTTGAAGGACAGGATGGGCGGATCGGTGATCGAATTGCACGTCGCCGACGACGAGAGAGACCGGACTCTTGAAGCTCTTCGAGCCATCTCCCACGAAGCCAGTTTCGAGACGGCCCGCAAGAGCATACGGCTTCCCGCTCCGGACGGATCACTGACGCTGCTGGCCGTAGTTCGGCGCCTGGACGAGAGTGGAATCACAGCTCAAGACGTGGCATTGCACAAACCGACTCTCGACGACGTGTTCTTGACCTTGACAGGGCGGGGCGCTGCCGAAGCGGAGGCCGAACGGGAGTCGACCAAACAACCGGGACGGCGGGGACGGCGGGAAAGGAGCGCAGTCTGATGGCGACCGCGACGGAAGCTGCTCGTCCTTCACGGATCAGCCCCGCTCACACCATCAAAGACATTGCAGTCATCACGAAGCGGAACCTGCTGCGGAACATCCGCCTGCCCCAGCTTCTGATCTTCGCAACGGTTCAGCCGGTGATGTTCCTCCTTCTCTTCAACTACGTGTTCGGAGGTGCGATCGGCGGAGCGATTCCCCCCATTGCCCAAGGCGAATACATCAACTGGTTGTTGCCGGGTCTGCTGATCCAGGTGGCGGCATTCGGGGCCGGACAAACCGCGCTCGGTCTCACAGAGGATCTTTCCAAGGGAGTGATCGATCGGTTCCGGTCGCTGCCCATGGCTCGGTCCGCCGTGCTGGCGGGACGGACGCTATCGGATGTCATTCGGAATGGGTTCGTAATCGGGCTGATGGTGGTGATGGGATTCCTGATGGGCTTCCGCTATCAGACCAATTTCCTTTCTTTCGTCGCCGGTCTGGCCGTGGCGATGGTGTTTTCGTATTCGCTCTCGTGGATCATGGCTACCATCGGACTGGCGGTGAAGAACCCCGAGGCGGCCCAATCCGCCGTCTTTCTCCCTGTGTTCCCACTCGTGTTCGCCAGTTCGGTGTTCGTTCCCACCCAGACGATGCCGGCTTGGCTGCAGACCTTTGCCGAGAACCAACCGATCACGGTTACCGTCAACGCCCTGCGGGGTCTGATGCTGGGGCGTGAGGCGCTCATCGACTACCAGCCGGGGATGACCGCCAATCAGATTACCCAGGCGGTTGCCGAAG
The DNA here is from genome assembly GCA_002403855.1 of Acidimicrobiia bacterium UBA4744. Classification (GTDB taxonomy): domain Bacteria; phylum Actinomycetota; class Acidimicrobiia; order Spongiisociales; family UBA4744; genus UBA4744. The sequence goes on from DHIO01000050.1 coordinate 62,988, forward strand.
CCCCAACGGTCGAGGGTCAGGTGCTGCAGTCGCTGGGCTGGGCGGTGGCCATCATGATTGTCTTCGTACCGCTGGCCATCAGGGTCTATCGCAAAACGGTGAGCTGACCACAACTCAAGATTCCTCCAGAGGATCGCGCCCACAAAGGCGCCGGTCTGCAACCACCCGGGGCGTGTGCGGTTCGCTACTGTCCGGGGGACTGGAAAGGGAAGAGTTGGATTCAGGGCCTTGGTACGCCGGCATCGAAGCGGGCGGTTCGAAATGGAGGGTGGGGGTAGGCCGATCGCCGGCCGTGATTGCCGACGACACGATCACCACGACCAACCCAGACTCGACGATATCCGCGTGTGTAGAGGCCATTCGCGGCATGGGCGTGCCCATCGACGGAGCCGGCATAGCCTCATTCGGACCGCTCGACCTCAATCCGACGTCGCACACCTATGGATTCATCAAGACAACCCCCAAGCCGGGTTGGAGCAACACCGACGTGAAGGGCCGAATCGAACGGGAACTGGGCATCCCGGCAGCGATCGAAATCGACGTGGGCGGAGCGGCGCTCGGTGAAGCTTGGTGGGGAGCCGGCCGCGGGCTCGACTCATTCGTCTACGTGACCGTGGGGACCGGTATTGGAGCTGCACTGCTGCGTTCCGGACGAACCTCCCATGAGCACGGCCATCCCGAGATGGGTCATATCAGTGTCGAGCGGGAAACAGAGGATGCCTTTGCGGGAGTCTGCCCCTTTCACCGGAGTTGTTTGGAGGGTATGGCGGCGGGTCCGGCCATACGGGCCCGCTGGGGAGTACCGTCAACCGAGTTGAACGACCGCGCCGAGGTGTGGGACCTCGAAGCAAGGTACCTTGCCCAAGGTTTGGCGACGTATGCCTACACGCTGGTCCCGCAGCGGATCATCGTCGGCGGTGGCATCATGCAGCAGCCCGGATTGCTCGAGTTGGTGCGGAAGCGACTCGCCGAGCGAATCAACGGTTACGGTCCGGCGCCACCGGACGTGGAGTCATTCGTCGTTCCGCCCGAGCTGGGCCAGGACGCCGGCCTGATCGGCGCGATTGCCCTGGCTCTGGACCGCTTTGAGACAACAACCGTTCGTCCACCTTGAGGCACTCTGGAGAGCGATGCTCTCACCTGTTTTGAATACGCTCAATGGCGCCCGCCAGGCCGGGAGCAGGCACGGCATCCCTGAAACCGGCCAGGCGCTGGAAGATCTCGGCGGCTGCCTCGTGGAAGCCGCCGGGTAGCCCGGCTGCGATGAAGGTGGCTGCAATCTCTTCCATTTCCGGCGCGAAACGCCACGCCTTCAAGGCGCTGCGAGCCACCCCTTCGCTTCGCCCGACCAGTTCCGGGATCGAGGTGGTCCACTCGTTCACGAGCTCCTCGGCTACATCCTCCGCTTCGGCGAGGGTCCTGATCGCCAGCAGCAGTGCCGCGGTGCCCTTGGTCCATGCGGCGTAGCAGATCTTGACGGCGGACGCCGAACCGGGGCGGTGGTCGACCAGCCGGGTCTCGATCACGCTCCCTTCAAAGAGCGAAGCGATCGGGGCCGTGTTCGGTCCGGAGAGATAGAGGCGCGTCGTACCGGAACCGAGCGCCGGAGGTCCCACGATTCCACCATCTACAAACGTGACCCCGCACGACGTCAGGTTGTCATCAATTCGGCGTGCAGACTGTGGTGCTATCGCGTTGGCGTCGACGTAGATCCCGTCGAAGGTCAATCTACCGACGGACGTCGCAACATCACCGGCCGCGGCGGGTGGACACACAGAGAACACGACTTCCGCGCTCTCCAGCGCGAGGGCCAGTGACGACGCTTCGGTGAGCCCCGCGTCGAGGGCACGACTGCGAGTAGCCGGGCTCCGTCCCTCGCTTACCCATTTGACTTCGTGGCCGACGTCGACCAGGGCGCGCCCGATTGAGGCTCCCATAGCTCCGGGATGGAGGAGGACGATGGTCGGCATCCCTGCAGTCTGGCACGGTGGGAGCTAGTACCCGAGTCACTCTACGATGTTCGCCGTGAAAGGATGGACTGCAGAACAAGTACCGGACCAATCCGGCAAGACGATCGTGATCACCGGTGCCAACTCGGGGATCGGCTTCGAGACGGCCCGAGTCCTGGCCGAGCGGGGAGCACGCTTGATCATGGCGGTGCGTCGTCTCGACGCAGGAGAAGAGGCCGCCGCGGCGATCCGGAGCGAAAACCCGCCGGCGGAAGTCATAGTCGTGGAATGCGACCTGGCCAGCCTCACCTCAATCGAGCGATTCGCCGGCCGCATTGCCGACACGCTGGGGCCGGTCGATGTGCTGATCAACAACGCCGGCATCATGGCGGTTCCCTACGGGACTACGGTCGACGGGCACGAGCGGCAGTTCGGAACGAATCACCTCGGTCATTTCGCTCTCACCGGCCGGCTGCTTCCGCAGGTACTCGAGTCCGAGAACGCCCGGATCGTCACCGTTTCCAGCGACGCACATCGCTATGGCCGGATCGACCCGGACAGTCTCAACGGAGACCGCTACCGACGATGGGGGGCCTACGGACGTTCGAAATTGGCCAACCTGCTCTTCGCATATGAACTGGATCGGAAGGCGCGGTCGGCGCACGCCTCCCTGATCAGCGTCGCGTGCCATCCGGGCTACGCTGCTACGAATCTCCAGGGAAGGGCGGCTCGCGAACAAGGGAAATCGGAGAGGATCTGGAGAGTCGGTCACCTTTTGGCCCAGAGTGCCGCAGACGGAGCCCTTCCGACGCTGCGGGCCGCCACCGACCCGGTCGCCGAAGGTGGGTCCTACTACGGTCCTGCTCGCTGGCAGCGGGGGCCGGCTGTGGTCGCGCGATCGAGCGGCCGAAGCCACAACACCGAAACGTCCAAGCGCCTGTGGGAAGTGTCCGAACAACTCACCGGTGTTCGTTTCCGCTTCTGAGTTCCGTTGAGTCCTCTACCCTAGAGGGCTATGCCTTTGGCTGATTGCGAGCGTCTGGTCGAGGGATTCCTGAAGCAACCGGTCAACGCGGTGAGCAGCCTGGCATTCGTCCTGGTGGGCGTGCTGGTACCGCTGGTCGTCCGGCACCGTGGGGGAAGGCATCCCATGCCCGGTGACCTCTACGGGTTGGTGCTGGTTCTGGTCGGCGCCGGCAGTGTGGCTTTCCACGGCCCGGGTGGAGTGATCGCCGATTGGCTTCATGATGCCTCGATCACGGCACTGCTTCTCCTGATCCTGGCCTTCGAGTTGGGGCACCGGGCGGGTTGGAGCACCCGGCAGATAGCCGCCGCTTGGGCCGTGGTGGCGGGAGGCTTGATGCTGGTGGAATGGGTCTGGCCGCGAGCGGGAGATTCGTTGAACAGCCCTTTGGCCTTCTTTGCCGTATCGAGCGCGGTTTGGCCTCAGCTACGACCCGGTCGGCGGCCGACCGGCCTCCCGAAGGAGGGGGTGCACCGGGCGCGGGTTCTCGGAGCCGCCATCGTGGCGTTGGGCGCACTGGTGATGCTGCTGAGCCGGACCGGTGGGCCTCTCTGTGATCCCGCCACCGTGGTTCAGGGCCACAGCATCTGGCACGTACTGGCCGCCGTCGGTATCGGTCTGTACGCGGTTTCGGTCACGGAAATCGACCGGCCGGTCAAGGTGTCTCTCTGATCCACTCGCGGCCGGTTGCCAGCGCCACACACCGGTAGGCACCGTCGTAGACACCGATGCTCTTGTTGGCGACGATGGCATCACAGTACATGTCGAGCAGATCCTCTTCATAAGTCAACAGATCGATCGCCTGCAAGGTTCGAGGAATCGTGCGGGTCTCGATCGTACCGTCGCCGAGTTCGGCAGCCCGGATGGCACCCCAGGCTTCGTGACCGCCGACCCGCTCGTTGAAGATCTTCGGAACCGGGTAGAAAGCCAGTTCGCTCGGCTTGGTGATCAGAACGTCGACCACCCGCATCAGGTAATTGGTCGAGTACACAGCGTGGAAGATATTGTCGTAGAGGAATACGTGGAGGCCGGACGCCGGCCTGGTTCTGATCTCATCCGCCAGGGCCCGGGTTTTCTCCCAGGTGTTGTGCAGTCGGACGCGGTCGACATGACCACCGAGCTGCTTGCGGAGCCAGGTCCAGTTGTCCGCGTGATCTCCGAGATTGACGAACAGGGCCACGTCGTCGCGCTGGATCATCGGTATCGCGTGTTCGATGATGGCCTTGAACAAATCGCGCTGCGCTCCCGCCCCGCCCATCGTCAGCAGGAACCGGCGGGGTTGATGGTCGTTCATACGATCCAGCCGTCTTGTGCAGTCCGCTTCGATGTTCTCCACCAACTCATGATCTACGTGGTGACCTACGTAGTACAGAGCGTCCCCGGGGACGGGTTTGAGAATCCGATCGTCCTCGTCAAAACCGTTCATGATGCGGAACCCGTAGTAGCCGGAAGGCGATTGCACGCCGTGCTTGGCTCCTTCGGTCAACTGGAACGCCATCGGCCAGTTGTCGAACACCATGTCCACGACGTTGGTCATGCCGCCGGCCACGGCTCCCATGCAGTTCCACATATGGGCAGTGAGTATCGGGATGTCGTCCGGAAGCGCGTTGTGCATCGGCCCGAACAATTCACTCATCCGAAAGTCACGAGCGTTGGCCTTGAGGAATCGCCACGGCCACCCTGCCGCGTAGTTGTTGAGGAGCCACGCCACACCGGGCAGAGTTTTGTTGCCCGTTGTGACGGCTTCCCAAACATGCTCGTTGAAGAAACTGCTTCGCTGGGAGAGCCTGGAGAACCAGCTGTATCGAGTATTCCACCAGTTGATGACATCCGAGGTGATACCAGGTATGGAGAGAAGATCCAGCCAGAGGGGAGTAAATCCCATCGCCCGGGCCGCCGAGGCGCCGGCCATGGCGATCCGGTAGTGTCCGAAACCCATCCGCACCGTGCCGAGCACTACGCCCGAGTCGGACTCGATCGGATCACCTTCCCCATCTCGGACGATGCTCTTGAGGCCGAAGATCGGACCCAGGTAGTCGTTGTCGACCAGGCTCAGGTCGTACGATTCGTCGGGATCATACGAGAACTTCCGCCGGAACATCTCTTGCCAGTCGGCAGCTTTGCGAGCGTCGGCCGGTTGGAGCGGATTGCCGTACAGCGAGAATTGATCGGGCATCTCACCACCTCGGTAGCCAGAGGTTGTGAGTGTATCGGTCCTCGCCCCAGGGTGCTTCAGGATGAAGGGCCGGCCGGGCTCAGACTCTACGACCACCACGAGGGCTGATACGGTAGAGGGTCGAATGTCCGGACGCGGCGGCAGCCGACCACGTCCCACAGGCACAGGAAGAAGAACGAACGATGAACGAAGAATTCGAAGGCTTCGGGGATTTCGACCCGGCCGAGCACGAGGACGAAGCCCGGGAGCGGTGGGGAGACAGCAAGGCATACGCCGAATCGGCAGTCCGCGCCGGCCGCTACACCAAGGACGACTGGAAACAGATGACGGAGGAGGCCGAGAGCATCAACCAGCGGCTGGCAGAACTGATGGTGGGCGGGGCAGCTCCCGATGCGGTCGAGTGTATGGATGCCGCCGAAGCTCACCGGCAGCATATCGACCGGTGGTTCTATTCGTGCTCGCTCGAATCGCACGTCGGGTTGGGTGAGATGTACGTTGCCGATCCCCGCTTCACCAGATTCTGGGAGGGCTACCAACCCGGCCTGGCAGCTTTTGCGCGTGACGCCTTTCGTGCCAACGCCGAGCGGCAGACGGGCTAGAGGCTATTCAAAACCGGCCATCAGATCGCTGAACGCGGCCAGGCCGCTTCCCAGGGCATCCGCCAGTGAGGCCAGCTCCGTTGCTGCGACGTCTACCGCGACAGGGATGGTGAGGCTGACCGGCACTTCGGCGGAAACAGGAATCACTTCGTTGATGGACAAAGGGATCTCGAGATCGACCGGAAGATCCAATTGGATGGGTACGGTGACTTCGAGGGGAATCTCGGTGTCGAAAGGACCGGCGATGGTGATGGTCGTGTCCACGACCTGATCGATGGGGAAGGTGGTCTGGATCGGGACGGCCAAGGTGCGATCGAGAACGATTTCAGACTCGATGACGATGTCCTCGTCGATCGGAACTTCGAACTCGATGGTCGACGAACGGAACGAGTTGAGGCCCGCCACCGCCTCGTCGAGGCCGCGACTCACCTCCGGCGCCAGTTGGGCGAGCTGTTCCTGCAGTCCGGTGACCTGGGAAGCGAAAAGACCGGCACCGATCTCGACCCGAGCTAGGTCGTCGGCATTCTTCTCAATCCGGGACTCCATCGAGTCGACGCGGATCAGCAGCATGAGGTTGATGATCAAGGAAACGACCAGCAGGGCACCGAGGCCCACGGCGATGGCTGCGATATTCCGGGTGACGAAGTCCTTCATGATGCTCCTCGAGTATTCGACCGGTTGCGGGCCTCAGTGATTCTTCATGCCCTCGTTTGGGTCCCGTCGCAACGGTACTCGTAGCCGGGCCGGCGGAAGTGTCGACCGGCGAACTGGACCTCCGTCCCGGCCCATGTTCGTTGGAGCCCGAAAGTTACTCTGCCTGGACTTCGATTGGATCGGAGACGGCGTCTTCTCGGCGCGCCAGAGCCAAGAATGGGATTGCGAATACCTGAATGGCTGCAGAGACGGCGTAGGAGGCGGAGTATCCGGCTACGTCGGCCACCCGACCCAGCACAGGCTGGGCCGCCACTCCGCCCGTGGAGCCCATGAGGGCGTCGAAAGAGAGAACCGTGGCACGCTGTTCCGACGGGATCAACCCGTTCAGGTAGGCCTGGCGAATGGGGGCAGCGGCGGCGAAGGTCAGTGCCCAGGCCACCAGGAGGGCGATGGCCAACCAGAAGTTCGAGGTCCAGCCGATCAGTGCCAGCGTCGCCACGCTGACGGCTCCGGCCAGTATCAACGCGTGGGTACGGCGGGCAAAGAGCTTCCGAACCCGCGGAACGACCAAACCGCCCATGATCTGGGCCCCGGCAACAATGGCTGCAGCCAGTCCGGCGATGCCAAAAGCATCGGGATCGCCGTACAGCTCGAGCAGGTAGGGCTGCATGGCGTAGAAGGCATAGAAGCCGACGCCCATCGAGAATGGGGCGGCCAGCATCACCCAGCGAATCGGTGGCTTGCGCCATCCGGCATCTATCGAGGACCTGAGAACGGTCTTCACTTCATCGATGGGACCCTTCCCCTTGGTGGGAGTGAAACCGAGATCGCGCATCAGGAGGAAAGCGGCCAGCATGGTCAGGCCCAGCATGACGGCTCGTATGATGTACGGCACGCCCAGGTTCGTGGCCTGAGCGATGAAGCCTCCGGCGACCGACCCCGTCAGCATGGCGACCCCCGCCACCGACTGGCCCTTGGCGAAGACCGATTCGAGATCTCCCTCGAATTTCGTAGACGTGAGCGCATCCACCAGCCATGCCTCTACCGCACCGGAGAAGAAAGTGAAACCCAATCCGATGGAAACCGAGGCGACCGCCCACCCCCAGAACGGTGCCTGCGTTTGCCACATGAAGAGGTAGAGGAGTGTGGATACCAGGAGCGTTGCCGCCCCTAGGAGGTAGGAGACGCGCCGGCCCCGCACGTCGGCGATCACGCCGGTGGGCACTTCGAAGACCACCTGGCCCGCCGTGAAGAACGCGTTGGCTGCAAATGCCTCGGTGTTGGTCAGCCCGGCGTCCAGCAGGAACAGCGTGTTGATGCCCCAGATGAAAGACGCCGCAAGAGTGGAAAGAAGGGTGAGCAGGAGGTACGTGCGTTGTACCCGGCGTGCTCCCTCGGTCATGGGGAACGACCCTACACCGCCGGAACCACTTGACCGACGCGACGCGCTTGACTGGGAGAGTGCACAAGATCTCGGTGGCAGAGCGGCGCCGGCGGTTGGGACGCCGGCATCACCTGTCACAACCAGCGGCAGGAATCGGCGAGGTTGCGGACGACCTCGTTGGTCTTCACTCGAGCGATCCGGTCACGGTCTACCTCTCGGCGCGCGCCCGGGTCGACGGTCTGACCGTGGGTCACGTCGACGAGGCCCTCTATGAGGACCGCTCGCTGGTGCGAATGCTCGGCATGCGCCGCACGATGTTTGTGGTTTCTCTCGAGCTGGCCTCCATCATGGATGTGGCCTGCACCCGAGGGTACGTGCCCGCCGAGCGACGCCGTCTCGTGGGCCTCCTCGAGGACCAACTGGTGGAAAGGGACGGAGAAGCTCGGCTCGAGGAGGTGATCGAGAGAACGATGGACGCTCTCAACCGTCTGGGAGAGGCCACCGCCAAGGAACTGACTGCCGAGGTGCCGGAGCTGAGCGACAGACTCGCCTTCGGAGAAGGCAAGACATGGCAAGGAACCATGGGCCTCTCGACCCGGGTGCTGTTCCTTCTGGCCACCGACCGGCGCATCATCCGGGGCCGCCCGGTGGGAACCTGGAAGTCCAGCCAGTACCGGTGGGCTCGTTTCGACCGTTGGGTGCCGGGAGGTCTGGAAGAGGTAGAGCCGAGCGAAGCGCGTAAGAGACTGGCTCGACGTTGGTTGCGGTCGTTCGGGCCGGGCACGCCGGCAGACCTCAAATGGTGGACCGGTTGGACGGTGAAAGAAACTCAAACGGCCTTGGAAGCGGTCGATGCGGTGGAAGTCGGGCTGCGGGACGGGAAGGGGTACCTCCTACCTGACGATCTGGGTTCCGACCGAGAGGTGGGGGAGTGGGTGGCATTCTTGCCCGGGCTCGATCCGACGGTGATGGGCTGGAAGGAGCGGGACTGGTACCTCGGCGGGTATCAGAGCGAGCTCTTCGATGCCAACGGCAACGCCGGTCCGACCGTGTGGTGGAACGGCCGTATTGTGGGCGGTTGGGGACAGGGGCCGGACGGAGTCGTGCTGTATGAGTTGCTCGAGGAAGTGCCGGCAGGCATTTTGGAGCGGATCGAAGCCGAAGCAGAACGGCTCACCGAATGGCTGGCCGGGGAAGTGGTGAGGCCGCGCTTCCCAACCGCTCTGGAGAAACGCCTCCGGAGCTAGCGTCCTCGCTGCCACCACCGACGGCGAGGACGGTGCTCGTCGAGTGCCGCTGCGGCAAGGCTGGTTAGTTCCTCGGTCTCCATACTCCGAGCTTCCAGCTCAAGGAGCATCCCGTCACGCACCGCAGCGTCCTCGGGAGTAAGCCAACCCTCCTCGATCCTGCCGAGCAAAGCCCGAGTCAGCGCCAGGTCGTACCGGTCGAGGGCCACCCTCGCCTCTTCCAGACGTCTCCGGTTCGCCTCTTCACGCCGACGGCTCCAGCGTTGAGCGGCGTCGAGGTGGACTCGGGCGGCCGCCGCCAGATCGTTGGAGAGCAGGTCGAGGAGACGCGCCGTCTCCGGTTGAGCGTCGATTTCCAGCAGAGCCCGATAGTCGTCGCGCACCGCCAAGGTGCGAATCCGGCTCGTCAGCTGCTGCGCCCTCTCCAGGTCTTTCTTCTCCATAGGGGGAGCAGGCTACCGGCAAGCGGCGGTAACGAGGCTTCCCTGGATCGAGCAACACTCCTCCATCGGAGGGCTATTTCAAGGGACGAGGATGACCGTCGTCCCGATGGGCGCCCAGTGGTACAGCGCCTCCGCCTTGTCATCCGGTTGCCGGACACAACCGCCGCTCCGAAATTCGCCCAATTCCTCTTCCGTCTGTAGCGGCCGACCGTCGGGTCCGAGAGGTATCGAATGGAATCCGTACGCCACACGAGGACCATGAGCGAAACGGACCATGTGGCGCATGGTGATCCCGCCCGACACGGCTCGCGCTTCTATCGACTTTGAGAAGACGTGGTAGATACCCGGAGCGGGAATCCCTTGACGTCCGGAGACGAGGTACGTGTCGACCAGTTGCTCGTGTTCGTCGATCAACCACACTCGCTGCTCGGCGTTGGCGTAGATGATACGTTTGCCTGCGCCCACCATTGGGGGTGGAGGCGCCGCTCGGGGAGCCGGGACGAGCGGGTTCAGGCCAAGGGCCCTGACCAGGAACACCGCCATCTGACGGCGTGTCACCGTCGCTTCAGGGCAGTAGCGGTCGGCCCCGCATCCCAGAGTGATTCCGGCCCCCGCCAACCGGTTGATGTCGGCCTGGAACAGAGAGGCTTCGTCGTCGACGAACGGGTCCGTTTCAGGCTCTTCTGCCAACCCGAACCCCCGCACCAGAAAGCTGGCCATCTCGCCGCGAGTGATCGGACGGTTCGGGCAGAAACGGTCCTGATCGGGAGGATTACACCCCTCTGTGATGCCCGCCGCCGCCAGAGCGTTGATGGCTCCCTCGTGTCCGGAGCCGTCGTCATCGACAAACGGATCGGCGGAGGATGAAGGGAGTTGAAGTGCCCGCACGAGGAACGCAGCCATTTCCCCGCGGGTCAGGTTGAGGTCCGGACAGAAGCGATCGTTGGCAGGAGGGTTGCAACCGGCTGTGATACCGGCGACGGCGATTGCCTCGACATATCCCTCTTCCGCGTAGCCATCGTCGTCCACGAACGTCCCCCCGGGAGGGGGTGGGACCGAGTCGTATTCGGCGGACACGCCCACAGGTCCGGTCACGAGGAGACTCAGCGCCGCCAGGCCGACCATCGCCAAGCGGAAGATGCCTCTTTGCATCACGCCGTTACTCCTTTCGTGAACACTCTGCGAGGTCGTTCGGTTCAACCTACTCAACGGTCGCTGGGCCGTGCCGGGATTCATATCGGCACAAACGGAAGGAAACTACAGGGCGCAGTGCCGGGTGCCGCCGGGCACACTCATCGGGGACGGTCACCGCACAGAAGTCCGCCGGAATCGCCGGCACCGGAAGCCTCGGGTCGATGGGTCAAGCCCCGCGGGAAGTCGTCGCTTCCTCGACGGCGTCGGCGATGTGGTCGACGTAGCGAGCGATAGAGTGATCAGAGAAGTGATCGATCTTCCCCTCTTTCAAGCCATGGAGAAAACCTCGCCAGCGGTCCTTCGTCCGCTGTCGCTTCGTCATCCTGCGAATCTTGCCGTAGGTGTTGATGTAGAACCGCACGCCGGTGTGGCGGTAGCCGAGCCAGGTAGGAGGCACCCGCGGCACGATGTCGTTGTTGTTCACCCAACGGGTCAGGTCCACGTCGACGTTGTTGATATAGCGCTTGGTGCCTACCCGGGGCGCTCCAAAGGTGTAGAGAGTGGTCGTCAGGAGAACGGTAGGGGAGCGCGGGACGTGCCGTCCAGGGCCGGGACGCTGGCGCGCGGGTGGGAATCTCGCTCTACCTGGGATGCAGGGCCGTCGGTTTGTCCACGCTCTCGCCAACCGACCGGCGCGTTCGTGAGAATCACAGCATCAGTCTGACGGTCGGGCCGTTCGCATCGGCGTACCGCGTTGCCGAAAGAGGAGGGGGACGAGAGAGCCGATGGCATCAGGACCAATAGCTTTACATAACGAGGATTATGGGTCAATCTTCTTGCCGGGCCGTGAGAACGGCCCCGGACCACCAGGTTGAACACGACACTCGGAAACGGCGGCAATCTCACATCGATCCCACCGCGCTGGCTCGGAATGGCCGGCGCAATCCGCCCACCCGCACACAAGAGGTGCTGCCCATGGTCGCAGGCGTTTCGGAGTTCCTCGAGGTCTCGAAGCTCCTCATTGGGCATATCGGCGGCTTGCGCCGGCTCTCCTGCCTCGAAGGCGGCGCATCCCGGTTCAGCGCCGATATACGTCACGTGACGTATCAACGGACACCTGGGTCCCTCGGGAGAGAGTCGGACGCCGCATCGGCGGTTCGAAAGGGAATGTCCAGCGAACAAGGGGGGTTGAAGAAGGGGTTGGCAAACATACCCCTGGGGGTATACTCCTTCCACCGCACGAGAAAGTGAGCAACATCCATGGCAACCGTGGAACTGACCAAAGAGAACTTCGAGCAAACCATCCTCGACAACGAAACCGTATTTGTCGATTTCTGGGCCGAATGGTGCGGACCTTGCCGCTCTTTCGCCCCGACCTACGAATCCGCTTCTGATCAGCACGAGGACATAGTGTTTGCCAAGGTCAACACGGAACTCGAGCAGGAATTGGCCGGCTACTTCCAGATCCGCTCGATTCCCACCCTGATGGTCTTTCGCGACAACGTGATCCTCTTCTCACAGCCTGGTGCACTCCCGGGCCCGATGCTGGACGATCTGATCACCCAGGTGAAGGCCGTCGACATGGAAGACGTACACCGACAGATTGCCGAACACACCGAGCACGAGCACGACGACGCCAACGCCTGAAGGGCTCAGTCCCGGACCGGTGATCACGTTCCCTTCGGTTCGACCCAGAATGAACGCAAGGGTACGGCGCTCGCCCGCAGCCACTCGAACGCTTCCCGGTAATCGGGTTCCCTCCCCGAACGTCTGGCCTGTTCGAGGTCGTCCTCGACATCTTCCAGAGCCGCCTGCAGACCGTACAAGTGGCCCTGCAACTCCTCGAGGTCGCGGCGAGAGATGATCAACTCGTCCGGTCCCAGCCCGTGCGAGGCCGCCAGCTTCCGGGCGATATGTGCTTGCTGACGGCATCCCTGCTTACAGTAGATCCGCCGGCGGCCCGCACCTCCCTGTTGAGGCAGTTCGCGGCCACACCATCCGCAGCGAGGCCGGAGCAGAGGTTTCGTCATGTGACGAAGGGTACCGGATGGTTGGAATCCGCCGGGTAATCTGCTTGCTGCATGGACGTCGTCGCAGCCGAACAACGGGTACTCAACGTGCTGGACTCGATCGGAAAGCCGTACGAGGTGATTGCCTGTGATCCGTCGTATGCCGACACGGCCGAGTTCTGCGCCCGGTACGGTTACCCACTCGAACATTCGGCCAACACCATCGTCGTGGCATCGAAACGCCCACCGGGGCACCACGCCGCTTGTATCGTCCTGGCGACGACCCGATTGGATGTGAACAAGAAAGTGAGAGACCATTTGGGTGTGCGAAAGCTCTCGTTTGCCTCCCCGGAAGCAACGCGGGAGGTCACCGGAATGATGATCGGCGGCGTGACTGCCCTTGCGCTTCCTCCCTCCCTTCCTCTGCTGGTCGATGATCGAGTTATGGACCTCGATTGGGTCATTCTCGGTGGTGGAGGACGGTCCTCGAAAATCAAGACCTCGCCGGAGGTGTTGCTCGAACTGCCGGCCGTGGAGGTCATCAAGGATCTGGCCCGAGCCGACCCCTGATCGACGGTGGGCGCTCGACTCAACCCACGGGGCGGGTTGATTCCCCTACCCCACCGGTCTTGCGGCTGCGGCGCAGTAGGGCGGCATATCCGCCGAGGCCGATCAACGCGAAGGCAAACCACTGAATCGCGTACGCCAGATGGGAACCCGCCGTGAGCTCCGGAGGGGCCACCGGCACCGGCAACGAACCGGGCTGGACGGGCATCTGATCGGCCAGTTCAACTGAGACCGGTGCCAGCACATAGGATGATTGTTGCTGGATACGAGGAATGTCGATCCAGTAGACGCGCTCCAGGGAGCCTTCTGCCGGATCGCGGGGACCGAGCGCCGGCGCCGACTGCGAGTCGCGGACGGTGCCCGTCAGCCCTACGCGCCCCGTCGGGGGAAGGGCCGGTGACACCGGCGGCGTATCCAATTCCAGCGGCACCCACCCTCGGTTGATCAACACCGCCGTGGAGCCATCGGCCTGTACCAAGGGTGTGACCACATGGAATCCGGCTTCGCCGTTGTTCGTGCGCGAGCGGACGAGGATTTCCTCACTCACGTCGAACGTGCCTTCTACGAACGTCTGGCGGTATTCGAGCTCGTCGGAGGGCTCCGTCAGGAGCCGGCTGAGATCGGACGGCGGGGCGGCGAGCCGCTCCGCCACGATGCTGTTGAAAGAGCGGCGTTCTTCCAGCCGGTCCAACTGCCAGATCCCCAGCCGGATGAATACGGCCGCAACCAACAGGACCAACAGGTGGCCCGCTATCCACAAGGGAGTGAGGTATCTCTGCATCCGAAGCACGCATTATGGCCTTCCTGAGTCAGGCCACGGCTTCCTTGTCCAGTCCGAGCAGGGCCCGGGCGAAGTCGAGCGGGTCGAGACTCTCCGGAGCCGACAGAGCAACCGGCCGCTGCCTCCAATCGGCCACGGATTCCGGACGGACCGCCTCGTTCTCGATGAGGAGATCGGCGAGATCGTCGGTCCAGAACCACGGCATGAGCTACCTCCGGAGGGAGTGGGCGGGAGAGGAACACTTCTACCGTACCCCCCCTGTCAAGAGCCTCCGACCAGGCGAAATGCGCCGGTGGTCGCGCGCTAGCCAGATCCTGCCAGGGAGGTGCCACCAGTCCGGCGCGGATCCGCCGCCGCGACGAGTTCTCCGTCCGAATCCCAGTAGGCGGCGCCGACGCCACCGAAGTACATATCGATCGTTTCGAAGCGACGATTCGGGTAACCGAGCCGATCAATGGGGAGCGAACCTTCATAGGCCACGAGCCATCCGTTCTTCTCGTCGTACTCGACGTGGACCCGCGGCTCGGCTATGGCGTCCGTGAGGGGCATGCCCAACTCGGTGAAGTTGAGCACGGTAGACAGGATGGCCGTCGTGATCCGGTCGGCACCCGGTGAGCCGACCGCCAGAATCCTGCCATCTTCATGGCGGGCAACCGTTGGTGCCATATTGGAGGCGAGTCGGGTACCCGGAGCAAGCACGTGCAAACCCCGCCGGTTCAACTCGACCTCGCCCAGGCAGTTGTTCATCCACATCCCGGTACCGGGGGGCATCACCCCCGAGCCGTAGCCGGAAGAGATGGTGATAGAACATGCCGCCCCGTTCGAATCAACCGTGGACGTGTGAACGGTTGAAGGGGACTTCGAGAACGACTCGAGGTCCCCCTTGTCGGCAGCGCTCAGCAAGCGAAGCGCGTCACGGGAGAGATCGTCGCTGAAGTCGAGATGCTCTCGCCGGAAGCCGAGCACCGCCATCTGGGCCCGGATGAGCCGGTCGTAGTCGTCCGGGGTCCAACTCTTCTCGGGATGGCCGTTCATGATCAGGAGCAGGGCCGTCAGGGTGATACCACCTATCGCCGGCGGCGGGTTGGTGACGATGTGCCATCCTTCGATCACCGCTTCGAGCGGCCGGCGAACCAGCGGCCGGTACTCGGCTAGATCCTCGGCAGTGATCAACCCTTCGTTCTCCTCCATATCGGCGGCAATCAACCGGGCAATCTCGCCCTGGTACATTGCCGCGCGAGGGCCCTGTTCGGCAATCATCCGCAGCGTCTCCGCCCGATGAGCAACTCGGATGGTGCCACCGCGCGGAATGAGGGAGCCATCTTCGCTGTGTAGCGCCTCTCTACTCGGCTCATGCCAGCCGAACACAACCTCGTGGCTGTACCGAAGGTAATCGCTGGAAGCTTGCGAGAGTGGAAAGCCGTCCCGGGCCAACTCGTAGGCCGGTTCGACCAGCAGCGGCCAGGGGAGCCGACCATACCGGGCCGATGCCATACCGAGCGCCGCCAATGCTCCCGGCGTCCCGACCGAGCCGTGTCCAACCGTCGTGGTGACTCCTCCGCCGTACTCCATGGTCACGTCGAACACCCCTTTCCCGAAGCGCTCTCGGGGCAGCCCCCGCCCCGGCATCTCGACGTAGCCGTCGATGGTCACGGCATCCGAACCCGGCACCCAGATCGTGACAAACCCTCCACCACCCAGCGCGCAAACCCCCGGTTCGGTGATCACCGAAACCAGGGCAGCAGCCACTGCTCCATCCACGGCGTTACCGCCCTCGTCGGCGATCCGCGCTGCGGCATCGGCTGCGAGCTGCGAGCTGGAAGCGGTGGCTATTCTCGGCATGAGGGCGCCAGCGTAGCCGGAACCCCGTCCTCCTGGTCTTGGCTGCACCGGCTCGGTCATTTCGAAGGGGTCACCTCGATCTGGAATTGCCGGAAGGTGACCTGCTCCGCCACTACCTCCACGCGGCTCCGGCGCCCTTCCGGATTCGACCAGAACCTCCGCTGCACAGCACCGGCCACCCACACCCGGTCGCCGATGCGGGGTTCCGGCACCAGTAGGTCGTCGGATGGATCCCACAGCGTGACCGGCAACACATCCACCCGATGTCGTGGTTCGTCGGTCCGCACGGTGACCAGCAATCTGACCAACCGCGCTCCGGATTGGAACACCCGCAGTTCGGGTGGCGCGGCCAGTCGACCGGAAAGCACGACGAGATTGAGGTCCATAGCTCCTCCTCGAGGTAGCCGGGGAGAGGCGGGAGGCAGAGTGCAAAACGTATCCGAGGGGAGTGACACCATCTCGTCCCCCCGGCCGGTTGGTGGGCGCCGGCAGTCGCCGTAGTGTTACCCCAATGGGTACGAGCCGAGCTATCGAATTGGCCGATGGCCTCTTTGCGATCGATGCCTGGATGGAGGAGGGTCCGGAGCGTCTTGCCTGCTACCTGTTCGACACGCCGGAACGGGTTCTGGTCGAGGTCGGACCTTCGAACACCCTCCATCATCTGACCGATGCGCTTGACGAACTGGGAGTCGACGAGGTTGCCACCATCGTCGTCACCCATATCCACATCGACCACGCGGGCGGCGCGGGACAGCTCGCGCGTCGTTACCCGAAGGCGAGCATCGGCGTCCACAAGTCCGGCGCTCGTCACCTTGCCGCGCCCGACCGCCTCTGGTCTTCGGCGATTCAGGTCTTCGGAGAGGAATGGCTCACATCGAATTGGGGCCCTCTGGAACCCGTTCCGGAAGAGCGAATACTCGTGCTCGATGAAGGCGATCGCGTCGCGCTGGGACGAGGACGGTTCCTGGACGTCATGCACACCCCCGGCCATGCCAGGCATCACATCGTGTTTCACGACGGAGAATCCGGCGGAATGTTCGTCGGCGACTCGGTTGGTCTCTGCTATCCGCACGGCCACTTCGTTCAGCCCGTGACACCGCCGCCGGACTTCGACGCAGGTCTTGTCGTCGAGCAGATGCACCGGATGCTAGAGCGGCAACCGACCTTCTTGGGGTTTGCGCACTTCGGTCCCGACTATCGGGTTGCCGAGACCCTGGCCAAGGCCGAGGAACGAATCTGGGATTGGGTCCGGGTGGTGGAAAAAACGGCCCACCTCGACGGCCAAACCGCAGCCGAAGAGCTCAAGCGGTGGAACCGCCGTAACTACCTCGATTCGGGGTTCAGCCAAGATGACATCCTCGAGTACGAAGCCAAGACGTTTTGGCCGATGCAGGTAGCCGGAATCAGGCGATGGCTGGCGACCCGGAAGAGTTGATCGGCTGACCGGGGTCGATCTGCCGCACCGGGGGTGGCTCGGGCGGCCTCGGCAACAGATCCTCCCTGGTCATCCGCCTCCCGTAGACGAAGACCGGCATGCCCAGCTCCAGTTTGGTAGTCAAGTAGTCCATGTCGTGAAGTTCGACCCGCACGCAGCCATGGGAAGCCGGGTAGGGCGGAACGCTCTTGGATCCGTGGATCGCGTATCCGCCCCGGAAATAGAACGGCCGGTACAAACCACCCAGATAGGAAATCCGCCAGCCTTCGTAGCGCTTGTAGAACTCGTATCCGCCCTCGGGCGTACGCGCCCGGACGGCTGTTCCGCGGGCGCTCCGGTAGGTTTCCCCGTTGCCGGAGGAAACCGGTACCACGGCCTCTACCTCCTGGTCTTTGATGAGGTACAAGACCTGCCTGGAGAGATCGACCTCGACCCGATTGGGAGCCTCGTCGTGGACCGGCAGAACCAGCTCGGTGTCGAGCAGGTCCCAATGCTCGACGCGAAACGCCCCGTCTCGCTCGAGATCATGCACCTTCTGGAAGGCATACACCGCACCAAGGGTCTCCTTGCCGAACCGTCCGTCGAAGGGGCCCGGACGAAACCCGGCCTCGGCGAGTCTTTCCTGGAGACGCCGGACCCACGGCCCGCCGTCGCCGGGCTCTATCTTCGGCGGGATCTCCCAGGCTTCACCGGGACCGAAGAGGTTGGGGTCGTCGATGTCGACCTCGTAAACCGCACCTGATGTAGAGAAGCCCATGAGCAGACAGGCGGCGGCGACTGCCACCAAGAACAACTGCCGAACGGTCGCTCGCACCGTGTCACTCCCTACCGCAAGAACCTACACACTACTTCAGCGCTCCCGAGGACGAGCACTATTCGGACTCGCGAGCGCCGATCTCCGTGTCTAGTTGGTCGAGACCGGCAAAAGCCGCGTCCTGGTTCTCGATGGCGTCCATGAGCTTGCGAGCGGTCGCGGTGTCCCCCAACTCCGCTGCAGCGCGGGCTGCCACATACCACTGCCGCAAGTCTTCCTCGAAAGGATCTTTGGTGATGCGCTTGGGTTCGGTGACCGACCACGCCGTTCGTGGGTCACCCTCGTCTAGAAGGAAAGCTCCGTAGACCACCCGGGCTTCTTTGAGAGCCGCCGGACTGGAACCCAGCCGATGAAGCTCCTGCCAGGTCTTGCGGACCTCGTCCGGTCTTCCCAAAGCGCGCAACGCATCCATCTCCACCGCCATGTGGGAGGTGTCGCCGGCCAGGCGCCGGAAGGTTCGCAGTTCGCGAAGGGCTTCCTGCCACAATCCGGCTCGGTATGCGGAGAGCCCAAGGAGTTCGCGAATGGCAGCGGCACGGGGCGATAGCTCTTTGGCTTCCAGAAGCTTGTCCCTGGCAAACCGGTAGCGACCATCGGCGAAGGCGTCCGCAGCGGTATTCAACAGGTTGAAGGTGGGAGCGAGCCGGTCCTTTCGGGTCACGCGGGCGATTTCGTCGCGGAGCCATTTGGGAAGGTTCTCGGCGCCTCCTTCAACATGTAGCGCCCCGCGACGTTCGGGATGCTCCTCGTAGCGGTCGTGGCGCTTGGTGCCTCGCTGACCTCGGCTGCCCGGCTGGTCTCGCTGACCTTTGGAACGGCGTTGAGCGTCGGTCGGGCGCCCTCGACCTCCGGGGGGTGGCTTGCGCCGCCCGTCGCCGCCCCGGCCTCTGCCCTGATGATCTGGCACCGTCACTCTCCCGTGAACACTCTCCCAGCCTGGAGAGCATACCTGCGCGAGGAGGGCCGCCTCGAACTCGGCGAGACGGCCCTCCTACTTTCCTTTTTGTCCGGCAGTGACCTACTCTCCCAGGGGATTGCTCCCCAAGTACCATCGGCGCTGGCGGGCTTAACTTCCGTGTTCGGAATGGGAACGGGTGGTTCCCCGCCGCTATCACCACCGGAACACCGGTGAGCACCCGACTTCCCGAGCACTCCATAGCGAACACGTATGCGGTAATGGATTCAAATCCAAGCCCTCGGCCGATTAGTACCGGTCAGCTGAACACATCGCTGTGCTTACACTTCCGGCCTATCAACCTGGTCTTCTACCAGGGGCCTTACCCGGTAATCCGGTGGGAGGTCTCATCTCGAGGTGGGCTTCGCACTTAGATGCCTTCAGCGCTTATCC
>DHIO01000050.1:82648-82772 GCA_002403855.1 Acidimicrobiia bacterium UBA4744
AGGCACTGTTCCTGATCCGGATTACGGACCGAGGTTAGAGGCCCGCTATATGAAGGGTGGTATTTCAAGGCTGGCTCCACGCCGGCTTGCGCCGACGCTTCTAAGCCTCCCACCTATCCTACAC
>DHIO01000032.1 GCA_002403855.1 Acidimicrobiia bacterium UBA4744
GGTAGCAGGTATCGGCTTCGTCGCTACTTCGTATAGATCTCATCGATCACGTGGCCGTACTTCTTGCCGATCACCGACCGCTTCACCTTGAGGGTCGGCGTCAGCTCACCGCCCTCGATGGTGAAGTCCTCGTCGAGGATCCGGAACGTCCGCACCGATTCGGCCTTGGAGACCGCCTTGTTGGCCTCATCGATCGCCACCTGGACGGCTTCCAGAACATGCGGATGCACGGCCAATTCGGCCATGCTCAGATCGCCCAACTCCTTCTCCGCAGCCCACTCCGGGACGGTCTCCGGATCGAGCGTTACCAGAGCGGCGATGAAAGGCTGAGCATCCCCGATCACCATGCACTGGCTGATCAGCGGGTGGGCGCGAATCAGGTCCTCGAGGACCGCCGGAGCCACGTTCTTTCCTCCGGCAGTAACGATCAGCTCCTTCTTCCTTCCGGTTATCCGCAGAAAGCCCTCATGATCGAGTTCACCGACGTCGCCGGAGTGAAACCACCCGTCGCCACTGAACACCGCTTCTGTGGCGGCTTCGTTGTTCCAGTACCCCCTGAAGACACAACCGCCCTTGATCAGAATCTCGCCGTCGTCGGCAATCTTCACCGAGACACCGGGGATCGGATGACCGACAGTGCCGATTTTGATGTCGCCCGGGCGGTTGACGAAGGTGGCGGCGGTCGTTTCGGTGAGCCCGTATCCCTCCAGGACGGTGAGCCCGATGCCCCGGAAGAAGTGCCCGAGCCTCTCCCCGAGAGCCGCCCCTCCGGAGATGGCGTATTCAAGACGGCCGCCGAACACATCCCGCAGCTTCCCGAACAGGAGCTTGTCAAAGATGGCGTGGAGGGCTTTGGTTTTGAAGCTCACCTTGCCTGCCTGCTCCTCGCGTGAGAAGTCGACCGCTACGTTGACCCCGATGTCGAAGATCTTGCCCTTGCCTTCGGTATCTGCCTTGCGCTTGGCGCTGTTGTAGACCTTCTCGAAGACCCGGGGCACCGAGAACACCCAACGAGGCCTCAACATCGCCAATTCCTCGACGAGATTCTGGGCTCCCGTCGAGTAGCCGATCTTCACACCGGTAGTCACGCATCCGACCTGTACGACCTGGGCGAATGAGTGGGCGAGCGGGAGGAACATCAGGTTGGAGGAGCCCGGTTTGAAGAGGTCGGGCAGCCCCGCCACGACCTGCCGGACATCCCAAATGAAGTTGTGCTGGGTGAGAACGCATCCCTTGGGGCGCCCGGTCGTTCCAGATGTGTAGATGAGAAGCGCAATATCGTCCTGGTTGATCGCCTTGATCCGCCGGTCTACCTCCTGACGGGCGTCGTCGGTAGCGGCAGCCTTGAGCTGGTCGATGCCGCCCCCCTCGATCACGAACTGGTGGCGGCAATCGGGGAGATCGCCGGCGACCTCATCGAGAACCGCCTTGAGTTGGTCGTTCTCGCAGAACACCCCGACTGCTCCGCTGTCACCGACGATCCAGCGCACCTGCTCGGCCGAGGAGGTCTCGTAGATGGTGACGGCTGCACAATCCGCCGCCCAGATTGCGTACTGCAGATACGTGAACTCGTATCGTGTGGCGGAGAAGATCCCGATCCGCGAACCCGGCTCGATCCCCAAGGCCACGAGGCCCGCAGCCAGCTCCCTCACCTCGCGCACGAACTCTTCGGTGGTGATGTCGACGAAACGGTTGCCGTCCCGGTAGGCCAGCGCGGCTACGTGCGGATGGGTATCGGCCCGGGCCAGCAATGCCGCGATCGGGCTGTCGCCGGGCGGGACCTTCACGGCACCTGGGCTGGTGTACTCACGCATAGTCTTCTCCTCCGGCCGCAGACCGCCCGACGCCCGGGCAGTCCAAGGAACGCTCGCTGAGCGCGAATTCTAACTTGGCGCGGTCTCCCTCCGAAACGGTCATTCGCAATGACGACGCCTCCCGGGAGTCTTTCGGTCAACTCACCACTCCCGCTCGATGCAGGGAGTCTCGCTCCGGTTCGTCGAAGCCGAGTTCGGCCAGGATTTGATCGGTGTGCTGTCCGGCGACCGGCGGCGGCCCGGAGACCCGGCTGAAGGTGCGACTGAAGCGCGGAGCGGGACCCGGTTGGGTCACTCCACCCACCTCGACAAATGTCTGCCGGGCCTTGTGATGCGGATGGTTCGGAGCCTCCCCCATGGTCAGCACTGGAGCAACGCAGGCATCCGTGCCGGCGAACCGAGCTTCCCATTCCTTGCGGGTCCGGGTCTTGAAACGAGCGGCAATGCGGTGCTTCATCACCGGCCAGTGTTGGGCATCGAGTTGATCCGGCTGGTCTCCTTCCAGCTCGAGCAGTTCGAGAAAACGGGCGTAGAACTGCGGCTCTATGGCCCCTACCGCCATGAAACCGCCGTCGGATGTCTCATACACCTCATAGAAGGGAGCCCCCGTATCGAGGAGATTGGATCCCCTTCGATCGCTCCAGAGACCCATCGCTCGCATCCCGTGGACCATGGTGGTCAGCAGCGCGGACCCGTCGATCATCGCCGCGTCGACCACCTGGCCGACCCTCGAACCTCGAGCTTCGAAGAGGCCGGCCACCATGCCCAACGCCAGCAGCATCCCGCCGCCGCCGAAGTCGCCGACCAGATTCAAAGGCGGCACCGGCGGCTCATCGGCCCGGCCGATCGGGTAGAGCACACCGGACAGGGCAATGTAGTTGATATCGTGACCTGCCAGGGTGGACAGAGGGCCTTCTTGGCCCCACCCCGTCATTCGCCCATACACCAGGCGGGGATTGCGTTCCCGGCACACGTCGGGCCCGACGCCGAGCCGCTCCGCGACCCCGGGCCGGAAGCCCTCGATCAGCCCGTCGGCCCGTTCGGCCATCCGTAGAACGATTTCGATCCCGGCCGGATCCTTCAGGTCGATGCCAATCGAGCGTTTGCCGCGGTTCATCAGATCGAGCGATGACCCGCCGACGACCGGCCCGGCGGCTGCATCCGCCCGGTCGACTCTCACCACGTCGGCGCCCAGATCCGCCAGCATCATCCCGCAGAACGGCCCGGGCCCGATCGACGCGACTTCGACTATCGATACTCCCTGCAGCGGACCCACAGTCTTCCTCTTCGAGCCTGTGGTCAGGACCATACCGGGTCTTCTCCTGCCCAGGTAAGTACATCCCTCGAGCTTGGCCACAGCGTGTTGCGGCGTGAACCCGCGTACCCTCGACGCTCTAGGAGATGGGAGGATCCGGGGCCCTTCGGTCCGGCCGCGGATCTCCGATCATTCCGTGCTCCCGATCCGGATCGGCGGTGTCTCGACCGGTGCCGGGCTCACGATCGGACCCAACCCTCGTTCCCCACCGACATCGACGCGTTGTGGCCGGCTCTTGCCATACGACCATAAGGTCGGCCCTATCGGGGTACCGTCGCGTCGACCAACCGGTTGTCGCCATCTCTGAGGTCACGGATGTGGCGACCGATTCTGGGTGGGATGGGGGCGGGATCCGGTTCGCGCTCAAACCCCACCTGCGCGCTGAACGGCGAGAATGTACTCGATCACTCGGGTGATCTGGTCGTCGGTGAGCGTCGACCCGAACGATGGCATCCTCCCCTTGCCGCTGGTGATGGTGATCTCGTAGTACTCGAGCGGGCGGTCGACGGCTTCCGAGCCGGGACCCAGGGCCGGCCCGATGGCTCCGCTCAGGTCCCTGCGGTGACAGGAAGAGCAGCGAGCGTTGTAGATCTCCTCGCCGTCGGCGTCTTCCGCCAAGCCGGATCCGCATCCCGCCAGCAGGCTTGCACTGAGCAGGACCAGCACGAGCAGCAGCGGCATGCACACCCGGCGGGCACAAGTCAGGGCCATGGCTGAAGAATAGCGATGAGCGGCAACCCGACTAGGCGATGCCGAACAGCGAACTGCCCCCCTGCCAGAGCACCGTCACTACGACGCCGGCGATGAGCACGCCGATGGTGATCAACCCGAAGGCTTTGCGACGCTCGACGCCGAAGACAAAGGCGGCCAGCGCTCCGCTCCAGGCACCCGTTATCGGCAACGGGATGGCGACGAACGTGATCAGGGCCAAGTCTCGCAATCGGTCGAAGCGGGCCGTGTGGCGCCGCCTGGTATGGGAATAGAGACGTTCCAGGAATCGGTGTAAACCACCCCAGTGATCCTCGGCCCACTTCGTCACCGGGCCCAGGAACAAAAGGATGAACGGCACTGGAAGCAGGTTGCCCACCACAGACCAGACGTACGCTTGCCAAACCGGCATATCGAGGACGCCGAGCGCAAAAGGTATCGCGCCGCGCAACTCGAACACCGGCAGGGTTGCGAGCAGCATCACCGCCAACGGCTCCGGAAAGTCACGGACGAAAGCCTCGATCGATTCGCGCATCGAATGGGGAGTATTGCAGGGATGCAGCTGCACACCGGTCCACTGCGATCCCTCGACGGTCGGGAACCGGCGATGTCTGCCCGGTCGACATTGACACCGCGCGCCTGCGTTACGTAGGATCGGGAGGTGCTGGGAGGCCCAACGCCCCAGCGCGAGCCAGTAAGAAAGGCAATGGGTCACGAGTCCGGACTCCCTGGCGCCGGCTCGGCAAACGGCCCTTTGCAGCTCCTCTCGCGAGGAGCACACGAGGCTCCGGCTCTACCCCCTTGCCGGAGCCTCGTCAATGCAAGGCCGGCTGCAGTCTCAAGCACCCGTCCGGTTGGGGACGCGGAACAGAACCCAGAGGATTCTTTCGATGGAGTTGCGGGGTCGAAACGGATGCCGATCGGTCGCGAGGAATCCGGCCTTCCGCTCATCGGTTCGGTGGTGTGTCAGTGACCCACAGTGGTCGAAGATCGACCTCGTTCCGCGGTCAGAAGAGAGACCGCAGATCGCCCGGACGGGGGACGCGATTCCCCCATTTCGGTCGTCCATGGAGGATGGCGTGGGCAATATCGATAGCCGGCACGAAGTATTTGCCCTCAGCGATCAGGCGCGAGAGCTCTTCAAGACGCTCCCGACGACTGATGATTCGAGGCGTCTCGCCGGCCAGGGTTTCGGTCGATTCCATCTCTAATTGGCATCGGCATTCGAGCCCTCCCAACTTGAGGAATCCGCCTCATCCCATCCGGCCTCGGCCATGAGGGCTTCGGCCACTTTTTCGGCCGGCACATGATATCGACCCGATTCGATCAGGTTTTTGATCTCCCGCACGACCCGCCGCCGCGCTATTTGGTCGGCCCCCGGTCGAAGGCGGTATCGAGGACCACTCACAGCCCGACCATCACACTGAGAACCGGACGAGCATCACATCACTCTCGGTGACCGTGTAGTCCTTGCCTTCCACCCGGACGTGACCGGCCTTCTTGGCCTCATCCCATCCTCCATCTCCGATCACCACCGGTAGAGGTGCCACCTCGGCACGAATGAACCCGCGCTGCATGTCCGAGTGGACCTTGCCTGCCGCATCCGGGGCCCGGGCGCCCTTCTGGATCGTCCAAGCATGGGATTCTTTCGGTCCGAGCGTGTAGAAGCTGATCAAGTTCATGGCGCGGTAGGCGGCCCGGACCACCTTGTCGAGGGCACCTTGCCCGAGTCCCAACCCTTCGAACAACTCTCGCCGGTCCTCCGGCGAGAGCAAGGTCCCCTCCTCCTCGAGCTGGGCGGATACCACCACGATGGTGTCTCCGCCTGGAACCAGGGTTTCCAGTTCCTCGATGATGTCGAGTGAGTCACCGGAGTCTTCGGCGACGTTCACCACCCATACAGCCGGTTTGAGAGTGAGCGGCGCCATGTCCCGGAACGCGACCAGCTGATCGTCTTCCCAGTGTTCGGTTCGAAGCTGCATGCCTTCTTCGAGAAGGGCTGCAGCACGCGAGATCGCTTGGGCGGCACCCTTCTTCCCTGCATCGGCGGTCGCTTCCTTGACGATCTTCTCCCTCCGTCGTTCAAAAACCTCGAGGTCGGCCAGCGTCAGTTCCACGAGTAATTCCTGCGCCTGGGCCAGGGCATCGGTACCGGACTCATCCGACGGGACGGCTTCATCTTCGAATGACCGCAGGACGATGGCCAGGGCTTCCATTTCGCGGAGTCGCCCGAGGAACCGGGCACCGAATCCGGCACCATGGCCCGGCTTGACCATGGCCGGGAGATCGAGGAGTTCGAGGGTGGCGTGCACCGTCTTGGCCGAACCCTCCAGCCGGGCAGCTTCATCGAGATCAGGGTCCGGTATTTTGGCGACTCCCACGTTGGGGTCGGCAGTCGAGAAAGGATGGGCCGCGGTGGGAGCGTTCAGGCCGGTGAGGGCATTGAAGAAGGTCGTCTTGCCAACGTTGGGGAAACCGACGATACCGATACGTGCCACGGAAACCTGAGTGTAACCCTCCGGATGGGGGATGCGGTAGCGTGCAACCGGGAGCTCAGAGGAGGACATCGTGAAGATCGCCGTGATCGGAGCCGGTTCGTGGGGAACGACCGTGGCCTGCCTGGCCGCCCAGCGGCACGGCACCGTGCTATGGGCGCGACGGCCCGAATTGGCGGAGACCATCAACGAGGAACGACGCAACGAACAATACCTGCCGGGCACCGAGATTCCCTACAGCCTCACCGTCACCAGCGACCTCGAAACTGCCGTCCGGGGAGCCGAGCTACTCGTAATGGGGGTCCCATCCCACGGGTACCGGGAGGTCCTGTCTCGGGCAGCGGCCGTCGTGCCGGAGGAGGCGGCCGTCCTGAGTCTATCCAAGGGAATAGAACAAGGAAGCCTCACGCGAATGACGGAGGTCTCCCGCGAGGAACTCCCGGACCACGATCCAAACATCATCGGGGTTCTGAGCGGACCCAACCTGGCGAGAGAGGTGATCGCCGGCCAACCGGCCGCCACCGTCATCGCCATGAACAACGTCCCCCGGGCCCGGGCCATCCAGCAGGTCTTCATGTCACCGTCGTTTCGGGTCTATACCAACACCGACGTGATCGGCTGCGAGATCGCCGGAGCGCTCAAGAACGTGATGGCCATCGCCGCCGGAATGGCCAGGGGACTCGGGTTCGGCGATAACACGCTGGCGACGTTGATCACTCGAGCATTGGCGGAACTGACCCGGTTGGGCGTTGCGATGGGGGGCGAACCGCGCACCTTCGCAGGGTTGGCCGGCATCGGCGACCTGATCGCCACCTGTGTCAGTTCCCAGAGCCGGAACAACCGTGTCGGCACCGAGTTGGGCAGAGGCCGCTCGCTCGAAGACATCATCGATGAGATGGATATGGTCGCCGAAGGTGTCAAGACCACCAGGGCCGTGCTCGACCTGGCCGAACGACACGGAATTGACATGCCCATCGCCCATCAGGTGGGACGGGTGTTGTATGAACAGGCCCGACCGCGTGATGCCGTCCTGGCATTGATGACCAGAGAGGCGAAGGCGGAGAACTAGAGGTTTGCGGTCCGACCTCGGACTCCCGTGAGATACCCCAGGTCTCGGTGAGCCGATCGAGGACCCGGCTCCGAAGACAATCGCTCGGCTGCCAGGTTCCCCGCACCACACGGCTCTCGGGGCTCTCCGGGCTGCCGGGGAACGGTCAATCCGGCCGGCATAGCGGTCCATCGCCGTGGGCTCTCCACCGCCGTGTCCTCGGAAGACACCTGCACACTGGGAACCGCCTAGTGGCCACTTGCGTCTCAAGGACGAACCACCCGGGAGGGTATATGACGCAACGAGAACACCGGCTGAGAATGGTGGTACTGGCAGTGGTATTGCTTATCGTGGCAGCCGCGTGCACATCTTCGGACGGTGAGGGAGCCGACCCTGGTCTGGAGCGCGAAGGCGACGGCTTCGCTGCGGTAACACCCAGCACAGCGGCTTCCGCCGAGGCGCCGTCCGATGATCGCGAGTCATCCTCGACCACCGCCGGTCAGCTCGGCACCGGGGGCGTTGAAACGGTGGTCTTCCAGATCAGCGACCTGGGCCGCGACATCATCTTCACCGCCGATCTCACCGTCGCCGTGACGGACGTTGCCGCCGCGGGTGAACAGGCCACCCGGCTCATTCAGGGCGTCGGTGGTTTCCTCTTCGGACAGCGCACGACCGGAGACCCCACCCCTATGAGCATCCTCACCTTCAAGGTCCCCCCGGAGGATTTCCAGGAGGCGCTCGACCGACTCGGCTCGATCGGAGACCTGAGAACTCAGAACGTTTCCGCCGACGACGTAACCGAGGCCCTCGTCGACGTGGAGAGCCGCATCAACACGGCAGAGGCAAGCGTCGTCCGGCTGCGATCACTTCTGGAGGCGGCAGTCGACATCGAGACGATCGTCGAGCTGGAGAACGAGCTGCTGGAACGGGAGACACAGCTCGAGACGCTGCGAGGCCGGCTGCGTACCCTCGAGGATCAAGTGGCTCTGGCCACCATCACGCTGACCCTTACCGAGGCACAGAACCGGCCGGCAGTGTCGATGAATGTGACGGCCTACCGGGGCCACGACGGGGGGATCTCCTGCCCGGGCGGTCCGGCACCGACCGTCGATCAGGGAGACGAGGTGACGGTGTGCTTCGAGATCTCCAACTTCGGCGACACGTTGCTCGCAGACTTCGAGCTTCGCGACCCGGTGCTCGATATCGAGTTGAACGATCTGATCCTGTTGTTCGGGGACCTCGGCACATCGCTCGAGCCGGGGGATTCGATCGTGCTGGCCGCGGAAACCGTTGCCGAGCGGAGCCTGCGCACCCAGACGACCGTGACCGCCACCCCGGTCGATGAGGACGGCGAGGTCCTCTCCAACCGGACGATCGCCACTACGGTCACGATGTTCATCCAGGCCGTCAACCCCGGTGGCATCCCCAGCTTCACCGAGGGACTACGGACGAGTTGGGAAGTGCTCGTCAAACTGGTTCAAGCACTGATCCTCTTCGCCGGAGCGGTCATACCCTTCTTCTGGGTACCGGTCGTAGCCTGGTTGGCATGGCGACTCATCAGGCGGCGTCCGGAAGAAGCGAGGACCCGCGATGCGAACGCCTAGCGGACATCGGAAGAGGCGCACCGCCCGCAAAGACGAGGGTCAACGGGCGGCCGCCAGTAGCGAGCGATACAACAAGGCCTGATCGCCCAACCGGCGCCGCAGTGCCCGCTCCAGCCCCCCGATGGGGTAGAGGTTCTGCGGCGCTCGGGGATCCTTGTGACCGTGCGATGCAAATCGCGGCAGCGTGAGTGTCACCCGGTTCGCCAGCTCGGCGGCCGCCGTCGAGTCCAGGTCGGCCGCTGCTTCGCAGCGGACCACCGAAGCCCACGCATGGTCGGCCGGACCTGGAAGCCGGAGGTACCACGAGTAGCGGCTCCAGGCGGTGGTGGTGAGGAAGAGAGGCGTCCGTTGACCTGCTTCGAGGTTGCCGATCACGGGGCGGAGGGCCGGTGGCAGGTAGTGGACCCGGTGGGTCTTCACGTACCCGACCGCACCCCGAACCTGAGCTCCGCTCAAGGGCCCGTCGATGACCACCTGTGCACCGTCCGCCCGGCGCGCCGCAATCTCCTTCTCCGCTTCGCCCATCCGCTGCTGGATGCCCAACCACAGCTCCTCGGGTGTGGAACCGGCTACGGCCCGCACCTCGTATCCGGCCCGGCGGGTCACAATCGGTGCCGCCCCGGTTGCCGCGGTGAAGAGCCCCCGACGGACCTCGGCGGCAGCCAGTTCGGCCCGGCCGTCGCAGCGAACTGCACCGGCCGCATAGGTGGCGCAGAGACCGAGAGCTGCCGTGCCGTCTGGTTGTGCAATCCACACGTTGGCGTCGACCCGACGCACCCCGTCCACGAACAGCACCGAGTCGGCCCCCCGGCCGGCGGGAGCGATGGGCGCCCACTTGCGAGCCGGCATCTCGATGTCCACCTCCGGCACCGCCGCGGTCTCTTCGAGCTCCGCTCCGGTGGGCGTCCCGTACTCCGGAGTCCAGGGCTCAACGGTGAACTTCACAGCTCCACCCTCTCTACGGTGGCCGTCCCGGCTCGCTTCCTCACTTCAAACCGGATCGGTACCTGTTCGGCCAGCTCCCGCACGTGTGTGACGATTCCCACCGTTCGACCCCGGGCCCCGAGCTCCTGGATCACGTGCGCAACCGTATCGAGTGTCTCCATGTCGAGGGTGCCGAAACCTTCGTCCAGGAACACCGATTCGAGCCGGCTGCCGCCGTGGACGGACATCGAGGCCAGCTGTTCCGCCAGCGACAGGGCGAGCGCCAGGGACACCAGAAAGGTCTCGCCTCCCGACAGCGTCTTGACCAAACGCGGTTCGTCCGCATTGTGGTGGTCGATCACCCGGAAGTCGCGCTTCACTACGTCTAGCGAGTACGCCCCTTCGGCCAGATCATCGAGCAGGACATTGGCGCCATCCACCAGCGTGGCCAATGCCTCCTCCATGAGCCAGGCTTCGAACCCGGTAGCGGACAAGTGCCGGCCGAGACTCTTGGATACGTTCGCTTCTTCGGAGCTCTCGGCAATGGCCGTCCGATGCTCCGCGGCGCGTTGAGCCGCATCCCGAAGCCGGGCGAGATCATGGTTCGCTGCGGCGCAGGCGGTGAGCACCGCATCCCGGATCGGGCCGTCTACTACGAGCCCCTCCCGGTCGATGCGCCCGATGAGGGTCTCCTCCATTTCCGCACGTTCGCTCTGCAAGTCCTCGATGACCTGCTGCGCCGTCGCCAGCTCGTCGCTCAAACGAGCGGCCTTCGAGACCGCCCAATCGGCCAGCTCGCTCCAATCGGCCGCCAGGTCGGTTCGCTCCGGGACGGGCGGTTCGAGCGAAGCCACCAGATCGCGGGTCTCGTCGAAGCGGCGGCGGGCCACCTTCGTATCCGCCTCGGCGGTGTCGACCTCTTTCCGAGCGTTCGCCACCGCCTTCGCAATCCGGTCGACGGAACTCCGTGCCTCCTTGAGGTCGGACTGCGCCGCGGCTACGTCCTCTCTCGTTCGCAATGCTTCGTCCAGACTCGGAGCGTCGCCGAGATCACTCCGGAAACCCTCGATCCGCTTGGTGAGATCCTCTGTGCGCGCCTCTTCTGTGGCGAGCCGCTGAGCGGCCACGGTGTGCCCTCGCCGGGCCGCGGCTTCCGACTCCTCTGCAGCCTCGACGGCTCTCTGCGCCCCGGCCACGGCCGGCGGCGGCCCACCCGGCGGAAGGTTTTGGACGGTCTGGCGGCAGACCGGACACTCCTCACCCTCTACCAGGGTGGCGGCCAGCGTGTGCGCGGCGTGATCCCGATTGGCCGCATCCAGGTCTCGCCGGGCGGCCTCGACCTTGACACCCGCCGCGGCGAGGGTTTCGGCGGAGACTGCCACCTCCCGTGCCACGGCATCCAGTCCAGCGGACACACTCTCGAGGGTCCGGTGCTCGTCGACCAGAGCTCGATGCAGGCCAATGACCTTTTCGATCTCGGCCTCGGTTGGCAGAAGCCGGCAGGCTGCTTCCACCTTGTCCAGCCGTTCCCCCGCCGCCGTCGCCTCATCGGCCGTCTGGGCGGCCGACCGGCGGGCCTCGCTCAAACGCTCCGCCAGTTCCGCGATGCCTTCCGGCACCTGGACGGCGGCCAGTTGTTCGATTGAGGCCAAAGCACGGGCACCGGCCTGAGTTGCCACTTCGATCTGATCGCGGAGTGCCTGGAGTTTGGGTTCCGCTTCTTCGACTTCCTCCCGCAGGGCCAGGAGCCGGGCCTGCCGCTCTCCGGCTTGTTCCTCGGCCTCGGGTGTGGCGAAGGCCAGCTCCTCGAGTTGCGTCTGGAGGACCTGCACTCTGGTTTCCGCCGCGGTCCTCCGCTGTTTGGCCACTTCCCGCATGTGTTCATAGACACCCAGATCGAGCAGTTCACGGAGCAGCTTCTGCCGGTCGGCCGGACGGTCGTGGAGGAAAGCCGCGAACCGGCCCTGGGGCAGCACCACCGACTTGGTGAAGTGGTCGAAGCCCAACCCCAGCATGCGCCCGATGGTCTCGGTGACCTCGTCGGCCGTGCCGGCCAGGACCTCGTCCTTGCGCTCCAACCGGGCCTCGGCGGTGGAGGCACCGCTCCCGGTCCTGCGCACCACCCGGACAACCGAGTAGTCCGCGCCGTCGAGCGAGAAATCGAACCGGACCCTCGCTTCCAGTTTGCCGAGGGAAACGATGGGAGCTACCTCGCGCTGCCCGATGCGCGGCACCGACCCGTAGAGGGCGAAGACGATGGCATCGATGAGAGAACTCTTGCCGGAACCGGTGGGTCCGGTGAGTGCAAAGAGATCGGCACCCCGAAAGTCGACCGTGACCGGTTCACGGAACGCAGTGAAGCCGGACACTTCGAGCCGCCTAGGCCTCATGGGACTCCGCCAGGAGTTCGTCGAAGAGCGCCACCACACTTGCGTCGAGGGCGTTCTTCTGGGTGAGGTACTCGGTGAATAGGTCGTGAGGAGGCCTTCCCAACCTCACCGGGGGTGCGATGCGGGAACTCTCTTCCGGCGCTGCTACGGCGACGTCGACCGCATTGGGGAACACTTCCCGAACCTCATCGGCCAGCCCCGCCCGGGCAGTCTCTTCGAGTTCGATTCGCAAGTAGGCATCACCGACCTCTTCCCGTAGGGTCGCCACCTGCTCCAGCGAGCCCCGCAGGCGCACGAGCTTGCGCCCTGCCGTCAGAGGCACCTCCCGCACGCGGGCCGGCAGGCCCGGTTCCACCTCGACCAGCAACACCGCCTTGCGGTCCTGAGTCTCCCCGAAGTCCATCTGGAGCGGTGACCCGGAGTACCAGACGGGCCCGGCGGCCGGCACTCTCTGCGGCCGGTGCAAGTGGCCCAATGCGACATAGGAAAGTGAGCCGTCGAAAGCCTGGGCCGACACCGCGTAGTCGAAGATGGTGTGAGCCGACCGCTCTCCCCCGCCGAGCGTCCCACCCGCCACCATCAGATGGGCCACCACCAGATTGACCTCGTCGAGTGAGAGGTTCTCAGTCAGCCTGGCAATTACGGCCGCCAGGCGACCGGCGTACTTGCCCCCGTGCTGATCCGGATCGAGCGCCATCAGATCGTCGGCCCGCACGATGGCCCGCTGACTCACAAACGGAATCAGGGCAATCCGCGCCCTCTCACCCGACTCCGCGGCAAGAGCGATGACCCCGCCCTCCTCAGACCTCTTGAGAGCGGACCCGACCCGTATTCTGCCCAGTTCCAGCAGCGGAGCCACCGCCTCGAGACGACGGGGATGGTCGTGGTTGCCGGCCACGACCACCACCGGGGCTACCTCGGCCAAGTCGAGGAGGGCACGGAAGACGATCTGTTCCGACTCCGCCGAAGGCGCCACCGCATCGAACACGTCACCCGCCACGAGGACCAAATGGACCTCTTCCTCCCCGGCGATTTCCGCGATCTCCGATAGAACGGCACGGTGCTCCTCGGCCCGGCTGCGGCCTCGAATCATGCGCCCCACATGCCAGTCGGAGGTGTGCAGGATCTTCACGGAGGCGATGGTACCGGCCTGCCACGACTGCTTCGACAACCCCGGTGGCCGCCCGCCGACGGGCGGCGTCTAGAAACCCGCCTGCCGGCGAAGCCAGTCTTCCATGGTGTCGAGGTACTCCGCCACGTACGATCCGCCCGTCGATTCACCGATGCACCCGGTATCTGCCGGGGTCATTACATGACCCACCTCGGGAATGACGACGATCCGGTGATCCTCATTACCCGCGGCGTCCAGCGCCTTCGCGTAGGCTTCGGCCCCTTGCACCGGATCGACGTTGGTGTCCCTCGCACCGAAGAACGCCAGCACCGGAATGGTGACCTCCTCGATCACGTCGATTGGATCGAAGAAGGCATCCGAATCGCCGGGCCAGGGGTTCCAGTTCTCCTCCGACTGAACTTCAGACCCGACGTAGGTCCGGGCAGTCGGGAACTGAATGAGGTACTCCATAGCTTCCCGGTACTGCTCGTAGGAAGTCGCTGCCGCGTACTGGATGAAGCTGGCGTCGGCCTGCGCCGCCTCTTCTTCGGCATGCCCGGCACACAGCATCTGGCTGCCGATGAGATAGCCCATTTGGCGGGTGCCGTCCTCACCCCCTCCGCTGACCACGATCATGAAGGCAAGCCGGTCGGTGCGCGTCATCGCGATCGGTATCACCCAACCGGCCTGGCTGATACCCCACACTCCGATGCGTTCGGGATCGATGGATCCGTGTTGCGTGAGCACCGTCACGGCATCGGCCAGAATCTCGGCCCGTTGGGTCAGCTTCTCCCCCGAGTCGAACTCGCCTTTCGAGGCGCCGGTTCCCGGCTTGTCCCAGGAAAACACGGCGTACCCGGCATCGAGGAACCGGCCCATGATGGGAACGTATCCACCGTTGCCGGTCCGGCTCTGACTGCCGTCGCCGTGCACCATCACCACCGCCGGGTGAGGTCCTCCCCCTGCCGGGAGTTGCAGGTCTCCGACGAGTTCGAAATCGCCGGACCAGAAGCGAACATCCTTGCCATCTTCGGGAATCTCCGCCTTCACTCCGCCGCAACCGGCCAGAAGGAGGGCCACGAACCACGCAACCGCAGGTCCCATGCCGGGACGGCTCCGCAGAGATCTTGAACGGTTCATGAATCGCAACAGGGACCTACTTCCTGCCGGTTTCATGTGAGCATCGCGCCGCAGTTCCGCAGCGACCACCGGCCGATGGTCCCCTGCGGTAGTGCCGCAAGACCGCACGGATCCGCGCCGGGCTCGAGAGTCTCAGGGTGCGGACCGGCGGGCGCCTACCGGCTGGTCGTGACCTGGGCCGGTTTGGGTTGCGGTCGGAGCGCGAAGAGAGCCCGGCTCGGGTTGGTGAGGGCCACTGCTTTCGACAGCATCCAGGTGATCGCCAAGGCGACGATCACGATCGTGGAGTATTTGACCGCGATCGAGGCATCCCATTGGATCACTAAGTAGGCGAAGACAACGATCACGGTTTGGTGCCGGATGTACTCCAAGCAACCCTCCGCGGGCAATTGGGCGTGCATCAACAGGTCTCGACGATCCGGCCAACCGATCTAGTCGGTCAATCCCTCAAACGGATCCTCGGGTTGATCGCCTCCGCCCGGCAAAGGTCCGGCTTCGGAGGCCCGGGTCGCCCAGGCCGGGAAGGGAAACTCGACGACCAGCGGAACCGGCAGTTCCGGTTGAGATACCAGCATGGTGCCCGGCTTGAGGATCGTCGACCGCTGCCGCTGCACGGTAGGCAGGAACCCGTATTCCTCCCGGGCCGCCTCCGCCGAGTCGAGCCGGCCCACCACTCGAAGAGAGGAATTGGCGATGATGCGCCGCTCGACCTCAGAAGCCGTCTGCTGGGCACCGACCAGGATCACTCCCAGCGAGCGTCCCCGCTCGGCGACATCAAGGAGGATTTCCTTGATGGGACTCGAACCCTCCCGCGGGGCGTACTTGTTGAGTTCGTCGAGGACCACCATGAGGAGTTCCCGGGACTGACCGGCCCGCTCTTTGTCCTCGAACGCACGTCGCACCGTAACCCCCACCACAAAGCGCTTCGCCCGGTCTGCCAGATTGTGAAGGTCGACCACGGTGACCTGGTGCTCCAGCCGCACTCGGTGTCGCTCCGGGTTGGGGACGTCTGCCCGGATGAGGCGTTCCACGTGGCGAACCGCCCCCTGGAGGCGCCGAACAAAGGCATTGATGGTCCCGGTCCCGATTGCCGGCCCGGCCCACGTGTACCGATCCTCCTCGTCTTGCACTTTGCGAGTGATGAGATCGGTGAGATCCCGAAAAGTACGGACACCCTCACCCTCGATCTGCACTCCCCCGTCATCCAGCGATGCGGATCGACGGAGCTGGGCCATCACGTTGTACACCACCATCGTGTATTGGGCCCGGTCGTCCTCGGCGTCGGCAAACAGGAAAGGCAGCAGATCATCGTGGCAGAACTCGTCGAGGGTCCAGAAGAACGAAGTAACCCCTTCACTCCTGGCCGACACGTCGGGCACTGCCGCCGCCGATCCGGAGCGCGGCGGCGCGAAGATGCCTACCGACCGGAACGCCTCGGCGGCCAACCCCGCCGCCCGGTACCGGTCCCGTTGCACATCGTCGAGCGCCACATTGGGATGGTCGAGAAACAGCAGATCCTCACCCTTGACGTTGAAGATCAACGCCTTGGTGTTGACGGACCGAGCACCGAGCGCTCCCGAGGTGAAGAGAGAGTGCAACAGAAATGTGGCATAGGTCGTCTTGGTCGCCACTCCAGAGATCCCCGAGATATTGACGTGAGCGCCCCGCCGTCCGTCGAGGAATTCCAGATTGGCGAAGAACGGCTGGTTGGTGCGGCTCAACCCGATCGGTAGACGCTCGGCCATCTGATCGAAGAACAGCGCACGGTCGCGCTCGTCTTCCTCGGCCCGAGCGACCTCCTGACCGGGGCGGGGCGGTACGAAGATCTCCGGCTCGAACCGGGTGGCGGTGACCTGAGCCGCCTCGCTCACTTCGGCCGGTAGAACACCGTCTTCGATGAGGAAGACATCGCTGTCGAATCGGGCTCCCTCATGCCGGGCACGAACCTGAGAGACCATGCCGTACACGTGAACGATCTCACCGTCGGGCAGGACGCGTCGCAGAGCCACCACGTCATCGAGTTGCAGGTACTGGCCCGGAGCCACTCCTACCCAGAACTCCAGGGGTGTGGCGTCCTCCGTTCCAATCACTCTGGCTACAGGTTGGTCCATTGCGCTCCCGGATTCGAGGCCGGTACGGCGATAGTAGCGAGCGACCGCGACGGCTCAGGGAAGGGCGGGACGTGGGAA
This sequence comes from Acidimicrobiia bacterium UBA4744, assembly GCA_002403855.1. GTDB lineage: Bacteria > Actinomycetota > Acidimicrobiia > Spongiisociales > UBA4744 > UBA4744. The sequence continues at coordinate 16,739 of DHIO01000032.1, forward strand.
GTGGAGAGGCGGCGAGTGGGAACGGGAAGGTGGCCCGATGGACCTCAACTCCGGCACCCTGCTACCTGTCCGCTACGAGTTTCCATACGTCACCACCGGCCGTGGTCACATAGATCCCCCCGAAGCCGTCTGTGCCGAACGAAGAAACGCTGGTCAGGGTCCCCACCTCAGCAGTGTGATCCTGAAGATCGGTGGCTTGTCCGTTTGCGTAGACGAAACTGCGAAGCCATCCCCCGCAGAAGTCGGAGTAGAAGTACCGGCCGTCCAACTCCGGAATCTCTTCACCACGGTAGACGTATCCGCCGGTGACCGAACAGCCCTCACCGTGAGAGAACTCGATGACCGGGAGGTGAAGGTCGTCGGTCGTGCATCCGGAGCTCGGCGAGAAGCAATTCCTGCCTTCCATGATCGGCCAGCCGTAGTTGAGCCCCGGATCGGCGGCAGGCGCCACGTCGATCTCCTCCCAACGATTCTGACCGACATCGCCGATGTAGAGCAGATCCCCATCGAAAGAGAACCGCCAGGGGTTGCGCAGCCCGTAGGCCCACACCTCGGCGGCTCCGCCCCCGTCCACGAACGGATTGTCGGCCGGGATCCCATACGAAACGCCTTCGCCCGTATCTCCGTCGTCGACGTCGATCCGCAGCAGGGTTCCGAGAACGGTATCGGGTCGCTGGCCGTTCCCGTACCGGTCGCCGGCGCCTCCCCCATCGCCCAGGGCGATGTAGAGGTAGTCGTCGGGACCGAAAGCGAGCATCCCACCGTTGTGGTTGGCGGCAGGTTGGGTTGTGAAGTAGATGAGCCGCGCCGATTCCGGATCGACCAGATCGGGGTTGTCGCTCACCCGATACTCGACGACCTTGCTGTCCCCATGGCGGTCGCTGTGGTGAACATAGAGGAGACCGTTGGTGGAATACGACGGGTGAAACGCCAACCCCAGCAAACCTTGTTCACCCTCGTTGCGAACCAGCTCGCGAATATCGAGGAAGGGTTCGACGAGAGTCACCCCGTCCTTGACGATACGTATCTGACCGTCCTTGGTGACGACGAACAGACGGTCGTCACCCGGCGGCGCATCGACGAACACGGGGAAGGTCAGATCTTCGGCCACCTTCTCGTAGGCGAGCCCGGTCAAGGGTGGCAGGGTGTTCGTCGTCGTCGTTGTCTCGCTGGTCGTCGTACTCGCACCCGTGGTGGTTGAGGTCGACGTCGTCGTCGGCTGTTCGGTAGATGCAGTAGTCGCCGGCTCGACCGTGGTGGGGACGGGTTCGACGGCGGGACTGGCACACGCAGCCAACACAAGCAGGAAAGAGAGCAACCGGGCCAGGCGCATGCGCAGAGACTATCCGCTCCGCTGGTCTACTTCCTTCGGCCGGTGTTCCTGGAACGCTTCCCAACGAGTAGTTTTCGAGCAAACACCGCAAGGAGCTTCACCGTGGCGAAGAAGTGGGACGATTCGATCTCCGATGAGCACCTTCACCCGGAAAGCCTGATGATGGGGTACGGCTACAAGCCGGAGTGGTCGGAAGGTGCACTCAAGAGCCCGATCTTCCAGACGTCGACGTTCGTATTCGAGACGGCGGAAGAGGGCAAAGCCTTCTTCGAGGTCGCCACCGGGCAGCGCCCCGAACGTCCCGGCGAGAAGATGGGCCTGATCTACAGCAGGCTCAACAATCCGGACCTGGAAATCGTGGAGGATCGCCTGACCCTGTGGGATGGAGCCGAGAGCGCCACCGTCTTCAAGAGCGGCATGGCGGCCATCGCTACAACGCTGCTGACCTATCTCCGGCCGGGCGACGTGCTGCTGCACAGTTGTCCGCTCTACGGTGGAACCGACCACCTCGTCAACGACATCCTTCCCGAATTCGGTATCAAGTCGGTGGGGTTCCTGGCCGAGCACACGCGCGAGGACATCACGGCCTCGCTGCTCAACGTGGATGGACCGTTGAAGATGATTCTGATCGAGACCCCCGCCAATCCCACCAACGCACTGATCGATATCGCCATGTGCGCTGAGATCGCCGGCGCCGCTTCGACTGAGGACGATCCAGTCCCATTGGTGGTCGACAACACGTTCCTCGGCCCCATCTTCCAACGGCCCCTCGACCACGGGGCCGACCTGGTGATCTACAGCGCCACCAAGTATCTCGGAGGCCACAGCGACCTGATCGCCGGCGCCTGCCTTGGATCCGAACGACTCATCGGCCCGATCCGCGCCATGCGCACCTACCTCGGGACGCACGTGGGGCCGTGGACTGGTTGGCTGTTGATGCGAAGTCTGGAAACCCTGCAACTCCGCATGATGCGACAGGCGGAGAATGCCGCACGGGTTGCCGAGTTCCTGGCCGGCCACTCCAAGGTAGCGAACATCCACTACCTGGGGTTCATCCGAGCCGAGGACGATCAACACGACATCTTCAAACGGCAGTGCCTGGGGCCCGGCGCCATGATTTCCTTCGAGGTCGCAGGCGGCGAGCCCGGCGCCTTCCGGTTCCTGAATGCCCTGAAACTGATTCACCTCGCCGTCAGTCTCGGTAGCACCGAATCGCTCGCCGAGCACCCCGGCACCATGACGCACTCGGGTCTGAGCGAAGCGGCCAAACGTTCGTACGGGATCACTGCCGGCCTGGTTCGGATCTCTGTCGGGGTCGAGCACCCCGATGACCTGATTCTGGACATCAGGCAGGCACTCGACGGCGTATAGCGCCGACCTCACAGCACCCAAGCCCCTCAACCATGGTTGGGTAGCCGGCGTCGTGAAACCAAGACTATGCACCGGCGCACCCCGGTCCTGGGTGACTCCAAACGGCGGCTTCCCTTCGGGTGTGCCCATCGGTTCCGACGGCATCCGGGGAGCCGGTGAGCTCGGTTGACGAGGGTTGACTGCCGTCGCAGATAGAGCATCGTCCCGGCGACTTGTTGAGAGGCAGGCCTGTGAGCCGTAACGTGACACCCGAAAACCGGCAAAGGGAGATGCGGTGGGCGTCGGAGAGGACGGACCCTCAGGGGTTTCGCGGCAGGAGTATGCGCGGCGCATCCGAGCCTGGACGATGTACGACTGGGCAAATTCGGCGTTCGCCACGACGATCCTGGCGGCCGTCCTTCCCGCCTACTACAGCGGTGTAGCCGGTGCGACTCTTCCCAGCGCAGCAGTGGCCACCGCCTACTGGACCACCACGCTGAGCATCTCGTTGATCATCGTCGCCGTCATCTCACCCATCCTCGGGACCGTCGCCGACGTGATGCGAGGCAAGAAGAAGATGCTGTCGATCTTCGTCGGAGTGGGTGTTGTCGGAACGGGCCTGCTGGTGGTGGTTTCGACCGGCGACTGGGTGCTCGCTTCGATCTTCTTCATTGTCGGGCGGGTCGGGTTCGCCGGCGCCAATGTCTTCTACGACTCACTGCTCCCCCACGTGGCCAAGCCGAAAGACCAGGACTCGGTCTCTGCCCGTGGCTACGCCATCGGCTACCTGGGCGGTGGGCTCCTGCTGGCCGTCAACGTAGCGATGATCCTGTTCATCGGCTCCGAAACCGGAGCTCGACTCTCTTTCCTCAGCGTCGCGATCTGGTGGGCGGTGTTCTCCATTCCGATCTTCCGCCGAGTCCCCGAACCGCTCGCAGCCACCAAGGACCTGCTCCCAGGCCGCTCGGTGCTGGTGACCAGCTTTGCCAGATTGGGCGCGACCCTCCGCAACATCCGCCGCTACAAGGAACTCTTCAAGTATCTGATCGCCTTCCTGATCTACAACGACGGCATCGGGACCATCATCAGCGTGGCAGTGATCTACGGTGCCGAGCTGGGCTTCGAGGACACCGAATTGATCCTGGCCATCCTCCTCGTTCAGTTCGTCGGCATTCCTTTCAGTCTCGCGTTCGGGCGGATCCCCAGTTCCGGTGAGAGCAATCGGGCCGTCTATCTGGCCTTCATCGTGTTCAACATCATCGCTTTGCCGCTCGGCGGCATCATCGGGGCGCAGTTGCTGCCGGCCGATATCGTCGGTTCACCTCCAGAGGAATTTGCCACCGTCGACGGGGCAGTCGGAGAAGGCGTTCACGGGCTCGATTCGGGAGCGTTGACCCTGACGGGTGCCTGGACGACCATCTCCGAGACCGAGGTCGCCGAAGCGACGCAGGGCCTCACCGATACGGCCGCCACGCTGACTCCGATCCTTCTCGGGATCGGAATTCTCGCCCTTCTCGCCACCTGGGCATCGTCACGACGCCGACCGGCCTCCTCGTCCGGTACACGGTGGGGGGTGATCGGCCTGGGAGTGTTTGGGTTGTTCGCCCTGCTGATTGCCGCGCTCGCCCAGCTCGTAGTCCTGACCGGGGCCGATCCGATCAACTACGGCACGACCTCAGAACCCGGCGCCCGCTACGACTTCCAGTACAACGGCCGGGTGGTCGACCTGACCCACAGCACCGGACCGGGCCACGGTTCATGGGCGGTATCGGTCGACGGGCAACCGGTGCTCGAGGACGGAGAACCTCTCATCATTGATGGCTACTCGGCGACCCTTAGATACGGTGCCCGGACCAAAGTCGATGCAGGTGCACCGGGCGTGCACAATCTGACGGTCACCGTCGTGACACCCAGGAACGAAGCAAGCACCGGCGATGTCTTGAGCATCGGCCAGGTGGAAGTGCTTCCGGACGTGAGGGAAAGCAGCCTGGCCACGATCATGGCAACCCTCCTGGTGATAGAGGTGCTCGGTCTCGCTCTCGCCGTCCTGTTCGGCCGATCCCTCTTCGGTCGTCTCGCCGAGGCGATGACGACCAAGCGGGCCATCATCCTCGCACTCATCGCCTACACCATGGTTGCCACCTGGGGATTCTTCCTCGACGCAGTCATCGAGTTCTGGTTCCTCGCCTGGATGGTGGCGGTGGTCCAGGGCGGCTCACAGGCCCTCAGCCGGAGCCTGTATGCCTCCATGTCACCGACCTCCGTCAGCGGTGAGTTCTTCGGGTTCTTCTCCGTGATGTCCAAGTTCTCTGCGATCCTGGGCCCGGTGCTATTCGCCGGAGCCGTTGCAGTATTTGGAAGCAGCCGGCCGGCCGTACTGAGCCTGGTCCTCTTTTTCGTTGTCGGCATCGCCCTGCTCATCAGGGTCGATGTCGACGCGGGGCAGCGTATCGCCCGAGCCGCAGACGTGGAGCTGATGGGTGACGACCCGGACTGAGCGGTGCGACTCCGCATCCGGTCTGCGATAGGACGAGGCCTCGGACCCGGACGGATTCGGGACGGTGCCCGTCCGACCGGCTCACCACCGGGAAGCCTCGATCGGTCCGGCCGGGAACGATCAGCGTCTCCGGGCGACAGAGGTCGAGACGGCGTGATCGTAAGGACGGGTGTCGGCAATGAGACGGGTAGATTGGAGCGACAGAGCGGGAGGATCACGTGAGCGACAGAGAATCAAGCGACGACGGCGGAGAAGAATCGCCATTCGAAGTTGATGGGGGCTCGTTCGTTCCGGAAGCGCCGCCCGAACGGGTGGATGAAACCGTCGAGGTGCCGGAGGCACCAACACCCGAGCCACCCCAACCGGTGAGCGTCCCCGAGCCCGAACAGCACAGGATCTTCGCCGGGACCGGGATCTCCTGGGCGTTCGTCTTCGGCGTGATACTGACCGTGGCCATCATCATCCTGGCCGTTCAGAACACCGACCCGGTGCCGGTGACGCTGTACTTCTGGGAGACCGAGGCTCCCCTCATCATCGTGATGCTGGTGACGGCCCTGGTGGCCATCCTCATCGACGAGATGATCGGGCTGGTCATCCGCCGCCGGAAGCGCAGGATCATGGCGGAGCGCGAAGAACTCAGGCGTCTTCGCGCCAAAGCGGACACCGACGACTCGAGCGTCGAATAATGGCCGAACGACTAGTCGTCATCGGTGGCGACGCGGCGGGCATGTCGGCGGCCAGTCAGGCGCGACGCATGCGCTACATCGACGATCTAGAAATCATCGTGTTTGAACAATCCGCCTACGTCAGCTTCTCTGCGTGCGGAGAGCCTTACTACGTGGGCGGTTGGGTTGAAGACTTCGACGACCTGAAGGTTCGCACTCCCGAGCAGTTCGGAGCCCAGGGGATAGATGCCCGAATCCACCATCAGGTGAAGGCCATCGACCTGGCCGCTCGGACCGTCACCGTCCACCACCCGGGCGGAAAGGAGAAGGTGGGTTACGACCAGCTGCTCTATGCCACCGGAGCAACGGCGCTTCGTCCGCCGATCGAGGGCATGGACCTCGAAGGCGTCCATACCCTGAGGACCCTCGATGATGCTTCCCGGCTGCGGTCGATCGCCGTTTCTGGAGTCGAACGGGCCGTTGTCGTCGGCGGGGGTTACTTGGGATTGGAAGTAGCCGATGCCTTCCACCATCTGGACATCGACACGACTGTCGTGACCATGATGCCGACTCTTCTCGAACGCACTCTCGATCCCGACATGAGCGAATTCGTTGCCGACCACGTGCGATCGATGGGCATCCAGGTCGAGACCGGCTTCGAGGTGAAGTGTCTGGCCGGCAGCGGCGGAGCCGTGGTCGGCGTCGGGTGTGACGACCGAAGCTTCCCGGCCGACCTTGTGGTGCTGGCCGTCGGCAGTCGCCCCCGGATCGACCTGGCCGAGGAGGCCGGGATCCCCCTGGGAGCAACCGGCGCGGTAGCCGTCGACGACCATCAACGAACCAGAATCGAAGGAGTCTGGTCGGCCGGCGATTGCGCCGAGGCCCTCCATCGAATCTCGCAGAGACCGGTCAATCTGCACCTCGGAACGGTGGCCAACAAGACGGGGAGAATCGCGGGAATCAACCTCGGCGGTGGCGACGCGGCCTTCCCCGGTGTGCTCGGAACTGCCATCACCAAGGTCGGCGATCTGGAGATCTCCAGCAGCGGGCTGACCGAGTGGCAGGCCGCCGATGCCGGTATCGGGGCTGTAGCCGCCACGATCAGGAGCACCACCGCCGCCCACTACTGGCCCGATTCGAGCCCGATGCACGTCAAGGCCATTGCCGAGAAGCCCACCGGCAGGTTGCTGGGTGGTCAGATTGTCGGAGGACCCGGGGCGGGCAAGCGTATCGACGTGTTTGCCACTGCAATGTGGGCGGGCCTTCCGGCGCACGAACTGGCCTGGACCGACCTCTCATATTCGCCACCCTTCTCGGGGGTGTGGGACTCGGTGCATATTGCCGCCCGCAAAGCCGGTGAGAAGGCGCGCGAGTAGGTGAAGGCCGCCGGTGCGGTCTGGCCGCAACGGCTAGCTACCCGTCCAGAAACTGCGCAGCAGTTCGTTCACCGCTTCGGGTGCCTCGATAGGCGGCAAGTGACCTGCTCCCGGTATTACCTCCAGCCGGGCGTTGGGGATCAGGCCGGACATATGCTCGGCAACGTCCGGAGGAGTCAGTCCGTCGTCGGCCCCGACCACAACGAGGGCCGGCACGTTGATCGATGCCAGTATGTCCGTGCGATCAGCCCGGCGGGCCATCCCCTCGAGACTTGCAACCACCGTCTCCGCGGGAGTCCCCTCGACCATCCCCCGCAACCGCACCCGGGCCGCCAATCCCGCAGTCGGAGCCAAGAGCGCCGTCTGGAAGCCTGCCACGAGAGCTCCGGGACCTTCGGCGGCGACTCGCTCTGCCATTTCCCTCCGCCCGGCCCGGCCTGCATCGGAGTCCGCCCCGGAACGGGTGTCCATCAACACCAGAGTTCGCACCCTTTCGGGGTGACGCTCCCAGAGGGCCAGAGCGGCGTAACCACCCATCGAGAGGGCGACGATGTCGGCCGAAGAGCTACCGAGCGTTTCGATCAAGCCCGCCAGATCATCCGCCAGATGCTCCATAGCCAACACTCCCGACGCAACGGGATCCGATCGCCCGCTTCCACGCAGATCCGGCGCCACGCAACGGCGCAGATCCTGCAGGCCTTCGAGTTGATCGAGCCACAACCGGTGATCGAGCGGAAACCCGTGCACGAACACCGCCAAGTCGCCCTCACCCCTCGACTGGAACCCGAATGTGGTGCCCTGCACCTCGACATACTCCATTGCCCACCTCCGGTGATTGGCCGTCACAGTCGTCCCTTACCATACGACCACGATGAAGTTCTCACTGCTGGTCGTGATTATCGCCGCCGCGGCCGGCTCCTGCACCGAAGCGGATGCCCCGGCCACCCCCCGAAGACCGGCGCAGGTCGTAGAGGTACCGGACGGCGACTCGCTCAAGGTGAGAATCGACGGAACCGACGAGAGAGTCCGCCTCATCGGGGTCAACGCGCCGGAGAGCGACGAATGCTTCGGAAAGGAGTCTGCCGCCGGACTGCAGAACTTGCTCGACGAAGCCGAGGTCGAGATCGTGACCGATTTCGAAGAACGGGATCAGTACGGACGTTTACTGGCCTACGTCTACCTCGAAGGTTCCTTGATCAATGAGGAAATCGCCCGCCGCGGTCTGGTCGTGGCCAGAGCGTACGAACCCAACACGACATTGCAGGCGGACATCGATGCTGCCGCGGACGATGCTCGGCAGAATCAGCGTGGCATGTGGGCGCCGACTGTTTGTGCCTCGTCGGCGGCAACCGGCGTCGAGGTCACGGGAATCGATTCCAACCCTCGAGGCCCGGACCAGGACAACCTGAACGGCGAGCGAGTCTTCATTGCCAACCGCGGCAACGCGACGGTGGATCTCGGCGGCTGGATTCTGCGCGACTCTTCGTCGGTGCATCGCTACCTGTTCCCGACCGGCACCACCCTGGCCCCAGACTCGGACATCGTGGTCCACACCGGCTGTGGAAGCGACACTTCCGAACGGCGCTACTGGTGTGCCGACGGACCGGTTTGGGACAACTCGGGCGACACGGCGTTCCTCCTCGATGCCGAAGGTCGCACGGTATCCAGCTTCGACTACTGACAAGCTGGTGAGAGCTTCGGCACCGCATGGTGGGCTCTAGGATGAGGGCTGATGATGTCAACCCCCCCGGAAGGAGTGAGGGAAATGGGTTTCATGGACACCGTGAAGGGCTGGTTCGGCAAGGCCAAGGAGCAGACATCCGACCTGACCGAGAAGGCTGCTCCGATGGCGGAGAAGGCCAAGGAAACGGCCGAAGGCGCTTACGAGAAGACCAAGGACGTGGCCGGAGACACCTACGAGAAGACCAAGGACTTCGTGAAAGGTGAGGGCAAGGAAGCTGCCGAGAAGGTCGAGGAAGTCAAGGACACGGCCGCCGAAGCCGTCGAGCAGGCCGACGACAAGACCGAATAGCGGATCCGCTCACTGGGGGACGCACTCCGCGTGCGTCCCCTTTTGTGTCAGATCCATCGCTCGGCAACCGTCTTCATCTCTGTGAAGAGCCGCAGATAGTCGGGACCGCCCGCCTTGGCGTTTGATCCGGACATCCGGAAGCCTCCGAAGGGTTGCACACCCACCAGCGCCCCCGTGATCTTCCGGTTGATGTACAGGTTGCCGACATGGAACTCGCGGCGCGCTTTCTCGATACGATCGCGGTCCGAGCTGAAGAGTCCACCGGTGAGCGCGTACTCGGTGCTGTTGGCGATATACAGGGCCTGGTCGAAATCGGTCGCCCTGATGACGGAGAGCACCGGACCGAAGATCTCATGCTGAGCGAGGCGAGCGTTCGGTTCGACCTCCGCGAACACTGTCGGTTGGATGTAGAAGCCTCCTTCGATGTCCACCACGCCACCACCGGTCACGAGTCGCGAGGCTGCCCGGCCCTTTTCGATCTCCTCGAGGATCGACCGTTGCTGACCCCCGCTGATCACTGCGTTGACATCGAAGTTGTCTTCAGCCGAGCCGATGGTCAGCTCCGAGGTGAGCTCGACGACGGCATCGAGAAGGTCGTCGTAGACGTCGTCGACCACAATCAGCCGAGAACAGGCTGAGCACTTCTGGCCCTGAAACCCGAAGGCCCCGGCAACTGCGGCCGCCGCGGCCGCCGTGAGGTCGGCGGTCTCGTCGACGATCTGAGCGTCCTTTCCGCCCATCTCCATGTAGGCCCGCTTCAACCAGAGCTGACCTGGATGCACTATCGCCGATCGCTCGGCGATCCGCAGCCCCACCTCTTTGGAACCCGTGAAGTTGATGAATCGCGTGCGCGGATGGTCGACCAGTACGTCCCCGATCTCACCTCCGGCTCCGGGGAGGAAGTTGATCACACCGGGAGGGAGTCCCGCTTCCTGTACGAGTTGAATGAACCTGGCGGCGACGATCGGCGTGGTCGAGGCAGGTTTCACGACCACCGTGTTCCCGGCCGCCACCGGTCCAATAGCCATGCCGGTGAGGATGGCAAGAGGGAAGTTCCACGGAGGGATCACGACGCCGGCCCCAATCGGAATGAGGTGTGATTCGTTCTCTTCGCCGGGATAGCCCACGACCTCGAGCGGACCGGCAAGCCGCACTGCCTGCCTGGCGTAGTACTCAACGAAGTCGATAGCCTCGGCAACGTCGGCCTCTGCTTCCGGCCAATTCTTGGAGGCTTCGACCGTCTCCCACGCAGATAGCTCGTACTTCCGGTCCCGCATCAGGGCGGCCAACTTCACTAGGTGACGTGCTCGATCGGCGGCGGGTCGTCGCGACCACTGAGGAAAGGCCGACCAGGCCGCCTCGATGGCCCGCTCGGCCAGCTGGGCATCGGCTCCCGCCGCCGAACCGACGACCTCGCGGGGCCGGCACGGGTTGACACTCTCGATCGTCCGTCCGGTGTCGACTACCTCACCGCCGATGACGAGCGGATAGTGAACGCCCAGTTGTTCCCGCACCCCGGCCAGCGCCGACCGGTACGCAGCGTCGTTGGCCGGGATGCTGAAGTCCGAGTAGGGCTCGTTGGCAAACGGCAGGAACACGATGGCCTCCTCGATACGATGCAGCACTCCCGAGCCTATCGGGATCTGGCGGCCGGTTCCCCGGTGGTCCGGCGCCGGTCCCCAAGGAGCACCACGCCCCAGAACCTCCCTGGGCGAAACTCGCCGGATCATCCCTCATCTCGTCCCGCCTACCGGGCCTGAGCTTCCCGACGGTGACGAGTCGCCGCGCCCATGCCGGGGAAGGGATAGCGTTGGTGGCGTCATGGTCGACACCGCTCATCAGCGCCTGCAGGACGCGGCCCGGGACGTCTGGGCAGATCCGGTGGCCTCCGCCCAGACTGCGGCTGTCGCCATCCTCCAGATGCTCGAAGAGGACTGGACCGAACGCGAAGCCACGGCAGTCTTCGAACTACGCCGTCGCCGGGCGGACAGTCCTTTCATCCTGGCGATAACGCGGACGGTTCTGGAGGTCGAGCCGGGGACCCGGGAGGAGGCCCTTCGCTCTATCCTGGACCGGCTGACCGACCGTACATGGGCCGACGAAACCGGCCTGCGGATCGCGCATCACGCAACGCTGGGGGTCATGTCGCTCGGAGATACCACCCTGGCAGTACTAGAAGCCGCGTCCGGCCTCGGCGGGTCCTCCGCAGTGTTGTTCACAGATCGACGAGCCATCGCCAAAGGCCTGACCTACTTGGGGTTGACGGTGGAGGTGGCCCCGCCGGAGCAAGCCGGAGCCGTCCTTCTCCCGGCGGTCGCCATCATCGGTTCGCGCCTGTGGACCACCGCCCGGGCGGCCGATGTAGCCATCCGCTCCTCGCTGCTCGATGGAGAGGTGGTGGTCGTCGCCCACCCACTGGCTTCGCTCTCACCCGAGAACCGGGCCGACTTTCGCCCGGCCTCGGCCCTGGTCGATGTCAAGATCTAGCAAGCAACAAGCAACGCCCGCGACTGTCAAGTAGAGACCGCCGGCCGAAAGCTCCTCGAGTCAGCCGAGCCGTCCCACCACGTGATCGATCGAACGGGTGAGGGCCTCAACGTCGGCCGTCTCGACGGAGGGCCACAGCCCGACCCGCAACTGATTGCGGCCCAACTTGCGATAGGACTCGGTGTCGAGGATCCCGTTGGCCCGCAGCACCGAAGCAACGGCCGACGCCTCAACCGAAGGATCGAAGTCGATCGTCGGCGTGACGGGTGATCGTTCAGAAGGCACGCCGACAAACGGGAGAGCGAAGCCGGCCGCCTCGGCCCACCCATACAACACCGCGGCGTTGCGGTCGCAACGGGAGGCCGCCCATTCGAGGCCGCCCTCACTGCGAATCCAGTCGATTTGGCGCTCCAGCATGAAGAGGGTGGCCAGTGCCGGGGTGTTGTACGTCTGCGATTGGCGGGAGTTCTCCAGAGCCAGCTTCAGGCTCAGGAAAGCCGGGATGTGGCGTTGCGTGGCTGCGATTCGCTCGATGCGATCAACAGCCGCCGGAGAACACAAGGCAACCCATAGCCCTCCGTCGGATCCGAAGGCCTTCTGTGGGCTGAAGTAGTAGACGTCGAACTGGCGGGGGTCCACCCCCAACGCCCCGGCCGCCGAGGGTGNNCGCTCCGGCCGCTGAGGTTGCATCAACCACCACCAACCCCGCCTCTCCCGGCCGGCGGATCTCCATGCAAACTCCCGTCGTCGTTTCGTTGTGCGTCAAGGCATACGCATCCACGTCCGAGGTGAACACCGGCAGTGGATGCGTCCCGTACTCGGCAAGGATGATCTCGGGCGGCTCGAGGTCGGGGACGGCGGCGACGACGGCCGCGAACTTCGCCGAGAACACCCCGAACGAAAGGTGCTGACTCTTTCGTTCGATCAGGCCGAGCGCAGCCGCATCCCAGAAGGCCGTCGCCCCACCGTTGCCCAGCAGCACCTCGTAACCGGCCGGCAGACGGTAGAGGTCCGCCAGCCCCTCCTGCACCCCCCGCACGACGTCCTTGACGGCCGGACGGCGGTGGCTGGTGCCGAGGAAAGATGGAGCGGCAGCCGCCAGAGCGGCTACGACCTCGGCTCGGACCTTGGCCGGCCCCGAACCGAAGCGACCATCAACCGGGAGCAGATCGGCGGGGATCTTGATGTCGGGGACGGGAGTGGTCATGTCACTCGCTATCGTTCAACTGTCGGACACGGTAACCAAGAAACTCGACCCGAGGAAACCACATGAACAGGATCTCACAACGCATAGGTTCGATCGCCGAGTCGGCAACCCTCGCCATTACCTCCAAGGCCAAGGCTATGCGCGCCGAAGGAATCGACGTCATCGGGTTCGGAGCAGGCGAACCCGATTTCCCGACACCGCCGCATATCGTCGAAGCAGCCGAAGCCGCTTGCCGCGTTCCCCGCAATCACAAATACAGCCCGGCCGCCGGTCTGCCGGAACTCCGCGAAGCGGTCGCGGCGAAGACCGCTCGGGATTCCGGCTATGAGGTGACACCATCACAGGTGCTGATCACCAACGGTGGCAAGCACGCCGTCTACAACACGATGGCAAGCCTCCTCGATCCAGGAGACGAGGTGCTCCTACCCGCTCCCTATTGGGTTACCTACCCGGAAGCCATCACCTTGGCCGGAGGGGTTCCGGTGATCATCCCGACCGACGAGAAGACCGGTTTCCGCGCCACCGTCGACCAGCTGGAATCCGCCAAGACGTCCCGAACAAAGGCGCTTCTCTTCGTGTCGCCGTCCAACCCCACCGGGGCGGTGTACCCCCCGGACAAGGTCGTGGAACTCGGGCAATGGGCAGCTGCCAACGACATCTGGGTGATCACAGACGAGATCTATGAGCACCTGGTCTACGGCGACAACCAGTTCAGTTCGATGCCGGAGGCCGTACCCGAGATCTCCGATCGGTGTGTCGTGGTGAACGGAGTAGCCAAGACTTTCGCGATGACCGGCTGGAGGGTGGGATGGATGATCGGGCCGAACGATGTCATCAAAGCCGCCGCCAATCTCCAGTCCCACGCCACGTCCAACGTGTGCAATGTCGCCCAGGCTGCTGCGCTGGCCGCAGTGTCGGGGAGCTTGGAGCCGGCCTTCGAGATGCGGGCGGCTTTCGACCGGCGACGGCGTTTGATGAACGAACTCCTGGGCAGCATCCCCGGAATCGCGCTGGTCGAACCGCAAGGTGCCTTCTACGCATTTCCTTCGTTCGCCGGCGTACTCGGCCGGCCGCTGGCCGGACGAGCCCCGGACAGCTCGATGGCGCTGGCCGAGGTGGTGCTCGATGAAGCAGGCGTGGCGTTCGTGCCGGGGGAAGCTTTTGGCGCACCCGGATACGGCCGGTTTTCATACGCACTCGGCGACGATGACCTCGCCGAAGGCATCAACCGCCTGGCTCGCTTGCTGACCTCCGGGTAGCTGCCGAAGCCCCACTTCTCGCCTACCTGCCGGCGGCGGCGGACAGTCTGTCCGGCCCGCCCATCTGCAGCGTTCCGGGCGGACCTCCGGCATTCCGTCGGTGCGGTGACTTCAGGTTCGATCTCGGCCTCGACCGTGGACTCGGCTCCATCGAACCCAACTTGGTCCTCGAGGAATGCCCACGGACAACATCGACCCGCTCGTCGCCCGGAGGTGAACGGCGCACATCTCCCCGGGTCTATGATCCCGACCGACGGAATGGAGACGCATGACCGGTTCGCAGGCCAGGGCAATGCTCCTGGTCGAACCGCGTCGTATCACCCCTTCCAGCTTTCCGCTGGCAACGCTCGAGACCGGCGGGTGGTTGGCAGTCGAAGCAACCGGGTTGACCGGCATCGACGTACAACTCTGGCAGGGCACCAGCCGCATGACCCGCTACCCGCTGATACCGGGTCACGAAATCGTCGGGCGGATCGCCGATGTCGCCGACGAATCGATCGGGTTCCCGATCGGAACAAGAGTCATCGTCGAGCCTTCGATCCGCTGCGGAGCGTGCCGGCGATGTATGAACCGGCTCCACAGCTGTAGCCTTCGCAAACCGGTCAACGCCTACGGGAGGCTCCCGTCGACCGAATTCCCGGCCCTGTGGGGTGGGCTCGCCGAATTCGTGTACCTGGATCCGGGAACGCGCCTTCACGCCGTGAGCGACGACATCCCGGCCGTGGTGGCCACCTTCGCTCATCCCCTCGCGGCCGGATTCACCTGGGCGGTCGAGCTTCCGGACCTCGAACCAGGAGCCAATGTGTTGGTCATGGGACCCGGCCCGCGTGGCCTATCGTCCTTGCTTGCTGCCAAATCGGCCGGCGGCGGTTGGGTCGGAGTCTCCGGCCTCAGCCACGACACGGACCGGCTGGAATTGGCCAAGCGGCTCGGGGCCGACATGGTGGTCAATGCCGAGGCCGAGGACGTTGCCAGCGCCGTTGCCAATAGCCTCGGAGCGCGCCCGGACATAGTGGTCGACGTGACCAGCAACGACCCCGAAGCGCTCCACATGTCGCTCGACCTGGTGCGAGCCGGCGGAAATGTGGTTCTGGCCTCCAACAAAGGCACCAACGCAGTCAACCAGCTGTTCTCCGACATCATCACGATCAAGGAGCTCAGAATCCTCGGAGCCTTCGGGTCCGGATCGGCCGGCTTCCACTGGGCGACCCGGCAGCTCGACATCGATCCCCGACTCGACCAGATGGTGTCGCATGAGTTTCCGCTGGCCGAGACCGATCGTGCCATTCAGGCCACAGCCGGGCTGCTGGGTAGAGAAGAACTGATCTCCGTGGCGGTCACGGTGTAGCCGGTTTGCGGCTGGGGGTCGCCACTTCAACCCGGCTGCGGAAAGGCCGGCCGACCGACGAGTCTTCATTACAGTCCCCCTGTGAACGAACCCACCGACTGGAAACCGACGCGCCTGAGCGTCGCCTCCTGGGTTCTCTACGACCTCGCCAACACCATCTTCGTGCTGGGCGTGACGAGTCGCTATTTCACCGTGTGGGTAGTCGAGGACCAGGGCGGTCGGGACCTGCAGGTGGGTCTGGCCGTCAACCTCGCCATGATCGTCGTCATCGTCATCGCACCCTGGATGGGAGCTCGATCCGACCACTTCGGCCGGCGCCGGCCCTACCTCGTGGCCGCCACCATCGTCACGGTGGCGGCCACCGCGGTGCTTGCCACCTTTGGAGTAACGGCTTCGCTGCTGGCGTTCGTGGTCGGACAGATCGGTTTCCACCTCGGGAGCATCGCCTACGACGCCATGCTCCCGGACGTCAGCACGACCGAGACCAGGGGCCGTGTCTCGGGAGCCGGAGCTGCTATGGGGTACCTGGGTTCCTTCATCGCCATCGGCACCGGTTTGCTTCTCCTCGAGCCATATGGATACGCGGTGCTGTTCCGCACGCAAGCAGCACTCTTCCTCTTCTTTGCACTGCCGGCGTTTCTGTTCATCAAAGAGCGACCGCGTAAGACGCTGGAAGGAAGACCACCGGCGCTGTCGCACACACTGCAGCGGACGGTCGAGGCCTGGCGCCGGACTCGCAACTATGAGGGCGTCACCCGCTTCCTGGTCGCGCGCTTCTTCTACACCGACGCGATGAACACCGTCTTCGTGTTCGTGGCCATCTTCGCCCGAACGGAGATGGGGTTCAGCGATCTGGAGACTGATCTCCTCGCCGTCATCGGGATCGTGACAGCCCTCGTGGGAGCGGCTGGCGCCGGGCGACTGACCGACATCCTTGGGCCGCGCAAGACACTTCATGGAGCGCTCTACCTGTGGATGATCGGCATTGCTCTGGCAGTCTTCGTCGGAGTGACCGGCGCTACCCAACTCGGATGGCTGATCGGAGCCATTGGTGGCGCCGGCCTGGGAGCCACCGCTGCCACCGACCGGGTATACATGGCCCGGATCTCTCCTCCCCGGCATCTCGGCGAGTTCTACGGGTTGTACGCCGTAGTGGGTCGCTTCGCCACCCTGTTCGGCCCCCTGGTCTGGGCTTTGGTTGCCGACGTCTTGGGATTCGGACGCGTGGCGGCGATCGGAAGCCTGCTTCTGTTCTTCGCAGCCGGACGAATCATCCTCGAGAAGGTCAGCGATCACCCGCGGAAGTGGGCGGCAGGCGACCTCGAATCGCTGGCTTGATACCGGCGACGCAAGGGCTGGAGCTAGCTCCCGCTTCTGTCGGCCGCCTGGACGGGCGGCCCGGAGAACGTGAGCACCTCTTCCACCGCATAGGTGTCGGGCAGGTCCTCGACACGACCGTCGGTGTTGGCAAGACGCCGACCCAACTCGGCGAACCACAGGTCGTTGACGATCTCCCACGGCCATCGGTGAGGGCCGACGCGGGCACCCACGAGCGCCCCGACCATCACCGCCACTTCGCGTGCCTCGACGTCGACGGCAACCGCCTCCCGCACCCCAACTGATGGACGTTCGAGGATGGGGGCCCCCAGTACGATGGCGGAGACGGCACCCGATACGGCCGCCGAATTCGGAGTCCAAGAGCGAACCTCGGCTGCGACATCCCGCAGCGGTTTGCCTATCAAGCGAGAGGCATGCCGCAAGAGCATGGAGAGCGGAGGACTCCCGGCCGGCGGCGGAGCGGTTCCCGGAATGTCGGCGATCCTCGTTTCGGCCTTCTTGGCCACCTCAGCGGCTCCAAAGACCAGATCCCGGCCGGACTGCCTGAAGGAGGCACCGGCAATCGCCCCTGCCAGACTGCAAGCCGCCACCACAACGCCCTCCTGGTTGTGGGTGACCATTGCAGCGCTGATGGCCTGCTCTACCAGCGCCTCCGGATCATTGCGAAACCAGACGCCGATCGGAATCATCCGGGCGGCAGCCCCGGCGTTCTCGAACGGCATCGGAGCGGGCGAGCCCCGCCGGTGCTCCTCCAACCACGCCCTGAACCATGGTGGCGCGGCCCGGTAGACGTCGAGCCCTCGCTCGGGGAAAGCCAGAGCAGCGAACTCGTCGCCGAGCCCGACCGGATCGACCGACCCTTCCCGCAACAGGTGGTAGCCGGTGACCACGTTCAGCTGGGTCAGCCATCCGTAGGTACGGTCCCGGCCGGCGGCAAGCACCTCTCCGGCCGCCGCGCCCAACACGGCACCGGATCCACCCCCGTTCATGTCGCGGGCATGTCGAAGTGGCCCCTGAGTATCAGTCACTTGGTTGCTATCGGCAGGTCGAGTGGACCTGCTTGAGGCAAGAACAGCCGCTTCGGGACGGAGATGTGGGTGGCAACGCTCGGCCGTCTCCTAACCTTTGGTTGTGAAGACTCTCCTCCTGATTGCCAATCCCGCCGCCTCAGCGTTCACCGGGGGCCTTCATCGGACCGTGGTCGGGATACTGCGGAAGACCTTCGACGTGGAGGCGGCCTGGCCGACCAATGCCGCCGAAGTCGAAGCGCTGGCCATGAAGGCTGCCCACGACGGCATCGACGTGGTGGTAGCCATGGGTGGCGACGGAGTGGTGCACCACGTCGTGAACGGCATCGCCGGAAGCGCTGCCACCCTCGGTATCATCCCGGCCGGCACGACCAATGTTCTCGCCCGGATACTCGGGCTGCCTCCGAAGCCGGTGGCGGCCGCACGCCTCCTTGCCGACGGTGAACCGGTGATAGCGATCCCGCTGGCGCGGGTAGAAGCAACCACCGGATCGGCAACCACCATCCGGTACGCAACGTTTGCCACGGGGGTCGGCTTGGATGCCGAAGCCGTACGGGTTGCAGATCTGGAGCCCTACCGGAAATACCGATTCGGAGGCATTCACTACGCCCGGACCACGGCTTCGGTCGTGCTCGAAAACTTCATTGGGCGGAAACCGCACCTTCGGGTAGAGAGCGGATCGCAGCAAGCCGATGCAGTCTCGGTGCTGGCCCAGATCCATGCTCCCTACACGTATTTCGGTCGGTTTCCCCTGGCGGTGACTCGCCGCCACCCCGAACATCTGGCCGCCCTGATCATCGACAGAATCTCAGTCCTCCGGCTTCCTTCGATAGTGGTCCGTTCCGCACTGGGCCGGGATCTCGAACGAGTGCGGGGAGTCCACGTATGGGAAGACGTGCGGCGCCTCACCATTACCGCCGAGCCACCCGGGTTCCTGCAGGCAGACGGAGAATCCCTCGGTGAGGTCACCCAGGTGACCATCACTTCCGCCCCTCGGGCAGTCCGCGTCATCGCCCCACTGAGTGGAAGACCGAAGTCGCCGTCCGGCCGCTATTCGCGTCCTCTCCCGGCCGCTTCCTCCTCTCAACCCGGAACGATCGTCGCCGGATTTCAACAACGAGCCCGGGAATGGTCGGACGAGACGGGCTGGCTCCAAGCACACGACGGGGAGTGGCGAGGAATGACCTGGGGTCAGATCCGGACCCGAGTCGAGGATCTGGCTGCCGGTCTCATCGAACTGGGTGTAGACCCGGGAGACCGAATCGCGATCAGCGGAAAGAACAGCACCGACTGGGTTGCATTCGACTACGCCATACAACATGTCGGAGCCATCTCGGTCCCCCTGCACGACACGCTGGCCCCGGACCAGGTTGCCCACATTGTGGCCCACTCCGGATGTCGGGTGTACTTCGCCGGAGATGCCGAGCAGCTCGACAAGGCACAGGGATCTGCACTATCGGGAGTTGAACACCTCGTCGCCGGGCACCGGGGGAATGACTGGGACGGTCCTGTCATCGGGATCGAGAGACTGGCAGCAATGGGACGGAACCGGCTGTCGACCGATCGGGCCGTGCTCGACGACCGGATTGCCTCAGTTCGGCCTGAGGATGTGTTCTCGATCGTCTATACACCCGGCACCACCGGACCGCCTCGCGGGGCCGAGCTCACACACCACAACGCAGTGTGGACCGTGCAACGAACCGTGGAAAGGCTCCGGATGAACCGCCGGGAGACGCTGGTTTCCTACCTGCCGCTCAGCCATATCTTTGAGCGGATGGTCACGACCACCCTCGTGGCAACCGACTATCCCGTTCGACCGACCTACTACTTCGTCCCCGACATCAGCAAGTTGGGCGAAGCGCTGCAGGAAGCCCGGCCCACGGTTCTCATTGGGTTTCCCCGATCGTGGGAGAAGCTGCGGTCCCGGATCACCGCGGCCATGCAGTCCGAGTCGGGCCGCCGGCGCTTCGCGAACATCGTCATCGGCACGGCCATCATCGCTCTGCGCAGGAGAGACAGCGGCCGCGCCGTTTGGCCGCACCAAAATGCAGCGCGCCGCCTGGCGCGCCGGATGATCGGAAAACGAGTGTTGAAGAGCATCGGCCTCGAGCGATGCTGGTATGCGGTATCGGGGGCGGCCGCGCTCGGATCTCACGTTCAGTACTTCTTTCAAGCCCTGGGGCTTCCACTACATGAAGGCTGGGGCATGACCGAAACCTGTGCGATCTCGGCCGTGCAAGCCCCCGATGACATCCAAGCGGGAGTAGTCGGCCGCCTCATCGACGGGATGGAACTGCGTCTGGGCGCCGACAGCGAAATCCTGGTGCGGGGAAGCAGCGTCTTCGCCGGTTACCACGATGAGCCGGCCAGAACGGCCGAGGTGCTGGACGAGCACGGCTGGCTCCACACCGGTGACCTGGGTCGAGTCGCCGCCGATGGCCGGCTCCAGATCATCGACCGAAAAGAGAGCATCATCGTCACCGCGGACGGAAAAAGCGCGGCACCGCAAGAGATCGAGAAGCAACTCAGAGCCCACGGCATCATCGAGGAAGCACTTGTCGTCGGCGAGGGCCGCCCCCACCTGGTTGCGCTCCTGGCCTTGGGCGCCGAGGAAACGGCCGCCCATCTTGGCCGGCTCGGCTTCGACGATCCGGCGAACCGCGAGGCAACCGCCGCCCTCCACAAGCACCTCCAGCAGCTGGTCGACGACATCAACGGGAGATCTTCGCGAGCCGAGCGGATCCGCGGTTGGACGATCGTACCGGAGGGATTCCCGGCGGATCTCATGACGCCGACGATGGGGATCCGCCGTGTCGAAGCCTCACGACACCTCGCTGCTGAGATCGACCGGCTCTACAGCAGTTGATCGGCGACCGGACGGCCCGCGGCAAGCTCGACGGCTTCTTGCGGCGCCAGGATTCCCACGTCTGAAACGACTGCCGTGAACCAATCGAGGGAGATCACCTCAGTGAGATTCTCGCGCCCCTGCCGGCGGACGGCCCGCTGGAAGAGTGGGGCGGGCAGGACCTTCTCCGCCGCGCCGACCAGATAGAAGGGAACACCGATGGCTCGTGCCCGGCGCGCGAGTGCTCCGGTTCCGGTCTTGTTGATGGCAGACCCAGGGCCAATGGCATCGGCCCCGGCCATCACCAGATCCATCCCGGGCAGAAACTCAATGGCCGCATCGTCGTCGAGAACCTCAACATCAAACCCAATGGCCGTGAGATCTGCAGCCATCTCGATTCCCTCTCCGATCGGCATGGCTTCGGTGCAGCACACATTGAAAGCCACCAGGTCCTTGGCCTCTTCGAGGACCGCACGTACCGAACTAGAGGCCGAGTGGATCAGAACGGTCGAACCCTCGGTGATCAGTTGAGCACCGTTCTTTCCGATCAACCGGGTCGACGCCTCCAGGCGTTCGGCCAGATGCGTTGCGGCGGCCGCCACTGCTTGCGGACCGCCCGATAGGGCGAGATACACCACGTTGCGGAGGTTGGCGATTGGCGCCATCACCGACTGGTGCTCGATCATCAGTTCTACTGCGTCGACTATCGGCTCGGGGAAAGCCTCGGGCGCGTGTTCGGCCACGTTGCCGGCCAGTTCGGCGACCGCCCGCGCCGCGGCCGTGCCAACAGTCGCGGCGCTGCCCACCTCATCGAGGGCGGCAGCAGTGAGCTGGCGCCAGGCGGACCATTCTCGCCACTCGGTCATTTCCACCTCTCCAGGAAGCAACTGTAGACGCGGAGAAGTCGGTTCTCATTCGGCAGACCGGCGGCGGCCATTTCGATCTCGGCCGTGCACGGTCACGGATGTTGACGACGGACGCCGGCACGAACAGCGGAACGACTGCGGCTGCGATCCGACGCCTTTCGATCGAGAAGGTGATTCGCCGCCGGCATGCAGCGATGCTCTCCCTCCGGCCGCGAAGAACGGTCATGAAGCTCGGTCACCCGGGCTCACGCTCGGCGCGGGCGACGTGCAGAGCCAGTTCGGTCAGTGCCCCCTCCAGCTCGGCGCGTTCTCTGAGCACCGTCCGCACCGGTACGCCGATCCTCTTCGTGAGCTGGTGGGCGATCTTGTCTTCAACATCCAGACGGTAGGCGATGGCGACCGCCCGGCCGGACTTCCGTCCGCTACGCCGCACGAGGGCTCCAACGCCGACCGAGAGCAGGACGGCGGCGGCCCCCACGATCAGCGGCCACGGCCACTTTCCCCGCTCGAGCGTGTCGGGACGCGCCCAGATCCAGACGCCGCACCCTACTACCGTGATCAACGACAGCAGTTGACAGAAGCCTGCGGCCGACCACCACCGGGCGGGCTGCGGTGTACCCGGCTCGCGTAGGTTGGCCATGGTGCCTTCGATGGCGCCCCGGACTTGACGCTGGATGTCCTGATCCCCGAATTCCCGTCGAAGTCGCGCCCCGAAAGCACCGCCGGCTTCAAAGGAAAGCTGGGTCACGAGCTGATCGAATGTGGCGAGCGCCCGTTCCAATCCGGCTCTCCCTTCCCACTTCCGGGTTTCGTCCTCGATCGCGTCTTCCTCACGCCCGGCCCCCAGTGCCCGGCCGACCGGACTTCGGCGAATCGCCGCTCCCAATCTCCCGACCGGACTGCCACCGACTCTTCGGGCGGTTCTCACCCCGGCGCGCTCGGCGGCTGCCGCCACCTGCGGTCCCGCCATCATGTCGGCCAGGACATCCGTCGCCCGGTCCAACGCCACCTCCCACCTTTGGTCGAACTCCAGTCCGATCCCCGGCGTCACTCCGGTTATCTCGGCCAACCCCCGGCCGGCCCGGCGCAGGTCTTCGAGCAACTTGTCGGTTGCCACCCGCTTGGCATCAAGCTTCTGATCGAGGTAGTGAAAGAGAGAGTCGAGCCCCAGAGGAGGGGAGCCGGGCGGAGCCGCCGCCAGCGGGAAAGTGATGGGCCGCGTGATGCCGTCGTACCACAGCGTCTGCTCGAAATCCCCGAGCACAACGTCGAGTTCCCCGTCTCTCAACCGGTCGATCTGGTTGAGGACAAACACGAACTGGCCCTGGTAACCGGCCAGACGACGCAGGTAGTCGGCGTGGATGGTTCGATCGTTGTATTTCTCGGGGTCGACAATCCATATGACCGCATCCACCCTCGGCAGCAGTCGTTCGACGGTGGCCCGATGCTCGCCTACCACACTGTCGAAATCGGGCAGATCCAGAACAGCGAGGTGTGGGTGACTCGACTGGCCGATCCGCTCGACTATTCCAAGGTCGTCGAGCAACCGGACCAAACCGGCTTCCGGGTCGGCCGGGATCCAGGCCAGCGGCTGGTCGGTGGTCGGCCGCAGTGTCCCGGTAGGCGCAACCTCGGTTCCGGCCAGGGCGTTGAGCAGGCTGGATTTTCCGACCCCGGTGCCTCCTCCCAGTGCTATCACGACCGTCTCGCCCAGGAAGCCGGTACGCCGCCGGGCGTTGACAGAGACTCCGGCAAATACCTGCACAGCTTCGTCGCCGACGACTCCGGCCGCTTTGGCTATCGCCAGATCGAGGGCTTCGAGCGCTTCGGTGAGGTCAGCGGCCATAGAATGCCCTTGCCGTGGAGCGCACAGCTTCTGCGGCCGAACGCATCGCCTCGACCGCCTCTGCTCCCGAAGCGAGCCCATCCACGACATCTGTGAATCGCCTCTCGTCCTTGTTCAATACGAGTTCGAGGGCGGCTACCAGCCGACGGCGAGCCTCTTCGATGAGCGAGCGGGCTGCGGCGGTTCCAAACAAGTGCTCGAGGATCTTCTGCTGGGCTGCGGCTGCCCCGGCCGCTACGCCAAACTCCGCTCCGGTGATCCCCCCGGTTTGGGCGAATACAGCCAGCAGGACCACCACCGCGGTTGCGTTGACCCCGAACGAAACCACCTGCGCCCAGCGACGTTTCCCCGCGCCTTGCTCGGCGATCAACTCGCCCAAGTCGGCGATCCAGTCCTCGATCGCCGTGCCGGCCCGTTCCGGCGTATCCGGATCGTGACTCCACAGACCACGACCTCTCGAGCTGAGCAGGGTCTTGCCGGCCTCATCCATTTCCCAGGCGGCCGCGGTAGCCCCCGCCGCCAGGTCGGCGCGACGAACCACTGCGGCGACGATCTCGTCGTTCGCCTCTTCGTTGATCTCCGCGACTCTTCTCGATCCACCGAACACCCTCGACGCCCACCGGCGCACCCGACCCGCACCTTCGGCGAGCACCTTGAGCAACTCACCCGTACCGAGAAACTCCTGCCAGCGACGAAGCACCTCTCCCCGGATCAGTGTCCCGCCCCGAAGTGACTCTGCGATTTCCGTTACCTGAGTCTGATACGCGCGGCGGGCGGCTCGACGCAGCGAGTGCACTTGAGCCGCCTCTTCTTCGATTTCTCCGGCCAGGTTGAGAGCGCGCTCGACGGCATCGCGCACTGAACCCTGGGTAGCCGTGACCACGACTTGCCGCCGCCTCTCAGGATCGGACATGGCTTCGAGGGTGGCCCGAAGTGGGGCGACGGCTTCCGGGGACAAACCGCCGTGCTCCGACGAGATCTGCTGTTCAGGGATACGGAGTATGGTGTCCGCGTCAGACCGACCCAGGATCCTTCCCTCGGAGAGCCGGCCGAGGTAGTCCTCCACCACTTGGTCGGCCCCGGCAGCCGGCAGCCGGTTGAGCACAAACAGAATCGGGAGCCTCCGTCGGCGAGTTCGCTCCAGGAACTCCCAGGGAACTGCATCCGCATATCGTTGCGCCGAAGTCACGAAAACCGTCAGGTCGGCTATCGCCAGCAAGTCCTCGACCATCTCCCGCTGGCCTTCAACGACGGAATCAAAATCGGGCGCATCCAGCACCGTCACCCCCTTCAGCAGCGCATCATCCCCGGTGACGATCCGCAGCCGGTGCCGCGCATCGCCGGCAGTGCCGTACCCCGTCAAGAAACCGTCCTGGTAGCGGTGCAGATGGTTTGGGTGCGTCCAAACGACGGGCACTCGGGTGGTGGGCCGAATTGCGCCCGGATCGCTGACTCGTTCCTGAGCGAGAGAGTTGACCAACGTCGACTTGCCACTCCCCGTCGATCCGATGACAACGGCCAGGAGCGGGGCTTCGAGATCACCCAACCGGGGAAGGAGGTATTCGCGGATGTTCCAGGCCAGTTCGGTCCGCAACGATTCACGCTCCGACCGTTGCGCGGCGGGGAGGTTGAAAGAGGTCGACTCGACCAGCTCGGCTAGAGCGTCGAGCGACGCACGCAAAGCGGCTGAAGGCGAAACACCCGTGGACATGCCGTCGGATTGTCTCACATGCCAAATACACAAACCTGTCACACCCTCCCGATACATTGACTCCATGGAACAGATACGGATCAGCGGTAACGCCGTAACGATCGAGGGCATCGAGGTCGATGACGGAGTGCTGGCCGAGCTGCTGAGTGCTCAACCGGACGAGCGGCGGCCGGACATGGTGCGGCGGGTGCTCGAGGTCGGGGCACGGGGTTTGCTGACGATGGGCCTGGGAATCGATCTCGCCGCAGTGGACGCCAGGGTGCGTCGCTCCGTCGACGAGGTGACGGGGCAAGCTCGAGAACAGGTCGAGCAGGTCCTGGCCGCCGCCCGTCAGGCATTCGGGGAGCATTTCGATCCCGATCTCCGGTCTTCGGTGGTCGCCCGCGCCCTCGACGAGTTCACCGCGTGGAGAGACGGCTTTCTCCGCAGCTTCAATCCCGATTTCGCCGACAGCCACACCGCCCGGTTCCTCGACCAGGTCAACGATCTCCTTGGTGCGGACGGAATGCTCGAAGTCAGACTGCGCGGCGTGCTCGATCCCGACGCCGACGGCTCGGCGCTGGCCCGCCTCTCGGAGTCGATCGACGCGCGCTTTGCAGAATTGCGGGACCTCCTCATGCAAGAGCGGGGGAAACAGGTCGAAGCCGACCGCGGCACTCGCAAGGGATTCGAGTACGAGGACGCCATCGAAGAAGTCCTTCGCGAGTCTGTGCGGAGCTCCGGGTGCCTGGTAGAGAGGACCGGTCGCGTCAAGGGAGATCTGGGGTCTGAGACCCTGGTTGGGGATTTCGTCGTAACGCTGTCCTCAGGACAGAGAATCGCCATCGAAGCCAAGAACGCGGCTCGAATCAACCTGACCGGGAAGGACGGGATACTCGAGGAGTTGGATCGAGCGATGGCCAACCGCTCTGCGGATTTGGCGATCTGCGTGTCGGCTCGGGATGCCTTCCCCAGGGAAGTCGGACCCCTCGGCGTTTACGGCGAACGGATCCTCATCGTCGATGAGGGCGACGGTACCATGGTGGCGGTTGCGCT
Source organism: Acidimicrobiia bacterium UBA4744 (assembly GCA_002403855.1). Taxonomy (GTDB): domain Bacteria; phylum Actinomycetota; class Acidimicrobiia; order Spongiisociales; family UBA4744; genus UBA4744. The sequence goes on from DHIO01000032.1 coordinate 42,962, forward strand.
CCGGCTGGCGGAGATGATGCTGGAGCAGGACGCCGAACACCGGACGACTGAAATCGACCGGAGCTTCCTCCAGGATCGATTGCAGCGACTCCGTCAACTCGCCCAGCTCTTCACCAGCAACCGGCGATCGTTGACCGATATCAAGACGTCGGTCGAGAACGTGCACGGTTCTCTGGAACAGATCAGGTCGGAACTCCTGTTTCTCGTCGACGAGATCAATCACGAGGTTGGACGCTCCGGTGCTGAAGAGACTTCATCCGCCCCGGTGGTATCCCTCCGGTCCGAGGCCGGTTGAGCTCATCAGCCACCGGGGCCGGCCTCTTCAAACCCCTAGACGGGTGGCAGCCCTCCCTTCCGTGCATGATTCGAGTAGGGCGCAGTATTTGCACCAGGGCCCGCCCCGCCGTTCGATGCCTGATCCCTCCTCCCAAGCAGCACGGATCTGGGCGATCATGCCGGCCACCTGCCCGGCCGTCGTCTCCACAACGCCGGTGTCGGGAACCTCCGAAACTCGCTCGCCCGTCTTCACCGACACGGCTTCCACCACTTGCGGCAACTCGTTCCGCTCGAGCGCCCAGAGCAGGGCGTAGAAGTGCAGTTGATCCACGACCTCACCCAGTTCGCCGGTCTTCCAATCGACCAGTCGAACTCCATTGTCCCCGGTGAACACTGCATCCACCGATCCGACGAGGGTGACGGCTTCGGCCGGTTCGACCACCAGGGAAACCTCGGCGCCGACGACACCTTCGACCGGGATCTTCTTGAATCGCTCGTAGATGGCTCCAACCTCATCGATGACCTTGCCGAGCTCGCTCGGCTTGAGACCGAGCGCCCCCAGCTTGTAGTTGAGGTTGGACGCGCCGATTTCGCTCCGGCAAACCTGACCGAACTGGCTCCGATCGATGGGTCCCTCGTTGAGATGTCTGGCGAAGAGGCGATGGGCAAGGCCACCCAAGAAGGCCGACCTGGACTCAGGACCCCATTCACCCTGCAAGAGGGCCAGGGCGTGGTCTGGACACCGGCGGAACGCAACGTAGGTCGAGGCGGAGATTCGGACCGGATCACCCGGCGCGATCGTCGGGAACTTGAACACGCACAGATGGTATCCACGGGCTAGGTGTTTGGCCGGTAACGGCTACACTGACCAACTGCTGGGGCCACAGATCATCATGTCACGCAAACTCCGCTATCTCCTCATCGCGCCTGCCGTTCTCGTGGGCCTGTTTCTGCTGGTCGCCGTGGCGTTTGGTATCGATCGAGCCTTGCATTCCGACGAGGTGCTTCGCGGCGTAGTGGTGGGAGAAGTCGACGTGTCCGGAATGGACTCGAACGAGGGGCGCGCCGCCCTGCAGGCCTTCGAGGACGAACTCGTCACCACCCCGGCCCTGTTTCGGCTCAACGGCAGCACGCTGACCCTCGATCCGGTCTCGGTCGGCTTCTCGGTCGATGAGGCGGTCGCCGCCGATGCGGCGATGGAAGTTGGCCGTTCGGGATCGATCTTCGAGCAATTCGGGTGGTGGTGGAGCCATCTCTTCGACGACGAGGTCCTGGAGTTGCCGGCCGCGCTCGACGAAGAGGCGTTTGAGAAGATCGCCGAAGACTGGTCGAAGGAATACATCTCCGATCCCCCATTCGATGGAGCCATCAGGGTGGAAGGAGTGACCCCGGTGGCGGAGTACCCCAGAGCCGGACGCCAGGTCGCCACCGAGTCGGCCCGCGCTACGGTGCTGAAGACGCTCGCCGTCCGAGATCGTGAGGTTGTCGAACTCGAGGTCGGACCCGCCGCCCCGGCCCTCACCAACGAGGACGTGGACGAGGCACTGTTGACGGCCGAGATCATGCTTTCCGGCGCTGTAGTCCTCTCCCGCCTGGATCCACCCGTAGCGGCGACCTTCACAGTCGAGGACCTCGCCGGGGCATTTGCCAGCGAGACGGTGACCAACTCCGACGCCCGCCTGGAGGTTGGATTCGACCCCGAAGCAGTGGAAGAAATCATCGCTCCCCTCCGTCCCGAGCTCGAATTGCCTCCGGTCGACGCAGCGTTGAGGGTCAACGACGATCTCACCGTTTCGGTGGTACCCGGCACACCGGGAACGCGCATCGATGCGGAGCTGACGGCTGCGGCTCTCGAAGGCGCCGCCATGGTCGTGTCCCGGCAAGGGACCCTTCCGTTCGAGGACGGGGCGGACCCGGAGTTCACGACTGAAGACGCCGAGGAGCTGGATATCAGGCACCTCGTGTCGAGGTTCACCACCTACCACGCGTGTTGTGAGAGCCGGGTAGACAACATCCAACTCTTTGCCGATGTCGTCGACGGAACCATCGTCGAATCCGGCGAGACGCTCTCGCTCAACGACCTGGTCGGCGAGCGGACCGAGGAACGCGGTTTCAAGCCTGCCGGGACAATCATCAGGGGTGAGATCGTCGACACGGTGGGGGGCGGCGTCAGCCAGTTCGCTACCACGTTCTACAACGCGGTGTTCTGGGGAGGTTACGAGGACGTCACTCACACCCCACACAGCTACTACTTCTCGCGGTATCCCGAGGGCATCGAAGCCACGATCTCGTGGCCGGTCCCCAATCTCGAGTTTCGCAACAACCGCGACTCGGCGATCCTGATCCGAACTTCGTACACCGGCACGTCGATCACAGTGAGCTTCTTTGGCAACAACGGGGGCCGGATGGTGGTCGGTGAGCAAAGCGGCGGTATCACCCGGATGACGGCAGCCACCGAGGGTGACGACACGGCGTACGTGGTGGAAGGAGAGGTATCGGGTCGCTACGCGAACACGCAGGCACCGATCGAGTACATCGCCAACGAAGCGATCAAGCCCGGTGAGGAGCTGGTCGTCGAAAGAGGCCGCGACGGATGGTCGGTTACCGTTACCCGAATCATCACCTATCCGGACCGCACCGTGGAGGAGCGTGAATGGCCGGTGCGGTATCGCACACAAGCCCGCGAGATCGAGGTTCATCCGTGCACGCTCCCCGCCGATCACCCGGCGTACGTCGAAGAGTGTCCTGTTGAGGAGACCACCACCACCGAGAGTACGACGACCTCCACGGACACCACCACAACAACAGAAGCAGGCGGCGATTAGCCATCAGGAGTGGGGCTTCTCAGTCGGGTGCTTCCCCGGTCCCTCCCCGGTTTTCCTCGTAGAAGACGAAGAAATCGCGAATAGCCTCCGTCACGGCAGCCAAGCTCGACTCGCCCCACCCGCCGGTCCGCCGGACCGTCACTTGATTCGACAGAACGAACACGTGGAGGATGGCGGCATCACTCTCAAAAATCCTGGCGGCGAGAGCAGCGGCGGTCGTCGTTCCGTCCCCGGCTTCCGTCACAGACGTGAACCGATGGCCGTCCTGTCCGGTAACACTCCGGTCCGTATCGAAGAGGGCGACTTCCCCCAGCACTGCTCTGCTGACTTCGATCGTTTGCCCCATGCCGTGCTGCTCCTGCGCTTCTCGTCCGCACGACTCTAGTGCCGCGGAAGGTCAAGGTCCTTCGGGGCTCCCGCCTCGCCTATGGTGTGCAGCTTCATGAGGTTGGTGGAGGCTCGCTGGTTGGGCGGAATCCCGGCCACCATCACGACTCCATCCCCGTCGGCGCAGGCATCCATTCGGATCAGAATCTCTTCCGCCGTCGAGATCATGACGTCGGTGTGATCGAGACGAACGAAATCGTTCGGAATCACTCCCCAGTAGAGCGCCATCCGACGGAGGGTTGACGGCTCAGGCGTGAATGCCATGATCTCGGCGGTCGGCCGGTACTTGGAAAGCAGCAGCGCGGTGTTGCCTGTCTCGGTGAAGGCCACAATGGTCCCAAGGCCGAGGTCCGACGCTGCTTCGACCGCAGCCTTGGCAGTCGCCGATGCGAACGTCGGATGCCTCTCCATGAACGCTGCGCTTGCCTCGACTGTGGAACCAGGCCCCTTCTCGGCCTCGCGGCAGATGGTGTTCATCGCCTCCACCGTGCGGACCGGGTGCTTCCCGATCGCCGTTTCGCCACTCAGCATCACCGCATCGGTCCCGTTGAGGACCGCGTTGGCCACATCGGTGACCTCGGCCCTGGTCGGGCGAACCGAGGTGGTCATCGATTCCAGCATCTCGGTGGCAGTTATCGATACCAGGCCGGCTTGGTTGGTACGGGCGAGGATATCGCGTTGCACGGCCGGGATCTGCTCGAGAGGGAGATGTACGCCTAGATCACCACGAGCCACCATGATCCCCTGAGCCACGTCCACTATCGAGTCGAGATTCCGATAGGCGGCGGCCAGTTCGATCTTGGCGATGACAGGCGTCGATCCTCCGGCCAGGTCCGCCACCTCCTTGATTTCGTCGCCAGCCTGCACAAACGAGGCGGCTACGAAGTCCACACCGAGTTGTTTCCCGAATTCCAGATCCTGCCGGTCCTTCTCCGTAGTCGCACCCACCCTCAGCCTCGACCTGGGGAAGGCAACTCCGCTGCGATCGGCCACTACGGCGGACTGGACTGCCTCGGCAGTCAAACCGTCCTCATCCTTGGCAACGACCTCGAGACGAAGCAAGCCGTCGGCGAGGACGATGAGATCGCCGGCGTTCACATCGTCGAGGAGATAGCCGTACTCGATCAGGATCTGGCCGGGATGGGCCGGGCCCCGGCCCGCCCGCACCCGAAACCTGTCCCCGGGGTTCACCTCGACCGACCCACCGGCGAAGGAGCCCGTCCTGATCTTCGGTCCCTGGATGTCCTGGAGGATCGCTATCGGCCGGTTCAAGGCCGCCGAAGCCTGCCGTACCCACTCGGCGTACCGCTGATGGTCGTCATGGGTGCCGTGCGAGAAGTTGAGCCTCGCGACGTCCATGCCGGCGGCAACCAGCGACTCCACGACACCTGCTGAAGAGATCGCCGGTCCCATCGTGGCGATGATCTTGGTGTGGCGGCCCATGGCGACCAGCGTAGGCACTCGATGAAGACGGGGCCAGGAACTGGAACGATCAGTGATGGCTTCCGTATCCTGGGGACCGTGGCGATCGACGAAACCACCGTTGAAGCCGCCGGTCGGACCATCCGGATCACCAGTCCCGACAAGGTCATGTTCCCGGACCGGGGGTGGACGAAGCTCAACGTCGTCGAGCACTACTTGATGTGCGCTGAAGGAGCCCTGCGGGGGGTCTTCAATCGACCGAGCCTCCTCAAGCGATGGAACGGTGGAGTCACTCAACGTCCACTGTTCGTGAAACGGCCCAAGGGAGCCCACAACCTGGTTGACGTCACATTCCCGTCGGCGCGCCCCGGCAAGATGTTTGCCCCTTGCGACGAAGGGGACGTCCTCTGGATGGCGCAGATGAATTGCCTTGATCTGAACCCGTGGAATGCCCGAGCCGATGATCTCTCCCACCCGGATGAGCTCCGCATCGACCTAGACCCAACCGAAGGTCACGACTTCGAAGCCGCCCGAGACGTGGCCTTTGCCGTCAAAGGACTCCTGGACGAACTCGATCTGGTGGGCTGGCCGAAAACCTCCGGCAATCGCGGGCTCCACATCTACATCAGGCTCGTCAGAGAGTGGGACTTCTTCCAGGTGCGCAGAGCCGCTTTGGCTCTGGCGCGAGAAATCGAACGACGCCATGAACTGGCCACCACCGCATGGTGGAAGGAAGAGCGGGACGGCGTCTTCATCGATTTCAACCAGAATGCCTGGGACAAGACGATCGCCAGCGCCTACAGCATCCGACACACTGGGCTCGTGTCGACCCCGTTCACCTGGGCCGAGCTCCGCACCATCGACCACCGGGCCATGGATCTGATGAGCTTTCGTGATCGCTGGTCCGACGTCGGAGATCTCACCAACGGGATCGATGAGGCCGCCGGTCGTTTGGAAGGGCTGCTGGACATGGTGGCAGCCGACGAAACGCAGGGCATCGGCGATGCTCCCTGGCCGCCCCACTACCCGAAGATGCCGGGCGAACCACCCCGAGTGCAGCCTTCGAAGATGCGCAAGGAGAACTGGAAGTGAGGCCGGGCGAGCTCCGGCCGGTTTCGAAATGCAGTTGTCGGTTGTAGGCAACCTGCCCACCGAGAGGGCCGCCCGACTGACTACTGATCACCGACCACTTCTGAGAACCCGACCCCCTCTGGCCTGACCAGCTGGTCCATGGTGCACTCTTCGGCCGGTTTGTCGAACCGCCACCGTTCGAAACGGGTGGCGTGGCGAAATCGACCCTTTTCGAGCTGGTCGTAACTGACCTGCACCACCACGCCGGGTTCGACCGGGATCCAGGAGAGGTCTTTACCGGCCGACCACCGGCTCTCCTGGCCGGGCACCCGCACGTAGTCCCCTCCTCCGAAGCTGTCGTCGGAGCGGATTTGCTCGAGTTGTTCGAGAACTGCAAGCCGGTCCTGATCGCTGAACCCGGAACAATGACCTATGAAGTGCAGCTCACCGTCGACGTTGTAGAGACCCAGAAGGATCGACCCGATCCTGTCACCGTCCTTGTGGAGCCGGTAGCCCCCAACCACGCAGTCGGCATCACGCCGGTGTTTCCACTTGATCCACTCCCGCTTGTCCTCCTTGTAGCCGCCGCCGGATTGCTTGCAGATGATGCCGTCACACCCGGCCGCCTCATACTCGGTGAACCAGCGCGTCGCCTCGGCGAGGTCATCGGTGACGGGAGTGAGATGCCACGGGTACTCCAAATCGGCGAACAACGCTTCCAGTTTGCGGCGCCGCTCCACATACGGCACACGCCGCAGGTCTTCTCCCCTATCTGCCAGAAGGTCGAACGCCACCAGTTCGGCGGGCGTCTCGCTTGCCAGGAGAGCCACTCTCGAAGCCGCCGGGTGAATCCGCAGCTGCAGCGCGTCAAAATCGGTCGCATCATCGATGACCACGACTACCTCGCCGTCCACCACGGTCCCGGGGGGAAGCTGATCGAGCGCCGGTTGCAGCTCCGGGAGGTAACGTAACAACGGTTTGCCGTTCCGGCTGTCTAGATGCGGAGTGGTTCCCCCCCAGGCGAGCGCCCTGAAACCGTCCCATTTTGGCTCGTATACCCACCCGGGCGGTTGGGAAGGGGTTTCCCGCACCCGCGCCTTCATCGGCTTGATCGGCGGTGGGAACGGGGGTTCGATCATGACGCCAACGCCGGTACGACCTCGCCGGCGAAGCGTTCCAGCCCCGAGGTGTCGTAGGCCGCCTCGGCGAAGAAGACAATCCCGTAGGTCATCCCGGCCCGACGCCACGGGCGAAACCTCTCGATGAGTTGGTCGGGTGTTCCGGCAAACTTCCGCCACATGTCCTCCATGCGTTCGAGCCGCTCGGCTGGAACAAACGGCCGGTAGTGGTCCTTGATCCAGGCGATGCGCTCCTCGACCTCCGGTTCGGTTTCCTCGCAGATCACGCTGAAGTTGGCCGAGCGAACAATGGCATCGAAGTCGGTTCCAACCTCTTGGCAATGCTCTTTCAAGATCTCGGATTTGTGGACGAACTCCTCGAAAGACTGTCCGAAGTTCGTATGGGAGGCGTAACGGGCGGCAACGTTGAGTGTGAGTTTCTCACCTCCCCCGGCGATCCAGAGTGGGATGTGGGGCTGCTGAACGGGTTTGGGGCGACAGATCGCTCCCTTGAGGGTGTAGTGCCTCCCCGCGAAGTCAACTTCCTCCTCGGTCCACATCCGTTGCATGATTTCTACGCCTTCGCGCAGCATGCCGATCCGGATCGATGGCTTGGGAAATGAGTACCCGTAGCCGTCGTATTCGTGTTCATACCAGCCGGCTCCGATTCCCATCTCGACACGACCAGCGGAGATCACATCGATCGAGGCTGCCACCTTGGCGAGGTAGGCAGGAGGACGGTACGAGTTGCAGGTACACATCTGGCCGAGTCGGACTCGCCTGGTCGTAGCGGCCAGGGCGGCCATCAAGGTCCATGCTTCGTAGGTGACTTCCTGGGTGGGCACCGGAGTCGTATGGAAGTGGTCGTAAACCCACAGCGACTCGTACCCTGCCTCTTCTATGGAGTTGGCCACACCGAGCATCGTCGGCCAGTGGTCCTCCGTTGTGATGCCAACCAGATCAAGCCGCCAACCCTGCGGCACAAACGCCCCAAAGCGCATATCTCCCCTTCCGCCGATCAAAGACTAGAAGGTTGGTGTGGTCCTCAGGATCGCAGCCGTGTCCTCCCGAACTTGCGTGAGAAACCTGCGGAT
>DHIO01000031.1 GCA_002403855.1 Acidimicrobiia bacterium UBA4744
AGCAGGACGTCGGCGATGCGCTGGCTGGTCTCGACATTGCCCGCCGCGACCGCCGCGGGCGGCCTGGCGTTGACGATGCTCCCGTCGGGAGCGCACAGCGTCAGCGGTCGATAGCAGCCACCGTTGGCAGGGATGGTGGGATCGGTCGCGACCCGTACCGCGTAGTAGAGGCACGAGCGCGTGACCGCCTCCACGGCGTTGAAGTTGGCCTCCACCTGCGGGTCGCTGTCACTGAAGTCGGCGTGAAGCGAACCGCTCTCGATCGTGACCGTGGCCCGGATGGCCACGTCCCGCTCACCCAGCTCCATGTGGTCCTCGAAGGCGTACTCGCCGTCCGGCAACTCGCCCAGGGCCACCTCCATGCGACGCTGGCCGTAGTCGAGCAGCGCTGTGGTCACGAGGCGGAAGTGCTCGAGGCCCTCACGTTCGACCAGTTCGGTGAGCCGACGGACCGCGACCGCGTTCGAGCCCATCTGGGCGTCGAGGTCACCGCGCCGTTCCCACGGCGTTCGCGAGGCCGCCACGAAGGGAGTGACGAAGTCATCCAGCCACGCACCCTCGCTGACGGCCAGGGTGGGCTCGACGCGGTACCCCTCCTGGTCGACGGTGGTGGCGTGCGCGGGCATCGAGCCGGGAGCCTCACCGCCGACGTCGGCGTGGTGGGCACGATTGGCCACCCAGGCCACATGGGCCCCCGAGACGAAGACCGGGGCCACGATGGTGAGGTCGTTGAGGTGCGTGCCCCCGAAGAAGGGGTCGTTCACCGCGTACTGCCTGCCGGGGACGGGGTCGAAGCGGCGCAGGCACGCGGTGACCGAATCGGGCATGGACCCCAGGTGCACGGGGATGTGCTCGGCCTGCGCCAGCATCTCCCCGTCGGCCGTGAAGACAGCCGCCGAGCAGTCCGCCCGCTCCTTGATGTTGGGTGAGTAGGCCGTGCGGCGCAGCACGGCACCCATCTCGTCGGCGATCGAAGCGAATTCGTTGCGGGCCACCTCGAGTGTGATCGGATCCACCTTCACCAGGCCACCTCCAGCGCTCCCGACGGATGCACGATCGCCCGCTCTCCTTCCCCCAGGTAGGTGGTTGCTTCGGGCTCCTCGACAATGGCCGGCCCTACTACCTCAGCTCCCGGCGCCAGACCGGGGCGCCACCAAACATGCGCATCCCGCGGACCGTTGCCGGTCAGCACCGCCCGGCTACCCCGTTCGGCCTCACCGGCCGGCGTGATCTCCGGAAGGTCGGACCAGGTCATTGCCGGTTCACCCGTTGCTTCCGCTCGGGCCGCAACGACCTCGATCGGGTCGCCGGGCCGGGCGAAACCATTTCGGACCCGATGTGCCCGGTGGAAGCGATCGGCGAGCACTTCCCATCCGTCACCGGGGTCGTAGTCCACTTGTGTTTCGTGCGACTGACCCCGGTAGCGAACGTCGAGCAGGCTGTGCACATGGTCGGGCGGTCTTCCCGTCTCGGCGATCATGAACCCCCGGGCTTGGTCGGCAACCCCCGCCACGACCTCGTCGATGTGATCGCCTCCCGTCATCAGCACCCCCTGCACCGTGTCGGTCCGGGGCGGGCTCAGCAACAGCCCCAAGGCGCTGAACACCCCGGCAAAGGGAGGGATCACCGCTCCACCCATCTCCAGGCGACGGGCCAGGGCCGTGGCGTGCATACCGCCGGCTCCCCCAAAGGCCACCAACTCCGCCGCGCGCGGGTCTGCGCCCTCTTCCACGGAAACGGCTCGGACGGCACGTTCCATGTGCGCTTCAACGACGTCGATCACGCCCAGGGCAGCGGCGCTCAGATCAATGCCGAGCCGCCCGGCCGTGTCCGTCAAAGCCCGAAGTGATGCCTCGGCATCTAGCTGCAGTGAACCGGCGAGCAAGGTGTCCGGCGACAGCCTGCCGACGACGAGATCCGCGTCGGTCACCGTCGGTTCACTACCTCCCCGCCCGTAGCAGGCGGGTCCGGGGTGAGCGCCGGCACTCTGTGGTCCCACCCGCAGGGCACCACCCGGGTCGATCCAGGCCAGGCTGCCGCCGCCGGCTCCCACGGTGTGCACCGCCACGGCCGGCATCCGGCACGGATACCCGTCGATGGCCCGTTCGTAGGAGACCTCCGGTCGTCCGCCCTCGATACGGCAGACGTCGGTCGACGTGCCGCCCATGTCGAACGACACGAGCCGTCCGTAGCCCAGTGCCCGCCCCAATTCGGCGGAAGCCACGACCCCTCCCGCCGGGCCGGACAGCAGCACCGCGGCCGGAAGCGCCGCAGCTGCCATGATGTCCATCAGGCCGCCGGATGAACGCATGACCAGCACCTCTCCGGCCAGGCGAGCGTGCGCTACCCGGGTTTGCAGGCTCCGCAGGTAGCCACCGGTGCTGGGTTGCAGGTAGGCGTTGAGCAACGTCGTGGAGGTTCGTTCATACTCGCGGAATTCTGCAGCCACCTCCGCGGAGATCGAGATCGGGACGTCCTCCAGTACCGCCGAAAGTGACTCCGCAACGGCCCGCTCTTGCGCCGGAGATGCGAAGGAGTACAAGAGTGAAACCGCTACCGCTTCCGGCCGGCTCTTCTGCAATGCCTCGGCGAGGCGCGACAGGTTCCCGAGCGGTTCGGTCTCAAGCCCGTACGCATCTACGCGCCCGGCAACTCCAAAACGAAGCTCTCGCGGAGCAAGTGGATCGGGCCGATCGGACATCGGGTCGTACAACGCCGGCCGATCCTGGCGCCCGATCTCCACCACGTCGGTAAAACCGGCCGTCGTCACGAGGGCCGTCCGGGCGCCCTTGCGTTCCAGAAGAGCATTGGTCGCCACGGTGGTTCCGTGCAGAAGGCGGCCGGTCGTTCCTTCCTCCAGCACCTCGGAGGCTCCCCCCAGCACCCCTTCACTTTGATCTATGGTCGATGAGGTCTTCCCGGAACGCAGCCGTGATCCGTCCCAGGCGACAAGATCCGTGAACGTGCCCCCCACATCGACTCCCAGCGCCGTGCGGTCGGTCGACATCAGACCCGCTCGCTACGATGCAGGACGTCGAAAGGATGCCTGATGCCGGTACAGATCGAGTCCACCCCCAACCCCAATGCGCTCAAATTCACTGTAGGCGTGGACGTCGGCGGGCCCAAGACCTTTGTAGCAGGTCGGGACGACGATGACCCTTTGGCCGCAGCGCTCCTCTCGATCCCGGGCATAACGAGCATCTTCATGACTGCCGATTTCGTGACGCTTAGCAAGGCCCCCGACGCCGACTGGGCCGACATCGCCCGGCCGGCGCAAGAGATCCTACAGAGCCACTACTCGGACTGAGCAAGAGCGTCCTCGCCGAACCCGGCACCGGGAATCGACCGCTGTCAGTCCTCACTCGCGGAGGGCCACAATGGTTCACCCAGGTTCGTGAGCCACAAGGTCAGCGGCCACCGAATACCCGCTTCGTCGGCGACACCGACCACCACCCGCCAGCCGCCTTCTCGTCGGCTCGCCTCGACAACGGAAGCTTCGTCACCCCAGGATCCGGCGATTCGGAGGGCCGCGGTTTGGACCGGGGCGGGTATCTCCTCCACGGGTTCCGACCAGGCCGGGAACGGAGGTCCGGGGGGCACCGTGGCAGGCATCGGCAGATCCATCACCCGGGTGCCGCCTCCGGCATCTACCGCGACCATCACGTCGACCGCCTGTACCGGCAACCGTACGTAGCCCGCTTCCCCTTCGGAAACCAGTATGCGAAACAGCACTGTGGAACGGAACTGGTTGGTGCCGATAGCTTCGATGCGAGTGGTCGCCGCCCACTCAACGTACGAGGAGAACCCGGCCCCGGAATCCGACCCCAGCCGGGAACCTTCGGGAAGGGCATCGAGCACGGCTTGATGAGCGCCCGGATTGCCTCCCGAAGAGAAGTAGTCCGATACGAACCACTCGGCCCGAACTGCAGCACTCACTTCACCCCGTCCCGGGGTCACCGCCAGCAGGTCGGCTTCGGTGAGAGCCTCAACCCGCGACGGGGGCGGTGGAAGCGCGTGCACCAACGGCGTTGTCTCGGCACTCGACACTGCGACGGGTGGAGGTTCCGGGGACCGGTTGATCGAACGGGCAGCCAATGCCCCAAGCGCCGCAAGTGCGATGGCCCCGGCGGCAACGTAGGCCACCCGGAGTTTCTTCTCCCGGGGCGGTTCTGCCAGATGGGCCCACGGGACATGCTCGAATACCTCTACCGGTTCGGACGATTCGTCGGACGGTTCCTCATTCATGCAGGTTCTCCTCATCAGGTTGACGGGGAGCGCGGGTACAGCGTCAACGTATGGGAAGCAGCCGTACCCTGCAAGGGGTATGCGTCCGGCGGCGGAACGGGAAACCGCGGGAACCCTTCCCGGGTCCGCTAACGTTCTGGTGCCGATGACCAGTCGAAATCCGGACCCGAAGCCAGGCCGCTGGATCCTCCCCCTCATCATTGTGGGCATGGTCGGATTCACATACTTCTTCGTCCAGCAGCTGCCCGAAACGCAAGCTGAGGAAACGACTACCACCGCGTCCACGACAACGACCTCGACCTCCAACGGCGACGGGGAAACGACGACCACCGTCGCTGCCGCCGTTCCCGCCGAGGTTCAGGCATATGTCGACAAAATGACCGAGTCGAAGGCCGAATTGGCGGGTATCGAAGCCGATTTGCTCGATGTCAACAGCCAGCAGGATGCTCAACCGCGGCTGATCGAATACCAGGATGCTCTGGCCGGGTTCCGGGACGTCGAGGAACGCTCCTCGGTGTTTGCCGATGGGGTTGAGATCGCGGCACCGCCGTCCGGATACGAAACGCTGGCGACCATCCATGCGGACCTGGCAACTGCAGCCGGAAAGATACGTGCTTCCGCTCGTGATGCCCGGGTTGGGTTCGAGGGACCCTCCGCTCAGCCGCGTCGCGACGCAGTGGCGGCCTTCCAGGCGGCTTCAGTCGAGTTCAATACCGCTCACAACGCGCTGGTAGCAGCCGCAGCCGAAACTGCCGGCACCTAGAAGGGGCGCGACAACAGCCACCACTTCGCCCTTCCCGTGGCAGGATCCAATCCATGACAGTCACCGTCCGCCCCATCACCGAGGCCGAACGACCGGAGTTCCGCCGGCTCCTCGGGCTGGCGTTCGGCTTCGATCTAGCCGACGAAGAGCTCGAGTCGTTCAACGAGATTCTCGAAACCGAACGCACCGTCTGCACCTTCGATGGCGAGCAGATGGTGGGCACGGCCGGTGCCTTCAGCCTCGAGATGACCGTTCCCGGCGGAGTCCTCCCGGTGGCCGGGACCACGATGGTGTCGGTGCTCGCCACTCACCGCCGGCAGAGCGTTCTGCGCCGGATGATGCGAGCCCATTTCGACGAAGTCCGGAAGCGAGGGGATGTGCTGGCCGCACTCTGGGCATCGGAAAGCTCGATCTACGGCCGCTTCGGATACGGACCGGCCGCGTCGTTGGTCGATGCCGAGATCGATCGCCGGCACGCCGGGTTGAGTGGACCACCCCGAGGCTCCGGCACCGTCCGTCTGGTCGACGTCGACGAGGCAAAACAATTGTTGCCTACCGTCTTCGAACAGACCCGACGCGTTCGACCCGGCATGTTCCGTCGTTCTGCAAGCTGGTGGGAGCATCGTGTGTTCCACGACCCGGAAAGCCAGCGCCGGGACGCCACGCGCTACCGGTACGCGATCTACGAGGAGAATGGGATCGCACGCGGATATGTGCAATACCGTGCCGAGGAGCAGTGGGACGCCAATGGCCTCCCCAACGGCGAGGTGCGCATCTTCGATCTGCAGGCCGTCGACCTATCCGCTGCCGATAGCCTCTGGCGATACGTGTCGTCCATCGACCTGATTCGCCGGATCAACTACTGGAACCTGCCGGCCGACGACCCGCTCCTCTGGCTCCTGAACGACCCCCGGCGCCTCAGTCGCCGGGTTTCGGATTCGCTGTGGGTCGCCCTGATCGACATACCGGCCGCGCTGGCCGCTCGTCGGTACTCCCGGGAAGGCCGCCTGGTCATCGAGGTGCGCGACGAGTTCGACGGGCAGAATTCCGGCAGGTACGTGTTGGATACAACGGGTGAAAGCGCCGTTTGTTCTCGGGACACATCCGCCCCGGACCTGAGCATGGCTGCCTCTGATCTGGGGGCCATCTACATGGGAGGTGTCCGCTTGCTCGACCTGGTGGCCGCAGGTCGGGCGCAAGGATCTCCGGGAGCCTTACGGAGGGCAGACGCTATGTTCTCCTGGCACCCGGCTCCCTGGTGCCAGGAGATCTTCTGAACACCGGCGGCTAGTCGCCGTCGTTCCCGGCTGCCAGCGGCAGGGTCAGCGCGAATACGCTCCAGCCGTCTTTGCGGAAGTAGGTGAGATCGCCTCCCATCAGACGGGCGAGCTGCTTGCTGACCGTCAGTCCCAACCCGACGGAAGCCGGTTGTCCCCGCCGATCGTGAGCCCGGTGGTATGCCTCGAAGATGCGCTCGTAGTCCTGTTCTTCGACGCCCGGACCGTTGTCGCACACTTCGAGGCGGGCTTTGTCGCCGATCACTCCGAATTCGATCCGGACCTCACTGCCGCCGTAGCGGACCGTATTCGTGAGGAGATTTCGGAGAATCTGCCTGACCCGGGTCGGATCGGCCCAGGCCGGGAAACCAATCCCGACCGTGTCGATCGGTGGGGGGTCTTTCATCGCCGCGACCGCCTCCCGGACGTGGGCCTCGAGATCCACCTCCCCGGGCACCACGGAAACCTTGCCGATGTCTGCCCGCGCCACCACCAGAAGATCCTCAACGATGTTCGCCACCTCGTTACCTTGCTCGGCAATCAGATCGATGAACTCGCCGAGTTCGTGATCAGAGAATGAGCCCCAGCCATCATTGAGTTCGTTCGCAAGACCGACCACAACCGTGAGCGGAGTGCGGAGTTCGTGACTCACGCTCGCGACGAACTCATCCTTTGACTGTACGAGGCGCTCCAGGCGCTCATAGGCACGCCGACGTTCCCAAAACGCTGCAAACATCTCGCCGGCCCGTCTGAGAAAATCGATCTCGCCAGCTTCCCAAGCCCGCTCCTCCAATCGGTCGGTCAATCCCAATAGGCCGACAAAGTCCTCGCCGACGAAGATCGGGATGTTGAGCTCCGACTTGCCCTTCGTTCCTTTGTACACCTCGGCCTCGGGGCCGGTGAGGTCGGCAACCAGAAAGGCAAAGGGTTCGCCGCGCGACAGATGGTGGTAAGAGAGCGGCATCGATTCCCAGGGGACCAGGCTCCACATCCCGGTATCCAAGGTCTCCCCCGGTTTGCTCATCTCTCTGACCATGGACGTGCAGAGGCCTTTCTCGGGATCGTGGACGTTGCGTTCTAGGAACACGGAACTCGCCTCGGTAGCGTCGAGAAGGCTCTCCAGCGCCGCGTCGAGCGGATTGGCCGATGCGGACCTGAGCAGGGCCTCCGAACATCGGGCCAGTGCCCGCTCGCGGCGAACCCGCTTGTCTCGTTCCGCAAGGCTGATTCGAAGCTGGCCCTCCACGTTCTCGCGGTCCCAGTAGGCACCAATGAGTGCGGCAGCGATCTCCAGCAAACGCACATCCTCAGGCAACCACTGCCGGGCAATCGTTCGGTCGGCAAAGCCGATCAGTCCCTCCCAACGGCCCCGAACGAAGATGGGGATGTCGAGCTCCGACTTCACCGGAAACGGGTCTTCGAGGTAGAGCCGGCGCTCGGGTCCGGTCAGGTCCTCGACCAGAAGCAAAAAGGGTTCCCCCTTCTCCAAGCGCGACCGCGAGGTGGGCATCTGCTCCCAAGGCACCAGATCCCAAAATCCATCGTCCGGATCTTCATCCAATCCCGGCCGTTCTACCTCCTCTACGGCCCGCGAGCAGAATCCCAAGGTCGGATGGTCGATGTTGCGCTCGACGAACGCATAACGAGCGTCGGTTGCCGAACGCAGAACCTCCAACGCCCTTCGCAGCGCCAGGTCATCCGGTGCCAGTAGCAGCGACTGAGCACACTCGAAGAGAGCGTGTTCGTAGCGAAGCCGGGAATCCGTGGCCCAGACGAGCTCGCCCAGCTCGCTCTCCAATATCTCCCAAGTCTCGGTAGCCGACGCCGGGGCCTCCGGCGGCATCGGAGCGCCCGCAGCGCGGCTTCTTCGGTCTGCCATGGCTTGTTGTTCTATGTCGGAATGAACCCCGCGCATCTTGAGCGGCAGAGGCCTCTTCCGTGGGCCTTTGCTGGTTCGTGACCGCCTAGATGTCGTAGTACAGGTAGAACTCGTACGGGTGGGGCCGCAATCGCATCTGATCGACTTCCGATCCACGCTTGTATTCGAGCCAGGCCTCGACGAGGTCCTCCGTGAACACGTCACCCTTCAGCAGGAAGGCGTGGTCGGCCTCGAGGGCCGCCAGGGCTTCGTCCAGGCTCCCCGGTACCGAAGGCAGGTTCTCGAGCTCTTCCGGCGGCAGGTCGTAGATGTCCTTGTCGACCGGCGGAGGCGGTTCGATCTGGTTTTCGATCCCGTCGAGTCCGGCCATCAGCATTGCTGAAAACGCCAGATACGCGTTGGCGGACGGATCCGGGCAACGGAACTCCAACCGCTTCAGAGCGGGCTTCTGGGAATACAGGGGGATCCGGACCGCCGCCGACCGGTTCCGCTGACTGAACACCAGGTTGACCGGAGCCTCGTAACCGGGCACCAGACGTCGATACGAGTTGGTCGTAGGGGCGGCAAAGGCCAGAACGGCCGGGGCATGCTCGAGCAATCCCCCGATATACCAGCGCGCCATGTCGGACAAACCTGCGTAACCCGTCTCGTCGTAGAAGAGCGGCACCCCGTCTTTCCAAAGACTCTGGTGAGTGTGCATGCCGGAGCCGTTGTCCTCGAAGATCGGCTTCGGCATGAAGGTGACCGTCTTGCCGTACTGCCACGCAACGTTCTTGACGATGTACTTGAACAGCGTCACGTTGTCCGCCTGGCGGAGCAAAGGCTCGTAGCGGATATCGATCTCGGCCTGGCCGGCGGTCCCTACTTCGTGGTGATGGACCTCTACGTTGATCCCCGCTTCCTCCAGCACGGCGGTCATTTCCGAGCGAAGATCCTGGTAGTGGTCGGTGGGAGGAACCGGGAAGTACCCCTCCTTGTAACGGGGCTTGTAGGCGAGGTTCCGGCCGTCCTCCTGGGCTCCCGTGTTCCAGGCGCCCTCGATCGAATCGACCTCATAGAACGCCGAGAACTGGGTCTGATCGAAGCGAGCCGAATCGAAGATGTAGAACTCTGCTTCCGGACCCCAGTACGAGGTGTCGGCAAGCCCCGTCCCGATCAGGTATTGCTCTGCCTTCTTGGCAACATACCGAGGGTCCCGGTCGTACGGTTCGTGAGAGATCGGATCGTGCACGAAACAGTACAGCAGCAACGTCTTGCGCTCCATGAATGGGTCGATCAGGGCGGTCTCGGGGTCGGGTTTGAGGATCATGTCCGATTCCTGGATCTCCTGGAATCCCCTGATCGATGATCCGTCGAACCCGTAACCTTCTTCAAAGGCATCGAGATCCAGTTCGCCGGCCGGGATCGTGAAGTGCTGCACCTGCCCGGGCAGGTCGCAGAACCTCAGGTCGACGAACTCGACGTCGTCGCCGAGCATCTCCATGACGTCTGCCGGGGTTTTCGGCATGGGTAGTCCTCTCTCGCGATCTGATCCGGCTTTGTACCCGTTCCGAATTACCGGACGGTTGCCGGAGTGTGAACGCTGTGTTTCGGATGCCATCTCCGTTTCGTCGGCATGCCCGCCTCGGCTACCTTTCCGGTGAGCACCGCAAGGAGTTGTCGGGATGGACAAGCAGGCCGAATACGTGCTTCGCACGGTGGAGGAACGCGGAATCCGGTTCATGAGGCTGTGGTTCACGGACGTGCAGGGGTTTCTCAAGTCGGTTTCGATCAGCCCTGCGGAGCTGGAGGTCGCCTTCGAGGAGGGCATGACGTTCGACGGATCGGCTATCGACGGATATGCCCGCATCCAGGAAGCCGACATGATAGCCCGGCCCGACCCATCTACCTTCCAGATCCTCCCATGGCGGCCCGCAACGCAGGTAGCGAGCATGTTCTGCGACATCCTCACCACCGACGGACAACCCTTCGAGGGAGACCCCCGCTGGGTTCTCAAGCGGAACCTCCGCAAGGCGGCGGATCTCGGATACGGGTTCTACGTCGGGCCGGAACTCGAGTACTTCTATTTCAAGGACACGTCGCCAGAACCTCAGGTGCTCGACCGGGGCGGCTACTTCGACCTGACCCCTCTGGATGTTGCCCAGGAGTATCGACGCGCCACGATCACTGCGCTGGAGCAACTGGGTATCCCGGTGGAGTACTCGCACCATGAGGTATCCCCGAGCCAGCATGAGATCGACCTTCGCTACACCGATGCCCTGACCATGGCCGACAACGTGATGACCTTCCGCCTGACGGTGAAGGAAATCGCTCTCGAACATGGGATCTACGCCACGTTCATGCCCAAGCCGCTGGAACAACACGACGGGAGCGGGTTCCACATGCACCTGTCTCTGTTCGAGGGCGATGAGAACGCCTTCTACGAGGCGGGCAGCGAAAACCGTCTATCGAAGGTTGCCCAGAAGTTCATCGCCGGTCTGGTGACCCACGCCCAGGAGGTCACCGCGGTCACCAACCAATGGGTCAATTCCTACAAGCGGCTCGTGCCGGGATTCGAAGCACCGGTGTACGTGTTCTGGGCGCGCAACAATCAGTCGGCCCTGGTACGGGTCCCCACCGTCAAAGCAGGCAAGCCTTCCAGCACCCGGGTCGAGTACCGCTCGCCCGACTCGGCCTGCAACCCGTACCTGGCCTTTTCGGTGTTGCTGGCCGCCGGCCTAGCCGGGGTCGAGGGCAACTACGAGTTGCCTGCTGAGATGATGGGCAACGTGTTCAACCTCACGTCGAGCGAGCGCTCCGCCGAAGGAATCAAGCGGCTTCCCGAGACGCTGTCCCAGGCCCTCGACGTCATGGAGAACTCGGAATTGATCGCCGAGGCCCTCGGCGAGCACGTGTTCGATTGGTTCCTGCGCAACAAGCGCAAGGAGTGGGACCGGTATCAGCACCATGTCTCGAGGTTCGAACTCGAGGAATACCTCCCCATCCTGTGATGCTGGTCGCGGTCTATCCCTCCGTGCCCTCGAGCGCGCTGAGCGAGGCCTTGCTTCTGGCCGGAGTGGATACCGTCCCGGTGCCGGAACAGCCCGAGCCGGCAGAATGGACGGTTGCCGTCGTCGAACTCTCCGACGAGCCGGCAGCCTCCCTGCGCAGGGCACGCGGGCTGAGCGACGACCTCGGCGTCGACGTGCTATTGGTGGTCCATCGCGATCAAGCAGGTCTGCTGAGCGACACCGGGTTCGTATCCGATTTCGTGATCGCCCCACCGGATCCCGTCGAACTGAAACTGCGATTGGCTCGCCTCAATCCGGAGGAGCCCTCTTCCGAAGTTGTGCGCTTCAAGGACCTCGAGCTGAACACCGCCACCTACCAGGCCCTGGTGACCGGCAAGCCGGTCGATCTCACCTACATGGAGTACGAGTTGCTCCGGTTCTTCGTCGAGAACCGGGGACGGGTCTGGAGTCGCGAACAACTGCTGTCCAGGGTGTGGGGCTACGACTACTACGGCGGGGCGCGCACCGTCGACGTGCACGTCCGGCGTCTGCGGTCGAAGCTGGGAGAGGAACGGGCCAGCTGGATCACCACGGTTCGCTCGGTGGGCTACCGGTTCGGATGATCGTCGCGCCGCCCCTCAAGGGTTTTGGCGTCCTGAAGGGGCACATATGACGTCTTCAGGACGCCAAAACCTCGTGGTTGTGGTCGCACCCCCGGTGGAGAGCAGCCTACGCGGTGCCGGCCTTCTGGGCCGGGATAGCCGGGACGGTTATTCCTCTCCCAGGAGCATGTCCAGAACGGTCTGATCGATCCGCGCCTCGTCCGACCATCGCTCCTCCAGGTTCTCCATTGCCACCCATGAGTACAGCGCCCTGCGCAAATCGTCGCTGTACCCCTTACCGGCGCCGGTCTTGATGCCCCGGGCGGTGAGTGCCCGGCGGATTCTGGCAGGCAACTGACCTTCCACCTCGACCCACTCGAGCGAGTCGGGGTTTGGAAACAGCAGTTCGTGTACCCCCAGAAGTCGGTCCAGTTCGGCGATCGGGGTGGGATGGTCATCGACCCTTAGGTCGACGGCG
Source organism: Acidimicrobiia bacterium UBA4744 (assembly GCA_002403855.1). Classification (GTDB taxonomy): domain Bacteria; phylum Actinomycetota; class Acidimicrobiia; order Spongiisociales; family UBA4744; genus UBA4744. The sequence continues at coordinate 12,235 of DHIO01000031.1, forward strand.
ACGTCTGACCCGCCTTCATAGCCGCCACCCGTCCGAACGACCAGGACCGCCGCCGATTGTCGGCCTCGGCGGTCGCCACCCGCCCCGTCGCCGGCCGCCAGCGCCTCAAAGAGCCTCCGGGCCAGGGTTCCCTCGCTCGATTCGAATGAGCTGGACATGGCATCGATCACTTCGGGGCCGGTGAGAATGTTCCCCTGACAGGCGTAGCCCAAACCGGTCTTCCCGCCGGCCCAATCGAAACAGTCCTCGCCCGTGTAGGTGGCCGTGCCGCCGCCCGCATCGACGATGCCAAGCTGGCGTTGGGACGGACGCTCATCCTCCTCGATCAATACTCCAACGGTGGAGGTGGCGTCCAGAGTGGTCGCCAGGTGGGCGAGCCCATCCGGACCGAAGGCGACGTTGGCGAGCGCCTGGGTCGCCACCGCTCCCGCTCCCGCCCGTGCCCAAGGCACGATGGCTCCGACCGACAGGAATTTGGAGGCTACCGCCACCCCCCATTCCGGTCCGGCGAAGGGATCCCAGGCAACAATGGAGAAAGTCATGTAGGAGTCATTCGGTCGTCAGTCGTAGCTTTAGTCTGTCACTTTGGCTCGACGCGTGGCTACTCCCAATACCCAATCCACCCGGACCGGTGGAAACCGGATGCGGCCGCGAGTGACTTCTCACCCGAACTCGATGCCCTGGGCCAGCGGCAGATCGTCGCCCCAGTTGATCGTGGTCGTTTGCCTACGCATGTAGGCCTTCCAGGCATCCGAGCCTGCTTCGCGGCCTCCACCGGTCTCCTTCTCGCCACCAAATGCACCGCCGATCTCGGCACCCGAAGTGCCGATGTTCACATTCGCAATGCCACAGTCCGAACCCAGGTGCGACAGGAAGGTCTCGGCGCTCTTCAACGAATCGGTGAAGATGGCCGAAGACAAACCCTGGCGGACGCCGTTCTGTACTCCGATGGCTTCTTCCAGGTCGTCCACCGGGATGATGTAGAGCACCGGGGCAAAGGTCTCCTCTTGCAAGATCGGTGCATCCTTGTCCATCATCACGATGGTCGGTTCGGCAAACGCCGGACCGAGTTCGGGCAACCGGTTGCCCCCGTGCAGCACCTTGCCACCCTGCTCCCCGGCGATCGCCAGGGCGGTCATCATGTTCTCGACGGCACTCGGATCGACCAGGGGTCCCATCAAGGTCGCCGGATCGAGGGGGTCACCGATTCTGACCTGGTGGTAGGCGGCAATCAGGCGCTGGGCTACTTCATCGGCTACACCCCGCTGCACGATCAAACGCCGCAGGGTCGTACAGCGCTGCCCGGCAGTGCCGACCGCGGCGAAGAGGGCACCTCGCACGGCAAGTTCTACATCGGCGTCGTCCATCACGATGATGGCGTTGTTGCCGCCCAGCTCGAGGATCGAACGGCCCAGGCGTTTGGCAACGCCGGCACTCACCTTGTATCCCATGTCGCACGACCCGGTGGCCGAGACGAGTGGAATCCGGTGGTCGTTGACAATGGCCTCGCCAATATCCGCACCGCCTCCGACAACAAGACTGAACGCGGCCTCGAAGCCGGATCCCTCCATGACTTCGTTGACGACGTTGGTAACGGCGATTGCGGTGAGAGGGGTCATACTCGAAGGTTTCCATACGTTGGTATCGCCGCACACCGCAGCGATGGCCGAGTTCCAGGCCCACACCGCCACCGGGAAGTTGAAAGACGTTATCGACGCAACCGGCCCGAGCGGATGCCACTGCTCGTACATCCGGTGCCGGGGCCGCTCCGACATCATCGTCAGACCGTACAGCTGGCGAGAGAGTCCGACCGCGAAGTCGGTGATATCGATCATCTCCTGAACTTCGCCTTCACCCTCGGCGATGATCTTGCCCATCTCCAGCGTGACGAGCGCTCCCAGGGCCCTCTTGTTGTCGCGCAGGGCGTTGCCGATTTGCCGCACGTACTCACCTCGGCGGGGAGCCGGGAGCATGCGCCACTCTCGGAAAACATCCAACGACGTCCGTACGACCTGCTCGTACTCCTCGGCTGAGGCGCGCCGCACGCGGGCCAGCACCTCGCCGGTGGTGGGGTTGATGCTTCCGATCTCCCGGCCGGCTCCGGGTAACCATCCGCCGGCGTACACGCCCGAGTTCGATTCACTCAATCCGAGCCGGGCAAACACCTCAGCCTTGTCCATCGCATCCCTCCTGGTGTCCTGTCTCGCTAGTACCGACGCGCCGCCACCACCTCGATCTCGACGAGGAACCCTCCCGGCAGGGCGCCCACCTGTACCGTCGAACGGGCAGGAGGTTCATCCTCGAAATAGCCTCCGTAGATGTCATTGACGGTTGGAAAATCATTGATGTCGGCCAGGAAGATCGTCGTCTTGGCCACATCCGAGAGGGTGAGCCCGACATCTTCAAGGATGGCCCGAAGGTTCTCCATGATCTGCTTGGTCTGGGCGGCAACATTGTCGGGAGCTTGCTCGCCGGTCACCGGATCGATCGCAACCTGTCCCGACACAAACACGAAATCGCCGGCTTGCACGGCGACCGAATAGGGACCGAGCGCATCGGGGGCATCGGGGGTATCCAGCACTCGCTTGGGCATGACGTCTCCTTCGCGGTTTGGAACAAGCACCAGGCTACCGGCCGGTGGCCGGGCCGGCAGCGCCCAATGAAGAAAGGGCCCCGGAGGGCCCCTTCGAGAACTCGAATCCGTCTCAGCTGAAGCTGTTACCGCAACCGCAGGAACGGCTGACGTTGGGATTGTTGATGGCGAATCCGGCGCCCATCAGGCCTTCTTGGTAGTCGAGCGTAGATCCGCGCAGCATCTCCACCGATTGGTTGTCGACCACCACCCGCACATCTCCGTACTCCTCGACGATGTCGACCTGCTCATCGAATTCGGAATCAAAGTACATCTCGTAGGAGAAGCCGCTGCAGCCGCCGGGACGGACTCCCATCCGCAGGAACAGGGATGGATCGCCCTCCGATTTGACCAGGTCCTTGATCTTGGTCGCGGCGCTTTCGGTGACGATGACCGCACGCGGCGGAACCGAAGACTTGATCGATACCAGCTGCTCCATGGACGACTCCTCCGTCTCCCGAACTGGGTCGGCAGTATAGGTCCCACCGGGCCCTACATTCACAATATCTTCGTAGTGCAAATACCTTCGTACTATGGCCCGCATGCCGACCAACGACCAGATCCTCGAAGCTCTACGCGGCGTCGTCGACCCCGAACTGGGCGGCGATGTGGTGGAGCTGGGCATGATCCCCGACGTCAGCGTCACCGAAGACGGAACGGTGACGGTAGGGATCGCGCTGACCATCGCCGAATGCCCGATGCGCTCACAGATCGAGCAAGACACCCAACGGAAAGTCGGTGCCATTCCCGGCGTACGTGAAGTCCGAGTAGAAACCCGCGCCATGACCAAACAACAGCGAGCCGAGGTGATGAGCACGGCTCGCTTGAAGGCCAGAGAGAATGCAGAACCTACTCTGGTGAACGCCCTGACCAGGGTGATTGCCGTCGGTAGCGGCAAGGGCGGGGTGGGCAAGTCCTCGGCCAGTGTCAACCTGGCTCTGGCCATGGCCGATCTCGACCTCAAGGTCGGATTGCTGGACGCCGACATCTGGGGTTTCTCGATTCCACGCATGCTCGGCACCGAGCAACGCCTGGAAGCCGGTGAGGACCGCATCATCGTCCCGGTGGAAGCCCAGGGCATCAAGCTCGTCTCGACCGGCTTGATCGTCGAATCTGAAGAGACCGCGCTGATGTGGCGTGGCCTGATGCTCTCCAAAGCCCTCGAGCAGTTCCTCAAGCAGGTCTCGTGGGGCGACCTCGACTACCTGGTGATCGACATGCCGCCGGGGACCGGCGACATCCAAATGGCGCTGTCCCGGCTCCTACCCCAAGCGGAGATGGTGGTGGTCACAACCCCTCAGAAGGCCGCCCAGAAGGTGGCCGTTCGGGTGGCCGACATGGCGCGCCGTTCCTACATGCCGGTGATCGGGGTGCTGGAAAACATGTCGGGGTTCGAGTGCGCTCATGGGGATGTCCACCACTTGTTCGGACGGGGAGGCGGCGATGAACTCGCCGAGTCTCTCGGGGTGCCTCTCGTCGGGACCATCCCCCTGGATGAGCACATCGTGAGCGGCGGCGACCGGGGAATGCCGGTGGTGCGGGCAAACCCCGACGGCAAGTCGGCTCGTGCCTTCGCAGCGGCCGCCCGCCGAATCACCGAGCTGGTACCCGCCGCCCGCGACGAGACCTGCACTGCCCGAGTGGCACGCCTGCTCGAGGCACTCGATGCACCGGCAGGGGCCCACCCGAAGTCGGTGGTGAACCTAGGCTGACCCTCCCGCGCCGCACTAGTCACTTGGAGCGGAAGTCAAACCGCCCCCAACTTCTCGGGTCCCGAGCCCGATACTCCATGTAGAACGTGCCAAGGTGAATCGGGGCAGCTGGGAGGCGAACCGAGCACTCGAAGCGCTGGGAGACAACCTAGATCCCCTTCCCTGGGGACCGCAAAGCAGAGGATCGGCGTCAAAGCCGGTCCTCTGCACATTGTGGGAAGTGGGAGGCCTGGCCTTGGGTTTTCCCGCAGAAGGGTCGATCCTCACCGACAGACCAGCCGGCCGTCACCCGATGCTCTCCCGGCTTCCCTCGAACGAACGGCTGCCGCCTACCCGCACAGGCCTTTCACCAGCGGGTAGGGGTTGGTTGCTACCCCCCCGCCGGGGTGGTACTCGAAGTGCAGATGCGGGATGTAGTCGGGTGCATTCCCCGATGTGCCCATGTATCCGATCAGTTCACCCACCTGCACGACTTGACCGGCGCCCAGCCCCTCCGCCCAAGCCTCCAAGTGCGCATAGTAGAACTGGTCGCCACTGGTTCCCTTGAGCCAGATACTGATCCCGCCGAGCCCCCCGGAGCGCAACCTGAGAATCGTTCCCGACTCGGCGGCGACCAGGGGTGTCCAACGGGCGCCGAGCATGTCGACGCCCTGATGGGAACGGCCACCGGAGCGAGGGGCGCCCCAGGTGTCGGTGAAGCTGGTGAATCCGTCGACCGGACAGTGCCGTCCACTCGGTTGCGGCGAAGCCGTCGTGGTCGTCTCTTCGGCCACCGTCGTCGTCGTCTCACCGGCCACCGTGGTCGTCGTCTCACCGGCCACCGTCGTCGTCGTTGTCGGGACGCTCGTGCTCGTCGTTGTCGGGACGCTCGTGCTCGTCGTGGCAGCTTCCTCGGCGGCACGGCGTGCGGCTTCCTCTGCTCTCCGCCGAGCCTCGGCTTCCGCCCGGGCTCGCTCCTCGGCGGCGCGTTGTGCCACCAGCGCCACGTAGGTGTCCTGGGCGACTTCCAGCCGGGCACTCAGTTGGGCACCGACCCGGTCGAGCTCGGCTACCACGGTCTCCTGCTCGGCCTGAACCGCAGACAACTGATCGAGCTGTCGTTGGTATTCGGTCTTGATGACCTCCAGATCGCGCAAGAGCTCAGTATCGGACGACCCCAGTTCCCCCAGGTAGCCCAGCGCCACCTCGATGCCACCTTCCAGGCCCTCCGCGAACAGCGAGGAGATCTGGGACGTGCTCGACTCCATGTACATCTCGACGGCACGTTCCCGAACGAGTTGCCGGGTTACGGCAAGCCGAATCTGTGAATCCTGGGCTGCGGATTCCAGGCCGGTCACCTGGTCTTCGAGCTGCGCCGACCGGGCGACGGCTGCTTCGTACTGGACCGCCAGCTGATCAGTCTCGGCCCGCAACGCCGCCAGTTCCGCTTCGGCCTCGGCAACATCCTCCGGGGTCACCTGGCCCACCGCCGGAACCGCCACCAGCGCCACCACTATGAGGGCGGCGAAGATACGGGGCCAGGTCTTCAAGGCTTCTCCCGGACGGTTGAGACGTCATCACCGCCCCGGTACTGCACCAGGCCGTCCTCCCCGAGCTTGACGAGGTGGGCGCGGACCGACACCGCGGCCAGGGGATGGAGTGCGGGGTTCACGTCTGCGTACACGGCCTGGATGATCTCCATGACGGTGCTTGCTCCCGTTTGCACGGCCGACAGCACTTGCTGCTCACGTTCGAGACGGTGCTCGATGTACGCGGCCACGATACCGGCGGCATCGTCCATCACAAGTCCGTGTCCCGGGTAGAGACGATCGAGCCACAACCGCTGGAGCTTGCGAAGACTCCTCAGGTAAGCGCCCATGTCTTCCACGACCACCGACGAGCCTCCCATGATGTGGTCGCCCGTGAAGAGACTTGTCCTCACCAAGAAACAGAGGTGGTCATGACTATGCCCCGGAGTATGCACCGCTTGCACCTCCTCGCTGCCGAACCTCACCCGATCGTCATCGGCAAGCAATCGGTCCGGCTTGAAATGAGGCCCCGGCGCGTACCCGTAGGTAGGGACGGCGAGATCGGCAGCGAGGGGATTGGCGAGCGGAGCATGGTCCTCGTGGGTGTGGGTCACCAGAACTCCCTTAGGCCGGCTACCGGCCACGGCAGTCCTGATCGCCTGTTCGTGGGTGCGGTCGAGGGGACCGGGATCGATGATGAGGGCCTCAGGGCCCGACCTGACCAGGTACGTGTTGGTCCCGGGACCCGTGAACGGTCCAGGATTGGGAGCAAGGATGCAATCGACTCTCACAGGAGGCCTTGATCGTCATACCCGGCCTGCCCCGGCATGAGAATGCGGATCGAACCGTCCTCGCCGACTACCAGCTTCGGCTCGATGCGGGGCACCCTTTCCTGAGAGCGGGCAAAGTCCACCGCCTCACCGGGAGTATCGAATCGGGCCAGGGTACGGAGAGTCAGAATGGTGGGCGGCAGCATGAACCACCCTCCTTGCTTGGCACGTTCGAGGGCGTCGAGGGGTGTAGTCCATTCGGCTTCAGTCACCTCATGCTCGTCGGGAAACGCCGGAGTACCGGCAGAGACTTCGGCGAGAAAGAACCGCGTGTCGAAGCGACGAGGTTCGCCCACCGGCGTGACCCAGTTCGACAGATACGCCAACCGGCCACCGTCGAGAGTGGCGCCCATCGCCGCCAAGGCCTCGTAGAGGGCGATTCCGTGCAAGCCGAGCAGGCTGTCATCGGGTGTGGTCGTGACCAGAACCCCGGCTTCCTCGGCAGCCTCTCGTACGGCAGCCGCCACCCAGGGCAGCATCTCCAAATCTTCGATCCCACTCACGGCCTGTTGGGCCAGCTCCGACCGATCGACGGCTTCAACGGCTCCACCCGGGAACACATGGGCGCCACCAACGAAAGCCGAAGTCGGGGCGCGCCGTACCATCAGGACCTCCATCCCGTCCCGCTCGCTACGGAGAAGACAGACCGTGGAAGCGGGTCGGATCATCTCAGGGAAGCCCGTCGCCGCACAAACGGAGCGCCCCGACGGCGTACCACCTCCCGAAAGGCCGGCACCATCAGCGCCAATCCCACCGTATCGGTGAGAAACCCCGGCGTGAGCAGCAGAGCCCCGCCGATGAGCACGAGGGCCCCGTGGGCGAGTTCGCGACCGGGAAACATCCCCTGGTTGATCTGATTCCTCACTCCGGCGAGTACGTGAAACCCCTGGCTGCGTACCAGGGAGGCGCCCGCGATGCCGGTGAGGAGAATGATCACCAATGTGGGGCCCAGCCCGATGCGGTCCTCAACAGCGGCGAGGACCATGAGTTCGACCACCGACACAGTGACGAAGACGAAGGGAAGGCTCATGCGAGGCAGGATACCGCCGCCGGTATGCTGTGACTCATGCCACTCCGTGACCTGCCGTCGGTGGACGCTCTCGTGCGCACCATTCCGGCCGCAGACCTCCCGCGCTCGCTGGTCGTCGAATGCGCCCGGACTGCTATCGCCGAAGCGAGGGAGCAGATCGGCAAGGGCAACGACGCTGATCCCCACGAAATCGCCCGCCGTCTCGTCGAGCATCTGCATGCCCGCCGGCCGCAAACGGTGATCAATGCCACCGGGGTCCTGTTGCACACCAACCTGGGCCGGGCGCCGCTGGCCGACGAAGCTGCGGTAGCCGCCCGGGCGGCGGCCATGTCCTACGAGAACCTCGAGTTCGACTTGGTAACGGGAAGGCGTGGAGGGCGAGCCCAATTTGCACGCGAGCTGGCCCGAGCACTGACCGGGGCGGAAGAGGCGCTGGTGGTCAACAACAACGCCGCGGGCCTCTTCCTGACACTCACCGCGTTGGCCAGAGGGAAACAGGTTCCCGTCTCGCGAGGTGAGTTGATTGAGATCGGCGGGTCCTACCGGCTACCAGAATTGATGGAGGCCTCGGGAGCCACCATGATCGAGGTGGGCACCACCAACCGGACCCATTTGCCCGATTTCGAGGCCGCCCTCTCAGAAGACTCGGCGTTGCTCCTCAAAGTTCACCCCTCCAATTACCGTGTGGTCGGCTTCACCGAGGAAGTCGCCTTGCCGGCAATGATCGAGCTGGCCCACCGTCATGAGCTACCGGTCGTCTACGACGTGGGGAGCGGCCTTCTCGACGAAAACGTCCCATGGTTACCCGGTCCGCCCCCCCACTGGCTGGCCGGCGAGCCCGGGGTGCGTCAGGCTGTCGAGCTAGGCGCCGACCTGGTGCTGTTCTCCGGCGACAAACTGCTCGGGGGTCCCCAGGCCGGGATTGTGGTCGGACGCGCCGATCTGATAGCCAGACTCGCCGAGCATCCGGTCGGTCGAGCGGTTCGGTGTGACGGGCCGACTCTCGCTGCACTGTCTGCCACGCTCCAGATGTACGCAAGCGGCCGGGCCGCAGACATCCCCTTCTGGGCGATGGCGACTACCTCCCCCGATGTATTGCGGGCACGCCTCGAGCAACTGTTGAAAGGCTCCGGCGTCCGGGGCGAGATTCGCGCCGGCGACTCGGTCCCCGGAGCCGGCTCGGTCCCCGGCGCAACGGTGCCGTCTCCGGTGCTGGTGGTGCAGCGGCCCTCCACCGATGCTCTGTGGGATCGACTGCTGATGTCGGATCCTCCGGTGATCGCCCGCCGGGACGCCGGCGAACTCATCCTCGACCTTCGCACCGTACCCCCCCACCTGGACGACGCGCTCAGTGCGGCGCTGCAGGCGGCATGCCGGTCGTAGGCACCGCCGGGCACGTAGACCACGGCAAATCCACTCTGGTCCGCGCCTTGACCGGTCGGGATCCCGATCGCTGGGCAGAAGAGAAGCGCCGCGGACTCACCATCGACCTCGGGTTCGCCTGGACCGCCCTAGGGGATGGAACCGAGATCTCATTCGTAGACGTCCCCGGCCACGAGCGGTTCATCAAGAACATGCTCGCCGGCTCTGAAGCCATCGACGTGGCGTTGTTTGTCGTCGCCGCCGACGAGGGATGGATGCCCCAATCCGAAGAGCACCTGGCGGTCCTCGACCTCCTGGGGGTCAGCAGCGGCATCGTGGCGGTCACGAAGGCCGATCGAGTCGACGACGAGTTGATGGAACTCATCACTCTCGAGGTTGAAGAGAAGCTGGCAGACACTTCCCTGGAAGGATCGCCCATTTTAGGAGTGTCTCCGGTGTCGGGCGAAGGCATAGACGACCTTCGGGCAGCACTCGAGGCTGCCGTGCAGGCGATTCGTCCGGGGCTGGTGGATATCGGGCGGCCGCGAATGTGGATCGATCGTTCCTTCACCATCAGCGGGGCCGGCACCGTGGTGACCGGCACCCTGCTCGATGGTCCCCTGGCAGTCGGCGAACAGCTCCAGATCTGGCCGGGCCGATTGCAGGGCCGCATTCGCGGGCTGCAAAGCCACGAGAGGGAACACTCGCAGATCGATCCTCACAACCGGGTAGCCGTCAATCTGGTTGGGCTCGACCGCACCGAGGTGGCACGCGGGGCCATGCTGGGCCGCCCGGACGACTGGGAAAGCACCGAGACCGTCTTGGTGGAGATCAAACCGGCCCGCTACGTGGAGGAGCCTCTGACCAACCGGGGCGCCTATCACCTTCATCTCGGAAGCGGTGCCTGGCCCGTTCGAATGAGGCTCCTCGAAGGCTCTGAACTCGCAGGTATCGGTCCGGCCCTCCTGCAGCTGTCCCAACCCTTGCCACTCAAGGTCGGCGACCGCTTCATAGTCCGGGAGGTAGGCCGCCGAGCGGTGGTAGGCGGAGGCACGGTCCTCGATCCTCATCCGATGACCAGGACGTCGAGTATCCGCCCGACCGTCGAAAGGCTGCGGTCCATTGTGGACGGTCCGGCCGATGATCAAGCCAACGCTCTGTTGGCTATTCGGGGCCGCGACTCACTGGCACGACTCTCTGCCGATTCGGGCGGAGGAATCCCGGCCGACGCCGTGGTCGCCGGCCCTCTTGCCCTTTCCCCGGAGTTCGCTTCCCGCATATCCCGGGAAGCAGTCGAGATCGTATCCAGTTTCCACGCCGGCAATCCGCTGCGGCCGGGCATCCCCAAGGCGAGCCTGGCCAGCCGTCTCGACGTCCACCCGGCCATCGTCGATGCTCTCGTCTCGGCAACCCCGCAACTCCGCGACGACGGCGCCACTGTGGCGAAGGAAGGGTTCGGAGGAAAGCTCTCCGGCACACAAGAACAGGCCTGGAAGGGTTTGCGCACCACCCTCCTCGATTCGGGGCCGGCCGTGCCCCGAATCAAGGAGCTGGGTATCGACCCTGAGTTGCTGCACGCCCTGATACGCGAGAAGCGAGTGGTACGAGTGGGCGATGATTTGATCTACCTGCCGGAACAGATCGAAGACATCATCGAACGCCTTGGAGAGTTGCCGGACTCTTTCGCCGTTGCAGACTTCCGGGACGCTTTCGGGTTCTCACGGAAGTACGCGGTGCCGCTGCTCGAGTACCTCGATGACCAAAGAGTGACCATCCGGGACGGAGATTACCGGAGCGTGCGCGCGGCCCCCTCCGAAAGACGGCGCGAACAACCCGGCGGTCAGGCAGTCTGAACCTGGAACTCTCGCCGTTCGACTTCCGTCAGACCGCCCCAGATGCCGTATGGCTCACGAATGGCAACGGCCGATTCAAGACACTCCCCCTTCACCGGGCAGGCTTTGCAGATGGCCTTGGCCCTCACCTCTCGCCGCTCGCGCTCGTCCTTCCGTTCGAAGGTGCTGGGAGGAAAAAAGAGGTGAGAATGGTTTCCCCTGCAGAGTGCTCGCGGCTGCCAGTTGGCCACTGCCGACGTCGACACGTTGTTCCCCTCCTCCCGAGAGCGCCGCGAAGTTACCAGGGCATCCAGAACCTTGCCAGGAAAAAGATGGAAAGTGAGGAAAAAATTTCGCGCAATCGCGGCGTCAACCAGCGGGGTCCGAGCCCGGATCGACCTCCAGTACCAGTCCACGGATGCCGGTCACTCTCACCGGATCACCCGACGATATGCCGGCTTCACGGTGCGACCGGGCACGCCACCGGGCGCCGTCGACCTCGACGATCCCGTCCGGCTTCAATTCGGTGACGGCGTTCCCTTTGCGGCCGAGCAGATGATCCCGCCCGATGGTTCCGGTGGAGAAACGTGAGCGGGCCACGACCGGCATGGCGATCAGATAGAAGAAGATTGCCGCCAGAACGGTAAGGACGACTCCCCAGGGCGATGGGGTGATCTGCGGAGCGGCATCGGTGAGGAAGAGGCCGCCCGCAACCAGGGCCCCCGTAGCGACAATGCTGTAGATCCCGAAGGAGCGGCGCTGGAATTCGGCCGTGTATGCGAACAGTCCCAACCCGATGAGAACCAATGCCCACCACCGGACGGGAAGCACCGTGAGACCGTAGCCGGCCATCAGGAGCGAGATGACTCCGGTAACGGCGGCCAGTCCGGGCCCAACGGCGTAGAACTCGAAGGCTGCCAGCGTCAGGCCCATGACCAGGAAGAAGAAGGCCGCCTCCGGTTGCACCGACAGGCGCAAAAGCCGGGTGAACAGCCCGGGTTCATGGAAACGCACCTGGGCGGTCGGCAGGATTCGGACGGTACCGTCCTCAGCGGTCTCCTCTCGGGCCGTCGTGAGGGTGGAGGTTCCCCGCTGCGAGTCGACTTCTCGTCCATGAAGCCAGACAACCACTTGCCCGATCGACGGGAGGGCCCCATCGACCAGGCCGGGGATAGCCTCCTGCACCGTCACGATCGGTTCGAGCATCGTGAACGACGAGACTCCGGCCAGGACATCGCTTTCCCGACCGGCCACGGTGGGCGTCAGGTAGCCGATCTCGGCGCCCGGGGCGGCCGTCTTGAGGGGCGCGGCAATCAGCAAACGCGCCGCCCCCCCATAGGCAACGGCCGGCGCCTCCCCGACCCAAACTGCCAAGGGCAGAGGAGGCTGCTTGAACAGGTCGACCAGGACTTCGATGTCCTCGGTGAGCGCCCCTTCCGAATCGAGCTGGATGATGGCGGCTTGAGAACCGGCGGCCGCGACATCTTCGAGCGTTTCTTCGACGAATCGAATCACGCTCTGATCGAGAGGACCCGAAACCACGATGACGTCGAGTGGGGCAGGCTCCTGCCCCGCCGCCGCCGGCATGGATACGAGGGCGGCGAAAAGGGCGCCAAGGAAGAGCAGGAATCGGTTCACGGCAGCCATGTTAGGGAGCGACCGCCGACAGGCGGGCGGCAGCCGGTCGGGGCTCGCAGCCCGGCACTAGAGTCCCCCGTTATGAAGGTACTTCTGGTAGCCGATGAGTTGTGGACCCGGAACGAGGCCATCGCGGCGCTTTCTGAACCGGACACGGTCATCCGCGAGGTGACGGATCCACGAGACGCATCTCGAGAAGCCGACCGGTTTGAGCCCGATGTGGCCATCGTCGACATGCAGATCGCGTCCATGGGCGGCATGGCCGTGGCACGCGCGCTGCGGGAGGCCGAATTCGCCGAGGACATCCCGGCCACCTCAATTGTGCTGTTGCTAGACCGAACCGCCGACGAGTTTCTGGCCCGGCGGGCGGCGGCCGACGCCTGGGTGGTCAAACCATTCACCCCTCAGCAATTGCGGGCGATCATTGCGTCCGCCGGAACCGGCCCGACCGGAGGGCGTTCGGAGTGAACTCGAAGCCGGGCGGCGGAGCCTCCCCGCAGGCCACATAGACATGACGACCCTGCAACTCATCCTGTTGCTGGTCCTCGCCCTTTGCATCCTCTCCTCGGGATTCCTCTCAGGTTCCGAAACGGCGATGGTCGCCGTGCCGAGAGAGCGGGCGCATCAGTTGGCAAATTACGGCAAACGGGGCGAACGACTCGAAGAACTGCTGGCAGACCTGGAGGACACCATCGGCACCCTGCTGCTGGCCAACAACTTCGTCAACATCCTTGGAGCGTCGGTAGCCACCACTCTGGCCATCGACCTGGTCGGAGAGTCCTGGGGCCCCTGGCTGGCGACCGTTGCGGTCACGACCATCATTCTGATCGTCGGCGAGATAACCCCAAAGACACTCGCGGCACGGCGCCCGGAGCAGTACGCCCTCACCGTGGCGGGGGCTCTCTGGCGCATGTCGAGAGTGTTGCGGCCGGTGGCACGTCTCTTCGTTGCTGGAAGCCGGGGCATCCTCCGTCTGCTTGGTGTCCACGCCACCCGCGAGTCGACGTTGGTCACCGAAGAAGACATCCGTTCCATGGCGGTGCTCGGTCAGGAAGCCGGCGANNCCGGCCACTCCCGCTACCCCGTCATCGCTGCCGATGGTGATCTCGATCAGATGCTGGGCGTCCTCTACTTCAAGGATCTCTACAGGGTGGACGATGTGGACGGCGCCGATCAGATCCGCCGGCTGTTGCGCGAGCCGTTATACGTGCCGGAGAGCACCCCGGTGCTCACCGCCCTGCAGCAGATGCGTCGCCGCCGGGCCGGGTTCGCCGCCATCCTCGACGAGCACGGAGGAGTGGAGGGGATCCTCACTATCAAGGATCTGGTATCGGAGCTGGTTGGAGTGCTTCAGGACGAATACGACCCGGGAATCCCGGTGACCGTCCCTATCGATGGGGACGTGTGGATGGCAGACGGACGGGTACCCGTGGAGGAACTGGCCGAAACGCTCGGCACGGAGCTTCCTGCCGGCCCGTTCGCTACCGCAGGCGGGCTGTTCCTCTCCATCGCCGGGGACATCCCCGCCGAAGGGGACAGGGTCGAAGTGGCAGGATACCGAATGACGGTGATGAAGATGGACCGGCAAAGGATAGATCGACTCCGCATAGAGCAAACCGAATAGAAGCCGGACCTCACCCCCTTTGGGGGTGGCCTGGCAACACGCCGGCAAGGGCCGGGAGGAGGAACGGACCCACATCCGGATCGCCCGGCGAAGTGATGGTCACTGTGTTTCTGCTCCGTTCAAACCCCGATCCGGGCAGCTTCTATCGGGGGGAAGTCGAGCGCATCCTCGACGGTCTCTTCCACGAGAGCGACAGTCGGTAGATCTCTTCGTCGCGGTGCCGGCTCCGATCGTGAGACCGATCTCCTGCAGCAGCGTCGCTACCTCGACCACACCGCTTCGGACGGCGGCAGCTTCGCCGACTGCCCGCACACACCTTGATCCAGAAAGACCGCCCTTGCGGGCGGCCCTGACCTGGTGGTTTCTGGTCGGGACGGCCGGATTTGAACCGGCGACCTCAGCGTCCCGAAGGCTCCCGCTGTGGATTGAGGCGTACTCCTGCGGACCAAAACCCCAGGTCAGGGCGTTGCGGCTTCGGGTGCGGACTGGGGTGGACGTCTACGGACGCGCGATGGAGCGGGGGTTGTCTTTGGTCAGGCGACCTCGAGTGGTGTGCCGGGTTGAGCAGAATCCCGGCCGGCAATCTCGGTGCTCGCCGATCACGCAACCGCCCGACCGCCGGCTTTTCCTTCCTCACCTGCGATGAGAGCTGCCAGCCAGGTCGTCAACGGGACGGCGGCCACCAGACCGATGCTCCCCACCAGTGTCCGGACGATCTCGACCGCGACCACCTCGCTGTTGGCGATGTCACCGAGCGACTGGGAGGACAGCACGAACAGGACCAGTAGCGGGAGCGCCGCTCCGGCGTAGGCGAGCAGCAGGGTGTTGACCGTAGAGGCGATGTGATCCCGTCCGATCCTCAGACCCCTGCGCCAGAGCTCGCCGGAGCCGAGTTCGCGGTTGGCGGCTTTCAGTTCCCAGACGGCCGAAGCCTGCGTGACCGTTACATCATCGAGCGCCCCGGCTGCGCCCAGCACCACACCGGCCAGCAGGAGGCCGCGAACGTCGATCCCCGGGAAGAAGGTGAGCAGGCCCGAATCATCGGACACGAGTCCGCTGAAGTCGGCCAGGGCGACCACAATCGCCGACAAGATGGCCGTCAGAATCAACGCTCCCACCATCCCCAGCAAAGCCACCGTCGTCTTCTTGGTGAAGCCATGGGCCATATACAGGGCGACGTAGGCAATACCGGCCGATCCCACGACGGCTACCCACACCGGGCTTCTTCCGTCGAGAATCGCCGGGACGACAAACACCAGAATCACCGCCAGACTCACCGCCAACCCGGCCAGAGCCGCCAGACCGCGCCACCGGCCCAGAGCCACTACCGCGACCGCAAACGCAACCAGCACCGCCAGCAGCAAAGGGCGCCGGTGGAAGTCGGCGAACTGGTATTGCGTCGCCATCGTCGGTATCGACACACCGAGCAGCTCGACCTCGCCTCCTTCGCCCTCGATCAGGTTGACCGTGACGAGATCACCGGCCAGTAACTGCGCTTCTGGTTGGTCCGAGGCGACCTCGTACGTTATGACGGTCCCCGGGTCCCCGCCGATGAGTACGTTGAGCTCCCGGCAGACCAGGTCCGTGGCAAACGAGCATGGGACGTCGATCGCGCCGAGCACCGTGCCTCCGGGAGGGCGATACGACAGGACCACCTGCCGGCCGGGATCGAACTCGGGAGTGAAACCGCCGGGGGAGAACTCCTGTCGGAACGTAGCGCCCGCGTCGGGCCCCGATTCGAGCAGGAAATCAACGGCCAAACAGCGGAGCGCACCGGCCGTCGAGCACGGCCCCTCGTCGACCGACACGACCTGTGCCCTTTGGAACTGCGACGGGATCCCGAGCACATTCAGGCGTTCCTGGCTGCTCTCCCGTGTTGCGCCGGTCGGCCACAAGACGACGAAACCCACGACGGTGATGATCGCCAGTAGGCCGGCAGCGATCTTGACTATCGCGAATCCGAGCGTCCGCTCCCCAGAATCACCACGGTCGCCGTCGATGAACTGCCGCCAAGCATCGTCCATCCTGTCGGGCCGGTCCATGGATTCGATAATCGCACAAACCAGGTGAGCAAGCATGGGCAGTCGTCGCTGAGGTCAGACTTTGGCGGCATAGAGAGCCTCGAGTCGGCCGAATGCTCGTTCTCGTCCGGCGGTTGGTGATCGGGGTGGGGGGCGACCTCGGGTGCTGGCCCCGCGTCTTGTTTCTGCAAGGGGTTTGCGACTCGCTTCGGTGGTCTGTCTGGGATGCCTTTGCTGGGTGCGTGACGAAGATCACATTCGGGTAGAGGGCCACGAGCATGGCACCGCTGGTGTTGCTGGTCGTGGTTCGGAGCCGTGGCTGGGGCGGGTGCGCCACGCCATGGTGCGTCTTGTTGCCCATGACCATGACCATGGTCCGGCAACAGGGCTGCTCGACACGGGTGCCGTGGGGATCCGGGCGACGAAGGTTTCGCTGGTCGGGCTTGGTGTCACGGCGCTGATTCAGGCAGTCATTGTGGTGTTCAGCGGTTCGGTGGCGTTGCTGTCGGACACGTTGCACAACCTGACCGACGCGTTGACGGCGATTCCTCTGTGGATCGCGTTTGCCCTCGGTCGACGCCCGGCAACCCGCCGCTACACCTATGGGTTCAACCGTTCCGAGGACATGGCAGGCCTGCTCATCGTGGTGGTGATCGCCGTCTCGGCGGCGCTGGTGATCGCCGAGTCGGTGCAACGGTTGATCGAGCCTCGCCTGATCGACCACGTTCCCTGGGTCATCGCCGCGGGGATCGTCGGCGGGCTCGGTAACGAGTTGGTAGCCCGCTACCGGATCCGAGTGGGACGGGCGATCGGTTCCGAAGCCCTGGTGACCGATGGTCGCCATGCCCGCACCGATGCCCTCACCTCCGTGGCGGTGGTGGCCGCCGGGGTGGGTGCCGGCTTCGGGGCGTCGTGGGTGGACCCGGTGGCGGGTCTGGTCGTCGCCGTGCCCATCCTGTGGCTACTGGTCAAGTCGGTCCGCCTGATCGGTCGGCGACTCATCGACGGTATCGATCCCGAGCTGGTCGATGAAATCGCTGAAACGATCTCTGGCGTGGAAGGTGTCGAAGCCGTCGAAGAACTCCGAGTCCGCTGGCACGGACACCAGCTCCGCATCGCCGCCTCGGTCGCGTGAACCCCGAAGTGACCGTCAAGCACGGTCATGACATCGCCCACAACGTCGAACACGAACTCCATCATCGCCTGGCATCACCGATTGTCGCCACCATCCACGTCGAACCCCACGACATAGTCGCCCACCACACGCGCCCCTAGCCGACACCTCCGGCCGGGACCCCAACGTCCAGTGCGGGTGCGGTTATGTGCGGATGGTGCATATCCCTCAGGGGACTCGAGAGGGCGCCCAACAATTGGGGCTGATGACTGACCTCGTAGCTCTGACCAACTTCCGGTCTAGTCGTCGTTGCCGTCGGTCTTGTTGCGACCGAGACCACGTCCGGGTTTCTCTTTGGTCAGGGACTCGACGGCTTTGACCATGGCGATGACCTTCTGTCCGTGGGACTCCAGGGTGGAAGGTGAGATGCCAGCTGCCAGGGCGGCGTGGACCTCGGCGGCTCTGCCGTGCCCGTAGGCGTTACCTTCTCCCGGGTGGTCCTTTTCGTATCCCTTGACCTTTTCGGCCGCTTTCGAGACGGCTTCTTGAGCACGCTCCAGGCCGGTGGCGTGACCGGGTTCACCCTGGGCATGGTCGGGCACACCGGTGTCGGGGTTGCGGGAAGCGGCCAAAGCCAGCATCTCCAATGCTCGCTCCTGCCCCTCCCCCGAACCGCACGCGCAGCGTTCGTTGCGACCGACCTTGGCCTCCACCTCTTCGGGTTGAGCAGCCATCTTCGCTGCGAACTCGACCCGCCGTTCACGGACCTCGAGCTCGACCTCCCAACTGCGGAGGTGCGCGTTCCACGCCCGGAGGCGTTCCTCGACAACCGCCGCCTTCTCTTCTTGGCGGGCGACCTGCTCCTGCCGTGTTGCCAGCTCCTCTTCGGCCTGCTCTGCGAATACCGCCGCGTGATCGCCGAACACGCTGACCAACTCCCGGTCGATCAACGCCACGATGGCACGACCCATCGACATTCCGGCCGACCCGCAATACCGCCTCCAGGTCGACCACTTCGCCGCAGTCACCGGCACCCGCACCATCCGGTACGTCTCGTCCTGCCCAAGACCGGCCAACAGCTTGCGGTCGAGCCTGGCCAGGACGCCACGGTCGAGGTTCATCACCATCTCACCTGTCTACAGGTAGACACCCTGCAACTTGTTGCACGTGCGTGTGGGATTGAAAGGGTGCTGTGCGCGAATCGCGTCGTACCTGTCAGTGGCGGGCATTGAGATGGTTCTGGCTGGTCTGGTGGCAGTAAGTGTCTCATTGTGCTGTCCCTCCTATCGGGGAGTTCAGTCCGGGTGAGTCGAGCTAGTCGGATCCGGTGTACCGATCTCTGCTGAGCGTGGCGTCCGTGGTGCGCTGCTGGCTTGGCTGGATCCGGGTCGAGGTGTGTGCGTCGGAGTTGGCCGCCCTCCAGGGGTCGCGGCTGATGTGGCATCGATCCCGTTGGATCGTGAAACCTCCGTGCCGGTCGGGCAGCGTGGTCTCCCGCGTTGGTCTGATGGCGGTCGTTCCGGAGCGGCGGAGGATGTGGGCATCGCCCGGATCGTCCTCCGGGACCCTGTCGTTTCGATGCCAGTGACCCTCCAACTGGGCGGCCAGAGCCAGGTTTCACTGGCCGAATCTCGGATCGGAGGGTGGCTCGAGACGGTTCGGTCCCGTGCCGCCATGACACCGAGATGAGAGGGTTGCGGGCACTGGGCTGACACTCTGCGGACAGGGTCAGGTGATCCGATGCGGCCATGTCGGTGGAGAAGCTGTTGTTGAAGCCGGAGGAGGCGGCCGAGGTGTTGTCGATCGGCCGCTCCAAGGTCTACGAGCTGATCGGTACCGGCGAGCTGGCGTCGGTGCGGATCGGGACCAGCCGGCGGGTCCCGACCGATGCGCTCGTCGAGTTCGTGAGCAGGCTCCGGAGCCCCGTGGCTGAGCCGATCGCCGGCGGCTGAAGGTGAGCATCCATCTGCGCTGGACCGGAAACGGCGACCGGCGCTACGACGTCCGCCTCCGAGACCCATCCGGCCACACCTATGCGAGGACCTTCCGGACTCGACGCGAGGCAGAGGCGTTCGAATCAGACGAACGGGCGAGCCGACGGCGAGGTGCCTGGCTGGATCCTCGCCAAGCGGAGGAGCCGCTCCGGGCGGTTGCCGGACGGTGGCTCGACTCGAACCCCGCCAAACGTCCGTCGTCCCGAGCCCGCGACGAGTCGGCCCTCCGCACCCACATCCTCCCCGCCCTTGGGGACCGGCCGATCGGGTCGCTCACCCCCTCCGACATCCAGCAGTGTGTCAACGAACGGTCCGACAGCCTGGCACCACGGTCGGTGCGGCGGGTCTACCAGAGGCTGTCGGCGGTCCTCAACACCGCGGTGCTCGACGATCGGATCGCCCGGTCGCCGTGTCGAGGGATCCGCCTGCCGGCCATCCAGCCGACCGACCGGCCCGTGCTCACTGCGGATCAGTTGGCGGATCTCGCTGAGGCGCTGGGGCCCCACTACGGGGTGATGGTCCAACTCGGGGCGGTGCTCGGGCTCCGGTGGGGCGANNTCACAGGCCGCCCGCAGAACCCTGACCCCACCACCCGTCCTCATGGAACTGCTCGCCGAGCATCTCCAGCGACAAGGGCTCACAACCAGAAATACGGCATCATTCGTGTTCGC
Organism: Acidimicrobiia bacterium UBA4744; assembly: GCA_002403855.1. Lineage (GTDB taxonomy): Bacteria > Actinomycetota > Acidimicrobiia > Spongiisociales > UBA4744 > UBA4744. The sequence continues at coordinate 32,203 of DHIO01000031.1, forward strand.
CGGCTCGGACGGCGAACACCTCGACTACTCGAACTGGCTGCACCGGATCTGGTACCCGGCCCGGCAACAAGCCGGAGTTGAGTGGGCACAGTTCCACGACCTCCGCCGGGCCAACCCCACCGGACTCGTCCTCGAAGGCATCGACCTCAAGACGGCCCAGACCCGCCTCGGTCACACCGACCCCCGACTCACCCTCGGCATCTACGCCCAGGCCACCACCAAAGCCGACCGACAAGCCGCCGACCGCCTCGGCGACCGATTCCTCCCGAAACGGGACCATAAGAGCGGAAGAGGCCTCATCTGACGCGTGATGGACGCGCGATGGAGACGACCTCCCAAACCAGAGGCCGCCCCGGCGGGCGGCCCTGACCTGGTGGTTTCTGAGTCGGGACGGCCGGATTTGAACCGGCGACCTCAGCGTCCCGAACGCTGCGCGCTGCCAAACTGCGCCACGTCCCGTAGCGCCGATATGTTACTCGTTCTCCGGCTCGTTCGGCCACGTGCATCGTTTACGCTGGCGGGGTGGAGTTGCACGAGCTGCAGGACCTGATGGACCGGCTGTACGGGCATCGCGACCGGGCCCGGGGGGTACCGGCCAACATTGCCTGGCTGACCGAAGAGATCGGCGAACTCGCCCAGGCCCTCCGCAAAGGGGATCGGGACCAGCAACTCCAGGAATTCGGGGATGTGCTGGCCTGGACGGCCACCCTGGCCAACGTGGCGGGCGTGAGCCTCGAAGAGGCTTTGGGCCGCTATCGGACGGGCTGCCCGCGTTGTTCGGAGATTCCCTGCAGCTGCCCGTGACTTGGCATTTCAGCCGCCGTACGATACTGTCACCACTCCGTGTCATATTCGAATCGACGAATTGCCCTCGTGATCGTCTTGGCACTGGCACTGTCGCTGGTGACCGCCTCACCGATCCTCGCCGACGAAGTCGGCGCCCAAGTCAACGGTTCCCGATCCGGCAGTCTCCCTGTAGTCGCAAGTGCTGATCAGGTGGCAGGAGCATCGGCTGCCGCCCAAGCCGCCGCCGGGAAGCTCTTCCACACCAACCTGTCCGGTCTGCTCGGCCCGTGCAGTTCCGTCGCCGAGGTAGTCGGCGCCGGTCCGAACGTGTCGTCGGTGTTTGCCGCGTTCCGACAGAGTCCCGACCACTGGTCCATCATCACCAACTCCGCTTGGACCGCCATGGGAACTGGACTGGCAGCCGGCGGGGATGGGAAGGTGTATGTGTCGGTAGTGTTTTGCGCCCAGGCCGGAGGCGCCGCGCCGGTGGCTCCCCGTCCGGCGTCGCCCGCATCATCCGACCGTGCGCCCGCTCCGGCCGACCCGGCGCCCGCCGGGGAAGCCCTAGTCAACGATCCCGACCCGGCAGACGTTCTGGACGAGGCGTTGCCCGCCGTCGGCGCCCGTCGCGGTGAGATCAGGGCCCGGCTGGACCAGGAGGCCGAATCGGCACTCCCCGACTGGTATGTCGGAGTTTGCGGAGACGATGATCGGGAACTGATGCTCGAGGGCGCCGATTCCGAGAGCGGGGACTGCCCCAAGACGACCTAGACCTCCCCGAACTTGCGTGAGAAACATGCGGATAGCGCAGGAAAGTCACGCAAGAACAGCAGGGTTCGGGAGCCTTCCCGAACTTGCGTGAGAAACGTGCGAATAGCGCAGGAAACTCACGCAAGAACAGGTTGAGGGGGCGGCTAGACGAGCAGCTCGGCGATCTGCACCGCGTTGAGAGCAGCACCTTTTCTCAGGTTGTCACCCACTGCCCAGAGGTTGATGCCACCGGGAGTGCCCACGGTCTCGCGGATGCGGCCGACCAGCACGTCGTCGATGCCGGCCGAGTCGAGGGGGGTCGGCACCTTGTCGGTCCACACGGCCACCCCGTCGGCGTCACCGAGTAGCTCCTCGGCTTCCCCGGCCGAGACCGGGCGGTCGAACCAGAGACTGGTGGCGATGCCGTGGCCCACCATCACGGGAACTCTCACGCACGTGGGCTCTACTCTCAGATCCGGGATGTCGAGTATCTTCCGACTCTCGTTGACGAGCTTCCACTCCTCGTCGGTGTATCCCTCGCTCTGCAGGCTGCCGGCAAAAGGAACCACATTCCAGGCGATCGGACGCGGGTACACCTCGCCGACGGGATCTTGCCAACCACCCGTCGCCAGGGCGTCGAGATCCGAGCCCAGTTCACCAACCTGCCTCGTCAACTCGTCCATCCCTTTCTTGCCCGACCCCGACACGGACTGGTACGAGGTGGCGATCATCGACCGCAGGCCGGCCGCCTGATGGAGAGGGGCGACCGCCATCAACAGGTCCATCGTCGTGCAATTCGGGTTGGCGATGATTCCCTTGTGCTCCGCAACGGCCGCGTCGTTCACCCCGGCTACCACCAGCGGAACGTCGGGTTGCATCCGGAACGCAGACGAGTTGTCGATCACCACTGCCCCGGCAGCCGCGAACCGGGGGCCGTACCGACGCGACCGGTCGCCCCCCGCCGAGAACAAAGCGATGTCAATGCCGGACGGGTCGGCGGTGGTGAGATCCTCGACTTCGACCGTTCCCCAGCGTGTGTCGACCTTGGAACCGGTGGACCGCGACGAGGCCAGCAATCGCAGCTCCGCCACCGGGAAGGCCCGTTCCTCGAGGATAGAGATCATGGCCCGGCCCACCGCCCCGGTCGCGCCGACAACGGCGGTTCGTTTGGAGCTCATAGGTCCCCCACCATGGTCGGGGGTTCAAACGCGGCGTGTAAAGCACGCACAGCATCCTCTATCTGATGTTGGCTGACCACGCAGGAGATGCGGATACTGGACGTGGAGATCATCTCGATGTTGATCCGGTTCTCCGACAAGACCCGGAACATCTTGGCCGCCACCCCCGGATGGGATTTCATCCCGGCGCCGACCACCGACACTCTCGCCACTTTCTCGTCGACATCGACGCCGGCGGCATCGATCTCCGGTATCACCTTCTCGGCCACTTTGATCGCGGCGGCAGCGTGCTCATTGGGAACGGTGAAGCTGATGTCCGTAGTTCCATCTTCCGAGACGTTCTGGACGATCATGTCGACGTTGACCTTTTGCTCGGCCAGCGGCTCGAACAGGGCCGCAGCAACGCCGGGCCGGTCGGGCACGCCGCGCACCGTCACCTTTGCTTCCGACGTGTCGTGCGAGATTCCGCTGATGATCGCCTGTTCCATGGTTGTCTCCTTAACCCAGGTGCCGGGACCGTCGTGGAACGACGAACGCACGTGGAGGGGAATGTTGAAGTTTCGGCCGAATTCAACCGAGCGGAGCATGAGAACCCTGGCTCCGGTCGACGCCAGTTCCAGCATCTCCTCGAACGACACCTCATCGAGTTTGCGGGCGTTGGGGACGATACGCGGATCTGACGTGAAGACGCCGTCCACGTCGGTGTAGATCTCGCACACGTCGGCGCCGTTGGCGGCCGCCAGCGCCACCGCCGTCGCGTCAGAGCCGCCCCGGCCCAGGGTCGTGACGTCTTTCGACTGCGGGTCGACGCCCTGGAATCCGGCCACGATCACGACTTTGCCGTCCTTGAGGCTCTCCTCCACCCGAAAACTGCGAATCTCCTGGATCTTGGCCTGACCGTGACTCGAATCGGTGAGGATGCCGGCCTGAGAGCCGGTGAAGCTGACCGCCTCGACCCCTTCTTCGTGGATGGCGATTGCCAGCAAAGCCATGGCGATGCGCTCACCGGCCGTGAGCAGCATATCCATCTCCCGGCCGGGAGGAGACGGGCTCACCGCACGGGCCAGATCAATCAACTGATCGGTGGTTCCGCCCATTGCCGATACGACGACGATGACGTCGTGGCCGGCCCGATGAGTCGCAGCTACCCGCGCCGCAACCCGCTTGATCCGGTCGGCATCGGCTACCGACGTGCCGCCGTACTTCTGGACTATCAACGACATAGCGCCGGGAGTGTACCGCGAGAGGGTCGCCACCTTGCCGATCCTCGCCGAGAGGATGCCTATAGTCCTTTCCGCCATGCCCACCAACAAGCGCGAACGCCAGCGTGAAAACCGCGCCAAGAAGCTCGAAGAACAGAAGAAACAGGAGCGGATGCAGAAGCTGCGTAAGCGGGCCACTCAGTTCGCCGTGATCGTGGCCATCCTCGCCGCAGCCCTGGTCCTTCCGACCATCCTCAGTGACGGCGACGACTCGACGACCACCTCCACCACAACCGCCGAAGCCACCTCCGTATCGACTACCTCCGTACCTCAGGTTCGTCCGGTCGACTACGAGGGTTATCGTGCCCAACCGACCGCCTGCGGAGCGGAAGCGCCGCCGCCGGTGACCGAGATGACCTTCGCGGCGCCGGTAGACCAGGAGATTGCGCCCGACGCCACAGTGGCCGCCACGATTGCCACTTCATGCGGCGAAATCTTTGCCGAACTCGATCCGTCCATTGCCCCGGAGACCGTCAACTCTTTCGTGTTCCTGGCCCGGGAGGGCTACTTCGACGGATCTGTCTTTCACCGCATCGTCCCCGACTTCGTCATCCAAGGAGGAGACCCGACGGCGGTCGGCAACGGCGGGCCCGGCTATTTCGTCCCCGACGAGTTCCCCGAGGCCGGCTTCGTCTACGAGCGGGGGGTCCTGGCGATGGCCAACAGCGGCGTCAACTCGACCGGCAGCCAGTTCTTCGTCGTTACCGGCGACGACGCCGGCCTGCAGAATACGTTCTCGGTTTTCGGCAACGTCGTGGACTCCGACGCCACCCTCGATCGGATCACCTCCGTCGAGCTGGTTGGCCGCGACGGTACGGCCCTCACCGAACAGAGCCTGCCCCTCGAAACGGTGTATGTCGAGAGTGTGTCGATCGAAGTTGACGGCTAGCCGGGGCCCAGTAGGGCCAACCGCCAAGTCGCAAGCTACGAGCCAGAGGCATCCTTTGACGTCGGGTGCCTGATGCCCGGCGGCTCCCTCAGGACCAGTCCGCCGCGGTTACCCTCTTCACGCAATGGCCGTTGATCTCCACACTCACAGCAATCGCTCCGACGGATCCGACGAACCGGCCGAACTGGTCCGCAAGGCAGTCGCCAAGAACCTGTCCGCCGTGGCGCTCACAGACCACGACACGCTGGAAGGAATCGACGAGGCGCAACAAGCAGCAAACGAACTCCCGATCGAGTTGGTCCCTGGGGTCGAGATCTCCTGCGAATGGGCCCCAGGGGCAATGCACCTCGTGGTGCTCTTTCTCGAACCGGAGGAAGGGCCATTGCAGGACCGCCTCCAGGAGTTGCAGACCAGCCGTTCCCAACGGAACTACCGGATCGCCGATCGGCTGCGCCGTTTGGGGATCGACATCACTATGGAAGAGGTGATCGCAGAGTCGCGAGTCGGGGTGGTAGGACGGCCCCACTTCGCGGCGATTCTCGTCCGAAAAGGCGTGGTGGCCGACATCCCGACCGCCTTTCAGGATTACCTCGGGAACCAGGCTCCTGCCTACGTGCCCCGGCTCCGTCTCGAGCCCGAGGAAGCGATCAGCCTGGCCCGCGCCTCGGGCGCAGTGCCGATCCTTTCCCACCCTCACACGCTCGGTCATACCGCAGCAGATGAGTATGCGGCCACCTACCGTCGATTGACCACCGCCGGATTGGTGGGGATCGATGCCTACTACGGCGACTACGCCCCCGAGGAGCGGGAAGAGCTGGCTGCCATTGCCCGATCGTTCGGGCTGATCCCGTCGGGAGGAAGCGACTACCACGGCTCCTACAAGGAGGGCCTGGAACTGGGATCGGGCCGGGGAGATCTGGTGGTTCCCGATTCGGTGCTCGAGGAGCTGCGGCAGGCCCGCCTCAACCCGGCCGATCCGGGATGAGCAATCCGAACGACGACCCGGGCAGTCCCACCGGCCGAATCGGCAAAGCTGCGCTGGTCGTGTCTGCCGGGATTCTGCTCTCCCGGGTCCTGGGCATGCTCCGCAACGTTGCGCTGGCAGGCCTCCTGGGTAACACCGCCGAGGGAGACGCGTTTCAGGCTGCCTTCGTCATCCCCGATGTTCTCTTCTACCTGATGGCCGGTGGCTACCTCACCGTGACCTTCATCCCGATCCTGACCCGCTACCTCGTGCGGGGCGAGGAAGAGGAGGGCCATCGGGCCTTCGCTGCTGTCTTTCGCCCGGTGGCGATCGTCATGTTCGTGCTCACCGTCCTGGCCATGGTCTTCGCCGGATCGTTGACCGATCTCGTATACCCCCGGTTCGACCCTCAGCAGGCCGAAGAGGTCGCCCGGCTCACCCGCATCGTGCTCCCGGCCCAGATCTTCTTCGTGCTCGGTTCGCTGTGGATGGCCGTTCAGTACGCCCACCAGCGGTTCGCCATCCCGGCGGTGGCGCCGGTCGTCTACAACCTCGGTATCATCGCCGGCGGGCTCCTCTCCTGGGCGACCGGAACGGCCTCGGCGGCCGGTTTTGCCTGGGGCGCGGTCGGCGGCGCTTTCGCCGGCAACTTCGCCCTCCAGTGGTACGGGGCGCGCCGGGCCGGACTCCGGTGGGTGAGCGGAGTACCCTTGCGCCATCCCGCACTCCGGGAGTATCTGGCGCTGGCTCTTCCTCTGATGCTCGGGCAGTCCATCGCCGTTCTGGACGAGCAGTTCGTGCGGCTGTTCGGGCAACTGACGGAAGAGGGAGGCATTTCCGCCCTCACCTATGCTCGCCGATTGAACATGCTTCCGGTCGGAGTCATCGCCCAGACGGCCGGGGTAGCCGCCTATCCGTTCCTGGCGCGGCTGGTGGAAGAAGGAAAGCTGCGGGAGATGGCCGCCACCGTGACCAGGACCGTCCGGTACACCATCTTCATCAGTGCCCCGGCGGTTGCCGCCATCCTGGCCTTGTCGCAACCGGCCGTCCGGGTGGTTTACGAACGGGGCGAGTTCGGACAACAGGACACGCTCCTCACGGCCGCTGCCCTGGTGTTCTACGGGCTTTCGATACCCGCCTGGGGGGCTCACCAGATCTACGCCCGAGCCTTCTACGCCCGCCGCCAGATGTGGACCCCGGTCATCATCGGCACCGCCGGGACGGCAGCGGCGGTGGGCGTGTACTGGTGGCTGAGCCGCTACGACGAACCCGGCTTCGCTCTGGCGAGCACCTTGGTGATAAGCCTGTACACGTTTGCTCTGGCGGCCACCTGGCACGCCCGAATGGGCCGCGAAGGCGTCTCGAGGATTCTCAGCTCTCTGGTGCGTAGTGCACTGGGGGCCGCGGTCGCCGGTTCGGTCGGTTGGTTGGTTGTGCAATGGATCTCCGGCGACGACCTGCCCAACTTCTGGGGTTCATTCGGTCTGCTCGCCGTCGGAGTAGGCGTCGTCCTAGGGGTATACGCCGCAACCACTCGATTGTTGGGTTCGCCGGAGCTTCGAGACCTCCAACACCGGTTCGGTTCAAGCTGAGATCTTCTCCGATGCCAGGTTGCCGACACCGGCCCGCTGCATGTCCCCCCAGGCCTTCCGGCGGGGATTCCAGAACATCGCCCTGACCCGCCACCACACGGTCCGCTGCCGCATACCGAGCTGCTCGCCGACCGAATACACCAACAACTTGGCGGCATCACCAGGTGCGTTGTAGTAGCCGAATCGTTCATCCAGAAAGAGCCCGATCAGCGAGTTTGCGGCGCCGAGCACCAGCGAAATCAGAAACAGAGGCAGAGCTATCTCCCAGTTGAGGAACCCGAGCACTAGAGAAGCGGGCACCACGAACCAACCGACGAATTCGAGGATCGGTGCCACGAATTCGAAGGCTACGAAGGATGGCCAACCGAGCAGACCAACCATCCCGTAGCGGGGATTGCCCAGCATTCCCTTGTACTGCCAGATGACCTGCATGAGACCCCGGTGCCAGCGCATTCGTTGCCTGCGCAGCACCCTCCGGGACAGAGGAACCTCGGTCCAGGCGACCGCGTCGGGCGCATAGACGATGCGGTACGGAATGCGCTTCTTGCTGTAGTGACGGTGGAGCCGCATTGTCAGTTCCATGTCTTCACCCAGGTGTCCGTGCCGAAACCCACCCACTTCGATGAGCGCCCGTTTCTGGAAGATCCCGAAGGCCCCCGAGATGATCAGCAACGACCCCAGGGCCGACCACCCGGGCCGGCCCGACAGGAAGCTGCGTATGTACTCGACCACCTGGGCGAGCTCGACCGGCCGGCGAGGAAGCGAGACGTTGGTGACCCGCCCGCGGCGGACCTCACATCCGTTGAGCGGGCGGACGTTGCCCCCGACTGCAATGGTCCTTGACCGGTCCTCGACGAAGTGTCTCACCGCCCGCAACAGGCATTCGTCGTCGAGCACCATGTCGGCATCTGTGGCCATCACGTACGGGTAGCGGGCGATGTTGATACCTGCATTGATGGCATCACCCTTGCCGCCGTTGTCTTTGTCGACGAGGACGATGGGCAGGGGAAGTCGGGATTTGTACACGCGGTGGATGACCTGGGTTTGGAGGCTGGGCCGGAAAGGAACGTCGATTGGTTCCATCCGAAACTCGTCGATCATGCGTTTCACGGTTTCGTCGGAACTTCCGTCGTTGACGACGATGATCTCCTTGCTGGTGTACTTCAACATCGCCATCGACCGGACCGATTCCGTGATGCCGGCGGATTCGTTGTAGGCGGGGATGATGATCGAAACGGGAGGTGTCGTGTCGGAGGTCAGCATGTCGTGGAGCCGTCCATGCATCGACGTGAACTGGTCGCGCCGGAGCGCGAAGAACGACACCGAGGCGATCAACAACAGTTGGAGTTCCATCACGACGAAGTAGATCAGGATTCCGTAGTTGAACAGTTCGATGAAGCTCATCCGGCCACCTTTTCATTCGCTTCCTTGTCGTACAGGAATTCACCCTTGCCCAATACGACCAGCTGGCGCACCACATATCGATCCTGCTCCCCGGCGGAACCTCCCTTGGCTGCCTCAACCGCCTTGCGGACCGTTCCCATCGCCATGAGCCGCTCGATCGCAGCATCCCGAGCGAACCGGTCCTCATCCTCCAGAGTTTCGACCAGCGCATCGACGCCACCCGGTATCTCGGACAGCGCCTGGGCGCTGTTCTGGCGAACCCACCAGTTCTGGTCACGCATTGCTCGCTGGAGAGGCACGATGGCCCGCCCGTCCATCTGGCGCCCGAGGGCGGCGGCCGCCTGGGCCCGAACCTCCCACTCGGAGTCACGGAGCGCCCGGATCAGGGCCGGAACACAGGTCAGAGAACCGACCGTGCCCAAGGAGGCGGCGGCCCGGATGCGCAGCTCTGCGTCATCCGACTCCAAGGCCGACAACATGGCCGGCTCGGCACGAACGTCACCGATGATCCCGAGAACGCGGGCCACCAGGGGCAGGTGTGCCGTCCTGGACGCCAGGGAGGGGTCGCTGAGGAGCGCGTAGCGGGCCAGATCGGGAACGGCAGTCGAACCGAATGCCACCAGAGTGTCGGCAACGCGATTGGCTCCCCAGTCGGCTTCCCGCTGCAACATCTCCAGCAGGGGACGCACGGCCCGAGGGTCCCCGATCTTCGCCAGGGCTCCGGCCGCCTGCCACCGGACCTCATCGACAGGATCCCGGAGAGCCTCCAGCAACGCATCAGAAGAAGCCGGGTCGGCGAACTCTGCAAGCGCTTCGACCGCATCCACTCGACGGTTGCGACGCTTGGAGGTCTGCAACTCGGTGACGAATCGTTCGACAATGCCCAGTTCCCTGGCCAGCCGGAGCAGGTTCTGGCGTTCGCCACCCTGCAGGAACTTGAGAAACTCGAGCAACGTCTCGAGAAACACACCGTCCGGCGACCAGCGGCGCAGCATCTCGAGGGGATACCCGGACCGAGTGGCCATCTCGCTGAGCGCTCCGATGTACGACGCGCGCCGGAACTCGTCGAACCGCTCCCGGCGATGTCGAAAGAGCTTGTAGACAAAAAGGCTGAGCCCGGCAATAGCCGTGACACCGCCGAGGATCGCCAGGAGAGGCAGAATCAGCGTACTCACGGGACACTCCGGCCCCAGGAGGGGCGCGGCCCGGCGACCCCGCCGGTGCCTTCGAACACCGCGAGCCGACGCGTCCACCGGTTGGGAGCGCACTGCATGAGTTCCTCCTCCGGTAATGCATCGGCATGCAGCGGGGTCCGGTTAACGCGTTCGGTGGCAAGAGAAGATCGTGAACGGCAGTAGGGTCGAACGGCGGCTTCAAGCAGGAACCAAGCAGAATCGGGGAGTTTGGTACCGGTGGTCTGGTCCTCAGATGTCGGGATCGAAGCCCTGGGCACGCAAGTGCACCCTGACCCGGGCCAGCAACTCCCGGACGCTGAAAGGTTTACGAATGAAATCGACCGCCCCGAGCTCCAGGCAACGCACGATGTCCTCTTCAGCGGTGAGCGCAGACACCATGATCACCGGCATGTCCTTGCCGTCGTCGATCCACCGTTGCAGTACCTCGACTCCCAGCAGACCCGGCATCACCTGGTCGAGGAGCACCAGGTTGAAGTCGTTGGTGAGGCCGACCTCGAAAGCTTCTATTCCGTCGTACACCGTGGTGGTATCAGCCCCAACCCCCTCGAGGCTTCGGGCGATGAGCAACGAGACGACGCGGTCGTCTTCGGCGACGAGGACTTGCGGTCTGCTCACGATCGGCACCGCACCTTGGTACTTGAACACATCACCTTGACTATTCCTCTTGCGACTGGGCCGTTTCAACGAGCCATTGCACAACCGGGAGGTACACCCGATAGAAGAACTCCGTATGCGCCGCTTGCGGAAGAACCCGCATCAACACCGGCGAGCCGCTCATCCTTCGCAATGGAAACTCAATACTGTTCTCGGAAGCGTCGGCCGCCAGATACAGCGATTTCTCGGTGCGAACCAGAAAGGGCCAGTCTGACGGGATCCCGTACTGGTCGAGAAACACACGGCCGGATTCGGTCACCGGGAGGGTCATCGACATATCGACACTGGCTTCCGGGTGGGCGGCGACGACCTCGAACCACCCATCCACCCTGGCTCGTACGTCCCGCCCGGAGCCGGGCAGTGCCCCTTCAACAACGGGAAGAGCACCCTCCAATTCGTCGCCGGACAGCACCACCACGGTCGTTCCGCCCGGGGCCGACGCGAGAAGGACGATTCCCGGGCCCGAGTAGTCCCAGGTGCCCCCGGCGAGGGCAACCAGACGGTCGGGTGCCATCGACAGATCATCGAAAGGCCGACCGGCCCATCCGGTTCGTTGCACGCCGAACAGCGCTTGGAGGCGTTGCGACGCGGGCGAGGCAGTCGGCTCGCCCAGGATGTTGAACTCCCCATACACGACGCTGCCGGCGGAGACCCACTCGATCACCCTTTCCGCATCACCTTCCTTGATTGCGTCGGTGATTCGAATGGTTCCTTCGTCCGACACCCGGCCCGTGTCGTCCACATACACACCGTAGGCGTCGACCAGCATGACCAGATCTGGCGCGGCGGACGGCCAAACTCCCTGCGGGCCTCCACCAGGAGCCGCACCGACGAAAGACTCCGCGGTGGTAAATGCAACCTTCTCGTACTCCAGTGCGAGGCCGAGTGATGCGTGTTCCAGATAGGTCGCGTCGGGGACCGTCTGGTCGTAGACGAAGAGGTCGAGTTCCGTGTCCGCCTGCAACCACCACGCGAGTGAGGCCACGCCGGGCCATAGCAGGAGCGGTAGCAACAGCCCGGCTACCACCAACAGGATGAGCAGGTGAGCGGCGCGTTCAGTTCGACGTATCTCCGGTTCGGCAACGGTCACCCAAGGTTATTCGGCGTGCCCCCGACCCGTATTGAGGGATCATCGACCCGCCTCTATGTGTCCAAATCCCCGCCGTTGTCATCGAAACCCGGGGTGGGTGAGAGTCCCTGGAAGGACGGCTTGGGACCGAGAACGACCTGAGGCCGCCCGGACATGGCCCAGGCCCCCGGGATGGCGGGATGGCTGGGCGTCGCCAGAGCGTTCAGCTCTTCGGTCAGTGCCGCGTCGATCGCCGCCAGGATCGCAGCCGCCTCGTAGGGCCCGGCACCGCCGATGATCTCCACTTTGAGGGGTTCGTTCATTGCAGTTCCACCAGTTCGATCAGGGTACCGGCCAACGCTCGGGGATGCACAAACGCGATCAGGTGCCCCCCTCCCCCGATCCGTGGCCGCCGGTCGATCAGCTCCGCTCCTTCGTGGGCCAGATGGCGGAGAGCTTCGTCGATCGAGGGAACCGCAAAAGCGATGTGATGGAGACCTTCGCCGTGCTCGGCCAAGAAACGACCCACCGGCGTATCCGGCCCCAACGGTTGCAGCAACTGCACGTTGGACGCTCCCACGGGCAACATGGCCTCCTCGACCCCTTGCTCTTCGACGACTTCGCGGTATTCGGGTACAACGTGGTACAGCCGTTCGTAGTCGGTCAGAGCCGCGTCGAGGTCGTGGACGGCAATAGCCACATGATCGATGTTCACCAACCTCATGGGAGGCAGGCTACCGCCGGTTGGCTCAGTCGACCGGACCGAGGGGTAGATTGCAGAACTGGAAGGAGTGAGCCATGGGTGCCGTCATCACGGGAATCGCCAGAACGCCGCTGGGCAAGTTTGGAGGTGGACTCGCCCCTTTGCCTGCCGTCGAATTGGGAAGTGAAGCCATCAAGGGGGCGCTGGATCGATCGCGGCTCGACCCCGCTCGAGTAGACGAGGTGATCTTCGGGCAGGTCCTTCAGGCAGGCCAGGGACAGATCACTGCCAGGCAAGCGGCGGCGCGGGCCGGAGTGCCGATGACGGTACCGTCGACCACCGTCAACAAGGTGTGCTTGTCCGGCATGGCCGCCATCGCCATGGCCGACCGCTCGGTCCGGCTGGATGAGGCCTCCTTCGTGATAGCGGGGGGCATGGAGTCCATGAGCAATGCGCCCTATCTGACCGCCGCTACTCGTTGGGGAGCAAGGATGGGTGACGCCCGGTTGATCGACGTCATGATGCACGACGGTCTGTGGTGTTCGTTCGATCACTGCGCCATGGGCGAATCATCTGATCTGAAGAACGCCAAGCTCGGGATATCTCGCCGGCAGCAGGACGAATGGGCGGCAGAAAGCCACCGGAGGGCACTGCAGGCAATGGAGACAGGCGCGTTCGATGACGAGATCGTCCCCGTGCCGGTACCGCAGCGCAAGGGGGACGCGGTCATTGTCGACGTCGACGAGGGTATCCGGCCGGATACCACCGTGGAGACCCTGACCAAACTCAAACCGGCGTTCGCACCTGAAGGAACCATCACCGCCGGGAATGCTTCGCAGATATCGGACGGGGCGGCGGCGGTCATCGTGGCAGATCGCTCGGCTGCCGAGGCGGCCGATGTCCCGATCCTGGCGGAGATTGTTGCCTACGGGCAGATCGGCGGCCCGGACGCCACGCTCCATGAACGACCTGCCGAAGCGCTGAACATGGCCCTCAAGAAGGCGGGCATGGCTCCGCATGATCTCGACCTCGTCGAGATCAACGAAGCTTTTGCGTCCGTCGCGTTCTGGTCGGCGCACATGCTCGACCTGGATCTCGACCGGGTGAACGTCAACGGTGGGGCGGTGGCACTGGGTCATCCGATTGGAGCCACCGGTGCCCGTCTGATCGTCACCCTGGCCAACGAGTTGAGGCGCAGGGGCGGTGGTATCGGGGGCGCCGCCCTGTGCGGTGGCGGAGGTCAAGGAGATGCCCTGATCATCAAGGCAAGTGAGGAACTGAATGGCTGAAGCACCGGAACGGAATCTCGCCCTCGAACTGGTACGTGTAACGGAGGCGGCCGCTATGTCCGCTGCTCGGTGGCAAGGACGAGGCGACAAGGATGCAGTCGATCAAGCGGCCGTTGACGGAATGAGATCCATCCTGACCACGGTCGATATGGACGGGATCATCGTCATCGGTGAGGGCGAAAAGGACGAAGCGCCCATGCTGTACAACGGCGAGAAGGTCGGGAACGGACGGGGCATCGCCGTCGACGTAGCAGTCGATCCTGTGGACGGCACGCGGCTCACCGCCGAGGGAGGGCCGGGGGCCCTCGCCGTCATCGGCCTCGCCGAACGTGGTTCGATGTACGCACCGGGAAGCCTCGTCTACATGGACAAGATTGCGGTGGGTCCCGAGGCGGCCGGCATGGTCGATCTGGATGCGCCGGTCGAACGCAACCTGACCCGCGTGGCCAAGGCGCTTGGCAAAGACGTCAACGACCTGACCGCCATCATCCTCAACCGGCCCCGCAACGAGGGGTACATAGCGGCGGTCCGCCACGCTGGGGCTCGTATCCGGTTGATTCGCGACGGCGATGTGTCCGGAGCCATATCCACGGTCCGCGAAGAGACCGGTATCGACATCCTTCTCGGCATCGGGGGATCACCGGAGGCGGTCATCGCCGCCTCGGCGTTGGCGTGCATGGGCGGAGAGATCCAGTGCAAGCTCTGGCCTCGAGACGAAAGCGAACGACAGTACGCTCTGGAGAACGAGCTCGACCTCGAGCAGGTCCTCACCACCAGAGACCTGGTCGATTCCGACAACGTCTTCTTTGCGGCGACCGGTGTCACCGACGGCGAACTGCTCGACGGGGTCGACTACCCCGCCGAGGGGCCCCGGACCCACTCGGTGGTCATGCGTTCCCGTACGGGATCCATTCGCTTCATCGACACTCAGCACGACCTGCGCAAGTTGCGCACGTTGGGCGCCGTCGAGTACGGATAGACACCTCCAGAGCGCAAAGGGCGGCCACGAGTCTTGCTGCTTCCCGCCCACAGAGACGCCCTATTGGTGGTCTGCCGACACCTTGGCGCACGCGGCAAGCCTCTCCATCACATCGCTCCACCGGCCCTCAGCGCTTCCATCAATGAGCTCACCACGGGAACTCCGGCGGAGGCAAGCTGCCGAGCGGGATGCGCGCCACCGTCGTAGAGCACGCAGGCCAGACCGAGAGCCGAAGCCGAGGCGGCGTCGTCCAGTGCATCGCCGATGACCAGTACATCAGAAGGATCCAACCGGCCGAGCGTTCGCTCTACGGCTCGAAGATGGTCTTCCAGATACACCTGCTTGCGATCGCCGGGAGTTCCCCGCAGTCCGTCGACACGAATCAGAAACCGACCCAGATCGAACCGTTCGACCAGCGGGATCAGTTCGTCGTGCCAGTACATCGACAGCAACGACTGCGTGACACCGGCATCACGCGCAGCTGTCAGAGCATCCAGTGCGTCGGCGGCCAGTTCGGCGGCGGACACGCGTCGCCGGTAGGACGCGTGGAAGGCATCATCGAACCCCAGCCATTCCGACTCTCCAACGGGCCGACCGAGCAAATGCTCGTAGAAACGGAGTACGGGACGCGTGTAGTGCGCCCCGTACTCCTCAATGGTGATCGGCCGGCGACGCACGGTTGCCAGCGTGTCGTTGACGGCCGCTACGACGACCGACAGGTCGTCGAGCAGCGTACCGTTCCAGTCCCAGACGATGTGGCGCACCGTCGAGACAATAGGCGACCCGGCATCAACACCGGGCCGCCCCAGAACGGCTCCTGTGCGTTGGTCTACTCGGCTACGCGATCCTTCAGGCCCTTGGCCGGACGGAACTTGGCGTGCTTCTTGGCTGCGATCTGGATCGCTTCACCGGTGGCCGGGTTGCGACCGACGCGTGCCTTACTCCGGCTGGTGTAGAAGGTGCCGAAGCCTGAGATACGAACATCGCGGTCGGCATCGAGCTCGACGGCGATAATGCCTTGCCCGGAGTCGCTGCTGAAGATCGCGTCGATCACTTCCGAGGCCTTCACTTTGGACAGATCGGTCTTCTTGGCCAGCTTCTCCGCCATTTCGGTTTTGTTCACTCCGCCTCCCCTCATAGTCGCGGCCGGCGTTTCCGGCTCTCGCGCGGGAACCGCAATTGCGCGGTGCTGGCTAAAAACTACAACCTTTACGGCGCTTTTTCGAGGATTCTTTGGCCGTCGGCCTCTTCACAGGTCATGGCCGGACGTCCCCACCAGCCCTGTGAAGCGCCGGTCGTAGCGGTCGGCGAGGATCGACCACCCGTACTCGGCCATGGCAGAGGAAAGCGCCGGTGTCATCGAACGGACGGACGATATCTGGGTGACCGCCCACCGAAGGGCCCGGACCAGGCCCTCCTGATCGTCGTATAGGCAGTGCTGGTGGTACTCGCTCGGAATCAACCCGGGATACGACAACCGGCGGGGAAGAATCGGAAACGCCCCGGCGGCTATCGCCTCCGCTACCGCCACCCCGAAGAACTCCTGGTCGGCCGTGCTGACGACGATGTCGGAACGAGAGAGAAGCTCTATGTAGCGAGAAGTAGGGGCGAAACCTACATGGAGCACACGATTGCCGAGTCGCTGCTCGGCAGTGCCGAATTCCTCCGGGATGTTGCGGAAGTTCTCTCCGGCGAGTATCACGCGGAACTCAAGTCCTGCGTCGACCAGGCGGTACAGGGCCGCAAAGAACGCTTCCGGATTCTTGTCGTACTCCCACCGCTGGTTCCAGAGTATGACGGGCGGCTGGTTCGACGAGGGCCGCTCGACCAGGCGTTCGAGGTCGATCCCCACCGGCATGACCTCCGATCGAGCCCGGACCTCGGGGATGGCGCTCACATGGGTGAAGTCGGGCAGACTGCCGAGCAAGCCCGGCAGAACGGAGAAGAACTCCTCGAGGTGGTAGGCGGAGTTGAACAACACGAGATCGGCCGCCATGGCGCTGAGCCAATTGGTGATGCCATAGGAGTGATCGGTGTCTCCTCCCGGCGGAGGCGGATAGCTGATCTGGTTCTCGTGCATGTAGATGCAGACGGCCGGTTGCCCGACGATGTGGCGGGTAAGGCCGAGGAAGGTCGGAAGGTCGAGCATGTCCGATGCGAGCAGAAGGTCGGGGCTCCCGCGCTCGACCACGAGCCGGCTCGCCTCCTCGGCAAGAGTCAGTGCCGCCCCGCGCATCCGCCATTTCCAGAAGCGAGCAGGGAGCGTGAGCAGGTGCACATCGTGACTGCTCGTCTGCGCGTAGCCCTCCGCCCAGGCGGCGTGTGAACCACCGAAGTAAGGCTCGAGGAGAAAGATGCGCATCTCTTTGATCGTTCCTCACTCGCCGTTCAATGTGGCTCCCGCGAACCTGCAACCTGCAACCTGCAAGATGCGGAGCTTCGCCTTCCTACAGCCTCCTCCGGAACACCCGGTGGTTCTTATGGGGGACACCTCCGAACTTGGCGAGGTCGGAGCGCATCTTGACGGCCGATTCGGCGATCTGGGTCAGTTCGTACTCGCGGAACCCTGCCGCCTTGAAGGTCTTGGCGACCACCGAGTAGAGCAGGGCGTTTCCTCCCCGCTTCTGGAACTCGGGCAGAATACCGATGCCGTTCGCCACCACGCGATCATTGGATCGCATGGCCCGGAGCAGTGGCACTACGCCCAGCGGGAATAGCCTTCCCCCTGCCTTCTGCATCGCTCCGGATAGATCAGGGAAAGCGAAGAGGAAACCGACGATGCGGTCCCCCTGGGTGATCAACTTGACGAGATCGGGCCTGACCACCGTCATGATGTTGTCGACGATGAAGTCGATTTCCGCGTCGGTCAACGGAACGTACTCCCAGTTGTGCACAAACGAGGCGTTGTAGGCGCGAGCGATGCGATCCCCCCACTCCCGGATCTCCTTCTTGGTGGAGAACTCCTTGACGGTCAACCCGCTGCGTTCCAGGGTCCGCTCGGCCACGTTCTCAAACCGTTCGTCCAGCTGGAAGGTCGTCCCGTCGATGAGATGGGTAACGAAGTCGACCTCCTTCTTGAGTCCCGCCCGCTGAGCGACGTCGATGTAGTACGGAGGGTTGTAACTCAGCATGGTCATCGGCTGACGGTGCTCAAAGCCGCTCTCCAGGAATCCATAGGCGTCAAAGGGGCCAAAGCCCTTGGGACCCAGCACGGCATTCAAACCGCGCTTCGCAGCCCACTCGAAACAGGCGGAGAACAGATCCTGGGCCGCTTCCGGGTCGTCGACACACTCGAACAGGTAGAACTGACCCTCCCGGGTCTTGTGGAACTCGTTGAACCGGGTGTTCTCCAGGGCGGCAATTCGCCCGACATCGTGCCCGTCGCGAACCGCAATGAAGAAGTCTGCTTGCGAATGCTCGTAGAAGGGATGCTTGCGCGGATTCAGCATGGCGTACATGTCCGTGCGCATCGGTGGAACCCAATTGGGATAGTCGGCATAGAGGCGGTAGGGGATATCTACAAACCGCCGGACCTGCGGGCGTCGGGAGAGATCAACCTTCTCGATGGTCAGCATGAGCCCTCCGTGTTCCGGCTCATTCTCCCACCTTTGCCAGCCGCCTCGCTTCGAGAGTCGTTGAGACCAGGAATATGACAATGAGGGTGGCTCCGAGAGCACCGATGGCGAGATCGTAGATGCTGACGTCACCGAACCAGAGCGATACCGCCCGCGCCCCTACGAAGAAGAGCACCGCGTTGAACAGGATGATGATCAGTCGCACCTCAGTCGGTCCGAATCTCCCGTAGGAGATCCGGAACTCACCGGTGACGTAGGTCCGGACGTAGACGAGGACGGACATCAAGAGATATCCGACCAATGCCACCGCCGCTACCTCGAACGACACGTAGGGCGACAACCCAAGCCCGAAAACGATCAGCGTTTCGCTCGCGGCATCGACGGTGTGGTCGATGAAGAAGCCGAACTTGGGACGCTCGATTTTCCGATAGCGGGCCAGGGTCCCGTCGAGGCTGTCACCGAACCAGTTGACCACCAGACCCAGGCTGGCCAGCCAGAGAAAGGCTGGAGCCACCGAACTGGCCCAATAACCGGCAAAGGTCATCAGCGAGCCGACAATGCCGATGCCGGTCAACACATCGGGAGTCACCCAGCGCGGCATATGCTCTGCCAGCCACTGCAAAGCCGGCCGTTCGAGGGGACCGAGCAGGATGTCGTTGACGCGTTGGTGCGGCTTGGTTTCGCTCATGCACCCTCCCCACCGTCGAGAAGTCCCTTTCGATCGGCTTCCGACTCGTCGGGCCACAGCGGGAAGAACATCAACCACTGGTCGGGGTTGGCCCGAATGGCAGCCTCGGCTTGTTCGAGGATCAGCGAAGTGACGTCATCGATGTCCCCCGGCGGATCGGCGCAGTCGATGGGATCGTTGTGGCGGACCTCGTAGCGCCCGTCGGGAGTCCGAATGACCCAGACGAAGAAGAGAAGAGCTCCGGTCGACATGGCGAGCCTGGTATATCCGTTCCAGAGGCGCGTAGGCCGGTCGAAAAAGACAACTTCATTGGACTTGCGCCCGGGTGGGACCGGACGGTCGATGGCCGTGAACACGATCCCGGCAGATTCGAGACGGTCGGCTGCTTCCACCATTGCCTCTTTGGAGGCAGGAGTGATGACCAGTCCGTGGTCGGAGCGCAGTTCGTTGACGAGGCGATAGCCGGCCGGGGGAGCAGCGTAGGAGATGACCTGCACCCGGAAATCGGTTGCGGTGACGGAGACACCCACCAGATCGAGAGCGCCGATGTGGGCCGAAACTCCCAGGACGCCGCGCCCATCCCTTCTCGCCTTCTCGAGCATTTCGACAAGGTCGGGGGGCAGCGGCGCCAGCTCACCGAGTGCTTCCCGGCCGTGGGCGACCTTGTGAAAGAACTCAAAGCCGGCCATGCCGGCGTGGTACAGGACATTGACGACCTGCTTCTTGAGAGCAGGGTCGTCTTCGGAAGTGGCGAGGACCACCGCCAGGTTGGACTTGACCGCCGAAACCATTCGCGAGTTGCGGCGCCGGGATGACAACCTGGCTATTCCCCTGATTCCCACCGAGGCAAGATCCGGGGGTACCACCTTGCCGAACCACAGTGCCGTCCTGAGCCCCCTGTCGGTGTTGAGGAAGTCCTGGAGGCGGCTCAATTGGGCACCGCCTACATCTCCTGCCTGCCCACCAGAGCTCGCCCGAGAGTGAGCTCGTCGGCGTAGTCGAGGTCGCCACCAACCGGGAGGCCACTGGCCAATCTGGTGACCCGAACCCCCAGCGGTTTCATCTCCCGAGCGACATACATGGCGGTGGCATCTCCTTCAACAGTCGGGTTGGTCGCCACGATCAGTTCCTCGATGCCTTCATTGCCGATCCGCTCCCGTAGCTCGGCAAAGTGGAGCTGACCGGGACCGACACCGCCGATTGGAGATAGTGCTCCACCCAGCACGTGATAACGCCCCCGGAACTCCTGGGTCTTCTCCACTACGACGATGTCCTGAGCGCGCTCTACCACGCACACCATGGCCGGATCGCGACGCAGGTCACGACAGATCGAGCATTCCTCCGATCCGGTCACGTTGAAGCACCGCGCACAGGTCTTCACCTGGTCCCGCATGTCCATAATCGCTTGCGCAAGGCGTCGGGCGTCGGCTTGCTCGACGTTGAGCAAATGAAAAGCCAGGCGCTGGGCCGATTTTCGCCCGATACCCGGCAGCCGCGAGAGCTCGTCGATGAGACGCTGAACCGGGCCTTCGAACATCAGCCCAGCAACCCGCCCAGGTCCAGTCCCCCGGCGATTCCGCCCATGCCTGCCTGCGCCGCCTCGTTGGCGGCAGCGAGGGCCTGATTGGTGGCGGCAACGATCAGGTCACCCAACATCTCAGGATCTTCCGGGTCGATTACCTCGGGGTCGATCTCCACCGATACCAGCGAACCGCTCCCCGTCACCGTGGCGGTGACAACGCCGCCTCCGGCGGTGCCTTCGAAGGTTTGCGCAGCCAGTTCTTCTTGCTGCGCAGCCATCTCCTCCTGCATCTGCTGCGCTTGCTGCATCAGCTTGCGCATGTCTTGTGGTCGCATTCCCATGCCCGCAAGGGTAACCGAGAAGTGGCAGGTGGGGAGCTCAGGGTTCGCGAGAGGACGTTTCGCAGTTCCGAGGAGTGTCAAGCCTTTGTCTGCTGCTTGCCGCCTTCTGCTCCCTGCTTGCTGCGAAGCCCGAAACCTGGAACCCGAATTCCGCTTCAGTCGTCCTCGACAACCTCCTCGATCACCTGGCCGCCCAGCAGTCCCTCGACCAGGGCGTCCGGATCAGTTGGCACCGACGGGGTCTCCAACAACTCATGCTTGTTCGGCGAACTCTCGTTCTTCTCGGACTGAGCCTCGCCGTCTTCCGCCCGGCTTCCCGACCGGAACTGGATGCGAACGGCTCCTCCGAGCAACTCCGCAGCGCGATCTTCGACAATCTGCTTGACCAGGTCATCCGCCTGGAGCTGTTCGAGGTGAAAGGAGAGGTGGTCGGGCAGATTCAAGGTAACCGTCGAACCATCGACATCACCGGGACTGGCTTCACGAAAAAGAGCCTGTCGCCGCGGGCCGAGCTCGTCTCGAACCCCGGCGACCAGGGCAGGCCACACCGATTCGATTTGCCCAAGAGTGAGATCAGCAATGGGTTGGCGGGCAGCTTCGAGCGTCGACTCTTCGGCCGGCGGTTGGTCGGACCCGGCCGGCTCGGTGGGCTTCTGTTCGGCCGGCATTGGCTCATCCGGGAGTTCGATGAGCGGCCGCTCGCCGGACATCGGAGCGGGAGTGGATGCCTCGGCCTTCTCAACATCCTCATCGATAGCGTCAGATCCGGCCGAGGCCGAGGCCCGGGTGGTCGCCGGGGGTGCGGTGCCGAGACGTCGGACCCGTTGCTCGAGCTTGTCGATTCGCGCCGCCATCGAGGCGGGGTCGCCTGCTGTTTCGGGCCGGGTCAGCTTCAGCAAGGTGATCTCGACCATCAAACGTTCCTCGCGCCCCTCCCTGAGCCGCAACAGGGCGTCGGCGAGATGGTCGACCGCTCGCAGCACATCCGAAGCCGGGAGCTCCTTTGAAACCTTCGTCCACTCGTCCAGCACATCGGCAGGTTCGTCTGCCACTTCGGCGAGGTTTGGCGCGTAGTGCGCCAGGAATACGCCGCGGAAGAAGGCAATGCCTTCAGTCACGAAACGGCGCAGGTCGACGCCCTCCGCCGAGAGCGCAGCCACCATCTCGATAGCGGCCCGGGCGTCCTGTTGCACAACGGCCCGGGCCAGATCGGCGTAGACCTCCGAATCGGCCAGGCCGAGGGCACGATTGACCCCGCGCACCCCGACCGAACCATCGCCGAGAGCCGCGACCTGCTCGAGAAGACTCAGCGCATCTCTCACCGAGCCTCGAGCGTGCCGGGCGACGGAGGTCAGTGCCGGCGGCTCCACTTCGAAACCTTGAGATTGGCTGATCTGATCCAGATAGCCCGCCAGCACTTCCACCGCGACATTGTGGAAGTCGAACCGCTGGCTGCGGCTTCGAATGGTGTCGAGCAGTTTGTAGGGCTCGGTGGTGGCCAGAACGAAGTGAACGTGCGCCGGTGGCTCCTCGAGAGTCTTGAGGAGTGCATTTCCGGCAGCTTTGGAGAGCATGTGGGCTTCGTCCAGGATGAAGACCCGCTTGGCTCCGCCCACCGAAGCAACGGTGGTAACACTCACTCGGATGTCGCGAATGTCGTCGACGGAATTGTGCGACGCTGCATCGAGTTCGATCACGTCAAGCGAAGACCCCTCGGTGACCGAGACACAAGAGGTGCAAGTGTTGCAGGGCTCTCCGTCCTCGCCGAGGTTGGTGCAGTTCAGAGCTTTGGCGAGAATCCGGGCCGTGGTCGTCTTGCCGGTTCCGCGGGGGCCGGCGAACAAATAGGCGTGAGCCACCCGGCCCTCCTGAACCTCCCGCGCCAGTGTGTCGGTCACATGGCTCTGACCGATAATGCTGTCGAACCGTTGCGGCCGATACTTCCGATAGAGGGCCTGGTACTCCACGGCGGCGATGGTAGCGAATACCGATGACAGCGCCTCCGGCGATGCATCGGCGGTTGGGTGCTCTTCGCAATCGATCACCAGGTAGCCGCTCTGTTTCTGGGACCGACGGTCGACTACCGACCATTCGGTGCCGGCTCTATTGTGCCGATAGCCGACAACTGTCGTTCAGTTCCCTCACAACCCCGCCGATGACCGACAATGACAATCAACACCGCCAACTGCTCGCGCCGCGAACCGACCCGTGACCAATGACGACTGACTACTGATAACCGATGACTTCAACCTCACACCCTTCAGTCTGGGCCAAGGGCCTCGTTCGCCGTTTCGGCAACAAAGTGGCCGTCGATGGTGTCGACCTGTCCATTGGCCGGGGGGAGTTCTATGGATTACTAGGACCCAATGGCGCCGGGAAGACCACGACGATCAAGATGATCGTCGGTTTGCTTCGGCCCACCGAAGGGACGGCCGGAATCAACTCGCTCGACACTTGGAGCCAGCCGCTCGAGGTCAAGCGAAAGATTGGCGTCCTCCCCGAGGAATTCAACCTGTACGAGCGTCTGACCGGTGCCGAGCTTCTGGATTTCACATCGGCGATTCACCGCCTTCCGAGAGAGGACGCGGCGCAGCGCCGCCGAGAGTTGCTGCGACTGCTCGATCTCCAAGATGCAGCATCCGATCTGATCGCCGACTACTCGAGGGGGATGCGCAAGAAACTGGCGCTGGCTGCCGCCGTCATCCACGCCCCGCCGGTTCTGTTCCTCGACGAGCCGTTCGAAGGCGTCGACGCGGTGAGCGCGCGACTCATCCGGAGTCTGCTCCAGCAATACACCGCCCGAGGCGCAACGATCGTCTTCTCCTCACACGTCATGGAACTGGTTGAGCGACTCTGCACGCGAATCGGCATCATGATGCACGGCAAGCTGGTCGTGGAAGCCACTCCTGAAGAGTTGCGGCGCGAGTACGGAGTGACATCGGTTGAGGATGCCTTTCTGGAAGTGGTGGGAGCCGGTGACGTGGGCGAGGGACTGGAATGGTTGGGCGCCTCGTCTGGCTGAAGTGGCGGTTACTCGTCAACGGCGTGAGAGCCGACCGCCAGCGAGCCTTCGGGCTCCCTATCGTCACCATCGGCGTGGCCGCCATCGGCTTCTGGCTGTCCGGTAGGTACGGGCGAACCGCAAGCGAGATGTCCGACGCGGCGGCCGGCGACTTCACATTGTGGGTGATGCTGATCGTGTGGCTGGCCTGGACCACCCTGCCGGTCCTCCTGTTTCCGCTCGACGAGACGCTGGATCCGGCGCGGTTCTCGCTGGCACCGATCAGCCGCACCCAGCTCATGGCCGGGCTCACCGCCGCGGGGCTCGTGACCCCCACCATCGTCGTACCGGTGCTGCTGCTCGCCACCAACGTCGCCCTGTTCTCGGGGCCGCTGACGGCTCTCGTGGCACTTCTTGCCAGCGGCCTCCTGCTCTTGCACTTCGTCGTCGGCGGCCAAACCTTCACGGCCCTTGTCTCCCTGGTTCTCCGGAGCCGTCGCGGACGCGACCTGGCCGTCGTCATCGTCTCGTCCCTCGGCCTCCTCGGGTTCGCCTTGCAGCAGACGATTGCCACGGCCATTGGCGAGTTTGGGTTGGCAGGAGCAGTCGACGTTTACAGCATCTCTTCGTGGTGGTGGGCACTGCCCCCGGTGGCCGCCCAGCAAGCCGCCGTGGCCGCCGCCGCCGGGTCATGGGGACAGGCCCTTCTCGCGCTGGTCGTTTCCGCCGGCTGGCTGGTAGCAATCGTCTCGCTCTGGAACCGGTTGCTGTTGCGCCTGGTGACGACACCGGAATCGAGCCCACTCCGCAACAGCAAGCGCGTACGACGGACCATCACCGATCGGTCCGGATGGTCCACACCGGTCGTGGTCGCTCGCAAGGAACTGCTCTTCTATGTGCGGGACCCCCGCCTCCGGATGGTATGGACGGGTGCCGTGATCTTCCTAGGAGTGATCATCGCGACGCTTCTGATCGGAACCACTCAGCTGAGCGACATCCAACGCGCCGACTGGTTGCCGCTGCTCGGCCCGATGGTGGTGATCTTCATCGGCTTGCCGGTGGCGCTCAACCAGTTCGGTTGGGAACGCAACGCTTCCTCTTTCTTGTTCGTCCTCCCGGCCGGGCCCCGCCAGCTTCTCATCGGCAAGAACCTCGCCACCGGTACCGCTCTGTTCCTGGAGACGATGAGTCTGTCGGTCATCCTTGCCTGGGTGAGTGGCGGTTGGGAAACGTTGCCGATCGTCCCTCCGCTGGCCCTCACTGCGATCGGCTGCCAACTAGCCGTCGGCAACATCGTGTCCGTGCTGGCCCCGCTCCGCTTGCCCGACATGGGTACCGACCTGTTTGCCCAGGCGACCGAGCAGGGTTGTCTGGCAATTACCGCTCAGATGGTCTCCTTTTTCGTCATCGGGTTGCTGATGACCCTTCCGGCGAGCGCCTACGTGCTGGTGGTTTCGTTTGGTCAGAACCTGAATCCGTACACCGTATCGCTGGCCTCGCTGGCCTGGGGGGCCTCGATCTACGGCATCGGCTTGTGGATCTCCGGCCGCGTGCTGCGGAAGCGGATACCAGAAACGGTGGCGCTGGTCGAGACGGTGTGAGAGCCGACTTCGCCGGCAGCCGTCAGTCCTCGGTTGCCGGTGAGGCTGGGAGGTACTTCGTTGTCTGTGCTCGGTATTCCAAACGTGGTGATCCGGAGTACGCGATAGGAAGTACGTCGGATACCTAGTATCCGACTATGACCTCCCTGCGCTTAGGCATCGACCTCGACGGAGTTGTCGCCGACTTCGTCGCCGGTTGGATCAGCCGCTACAACCAGGAGTTCGAGGCCGACTTGACACCCTCCTCGGTTACCACCTGGGACGGCCTGCACACCCTCACCCATTTTCGCAACAAGGACGAGTTCTGGAGGTGGGCGAGCGACCACGGCGGCGGGAGTGTGTTCCGCCACCTGGAAACGTACGATGGAGCCACTCAGGCTCTCCACGAGCTCGCCATGCAGGGCCACCAGGTCGTGATCCTCACCTTGAAGCCGGACTGGGCGGTCCACGATACGTTCGCCTGGATCGGCGACCACCGGATTCCCACCCGCGAAGTGCACATCATTTCCGAGAAGTGGCAGGTGCCGTGCGACATCTACCTCGACGACTCCCCGGACCAACTGGCCCGTTATCTCGAGCACCGGCCCGACCGGCTCATATGCCGGTTTGTTCGGCCCTGGAACGACCCGATCGAAGGCGTCCTCGATGTCCAGAGCTGGGCTGATTTTGTTGAACTGACGACAACCCGGTCGAGGGCACACTGAGTGCCAGCGAAACTAGGGACCTTCTCCTCATCGTCCGGGACCTCCGCCGCCTGGGAGGGCGAGCAGCGGGCGTACTAGCCTTCGCAGTGCGGCAGCAGCCGCGCCGGAACCTGCCATACACGGGAGGAGTACGTTCGAATGAAGCTCACCAAAGTGCTGGTGCTTCTGTTGGTGTTGGGCCTCATCGCAGCCGCGTGTGCCGGCGACGACGCCGAGGAAACCACCACCACGGAAGCCACCACAACGACCACGGAAGCCACCACAACGACCACCGAAGCCACTACCACAACGGAAGAGCCGATGGCGGAGATCGGTTCGGCCGAAGCGCCGATCCAAGTGCTGTTCGTACCGTCGGTCAGCACGGCGACCATCACCACCGGCGGTGAGGTCATGGCCGACGCTCTCAAGGAAGCCACCGGACTCGAGTACGATGTTGTCGTACCGACGTCCTACGCGGCCACCATTGAGTCGATGTGCGCAGCCCCCGATCGTTCGATGGGCTTCATTCCCGGTCTGGGTTATGTGCTCGCCAGCGAGTTGTGCAACGTCGATGTCTCATTCGCTGCAGTCCGCTACGGATGGGATGTCTACTGGGCGCAGATCATCGTGTCGCGTGACAGTGACATCGAGACCGTGGAAGACCTTGACGGCCTGACCTGGGCGTATCCCGACCCGGGATCCACTTCTGGCTACCTGGCCATTCTGCCGATCCTGGAAGCCGCCGGCGTCACCCCCGGCGACACGCTGGAGGCAGGCGGTCACACCGGTTCGGTGCGGGCCGTCTATCAGGGCGATGCGGACTTCGGATCTAGCTTCTTCAGCCCGCCTCTCTTGCCGGAAGGCCGGTGGGAAGTGGGCATGGAGCCCGACATCCCAGACGACCTGATTCCCGAGTGCGCCGTGACCGAAGAGAACCGACTCTTCTGCGGTGACTACCGGGTTCTGGATGCTCGGGCCAACCTCAGGGAAGAGGCTCCGGACGTAGTCCAGAAGGTGCGCATCCTGACCATTTCGGATGCCATCCCCAATGACACCCTCTCGTTCGGCCCGGACTTCCCGGCCGATGTGCGAGCGGATATCGAAGAAGCACTGGTCGCATTTGCCGAGACCGATGCGTGGTTCGAGTCGATTGGCAACTCGGACTTCTACGACTGGACCGGCCTCTCCCCGACCGACGACGCAGCCTTTGACCCGGTTCGCTTGATGGTGGCAGCCGCCGGCATCACTCTCGAAAACATCGGCGAGTAGCTACTCACCGAGGACTACCTGAGATGGAGCCCGGCGCAGCCGGGCTCCATCTCTGCGGGCAACCGATGCAGGTAGAGTGGCAACAAGAAAAAAAAAGGAGCGCGTGCTTAAAGTCGAGCATCTGACCAAGGTCTACGAAGGAGGAGTGCTCGCACTCGACGATGTCAGCTTCGAGGTCCCCGAAGGCGAGTTCCTGGCGGTCATCGGTTTGTCGGGCTCTGGGAAATCCACCCTGCTCCGCTGCATCAACCGCTTGATCGAACCAACCGACGGGCGAATCACCTGGAACGGTGTGGACATCACCGCCGCCACGCAAGACGAGATGCGCAGGATCCGGCGGCGCATCGGAATGGTGTTTCAGCACTTCAATCTGGTTCATCGTTCGACCGTACTCACCAATGTGCTGGCCGGACGGCTCGGCTACACGACTCCAGCAGCGAGCATCATCAACCGGTTCGCCGCGGCCGATGTTTCCAAAGCACAAGAGACACTGGAGTTGGTCGGCATCGCCGACAAGGTGAACAATCGGGCCGACGAACTGAGCGGCGGCCAGCAGCAAAGGGTGGGAATCGCCCGTGCACTGATGCAGGACCCGGAGATGATCCTCGCCGATGAGCCGGTTGCCAGTCTGGATCCGGTCCTCGCTCACAGCATCATGCAGTATCTCGACGTCATTCAGAAGCGCGGGGTCACGGTGCTTTGCAGCCTCCACTTCCTCGACTTGGTCCAGCAGTACGCCGAACGCGCCATCGCTCTCAACGAAGGCAAGCTGATGTTCGATGGGGCGCCCGAAGCCATCGACGACGCCAGGTTCAAGGACATCTACGGACAGGAAGCCGAGCGGATCGGATGAAGTACTCGTGAGCACCAACCAGGGCAACGAGCAACAGAAGAACCACCTGAAAGAAAAGCAGCGGAAAAGGCGTACCTGGGTCACCCTCCTCTTCATCATCATCGGCTTCCTGGTGTACGCGTACGGCGTCGACACGACGGCCGTCACGCTCGAGAAGATCGAGGACGAGCAGCGACAGACCAACCTGTTTCGGATCCTTCGGGCTCTCGCTCACCCGGACATCCTCGAGCGGGACACCGAAGAGGTAAGTGTCGAAGCTGAGATCTTCGTGCCGTGCGGAGACACACAGCCGGCTGCACCGGACACTTCCGGCCCCTACCTGGTTCTCGACCCGCCCTGTGCCGACCCGGAAACCGACATCCAGATCAGCGGGTTCGGGTTCGCCCCCGGTACCTCCGGTCCGCTCTTTTTCATACCACCCTCCGAGGTGACCCTCGGACTCGGCGATTTCGTCGTCGATGACGACGGGACATTCACGGTAACCGTCACTTTGAAGGACCGCCCCAGCGATGAAGTGCAGCACATTCGCGCCACGGCCCGCCAGGAGGTCGGCGCCCTTCACTTCACGGAGACGGCCAAGAAGACACTCGACTTCGCCCTTGAAACAGTGTTCATGGCGTTGCTCGCCACGACCATCGGTACGATCTTGGCCGTCCCCCTCAGCTTCCTGGCCTCCCGCAACTTGATGCGACCGATCAAGTCGCCGATGGTGAGTATCGCTCTGGCGGTTATCGGTCTTCCAATCGGTCTTTTCGTCGGCGCGATGGCCGCCCAGTTGGCACGAAGCGGCATCGAGTTCCTGACCGGGAACATCCTCCTGGACCTACTGGGAATTGCGGTACTCGTCGCCATCTTGTGGTTCATACTCAAGACCCTGTTTCCCGAGGTCGAACCGGAAGAACCACCCGGCCCTTCAGAGCGGATTCTCCATGTGTTTCTGGGCGTCGTTGCGGCGCTGGCTGCTGTTGGTGCCCTCTTCTTGCTGGCCGACCTGCTCATAGGCATCGGGGAAGGCCTCGGCAACACCGATACCTGGTTCAAGGCCGAGGACGTCGAGGGCGACGTTCCCGCGGGCCCGCTGCACTTCATTGCCCTGTTCATCTTCACTCTCGGCGACATACTCCGGGTCGCCATCCCCATCGGCGCTTCTCTGATTGCGGCTGGAGCGTTCGCCCAGCTCGGATCCGTGCTGGGTCGCTTCGTTGTGGCCCGAGTGCCCACCGTCGTCGACAAAGCATTGCGGTATATCACGGCGGCACTGGCCGGAGCGGTTGTCGCAGCCGGTCTGGGGATGGCAGTCGAGTGGCTCTACCAGCTGGATGATCTGATGCGAACGCTGTGGATTCCGATGGCGGTCGGTGCTCTGTTGGGTATGCTGCTTGCCTTCTTGACTCGGAAGGCCGATCAGGTCGCAACCGGCCTGACCATCTACTACCTGTCCCGTACCCTGTTCAATACACTTCGGTCGATCGAACCCCTGGTCATGGCGATCATCTTCGTGGTGTGGGTGGGGATCGGCCCGTTCGCCGGCGCGCTCGCGTTGGCACTGCATACCACCGCCGCCTTGGCCAAGCTGTATTCGGAGCAGGTCGAGAGCATTTCACTGGGTCCGATCGAGGCAGTCCAGGCGACCGGTGCCAACCGGCTTCAGACAATCATGTATGCGGTAGTGCCGCAGATCGTCCCGCCCTACATCTCGTTCACCCTGTACCGGTGGGACATCAACGTTCGGATGTCCACAATCATCGGTTTCGTCGGCGGCGGTGGCTTGGGTTTGCTGCTCCAGCAGAACGTCAACCTGCTCAACTACCGGGCCGCGGCAGTCCAGATGTTTGCCATCGCCATCATCGTGGCGACGATGGACTATGTCAGCGCTCGTCTCCGCGAGCGGTTGGTCTAGCTGAGGAAGGCGGCGAAGCCGCCTACGCTCGCGCTCGTGCTCGTAGCTTGGAGACCTAGTCTTGCCACATGACCACCATGACCCGGCGGACCCGCGAGGTCCGTGAAAGAGAAGAGGCCGATCTACTGGCTCCGGCCGCCACCCTATCGACCGCGACCCGGGGCCGCGAGCACGAGGAAACCCTCGACCCGTACCGGACCGCCTTCGAGCGGGACCGCGATCGCATCCTCCACTCGAAAGCCTTCCGGCGTCTCAAGCACAAGACCCAGGTGTTCATCAACCCCGACGGTGACCACTTCGTCACACGCCTCACCCATACCCTTCAGGTCACCCAGATCGGACGGGCGCTGGCCGCGTCGTTGGGGCTGAATGAAGCTTTGACCGAAGCGATCTGCCTGGGACATGACGTCGGCCACTCGCCCTTCGGCCACACCGGCGAGGAGGCCCTCACCCCCTATGTCGAGGAGGGCGAGTGGTTGCACTCTGCGCAGAGCGTGCGCGTGCTCCGTATCCTCGAGCCCCTCAACCTGACCTGGGAGGTGCTCGACGGCATCCGGGCTCACTCCTGGAAGATCGACCCGCCGCCCCACACGCCCGAGGGTCACCTGTGCCGGTACGCCGACCGGATCGCCTACCTCACCCACGACGTTGAAGACGCACTACGGGCCGGGGTGCTGTCCCACGGCGACATCCCCCGGGGTGCCCTGGCCACATTCGGCGAGCCGGGCAGCGAGTGGATCTCAACCATGATCGACTCGGTGATCGACGAGTCGTTGGAACTGGGCAGGGTGGCGATGCGACCGCCAGTCCAGGAGGAGATGAACGACTTCCGGGATTTCATGTTCGAGCGGGTTTACCTGCGGGACGAGGCTCAACCCCAGCAGCACCGGGCTATCGCGGTGATCCGAGATCTGGTGGACTACTTCGTCCAGTACCCGGACGACATCCGGGATACCTACCGGCATGAGGATGCCACTCTGGTCGAACAAGCTATCGATTACGTGTCGGGGATGACCGACCGGTACGCCCTACGGATGCACGACCGCCTGTTCCGGCCGGAAGGCATTGTCTGAGTTCTTTGTTGCTCGTCACTAGCTAGCCTCGAAAGCGGAGGTGACACGATGAACCTATCCAGCAGCAGCTTCTCGGACGGGCAGCCCATCCCCGGCGATTGCGCCTTCTGTCTCCCGGACCCGGACGGCCACGCCAAGTTCGCGCCGAACCGCAGCCCGGCACTGAAGTGGGAAGGCGTTCCGGACGGCACTCGCACCTTCGTGCTGATCTGCCACGACAAGGACGTTCCCACCAAGCCCGACGACGTCAACCAGGAGGACAGAGAGGTTCCCGCCGACCTACCACGTACCGATTTCTTCCATTGGGTGCTGGTGGACCTCCCGGCCCACGTGAGCTATCTCACCGATGGTGAGTTCTCCTACGAGGTGACCGAGCGCGGGAAGCCCCAATCGGGCCCGTACGGAGCCCGGCCCGGAGTCAACAACTACACCGACTGGTTCTCCGGAGATCCCGACATGGAGGGCACCTACTACGGCTACGACGGACCCTGCCCGCCCTGGAACGATTCCCTGGTTCACCACTACATATTCACGATCTACGCCACGGATCTGGAGCGATGCCCGGTCGACGGTGAGTTCGGCGGCCCCGACGTGCTGGCGGCCATCGACGGGCACGTGCTGGCCGAGGCCTCGATCACCGGTACCTACACACTGAATCCCAGATTGATGTAGACGAGCAAAGCTGGTCGTGGCAAGTTCCAGGTTTCAGGTATCAGGTTGTAGAACGAACCTCGAACCCGGCACCTGGCACCTGGAACTTGGGGGCGCTCTGGGCGGCTCGTTATCCCAGAACCTCGTCGATGCGGACCAGAACGTCCTCCGGAAGATCCACCCCCGCCGCTCCGAGGCTCTCCTCGATCTGCGACGGCCTGGTCGCCCCGGTAATCGCACAGCTCATCTGGGAATGCCGCAACACCCAGGCCAGTGCCAGCTGGACTCGCGTCAGCCCCACCCCGTCGGCCACTTCCTTCAACGCCCGGACCTTGGCCCGGTTGACCTCGTTGAAGAAGAAGTCGCGTTGCTCTTCGTCTTCTGCGAAGCGGGACCCTGCCGGCAATCCGTCGTCGTACTTGCCGGTCAGCATCCCCATGGCGAGCGGGCTCCATACGACGACGCCCATGCCGAACCGCTCTGCCTCCCGGAGAATCCGCTTCTCGAACCGCCGGCGGTAGAGCATCGAGTATTGGGGTTGCTCGACTACCGGCTGGTGAAGCCCGTTGGCGATCGCAAACGTGTTGGCTTCCGCCAGCCGGGAAGCGGGCCACTCGGAAGTCCCCCAGTAGAGAATTTTCCCTTCGTCCACCAGATTGCTGAATGACGTGACGATCTCCTCCATCGGCACGTTCTCGTCGTAGCGATGAGCGAAGAACAGGTCGACGTAGTCGGTGTCGAAGCGGCGCAGGCTCTTGTGGATCGACTCCCGGACGTGCTTGCGGGACAGACCCAGATCGTTCACATCCTCCGACATCGGCCAGTAGGCCTTGGTGGACAGCACGAGGGTGTGGCGCGGGTACTCGGAGAGGATCTCGCCCATGATCTCCTCGGCCTTGCCGAAGGCATAGATATCGGCGTTGTCGAAGAAATTGACCCCGCCCTCGTAGGCGATCCCGACGATCTCGCGGATCAACTCCTTGTCGTGGACGGTATCGCCGTAGGTCACCCACGCTCCGAGCGCAATCTCCGATACCTTCATTCCCCATTTGCCGAGCTGCCGGTAGCGCATGTTCCTCCTCAGTCTCTTCCGTAGTTCTCCGGCTCGAGCCAGAGCGGTTCGTTGATGTTCCAGGCCGGCCGATCCCCCCAACGTTCCGAGAACACGACGTGGTGAGCCGGTCGGCGCCTTGCGGTGCCCCAGCGTCCCAGTGGATAGCCGGCCGAAACGGCTGCACTGTTGGCCCATCCCTTGTCGGCGGGAACGCCGAGTACCTCGAAGACCGCTTCCTGCTTGTAGAGCCCGGCGATGGTGGTCAGACAGGTGCCGATCCCCAATCCGCGAGCGGCCAGCATCATGTTCCACACGCCCGGGTAGATGGAGGCACCGCTCCGGTCGTTGCGGCTGAAGGCGAACACCCACAAGGGCACTTGCTCGAAGTTCTCCGCCAGCCATTCACCGGAGTCGCGGATCCGCATCGTCTGGGCATCGCCGAGGGCTTCGGCGCGTTCGTAGGCCCTTTTGTAGACGGTCTCCTGGAGGATCCGCCAGGCGTCCCGATAGAGATCACCAAGCGGTGCCTTCAAGGCCGGATCGGTAACGGTGACGAACCGCCAGTTCTGGCTGTTGCCGCCCGATGGGGCCCGAATCGCCGCGTCCAGCATGGCTTTCACGGCGACTTCCGGGATGGGGTCGGGCCTGACCCGGCGCATAGCCCGGGTGGTGTAGAGGGCTTCGTTCAGATCCACGACTAAGAGAGTAGAGGGTTGAGGACGAGGCGGGTATTCCCGAACTTGCGTGAGAAACCTGCGCATAGCGAGGATAAGTCACGCCGGAACGGGTTTGGTGGGGCGCCCTTCTGTTCTTGCGTGAGAAACCTGCGCATAGCGCGGAAAAGTCACGCCGGAACGGGAGTCCGTGTGGACCGGAGCCTGCGCACCGATCGTGATTGCGTTCTCTAACCCTCAAAAGCGGTACCGGGCCACGACCTCGTCGTCCTCCATCTCGCCGGTCTCGACGAACCCCATGCTCGTATACAGGCTGCGGGCTGCGACGTTGTCCGGCAAGTAGGAGAGCGCGATGTTGGCGTGGCCGCTCGCCGAGAACCGGTCAATGAAGGCGGTGACCGCCG
The DNA here is from genome assembly GCA_002403855.1 of Acidimicrobiia bacterium UBA4744. GTDB lineage: Bacteria > Actinomycetota > Acidimicrobiia > Spongiisociales > UBA4744 > UBA4744. Next base: position 66,207 of record DHIO01000031.1, read on the forward strand.
CTCTTCCGATCCCTCGACCCTGTGATCCTCGGTCGACCACCAACCCACCCAGCCAGGTCGAGCCGTCGGACTCGTCGATCGCCCACATCACATGCCCGGCTACGTGTCCATCTGCCTCGATCGCCAACGGATGCCAGTCTTTCTCGAAGTGGCAGAGACATAGGTAGTAAGGCACGCTGCTGACGAATCTGGTCTGATCCTCCCTCGGGGCGATCGCGGCCACCGCCCTCCAGTTAGAATCGTCGACCTCGAGCAAGCGGACGGCCGGAGGCATTCCGCCAATCTACGTGCCGTCTCTCCGCCCGGCAATCCGGCCCCCGCCTCGGGTGAACGCGACCAGCCAGGAAAGGAACACGAATGGCAGAGTACGTGAGCAAGGGGGCCATCAAAGTTCTCGAGATCATCGGGATCTCGGAAACGAGCTTCGACGACGCCGTCGCCCAAGCCGTCAGGAAAGCCGCCGAGACCATCGAAGGAATCACCGGTGTCGAGGTGACCAGCCAGACGGCCCGGGTGAAGGATGGCAAGATCACCCAGTACCACGCCACGGTCAAGCTGGCCTTCGCCGTCAAGTAGCGGACGCAAGTGGACCCCCATGACGGGGGTCCATACGCTCCCCTTCGCAATTCA
>DHIO01000025.1:0-11892 GCA_002403855.1 Acidimicrobiia bacterium UBA4744
GTGCGGATCGTCACCAAGGTGGTATGACGAACCTGGTCGGGGTAGCTCGTCGGGCTCAAAATACCCGAAGGTCGGAGGTTCAAATCCTCCCCCGCTACCAAGAACCCCCAGGTCTCAGGCCCTGGGGGTTTCGTCGTTCTCAATTGATCCTTGCGGACCTGAGGCCCCCGGCGACCGCGGCCGGCCCGAAAAGTGAACAAACCGCGAACATCGGCCCCCTGGGGAACGTGCCGCCGGGGGCAGAGTGTTTGCGAAGGGGAGCAACCTGCAAGGAGTAGAAACCGTGAAGTTCCTGAAGCGATACCGATGGGCCCTGATCGCCGGCGGGGCGGCGCTGCTGGTGGCCGGGTTCCTGCTGTTCCGGCCCGACACCCTGTTCGTCGATGACGTGGTCGACGAGTCGCTGGCCGAAGCGTTCGTCACGACGGCGGCAGCCGGCGTCGAGCCGGCGACTACGCCGACTACCGCACCGGCCGACGCGGCCCCGGACCCGGCCGCCGAGGATGGGGAGCCGGGGGACGACACGGTCCCGGCCGACCCGACTACCACCGTCCCGCAGCCGTCCGAGCCGGTGACGGCAGTCACAGGGAGCTTCTTCGGGATCGACCACCGTGCGGAAGGGACCGCCGCCGTCTACGAGCAGGACGGACGGTACGTGCTGCGCTTCGAGGACGACACCGACATCCAGAACGGCCCCGACCTGTTCGTGTGGCTGCTGGAGTCCGACGAGTACGACGGCGGCGATCCGGGAGCGGTGATCGACCTGGGCAGGCTGAAGGGCAATGTCGGCGGGCAGAACTACGAGCTGCCCCCCGAGTACGACCCGGACGTGCACCGCTACGTGCTGATCTGGTGCAAGCGGTTCTCGACTCCCTTCGCCGCCGCCCCGCTGGTGTGAGGCGGAACGTCCGAGGATCGTGGAGCACAGCGCCGGGCGGCGGTCGGTTCCCGATGAGTCACGGAGGCGGTGCGGAGGCGCCGAGTGTCCGGGATCGGCAATATCGGGCGGGTATTCGTTAGCTAGGTCCCCGTCTTCGGGCGCTTGTTCGATGCGGTATCGCCTCGCAGCACTTCGGATGGCCTCGTCGGGAGAGTGGCCACTCCCGAGCGACGCAGACGACCTAGGTCCGCCCAATGCGTGCTGGTGTCCGGCTGCCAAGTCCGCAGTGAAGATGCCTAATCCGGCCCGACGCTCACGCGCATGTTCGGCTTCATCCCGAACGCCGCCCGGAGGGGCTTGATCCGCCGGATGAGCACCTCGTACACCACCATCGTGAGCACGAAGGAGCCGAAAACGACAACGATCATCTTCGGAACGATGCCCACGTCCCACTGGACTACGTAGAAGGCGAGGACGATGATCACCGGCTGGTGGAACAGGTAGAACGGCATGATCGCCTCGTTCGCGTAGTCGAGCCACCGGCCGGCTTTGTTCCAGTGAACTCGGGCCAGGTCGAGAACGAAGAGCGCCCAGCCCCACGCCGTCAGCGCGAACGTCAGCATGACGATCGGCGACCACGGCATGGTGAAATTCGAGGTCCATTCGAAGAGTTCGTCGCCGGCGATGGCTCCCATCGCTCCGCCGCCCACCATGCCCACCAGACCGCAGGCGAGCAGCAACCAGCGGTCTCGCCGGATGACCGCCAGGAAGCGAGTGTCGCTGTAGATGACGTAGCCCATCACGAAGAACACGAACATGTACACGAAGTCCAACCAGGAGTGCTCTTCGGGGAAGAACGGCTGGATGGCAACGCGCACCAACGTCAGAGGGATCACGAAGAGGAGGATCCCTCCCCTCCTCTGGACCATCCGCCCGAGCCGGGCAATGAACGCCCGGCCGGCCTCGGTCTTGAACCAATCGAAGATGGGGACGGCCAGCACCGAGTAGAGGAACAGGAACGCCAGGAACCACAGATGGAGCCCAAATTCGGTGAGGGTCAACGGCGAGAACCACATCGTTGGCTCAATGTCGCCCCACAGGTCGGGGAGGTAGCCGAAGAACGAACCTTCGTAGTCACCCCAGTGGCGAGCCTCGAAGTACTTCTGGATCGGCGTCAACAGGATGGAACCGATCACATACGGGATCGCCAACCGCAACACCCGCTCGCGTATGTACTGGCGGTTGCTGCGACGGCGAAGGGAGAATTTGCTCCCGGCCCCGGACACCAGGAAGAACAGCGGCAGACCCCACGGAATGACCAGGATCAAGATGAGCATGACGATGATGCTCTGCTCGTCGTTCTTGATATGCCAGTCGATCGTCGAGTCGAAGGGGTGCAACGCGTGGTAGAGGAACACCCCCAGAATGAGCGCCACCCGCAACCAGTCGAGATAGTGCAGGCGGGTACTCGGACCGGACGTTTCGAACTCCATGAGATCGGATGGATCGTTGACGCTGTGAGCCATCTGTGCCTCCTCGGCCTTCCCGCCCCAACGGCGAGGTATCAGAACCCAACCTATCCGAGAGCCGCCCGCAGGGCATCACCGGACTCGTATCAGTGGGCGATCGATATGGCGGCCAACATCGGCAGTCTGGGCGAGGGGGAGGACGATCTAGAGGTGTTCGTCTAATGCGGGTCGAAGACTAACCCTCGGGACGGCCTGTCAAACGTAGGTCAAACGAACCGGGCCCACCGGCCGTCACCAACCCGTACACAACACCACGACGAGCCACCAGAGCCGGTACTCCCGGTCACCCGACGGCACCAACCGTCACCCGACGGCACAACCTGCTCGGGTGGGGGCCCTGTACGTGGGGGGCCGTCCTGCCTCGCCGAAACGGGGTGCTGAGGGAATCTCAATCAGACCTCAAGCGCAACCAGGCAATTTGTGCGCATGAAGAACCTCACGCTGTATGCGATCAAGCCTCGGTTCGTGAAAGCGCTCAACGGAGTCACAGACGGGCTGGCTACTGCCGGAGTCTCCCCTGATACCGTTACCCTTCTCGCCCTTCCGGTCGCCTTGCTCATCGCCGTAGCACTCGGCGTCGGGACCGTCTGGCCGGTGCTCTGGCTGATCGTGCCGGCCGGCAGTGTGCTCTTGATGGCGGCGAATGCGATCGACGGCTCTCTGGCGCGCCGCACTATTGCTACCAAGCGGGGTGCCGTGCTCAACGAACTCGTCGACCGCCTCGGTGACGTACTCATTCTCGGTTCGCTTTACCTCATCGTCCCGGCCGGCGCGGGAGGCGCCGCCCTCGTCTCGGTCCTGCTGGCAGAGATGGTTGCGTTGATCGGATGGGGTGCTCTCGGGACGCGGGCCCTGGTCGGGATCATGGGCAAGCCCGACCGGGCAATGATCATTTCCTGCGCTGCCGTCTTCGGCTTCTTCTTCGGCCTCCGGGCGTTCACCCCGGCCGCGGTGATGATCGCGGTGGGCGGGCTCGTCACGACGGCCCAACGGGTGATATGGGTGGTACGCCATGCCGGCTGAGCTCTTCGTACAGTCGTCCGCCGCCGCTGGAGTCCTACTCGGTGGTTCAGGATTGACGATTGTCGCCATCGAGACGGTCCGAGGCCGGTCGCTCCGCTCATCACACCTGGCGACCAGGTGGCGGACCTGGTCGATGCTGGCCGTGATATGGATCGCCGCACTCACCTCTTCCGTCGCCAGGTTGGCAATCCTTTCTCTCCTGGGCGCCGTAATGGCCTTCGAGTACGGGCGGCTTGCCGAGCTCGATACCCTCGACCGGCGAATCGTGGCGCTGCTACCGGTGGGCAGTCTGATCGGACTGGTATCCGGTGTCCCTCTCGAAGTGCTGCTTCTGCTCGTTCTCCTCTCCGTATCGATGATCCCCGTCGCCGGACAGGATGTTGCCTCAGGCCCCAATCGAATCGGCAAGCTTCTCACTGCTGCGGTCGTGGTGGTCCTACCGCCGGTCTGTCTCTGGGAGATCGGTGACCGGTCACTCCCGGTACTCGTGGCGGTCTTGTTCGGTGTCGCCTTGAGCGACGTCGCCGCTTTCACCGTAGGGTCGGCGGTCGGCCGCAAGCCACTCGCCAGGCGGCTGTCCCCCAACAAGACGTGGGAAGGTGCGGCCGGCAATCTGCTGGGTGCGGTCGCCGGTGTCGGCATCGCTGTCGTTGCGACCGAACTCGACCCGTCGGCCGTCGTGATACTGGGGCCCGTGCTGGCGTTCGGTGCGATCTCCGGGGATCTGCTCGAATCCCTCCTCAAACGAAATGCCGGCGTCAAGGACGCAGGCGGCCTCCTGCCCGGCTTCGGCGGAGTCCTCGACCGGGTCGACTCCCTCATCGCCGCCTCGCCGCTCACGCTGATGGTTCTCGGGTTGCTGGGGGTGTGACATGCGCGCTTTGCTGTGGCGGCTGTTGTGGGGTACGGCGTTCCGGATCTGGTCGCCGGGGTTTCACACATCGGGCTCGATTCCCAGCGATCCGGTGATCTTTGCAGCCAACCACGCCAGCCATGCCGACACCGCCGCCATTCAGCTGGCACTTGCCCGCGCCGGGCACACACGGGTTCTCGCCGCCGGTGCCGAGGATTACTTCTTCCGCAACAGGATCTTCGCGCTGCTCTCGCGTCTCATCGGCGTGTTTCCGTTTCCCCGGACCGGCCCGGTCGGAGTCATCAGGTCGCGCGACATCCTCGGCCGTGGCGGGTCCGTCCTTCTGTTTCCGCAGGGGACCCGCAACGGTGGGCCGTTTCGGCGCGGCGTCGCCCGCATCGCCGGCACGTCGCACGCGGTGGTGCCGGTGACCATCCGGGGCACGGCTCGCCTGCTCCCCAAAGGAGAACATCGGCCGCGCCGAACGACGGTCTCCGTCGTCTTCGGCGCCGCCCTCCGACGGGCGCCCGGTGAGGGTGCCGCAGCGTTCACTGCGCGGATCGAGGAGGCCGTATTGGGGGTCGACGACCGTGCCGTGGCCGCATGAACCGCCCACGATCAGATCTCAAGGACCCGAAAGGAGAATCATCGACATGTTGTTGACACACAGACCCTCAGGCCGGCCACGGCACCGCACGAAAAGTGCACATAGTCCGCTCATCCTGGCAGTGAGGTGGTTCCTCACCTTCCGGTGGCATCTGCTCGCCCTGTTCCTGTCGGATCTGGGCCGTTCCATGATCGTGCGGAAGTACGACGCGTTCACCACCGACAACGGGTACGAGGCTGCGGGACGAGGCGGCAACGTCCTCACCCGGTTCGTGGACCGGATCGTGCGCCGCCGGGATACCCACGTCGCCCTCCGCCAGCGACTCGACATTGTGTCCAGCGAGCTGGTCGAGGTCGCGCTCGCTGCAAGAGAGCGAGGGCCGGTCCGGCTGATCAGCGGCCCGGTGGGGTTGGGCAGAGACCTCCGGCAGGCATGGTCGCGGCTCGAGTCGCTCGGCACCCACCCGGCGAGTTGGCTCGAGGTGGTCGGAATCGACCTCGACCACAGTGGCACGGTTCTGGACGAGGCTTCCCGTCTCGCGGCCGCCGACCACGTGCCACTGGAAACGTTCCGGGTGGACCTGCTTGACCCAGAGGGGGTCGCCGGAATCGCCGGCCGATCGGTAAACATCTTCAACTCGATCGGGCTCGGCGTCTGGCTCGACGCCCGAGGCGTTGAATCGTTGCTGGAGTCGGTCTGCTCTGTGCTGAAACCGGGAGGAGTGCTGATGATCGACCACTGGCGGCGGCACGGCGGATCGAGGTACGTGGGGGCCCTGCAGATGCCGGCCCGGTACGTAACCGACACCGAGTTTGAAGCCTCACTCGAAACCGCAGGTTTCACAGTCGAACAGAAGCGGAGCACGCCGAACGATATAGTCGTGGTGTACCGGGCGCGGCTCGGCGTAAACCGCTCTGAGAGCGGCTCCACGGTCACGACGTGAGGAGGACGTCGGTGTCGAGAGGGCCGGGTAACTCAGGGATACGGGCACGGAGCGGGCTCGATTTCCGTATTCTCGGCCCCTTCGAGGTCTGCTTCGACGGTGCCACGGTGACGATCCCCGGACGAAAAGCGCGGGCCCTGCTCGCCTCGCTCATCGTCGCCGGGGGCAACTCCGTGTCTCGCGATAGGTTGATCGATTCGATTTGGGGCGAGTCTCCTCCGAACTCGGCCGTCAATACGCTGCACACCTACGTCACCCACCTGCGACGCGCCTTCGCCGACGCCGGAGCCGGAACCGACTCGAGTGTGATCAGCACCCATGCGAACGGCTACCGGCTCGAGGTCGCCGAGGAGACCGTCGATTCGTGGCGACTGGAACGGGCATTGACGGAGTCACGGCTCCTGGCGGACCGCTACGAATTCGCTACGGCCGTCGAATCCCTCGACGCATCCCTCAGTGAATGGCGCGGCCCTCCCCTCGAGGAGTTCACCGACGCCGACTTCGCCCAGGCGGAGGCGACCCGCCTCACCGACCTGAGATTTCACGCCGAAGAACTGCGCATCGCTTCCCTCATCGGGTGCGGACGCGAAAGCCGTGCCATCCAACTGCTCGACCGGCTAGTCGAGGAGTTCCCGTACCGGGAACGGCTCTGGGAGCATCTGATGCTGGCCCTCTACCGGTGCGGGAGGCAGCGGGACGCCCTCCACGCCTATCAGCGTCTCGCCGAGTGCCTGGCCGACATCGGGCTCGAGCCCGGCGAGAGTGCTGCGGATCTCGAATCCCGGATCCTGGAGCAGGATCCCGCACTGGCGCGCAGCACGGTCGCTGCGCATGCCGGCCACACACATCGCACCATCCCTCGTCCGACGAATTCCTTCGTCGGCCGGGCACGCCACCTCGAGGAACTGCAAGCAATCGCCGATGAGAACCGCCTCATCACCATTACGGGCATCGGGGGTATTGGAAAGAGCCGGCTCGCCATCGAGTTCGGCCAGCGGCTTGCCTCGCAACTCGACCTCGGGGACCGCTACGTCGACCTGGGAGCAGCTACCCGGAGCGAACTGATCTGGCCTCTGATCACCGACTCGTTCGGCATCGCCGAGTCACCCCGCCCGGTGGATCGCATCGGCGCCGCCGTGGGAGATTCCGGGTTGGTTCTGGTCGTCGACAACGCCGAGGAAGTAGCCCCGGATCTCGGGTCGGCGCTGATGGCGCTTCTCGGCCGCTGCCGGGGACTTCGCGTCGTGGTTTCGTCCCGTGAGCCTCTCGGTATCACCGCCGAGCGCGTTTGTCCGCTGGGACCTCTCGAGACGAAGGACGGCGACGCCTCCTCCGAAGCGGCAACCCTCTTCCTGACAAGAGCGCATGCATTCGAGTCGCCGGACCCATCAACGGTCGAAACCATCACCGAGATCTGTCGCTCCGTCAACGGGATCCCGGCTGCTATTGAGGTCGTCGCGGCTGCCTCGCGGGCCATCTCGATATCCGAGATCGCCGAGAACCTGGACACGCTCGTTCACGACGATGACGGTCGCCAGAGCCTGCCCGCCGTGCTCGCCTGGAGCTACAACGCCCTCACCGAAGAGCAGCAGCATCTCTTCCGGGTCGCATCGTTGTTCACCGGTGGCTTCACGTTCGATGCTCTGCGATCTGTTGCCGGTCCCGCGTCGGATCCGCGTTCTCAGCTCGGCGACTTAGGAGCCTTGATCGATCGATCGCTGATATCACCACCGGTGGGGACGCCGAGTCGGTACCAGATGCTCGACGTGTTCAGGCAGCGGGGCCTGGAGTTGCTGGATGCGGCCGGCGAAGAAGCCGACGCCAGATCACGCTTCGTTTCCTACTTCGGCGATATGACGGCCGAACTCGAAGAGTCCTTCGGTTCCGATCGGTGGCTCCAGATGCTGGGACGGGTCGACCAGGATGCGACGAACTGCTCGCGTGCGCTCGAGATCGCTCTCGGGTACGAGGATCCCACGGCTGCCTACCGTATCGCCGGCCCGCTCGGCCGCTACTGGCGCTGGCGAGGGAGGTCGATCGAGGGCGCCGTGCGCCTGACGGCGGTACTGCGGAGAGGCGGGGCGGGCCCCGCCGAACGGGCGAAGGTCGAACGCGAAGCATCCGCCACCCTCCGCACGCTGGGAGACTTCCAGCCGGCCGCCGAACACGCAGAGCGGGCACTCGCGCTTTACGAGGCCGAACAGGACGAGCGGGGACAGGCCGACGCGCTCTACGACCTGGCACTGGCCGGCATCCTCTCGGGCGATTTCGACAAGGCGCGGGCGCTGCTCGACCGCAGCGCCGCCATGTGGAAGCGGCTCGACGAACGAGCCCTCAGCGCCTTCCCGATGATCCCCCTCGCCTGGCTTCACACCATCCACGGCGAATACGAAGCGGCCGAAGCGCTCTGGACTTCGATCCTCACCAACGTCGACGCGGCCCGTTACCCCGAACACAGCGGTATCACCTTCCGCGTGGCCGAGCTGGCGCTCGCCCAGGGTCAACTCGACCGTGCTCGGCGAGTCGCCGTCGACTCCCTCGAGCTGGCCCGTGCGGCACGCTATCCCTATCACGAGGCAGGAGCCCGTGTGGTCCTGGCTCGAATCCACCTGGAGAACGGCGATTTGGAGACGGCGGGAGAAGAGGCCGACCTGGCCCTGTCGGCTGCGCAGGACAGCGGGAACGTCGAAGGTGCTGCCCAGGCGCTCGTGATCCTCGTTCGACGTGCAATATCTGCTGGAGACGTGATCGGGGCGCTGCGCGACCTGCAACGGTCGGTCCTAGCAGCAGGACACCTTGCCGGCGCACTGACCCAGGCGATTCTGGCCGAGCTGGCGGCAACGGTCCAGATCGCGCGAGGCGACTACGCCGACGCCGCCGCTTTGCACGGCGCAGCACATGCCATTCGCACCAACCACGGGCTTCCGCTGGGAGTTCTCGACAGCGATGAATGTGAACGGGAGCTCCGGGAGATCGAAAGGTCACTCGGCAAGTCTGAGTTCGAACGCCGGTACCGCAGCGGCTTGAACTGGACGGAGGGTGCGGTACTCGGCCACGTGGGCGCCTGGTTCGAGTAGGCGCCATCTTCGGGGAAAGAACTGAGACGCGGTCGAACGGGGTTGCACCTGAGTCCCTGCGAAGTCCGTTGCTCGCTCGACCTCGCCGCTCCGCGACACGTACCTCAAGAAGACCTCAAGGGTGGCATGCCACGGTGCTCACAGAGGAACAAGTCGTAGCCCGGCGGAAGAACGGCAGGAACGATGAAAGGGACGAACCGACGAAGAGGGCAACTGATCACTCCGTTCGCCATCTTGGCAGGGGTGGTGCCGGTGGCCCGCCCTGCATCGGCTACAGCCACGGGGACGCGGTTGGTCACGAGGACTACGACGGTCGGCGATGCCAACTGGGGCGCATGAGGGAGGGACTTTCTATGGACGGCGCAGTCATCGTTTTCACGGTTCTCGGTGGGGCCCTGGTGGTCGCCGTCGGCGCGTTGATCTTCTACCGGCCGGAAGAGAACCAGGCTCCCTCGTTCAGCAGAAAGCAGCTCGAAAGACTGTACGAAGATCAGTACGGCACGCCACCCGACTTTGCGAGCCAGAGGGACAGGGGCGGGGAGGAAGACAACATACTCCGCGGTGTAGGTGAGGGCGTAGGTGAGGTCCTAGGGTTCCTGTTGTCGGGGCCGTGGATTGGCTGACCGAGCGTTTGGTTCCTCACCGTGCCGAATCCACGCCCAGATCGGTGTCAAACCGGTCAAACCTCTGTCGAACGTACCGTGTCCCTCTCAAGATCGCGGACCGGTACCGGACATCACCAACCGACGCTTGGTTCCCTACTGGACGTCATTGGCTATCACCCAATGGCACGACACATCACAACCTGGTCGGGTAGATCTCTTGGCCTCTATCCTTGTTCGAAGGTTCACAAAAATGCCCTTTGGCCCTAGTAAACCCTTCCAGGGGTCCGGTGCAATGGTGTCAACGTCGCCAGCGAGCGAAGAAACCGATGGCGGTTCCGTCTTGTGTGGCCACGTTTGGGGCACCTGCACAGGGAGGTAGCAGTGAACCGGCCGAAGCTCGCCACGCGCAACTATCGGCCCGCCTTTGTCGTGTCACTCGTTGTCATGTCGATGTTGTTGGCCAACGCCGCCCTGGCATCGGGAGGCGAATTGGGAACCAGAGGGGAGAGTCCGAACGCGGAGAATCTGTCGGGTCGTTCCGCCACCCAGGGAGATCCGCAGGAGCTCGCGAACTTCTCGGCCGTAGCCGGCGCTGGAGCTAGTGCACCCGGCGACGACTATTCGGGCACTTCTTCGGTCGACCGCGCCATTCAAGGTGGCCAGTTCGTTCCGGGCGAGGTGATCGTCCGTTTCGAGCCNNCTGCTTCCACGCACAGAGTTGCTCACGATCCCGCCCGGTCGCTCGGTCCAACAGGTGATCGAACACCTCGAGGCGCACCCGGCCGTCACCTACGCCGAACCCAACTTCCTCGTGCAGTTGGCGGCCATACCCGACGATCCCAGCTTTGATGAACTGTGGGGACTGCACAACACCGGCCAGAACGTCAACGGCACAGCGGGAGCAATGGACGCCGATGTCGACGCTCCCGAGGCATGGGACATCACTCAAGGGAGCACCGACGTGCTGGTCGGCATCATCGACTCCGGAATCGCCTACGACCATCCCGACCTTGCCCCCAACCTGTGGGTGAACCCGGGCGAGTCCGGCGGCGGCAAGGAAAGCAACGGGGTCGACGACGACGGTAACGGTCTCATCGACGACTGGCGGGGTTGGGACTTCGTAAACGACGACAACGACCCCCGCGATGCGTACGGACACGGCACCCACGTTGCGGGCACCATCGGCGCCCGCGGCAACAACGGCATCGGAGTGAGCGGCGTGTCACCCCAGGTGTCGATGGTGTCCGCGCAAGCCTGCGGACTCGCAGGATGTCCCACGGCCGACGTCGTCGACGCTTTGGCGTACGTTGCAGATATGGGCGCCCGCATCGCCAATGCAAGTCTCGGCGGTCCGACGTTCAGCCAGGCCGTGTATGACGCCATCGCGACCAACCCGGACACCCTCTACGTCGTTGCCGCTGGCAATTCCGGATCCAACAACGACGCAACGCCGGACTATCCGTGCGCCTTCAACCTTGCCAACGTCCTTTGCGTTGCTGCAACCGACTCCAACGATGCGTTGGCCTCCTTCTCAAACTACGGCGCTACCACTGTCGACCTTGCCGCTCCCGGTGTGGACATCTACAGCACGTACCCGAGCTTTGCGACGAGGTTTGCCGACGACTTCGAGACCGGCGGAGGTGCTTGGATTTCCGGTGGCACCAACAACACATGGGACATCATTGAATGCACACTTTCGGGTTTACACTGCTGGACGGACAGTCCCAGCGGCAACTATCTGAACAACACCGACTCGTGGATCCAGACGGTTGCGAGCATCGACGTGTCCACCGGGGTGAACGAGTGTCGGGTCGACTACCCGCTATACCTCGACACTCAGTCCGGCGTCGACTGGCTCTTCGTGGAGGCCTCGACGAATCAGATCACCTGGTCCGTGCTCGACGTTTGGACGGGCTCCACCGGAGGGATGTTGGTTCCCATCCACACCCCGGTTGGCACGGAGGTTGGTTCGCCTATCTACCTCCGGTATCGACTCTTCAGTGATTCGTCGGTCGTTGCCGACGGTGCGGGGATCCTTTCCCTTCACGTGCGCTGTGTCGACACCACCACCGCTACCTATGACTTCAAAGAAGGAACTTCGATGGCGGCGCCCCATGTTGCCGGCGCGGCGGCCTTGCTCCAAGCAGTCAATCCAAGTCTCACGGCTTCTCAGATGAAGACGATCCTGACGGACACCGTCGACCCCATCGGCGGACTTTCCGGAACCTCGGTAACGGGTGGGCGACTGAACGCCCACTCGGCCGTCCTCGCGGCAGCGCCCAACGCCGCTCCGGTGGCGTCCGATGATCCATATGACGCAACCGAGGACACCCAGTTGGTAGTGGCTGCTCCGGGGGTGTTGGACAACGACACCG
>DHIO01000025.1:12017-12232 GCA_002403855.1 Acidimicrobiia bacterium UBA4744
TTCACCTATGACCCGCCGGCCGGCTTCACCGGGGTCGACTCGTTCGAGTACACCGCATCCGATGGTGCCCTCACCGATACCGCCACCGTCACGGTCACGGTGGCCGACACTCCCCATCCTCCGGTGGCGTCCGATGATCCATATGACGCAACCGAGGACACCCAGCTGGTGGTAGCTGCGGCAGCCGGGGTGTTGTTCAACGACACCGACCCGGA
>DHIO01000025.1:12382-27269 GCA_002403855.1 Acidimicrobiia bacterium UBA4744
CTATGACCCGCCGGCCGATTTCACCGGAACCGACACCTTCGGGTATGCCGTGTCGGATGGTGCCGCTACCGATGCGGCCGTTGTCACGATCACCGTGAGAGCACCCGGTGGAGGTGGTGGTGGAGGAGGAGGGTTTGCGCCGCCTCCGGAGGAGACTTGTCCCGAGGATCTTCCCGCCGCCGGGTTTGTGGACCTGGCGGGCTATTCGGCCGAGACCATCGACGCCATCAACTGCCTGGCNNGTGCACGGCGCGACGCTGCAACCGGCCGTCGACCAAGGCTTCACCGATATTCTCGCCCTGCCTCAGGCCACCCAGGATGCCATCAACCAGCTGGCCGGGCTCGGCATCACCAAGGGAACCACCGAGAGCACGTTCGACCCCGACGGGGTGGTTACCAGGTGGCAGATGGCGCTGTTCCTGGCTCGCCTGGCCCATATGGTCGAGATCCCCATGCCGGCTGCGCCGGTGGACCAGTTCCTGGACACCGGTGACTACTCGCCGGAGACTCGAACGGCCATCAACCAGCTGGCCGAGTCGGGAATCGCCAAGGGAACCAGTTCCACGACCTTCGACCCGGCGGCGGAGGTGCGCCGCTGGCACATGGCACTCTTCCTGACCCGCTGCCTCACCGCCGATGAGGTGACGTTCTCCTAGCGATCCCTATCCAACCCGTTGGGGGGATCGCACCCGAGGGGAAGCCGGCGAGGTCAAACCCCTGTCAAACGGGCGGGACATCACCAGACATTACGACTCCGTACTCAAACGTCGCGAACCGCCGGCCCGTCCGGTATCGGCCGGTTGGGTCGATCCACCCCAACCACGTCGATGCCGGGCCCGGGCCAGATGGCGGGCCACTCCACCTCATAGGAGCCGGTGCCCTCCACCCCGGGTCAGTTCACCGTGTGAGGCGAGCCACGACACCGGGGTCTGTTTGACAAGTTGTACCGTCCGGCTTCCGCCCATCGTGGATCGCTAGATCTCGGGTACCCCGACGTCGGGGGTCAGGGCGCTGGTAGCGGCAACGATGAGCGGCCGCACGATGTCTCGTCGAGCGCCGTTTGCGAGGTCGATGTGGTCGAGGGTCGCGGCGATGGCGCGATAGACCGACGCGTGGTGGGCGCCCTCTGGCACCCGGCAGCCGAGGCGAGCAAGAGAGACCTCTTCGGTAGGGTCGTCCCTGGCGAACGCCCGCACGATCGCCCCGTGCAGACTGGCGTGCACTCGTAAGAGCCCGGGGTCACCGCTCACGAAGTCGTCACCGGGTGCCCGCCCCAGCTCCTCACCCTCCTGTCCTTCCAGCAACCGCAGAAGAGACCCTCCGAACAGAGCTCGAAGCTGCGACGAGTTGTAGCGGGCGGAAGCAGCCACTCGCATGGTCAGAGTGAAAGCGAGGGCCGGATGCCCGTAAGGCGTATCGGAGGCGTACAGGATGCGGCCCGGTGGGACCCACGCGAAGAGAGCCAGCAGATCCGTCACATCCCACCAGGCAGTATCGAAGTACAGGCCCGGATGGTCACCAACCGCTGGGCCAAGCCAGGAGAGGTCGCTGATCGCCGCGTGGGCCAGAACAACATGGAGCCCGTCAACTCCATCACATAGACGCGCCGCGTCTTCTCCCAATGATGGGATTCCCCGGCCGGCGTGCACCAGAACCGGCACCCCTCGTTCAGCGGCCAGCTCCGCCACCTGCCGGACCGTCGGGTCGCTCAACACGAATTGCTCGGACCGCGGATGCAACTTGATGCCCCGGTGCCCCGCCTCGAGGCACCGCTCAACCTCGGCCAGTGCCTCCCCGCCCAGCCGAGGATCCACCCTCAGGAACGGGATGAGGCGACCCGAACTACCGGCCGCCTCGGCGAGGATCCGGTCATTGGCCTCCCGATACCCGCCCGGATCCCGATTGGTCATCACCACCGCACCGGTGTGGTGAGTCTCACCGAGCTTCCCGAGGAGACCCTCGGCGGTCCCACGCACCCCATCCGGGTCGTTCTCCCCGGTGTGGGTGTGAGCGTCCCACACCGCAACATCCGCGGGCAGGTACTGTCTCGCCGCCTCGAACCATCTGCCCATCAGGTTCATGTCGCCAAGCTATCAGGGGTTGAGGGTGGCTCGACAAANNCATGCAGCTCGCCCCATCCCTGCACCGACTGGGCGATGACCGCGTCGCTTGCTATCTCATCGAGGAGGCCGGAGCGGTCACGATCGTCGACGCCGGCCTTCCCGCGTACTACTCCGATCTGGCCGACGAGCTGGCTGCGATGGGTCGCACTATCGACGACGTCGAGGCGGTCGTCCTGACCCACGGGCACTCCGATCACATCGGTTTCGCGGAGAGGATGCGCGAGGCGCACGGCACACCGGTGACCGTGCACGAGCTCGACGCCGCCCTCGCCCGCGGCGAGGTCCCCAACCCGCAGGCTGGGACGGGCGAGACCAAGCTATCGTCGATGCTCGGATTCCTGCTGTACAGCGTGCGCAAAGGCGCGCTACGTATCAAGACCCTCGGTGAGGTCAGCACGTTCACTACGGACGGCACGCTCGACGTGCCGGGAGCCCCGAGGGTCATCCACGCTCCCGGCCATACGCCGGGCTGTGTGGCGTTGCATTCGGAACACGTGGACGCTCTGCTCGTCGGCGACGTCCTGTCGACCCTGGGCGTCACCTCCGGCCGAATAGGTCCCCAGATCGCACCATTCGCGGCCGATCCGGACGAGGCCTTGGCGTCGCTGCACCGCATCGAGGGCGTGGAGGCCGGCTGGCTCCTGCCGGGCCACGGCGCGCCGTGGACCGATGGCGTCGCAACGGCGGTAGCAGCAGCGCGCGCCACCGGTGTCGAGCATCTGGCACGACCGAAGAACTAACGCTGCTCATCCCTGCCAATCCAGTACGGAGTCGACAACCCCGGTGGGGGACGACACCGGAGGAGGCGAAGGAGGGCAGGCAATGCGAAGGGCCACTCTGGTCGGTTCGGTCTCGGTTGCCGCCGTGGCTGGCTCGACGCCAAAGCGAGCGGGCTTTGTGACCTCAGGCCCTGTTCAGCCTCTGTCCCCGGCGCGATTGTGGGGTCGAGAGAGGAACGAGGGGGTGGTCGCCGCAGAGAGCTCTGAGTAGTGGATTGAGTGTTCATCGATGGATGTATGGGAGGTGAGTTCAATGGCGAAGCTGTCGCGAAGCATCGAGATCGAAGCCCCGGTGGATAGGGTGTTCGACTTCGCCACGGATATCGGGAAGTTCTGGACCTCGTGGCCTGAAGAGGTCGCGGTGAGGGACGTCGAGTTGAAGCCCGACGGCGTCGGGACGTCTGCTCGGTTGTTCACACACTTCCTCGCCATCCACATGGAAGGGACGATGGAGTACACCGAGTTCGTCCCCAATGAGCGAATTGTTGCCAAGACCCGCTTCTTCGGGGAGAGCCCCACGTGGGTGTTCACGTTCGAACCCGCCGATGGCGGCACGAAGTTGACTGCCGAGGGCGAGTGGCACGTGAAGATTCCCGTCGTGGGCNNCGCCATCACACGGACTGCCGGTGGGTGTGCGCCGGGAATCGGTTGACTCGATGCCAGGTAACCATCGGTGACGCACAGGCCGATCAGGGCCTGGTTGCGCCGGACACCCCCGTCGAGCTTCGGCGGGGGTTGCGTCGGTGGAGCCTGTGTTTCTAGGCAGGTAAGTGGTTTCGTGTGACCGCAGGAGGATTGCCAACAGTGCGGTTCGGATGGTCACCGGTCACGTCAGCGATGCGACGTTTGAAATCAGCGCCCGGCCGAATTGTACGACTCGAGCGCCGGCGGTTTCTTCGATGAACTGACCGCCTCACAAGGACTGATGGCACCCCGTTGATTCGGGGAACTTGCCCATGAGACGATGAGACAGAGGCAAGGTTGGAGGAGGCTCAAGATGTGGACCCGGCCCTTCACACGTTCGTGCCCCAAATGCAAAGCACGGAGCTTTCGAAGAGACTTCAACAGGAGACTCAAGGAAACCAGGCCGGCACTGGCCTCGGGTACCGATCTGGTCAAAATCTATGCGCTCAATTGCCCTGTGTGCGGGCACGGGTTCACTCGGGAACTGGACCGTCGAGAGTGGTGGTTGGTCGGATAGGCGATGCCTGGCTCCGCGCAGACTTGCGCCCGGCGGTGGCCCATTCACTTTGTCATCGGTTTGAACCCTCGACGCCCTTGCGAAGGAACCGGACTGACCGACCCGCAAGGGGCAATAGCGATGCGCCGGTTTCCTCCTCGCGGGGAAGATCTAGCCGGGCGGTCCCCCGACTCCGAGCTGTTCCATCATCTTCGCGGTGTCCATGAGACCCCAATGGGCGATTGCCTTGTCTCCCCGGAACTCGATGATGTCGATCACCCCGATGTCGAACGTGTTGCCCGTTGCGGGAATGCCCATGAACTCGCCCTGGTGGGTCCCGGAGAAGCGTGCCCGAGCGATCACTTTGTTGCCGTCCTGGAGCATCTCCTCGACGTCGGCGCGGAAGTCGGGGAAGGCGCTCAGCATCATGGCGGCCATTGCCTTCGGTGCCTCCCGGCCCTGCGGTATCCCGGGTGGAAGTTCCTCGTGCTCGACGAATTCGTCGTGCATGAGGTCATCGATCAGCTCGACGTTGCCTTGACTGAACACCTCGCCGTAGATCCGCCTCATCACGGCCTGGATATCGGACATTCAGAACCTCCCCAATCTGCCGGTCCCTAGGTTGGCACCGCTCCGTGTTGACAACCAATCTTCATTCATGTTCATTCCTCTTCTTCGCCGGTCGGCCTTCACCCTTTAGGTTGGCGAGCGCTCTGGCCGACTGTGCTCGCTGTCGGTCGGTCTCCTCGTCGGCGTCCTCAATGGGGGGGCAGACGACCGAAAAGGAGCCATACGCGTCACCGGTGGAGGTGGGGGCACTCAGTTTGGGGTTCGGGCCGTCAGCGCCCGCAGCTTTCGCCATTCGAGCTGCGATCCCCGACCAGCGCCGATCACCAGTACCGAGCCGTAAAGAACTCCGCCTCGAATAGCGCCCCGGCACGTCGAGGAGCGGGTGCCACTGGGCCAATTTGGCTCCTCAGATGCCGTGGGAGAAGCCGTCGCCCGGAGGGAGCGAAGTTCTCATCGACGCGAGAGCGACGACGGGGCGTTCGACTGGCTCCTCATCAACTAGCGTCAGTACTTTCATTCATGCAGGCGAGTACGGCATTGCCGGGATAGCGCAGAGGCTTGAAAAGGGTGGTGTTGCCTTCGGCAGGAAGGGGCGACTAGTGGACAAGATGCAGGGCGCAATCATTATCGGCGGCAAACGCCAGGTGGAATTGAAAGAGTTTCCGGTGCCTGAACCCGGACCGGGGCAGGTCCTTTTGCGTATGAAGGCAGCCGGAATGTGCGGCAGTGACCTCCACAATATCTACCGCACCATGAACCTCGACGACCCCGGTCATTACCAGGGCTGTATTGCCGGGCATGAGCCCTGTGGAACTGTTGAAGCAGTCGGGCCCAACTGCAAAACCTTCAAGAAGGGCGACCGGGTGATCGTCTACCACATCACCGGCTGCCGTAACTGTTTTGCCTGCCGCAAAGGCTGGATAGTCAACTGCACCAGTGACCAAAGAAGTGTTTACGGCTGGCACAGGGATGGCGCCTATGCCGACTTCATGCTGACGGAGGAATACACCCTGCTCAAGCTTCCAGAAGAATTGAGCTTCATTGACGGTGCCATNNGTCGTGGGCCTTGGCCCTGTTGGTCTTGCTGCCGCCATGATCTCCAAGGCGCGCGGGGCCGAAGTGATCGGCGTGGACATAAGTCCTGAAAGAGTGGCCACAGCCGAAAAACTCGGCTGTGATCGGGGACTCATCGCCGATGACGAAGCCCTGAACAAGATATTCGAGTACACCAACGGACATGGTGTTGAGGTCTCCCTGGAATGCTCTGCCTCCCAGGCCGGGCGAATGCTCTCTTTGGAATCAGCCCGGCTCTGGGGCAGAGTCGTTTTTCTGGGTGAACACGGCAACCTGAGTTTCAATCCCAGTTTCACTTTGATACAGAAACAACTCACTCTGCATGGGTCCTGGATGTCGGGGATATCCGAGATGCAAGACGCGATAGAGCACATTGTGCGCTGGAAGATCAAACCCGAAGATATTGTCACCCACACCTTTCCCATAACGCAGGTGAAAGAGGCTTTCGAGCTTTCTGATGCCGGCAAAGCCGGCAAGGTTGTCTTTGTGTGGGATCAAAACGAATAGTGCCGGACACCGGTCTCGCGGCCGGGAGCATATCGGCGCCGATGAAGACTTGAGCGCCGCCAACGGTGGGACCGATGGTGGCCGAGCTGCTACTCAACGCGGTCCGGGGGGTAGGCAAGCCGGCCGGGCCGGTGTTTAATGGAAGGTAGGAGGGGGGATGTCCGACCCGCAACGGGTTGGGGGAGGGAGGCACCCTATGCGTCGGTNNGCCTGCCCGGACTGGATCCCGGCGGCCGGGTTTACCGATGTGAATCCGGTCAGCGTGCACAGCCGCGATATCGACTGTATCTCTTTCTACGGAATCACCGTTTCGAGCGGGCAGTTCAACCCGCAGCAGAATGTGTCGCGGGTGCAGATGGCGCTGTTCCTTATGAGGACTCTGAAGATTCAGTGGGATGCCGATTTCATTGACGAGAACTGGGGTTTCGATCAGGGGTTCACCGATATCGCCGGGCTGTCGGCAGACCAGCAGGCGGCCATCAACCAGCTGAAGCAGTTCAGCATCACCGCCGGCATCACCCCGACGACGTTTGGTCCCCAGGGTGCGGTGACTCGCTCGCAAATGGCGCTGTTCCTCACCCGTGAGTTGCGGGCGTTGGGGGTGGCGCTGCCGGACGGTGCCGATCAGGGGTTCACCGATATCGCCGGTTTGTCTGCAGAGGCCCAGATTGCCATCAATCAGTTGAAGCAGTTGGGAATCACCGCCGGAATCACCCCCACGACGTTTGGCCCGAACGCCGTAGTGACCCGGGAGCAGATGGCGTCGTTCATCGCCCGGTTGATGAACGCTTCATGGACCCTGAGCGAGTACCTCATCTGGAACGGCTCGTGGACGTGTGATGAAGAGATGACGGAGTGCAGCGGGTCGGGGACGTTTCCGGCCAACCGAACGTTCGTGATTCGTGAGGGTTGGATTGCCGGCCCGCTCCCGTTGTCCCCTGACTTCCAGGACGCCTTCTTCTCCTCGTCGTTCCGGGTCGAGGTGACCTGGAACGCCCGGGAGTTAGCGCTCACCGAGCGCACGGTGGCGCTCGAGGATGTTGTCCTCAAGTACTACGAGGCAGCTTTCCAGGGCGGGTTGACGGGGAACCACACCTTTGAGATCCGCTACTACGAAGATGACCAACTCGAGACGAGATTCGCATGGAGCGTGCTGTTCGTGGAGTGAGCGTTCGTCCTTGATTCCCGTTCCAGCCGGGCGTGAGGACGGTGGGGAGGTGTCATCAGCGGGCACTGGCAGGTAACTGCCCGGAGGCGGCCCCGAGAGGGCTACGGGCCGTTGCGGTCTCAGCCAGTTCACCCGGCCGTCTCGGGGACCGCCCGACGAAGGACCCCGCCGCGACCGGCCCGCGAGTTCCTGACCGGCGTCGTGGCGCTGGCGGTGGCGTTTCTGCTGGCCGTCCCGGGTGGGGTGGGGGCGCAGGACGACCCCTACGCCGGCGACCCGTTGGGACTGATCGCCTTCGCGCCAGAGGTTTCGCAGGCCTACACCAGCGGCAGCGACGTGTGGGAGGTGTGGGTCTGTGAAACCCAGTGGGGTCCCGTTCCGGTGGACCCGACCGACGCCGTGGGGTTGTTGAACTCGACGGTGGCCCCGTACTTCGTTTGGCTGTCCGGTTCGCGGTATCGGCCGGTCTTCGAGCTGGGAGGGGTGGTGCAGACGCCGGTTCCCGATCCGACCGGGACCGGTGGAGCGGCGCTGGAGGATTGCGAACGGAGAGTGGCCGAACGTTCGGCCGGAAACAGCGGCGGAGCCCTCGTTGTCACCAACACGCTGCTGCTGGGCGGCTACGCCCTGTCGGACCACGATTGTTTGATGTCCGGCGGTTGTCCGACCTCGTTCCCGGCCAACGGGAGGCTGGTGATGGTCGGTGGACCGGCGCTGGTAGCGGTCGATCCCTACGAAGAACCGGCCCTGGGGATCGTCGCGCACGAGCTCGGCCATGCGTTGGGGTGGCCGCACTCGTTCAGCGGGCACACGGTCATCGAAGACGAGCCGACCCAGTACGACAACCCGATGGACGTGATGGGAGCACCCGATTGGATCGGGCTGGAGGGCGGCACCATCGCCATCAACCGGTACGCCGCCGGGTGGATCGAACCGAGGCGAGTGGCGTTCCACCGGCAGGGCACCCTCACCTATCAACTCGGGCCCCTCGATTCGGCGGCGACCCAACTGCTCGTCCTACCCGACGACACGGCTCCGGGCAGCTACGAGGCACTGGGGGCGAGAGTCTGGAGCCAGTACGACACCGGCCTCCCGGCCGAGGGCGTAGAGGTCTATCAGATCGATCAGCGCCCCACGGCCTGTCGGCACACCGACTCAGAACCCCTCGATTGGCCCTGTTTCGGTGTTCGGCGTCGCACCCGGCAGGTCCCGGCGGTGGGCGGCGAGGCCCTCGATCACGTCCACGGCCGCGGAGACACCTTCACGGTCAGGGGGGTCACCGTCGAGGTGCTCGATCGCACCGAAGGCGTGTACACCCTCCTGGTTTCCGGTGCGGCAGTGGCCGAGCGATTCGTCGACGACAACGGCAACCTGCACGAACCGAGCATCGAGACGATCGCGGCACGGGGCATCACCATGGGCTGCAACCCGCCCCTCAACGATCACTACTGCCCGGACGAAGTGGTGACCCGAGCGCAGATGGCCGCCTTCCTACTGCGAACGATCGGCGAGCAGCCCTCGACCACGCATCGAGCGCATTTCCCCGACGTTCCCTTCGGCCGCTGGTACACGAGCTACGTGGAACGGGCCTACGAGTTGGGCCTCACCGTCGGCTACCCGGACGGTACGTTCCGGCCCGACGCACCGGTGGCCCGCAGCGAAACGGCCGCCTTCATGCTGCGGGCGCTCGGCGAAGACCCGTCCATCTACGTTGCGGCCGGGGTGTTCTCCGATGTGCCGCTGGACGCCTGGTACATCGAGGAGGTGGAACGGCTCAGAGACCTGGGAATCACGACCGGCTGCGGCACCTCGCCACTCCGCTACTGTCCCGATGAGCCGGTCAAACGGGACCAGATGGGCTCACTTCTTGCCCGCGCCCTGCCCCTCATCGGCAGGTGATCTTCGACCGGAGCGCCTCCGAAAGCCGGTGAGGCAGCAGCGTCGCCGTTCGCCCGTGCAGATCTGGTTGGGCTCCTTCCCCCGACGGTCAAACCTGGCTCAGATGTACGAGACGCCTTCAGCCGGTTCGCGAGCCAAGCCCAACCCCGGGAACCAACCAACCGTAGAGCCCGGCAGAGGGTGACCGCCTTCGCCCACGATCGGCGCACCCCAACACTTCCTGATCGTCGTCAGCATCGTATTCAAACGGACTGACCGCCTGGTACGCCTGGACCTGGGCCTGACATCGCCGCCCATATCGGCGCTGCTGCGCTGGGGCAGAGACCGGACGGTGAACAACGATGCGCGGCCGAAGTCCAGGTCGACGACACGCGAAGGGCAGGTTGTCGGCGGCGTTCTCACAGGTCGTTCATGTGGGTCTCAGATCGTCCTTAGCCTTGGGTCATAGCCTCTCGGTGGCAGACAAAGGCAAATCTGGACATCTGGACCGACCATCAGGAGTAGGACCCATGAAGAAGTTGCTCGTTGCTCTCGTTGCACTCAGTTTGTTGGTGGTTGGATGCGTGTCAGCCTCTGAGACCGATTCCGGTGTGACAACCACGACCGCCGCTGCAGATACCGGCAGCGAGGTGCTTACGTACCCGGTGGTCGATACCGGCCAGGTCGGGTTCTTCGACGCCGAAGGCGAGATCACTGAACCGGCCGAGGCGGAAGCGTTCTACGGTCAGGACGCCGCCTACTCTGGGAACCAGCCGAGCTACACCGACAACGGCGACGGCACCGTAACGGACAACGTGACCGGCCTGGTGTGGCAGCAGAGCGCCGACACCGACGGCGACGGCGACATCGATGCTTCGGACAAGCTCTCATACGCTGCAGCCGTCGACTACTGCGACAACCTGATTATGGGGAGCAGCGACGATTGGCAACTGCCGACCATCAAGCAGCTCTACTCACTGATCGACTTCACCGGCGTCGATCCCAGCGGTTACGAGGGATCGGACACCTCAGGCCTGGTTCCCTTCATTGACCCCGACTACTTCGACTTCGCCTACGGCGACACCGATGCTGGTGAACGCATCATCGACTCGCAGTATGCATCCAGCACCCTGTATGTGAGCGACGCCGATGAGGAACTGATGTTCGGCGTCAACTTCGCAGACGGTCGCATCAAGGGCTACGGCACCACGCTCCACGGCCGGGACAAGACCTTCGCCGTTGCCTGCTTGCAGGACAACGGCACCTACGGTGTCAACGCCTTCGCGGACAACGGCGACGGCACGATCACCGACACCGCTACCGGCCTCATGTGGGCGCAGGACGACAGCGGCACCGAATTCCCCGAAGGCCAGAACTGGGAAGAAGCCCTGGCGTACGTTGAGGAACTGAACGCTGCCAACTACCTGGGCTACAACGACTGGCGCCTGCCCAACGTCAAGGAACTCGAGAGCATCGTCGACTACGACCGATCACCTGACACCACCGGCTCCGCGGCGATCGCCCCGCTCTTCAATGCCACGCCGATCATCAACGAAGCGGGCGAGACGGACTATGCGTTCTATTGGAGTAGTACGACCCACGCCAACTGGACCGACACCGAGGGGGCAGCGGGTGCGTACGTCAGCTTCGGGCGGGCACTCGGATACCTGGATGGATCATGGCGGGATGTCCACGGCGCCGGTTCCCAACGNNCGCATCTACAACTACGTCCGCCCCGTCAGAGACAACTAGATCACGCATAGACATGTGGTCCGGAGCCCGGCGGCGCCGGACCGCATGCGCTGCCCCACGTCTGCACTCACCGGCACCTTGATGAGTGTCCGCAAGGGTGCCCGGTATGAGGATCAGGTGATCGATGAGGGCCGCACCCTCATCCACGAGGGTCTGGGAAGACCGAGCGGTGGGTTGATCGGTGAAGTCGCCGGTCGGGGCGATCTCCTTCATGTGTCACCTTCTGTGATCGTCGAGAAGAAAGCCGAGGGCTGTCTTCCTGATTGCCGGCATCGTCCGGTTGTCGATGTTGTTCTCCACGTATTCGATTGCCAGGCTGAGTCGCCCGGCAGCAGTCACCGCGCCAACCACCAGGTTGACGTTGGCCAGCGGGAAAGCACCACCGGGCTTCATGATCATGCGCTCGAGTTCGAGGGGGCCATAGGTAGTCGGGAAGTCCAACCGGGCGAGGTTGGTGATCGCCGTTCCCATGAACACCCGGTCGGGGGATTCCATTTTGTCGCGCTCGAGGATCCGTTGGACGACGTCGTTGCGCCGGCTGAAGTCGCGGAGCTTGTCGGATTCGGGAGCATCCTCGGGGACCAGGCTCCCCAGCTTCTTGAAGTTCATCGCATCGAGGATGGTGGGCGACAACAGACTCCAGGTCAGAGGCTCCTTGAAGAGGATCTCGTCGGTGAATCCCCCCTGAAGCTTCGTGTGCAGCTTGCGTGTGTTGTCCCAGAAACCGGCCCCAGGGTCGTGCTGGTAGCTGTGCGTGGCGACCCCGGCGTAGAAGCCCATCGCCTCTCCCGCCGGTTTCAACAGCCGATCCCGCAAGTCGGCAGCAACACCGAGCTTGGGCTCATACCGCTTCTCGCCCAGCACGATGGATTGGGCAACCGTGAACGCCGCGGTGAGCGCGGTGTTCACCGTGACCTGCTCCCGGCGACAACGCTCCACCAGGTCGATCGTCTCTGCTGGTGATAGCTCGATCGTCGCCAGCTGATGGTCATACCTGTGCCAATAGGCTTCGGTCAGCAGCTCGTAGTCATGCTGGTCGAAGTAGACGGGGTCGGCCTCCCACTTTCGGTTGATCCGCCGAATGGCGTACCGGACCAAGGGATTGAGCGACAAATCGCTGGGCATGGTGTCGGGGTTGACCGGAGTCGGATGGGGGAGCACCGCTACCTCGCGGGATGGATCACCGAGGTGTTCGAGGAGGTCCCGGACGAGGTAGGCCAGCGACATGCCGTCGCAGAGGATGTGATGGCACATCACGATCAGTTCGGATACGTCATCGGACTGCAAGAGGAGGAATCGGATCGGCGGTCGCTGCTCGAAGTCGAAGGGCACCTTGCCGGCTTTCCGAATCACACCAATCCACTGCTCGGCAGACACCCGGGGGATCACCTCGATCGGGATCGACCCTGTCCCTTCGGTTGTGAGCCAGGGGTTGTGCCGGTCGTCATCCTCGAGACGGACGCGGAGATTGGTGTGCCGCTGCTGGACCTTCGCGACCGCGGCCGTCAACGCTCCCTCGGTCGTTTTGCCCTTGATCCGGGCGACCATGGTGACGAGCGAGAACGGGGAGCGGGTGAAGAGACGCTCTACCGGGGTGGCTTGCCTCTTGTACGTGTTGGGAGTCATGAGTGGGACCTCTCTGCCGGCCGGGACGGCGTGTGTGTTCAGAGTTCTTCGGAGCCCGGCAGGTAGGCCTCGAACTCGAGGACCTCGATGCCGAGTTGCCATTTGCGGTCGAGATTGCTGCGCAGGTGCGGTCTATGAGCGGCTCCTCCAGCGTGGCGCCCGCCATGGTGCCCTCCTCGACGATCTTCCGGTCATCTTGGCGCAGCGCAGGAATGTCTCCCAGGGGTCGGAGGTCCCAATGCGAAACGCGGTGGGAGCACCGTCATTGCCTTCGATCCGGACCCGCCGTATGGTCGGAACAGATCAGAAGACGCTCCGGAGACGGGAAAGGACCGACCAATGCCGAAGACACTGATGTGTGAACCGCGTCTACTCGAAAGCGACCTGAGTGGTCGTGTCTACCTCGTGACCGGAGCGAATTCCGGTGCCGGACTGGCCACCACCGAGCAGCTGGCCAGGCAGGGGGCGCACGTGGTCGGCGCCTGCCGCCGTGTCGATGCGGGCGAGGAAGCCTTCGCCGGGTTCGGTGACGTCGCCGGATCCACCGAGGTGATGAAGCTCGATCTGGGCAGTCTGACCTCCGTACGCAGCTTCGCCCAGGCGTTCAATGCGAGGCACGACCGTCTTGACGGTCTGGTGAACAACGCCGGCATCATGGGCCCTCCCCAAGGCAAGACCGAGGATGGCTTCGAGACCCAGTTCGGGGTGAACTATCTCGGGCATTTCCTCCTCACCGAGTTGCTGCTCGACATCTTGAAGGCGAGCGCTCCATCGCGGATCGTTTCCGTGTCGAGCGTGGTGCACGTCGGGACCCGGCGCCAGGTGGCCGAGATCCATCTGGACGATCTCAACTGGGAGAAGCGGGAGTATGACCGGACTATGGCCTACGCCGAGTCCAAGCTGGCCATGGTTCTCCATGCGTCGCATCTGGCCCGTCGGCTGGAGGGCACCGGTGTTTCGGTCTTCTCGATTCACCCGGGATGGGTTCGCTCCAACTTGGCCGCGAGCATGATGCCCGGGTGGCTGAACAGCGTGTGGAATGCCGCCCTGAGGCCGCTCAGCGGTCCGCTGGGTACGCTCTCGCCTTTCGAAGGGGCCCAGACAACGCTCCATTGCCTCCTCGATGATGAGGCTCCGCAGCACAGCGGCGAGTACTTCAGCCAGAACAGCGTCCTCTATCCGAATCGCGAGAACCGGCCGGGCGGATGGCCCATGCCGTCACCCAACCCACAGGCTCACGATATGGAGCTGGCCGAGCGCCTCTACCAGCGCAGTCTCGGGCTGGTCGGCCTCAACGGACCTACAGGTGACGCCACGGTATGACCTTCGGGCGGCGAACCAACTCGATGGTGGNNGAGGTAGAAGTCGAGGGCTGCTTCGCCGTAGTGGACGGGGGTATCGGAACCGCATCCGACTTCCGCGGAGGCCCCGGGGTAGCAGTGGTTGCCGGCCCATGTACCACTCCAGTCAAACTCGAGGAACTCGACCACGGTCCCCTGGGGGCTGGTCCATCTGCTCCAGCGGTAGGCGGGCTCATCGGCGAGGATCTCGGTCTCGGTCATGTTCCAGGTGGTCACCACCAGGTCCCGCTGAGCGAGCACGGTGTCGAAGGGCACACTGGAGTCGTTTCGGCCGGAAGCCAGGAAGATGTCGACCTCCTCCGACGGGTGGCCGGGAACGTCGAAGTCGCACGAAGGGTACTCATCGGTACTGGCTCCGGCGCCGAGCGGAGCCGCCGAAGCGATCAGGTCGGCGTGGTCGCACACGAAAACCCACGCCATGATCCCGCCTGCTGAGTGGCCGCCGATGTGCACTCGGTTCCGGTCGGCGTCGAACGCCTCGATGAGCTGGTCGAGGAAGGAACGCATGCGGACCGAGTCGACCGGGTAGTCCCACCACCTGCCCGGATTNNGGGACGTCAACGATCACCCCGCACGATCCCTCGAGGCAAGTCTCCGGGACGGCGACGTCGAACGACAGGTCTTCACATTCCACGGTGGACAGCCCGGCTCCAAGCGCCTGATCGCATACGAGAGGCTCGCTGGCGCCACCACACGACGCCACCAGCATCAGCGCAGCAAATAGGGCCGCGAAAACCCTTCGCATGAAGCGGACCCTTTCCGACGACTCCACGCTATCTCCGCCAGGCGCCGTCTGCCAGGGTCGAAAGAACCTAGAGGGAACACCCGACACCCGGCTACCCGTCAACAACGTCTGCACGAAGGACAGC
>DHIO01000025.1:27338-40520 GCA_002403855.1 Acidimicrobiia bacterium UBA4744
TCTCGAATCCCATCGATTCCCACAATCGAATGGCCGTGATGTTGGTGGAGACCACCGCGTTGAACTGCATCCCGGTGAACCCGAGCCACTCCGCCTCGGCGATCACGTACTCGGCAAAGCGGCGGCCGATGCCTTGCCCGCCGGCGCTCGGTGCGACCATCCAGCCGGCGTTGCAGATGTGATCACCGAGACCGATCGCGTTCGGTTTGAGATACGCGGTAGCCACGATCGTGTTGCCGCTTTCTGCAACGTAGGTGAAATGTCGGCTCCTACCCGGCTGCATCCAGAATGCTCTCGCTACGGGTTCCGGAGTATCGGGCAGGTAGGCGTATGTGTCACCCCCGGCAACAACATCCCGAAAGATGGGCCAGATGGCGGGCCAATCGCTGGACCGTGCCCGACGGAATCGAAGGTCACTGGAAGCCATGGCCCGCACCGTAGCTGACCGCCCAGATCACCGACATGCGCACCAACGCACACCCCGCCGAGTGTCCTAGGTAAGCCCGTCTCCTGCTTGAAGAACCGCTCGGTATTGAACGCTGTGAGCCCGTCGATGGCCGGCCGCACCGAGCTGCCCGGCTTCCCTCCGTATCATTCTGGTACGAGGCATGCCGGTGTAGTGAGACAACCGGGAGCCGGTCATGACGCAAAGAACACCGCCTCCTCTCCTGGCGGTGCTCATACTGGGCACCGTCTGCCAGATCGGTCAGGTGCTGCTCCTGCGAGAGCTCCTGATGGTCTTTCACGGCAGTGAACTGTCCATCGGGGTCATTCTGTCCGCCTGGCTGGCCTGGGTCGGAATAGGCAGCGGCCTGGGTGCCGTTTTGTCGGCCCGGGTTTCCCGGCCCGGGCTCCTCCTGCTTATCAGCGCGGCGGGCGTCCTGCTGGCCCTCCCGGCAACCATTCTGTTGATCCGCGGGCTGCGTGGCTTCCTCGATGCATACCCGGGCGCCTATCTCTCGCTTTCTGACGTAGTCATCTCCTCCTTTCTGCTGTTGGCACCAGCCTGTCTCATGCTCGGCGCCCAGTTCGTCCTGCTTGCAAGGGTGTGGCGCGAACACGACCAGGCGGCGGATACCTCCGGCGCCGGAAAGACCTACATCGGCGAGGCGGCCGGGAGTGTGGTTGGTGGCGTCGTGTTCACCTTTCTCATGGTGCGTCATCTCACCTCAATGCAATCGGCGGTCCTGGCCGGCATGTTGATGCTCGCCGGCGTCTTGTTCGTGACCTGGCGATCCGCAATCGGTGCCGGTGGTGTGTCTCCGGGCCTCCGGGTTGCGGCTTCCGGACTGCTGGCGCTGGCAATCGTGGCCTTTCCTCTCTTGAGCCGTCTCGACGATTGGGCCTACCGGCTCCAGTGGCGGGACTTCATGCCGGACCACCAACTCGTCGCGACCCAACAATCGAAGTACGGGACCATCGCCGTCCTCCGGCGTGAGGGCCAGTACAGCTTCTATCAGAGCGGGCATCTGATGTTCTCCACGGCGGGTCCGGCGACGGTGGCCCCGGCGTTCGAGGAACAGGACGCTGCAGCCTTCGTGCATTTGTCGATGGTGCAACACGAGAACCCACGACACGTACTGCTGATCGGTGGTGGATTGCGCGGGACGCTGGGGGAGATTGCCAGACATCCCGTTGACAGGATTGACTACCTGGAGCTAGACGAGATGCTGACCGAGGTAGCCCGCCCGTACGTCTCCAGCGCAACGCTCGATGGGCTTGCCGATCCTCGGGTGCGCCTGATGCACACAGACGGCAGGCTCTTCGTGAAAGGCGCGGAAGACCGATATGACCTGGTGATTGTTGATGCCCCGGATCCCACTACCGCGGTTTTGAACCGCTTCTACACCAGAGAGTTCTTCCGGGAGGTCGAGGCCTTGCTCAATCCGGGCGGGGTGCTCGTCGTCGGGGCGACATCCACCGCGGACCTTCGCGCCACAGCCGTTGCGAACCGCAACTCCACCATCTACCACACGCTTCGCGAGGTCTTCCCCCGGGTGCTTCCGGCCGGCGACCGGCACCTGTTGTTCTTCGCGACGGATTCTGCCGGGCAGGTCTCCATCGACGTACCGACACTTCAAGAGCGATACCTGGAGAGAGAAATCGCAACGCCCGGCTTCTCGCACCAGCACTATCACACGTTGCTCCCAGAATCCCAGGTCCGGCGGGTCGGCTGGCTGGTCCGCGGTCACGGGCGCACCAGCGACGCGCACCTTGCAGGGCCAAGCCCGGTCCCCCTCAGTCCGGGAACGGTAGTCGAGCAGGAGCACGCAGAAGCGCAACTTGCACCGGTGGAGGAGGAGTACTTCATCAACTCCGACTTGAAGCCCATTGGGTACTTCTACACGCTGATGGTCTGGGACGATCTGGCCGGCACGGGTCACCGGCAGGCATTTGAACGGTTGCTGCGCGTCGAATCTCATTGGATGCTGCTTCTGGCCGGTATCCCGGTGCTCTCGGCAGCCGGGCTACGGATGACAGCCGGCCGGATCGGGAGGGAACCCGGCACTCGCTTCGCGGTCCTGTTCACCGTGTTCACCACGGGGCTCTCAACCATGGCTCTGCAGATCGGTTTGCTCTTCGCATTTCAGAGCATCTACGGCTTCGTCTACGAAATGGTGGGTCTGATCGTGGCGATCTTCATGGGCGGGCTGGCTCTGGGTACACTTCTGTCGCACCGATACGTCGCCGACAAGGCGAGCCTTCGCACCCTGTCCCACGTCCAGGCGTTGATCGCACTGGTTTCCGTTCTGTTTGCGATCGTCCTCCCCCGATCGGCAGCTGTGCCATCCCAGACGACGGTGTTCCTGCTCTTCTCGACGCTGACGTTGCTGGCAGGGGTGATCAACGGCGTGGACTTCCCGCTGGCGGCCGCCTGCTACATGGCCTTGAGACGGCAACCCGAGAGGGCATCGGGTACGGTTTACGGTGTAGAGCTGCTCGGGGCGTGTGTCGGGGCGGCAGTGGTGAGTGTCGTTGTGGTGCCGGTACTGGGGATCGTCGCCAGCTGCTTCCTTGCCGCTGTTGCGAACGGCACGGCTTATGGGGTGCTCCGGATATCCGGGAGGTCCTATGCCTGAGAAGGCCGCTCCTGAGAGTGCATCGGTCATGGACAGGCGAGCGTTCCTGAAAGCCGGTGTCGGCAGCGCCTGCGCGATGGGGCTCGCCGGTGTCGGTTGCACCCAGAGACGGACAGAAACGCCGGCATCGCAAACGGCGCAGAAGGGTCTGGTCAGGCCCACACCTTCTCGCTGGTTCACGGAACTCGACGACGGCAGAGTTCGTTGCGAGCTCTGCCCCAAGAGGTGCGAATTGGCGGAGGGCGAGAGGGCCCCGTGCCGGGTACGCGTCAACCTCGCCGGGGTGGGGTATACCCTCGCCCACGGTAACCCCGCCCTGATCCAGGAAGACCCGGTAGAACGCATTCCGCTATTCCACGTGCTCCCCGGGAGCCGAGCGCTCTCGATTGCCACCGCCGGATGCAACCTTCACTGCAGATTCTGTGAGGCATGGGATATGACCCAGGTGGCCCCCGAGGAGGTATACGCCTACGACATGCCACCGGACGAACTCGTCGCCCATGCACACGCGGCGAATGTCCGCTCGATCAGCTATTCATTCGGCGAGCCGGTGGTCTTCTACGAATACATGGTCGAAGTCGGTACGTTGGCCGGAGACGCCGGGCTGCTGAACCTGATACATACCGCCGGCTACGTTCAGCCGGAGCCACTGAGAGAGTTCGCCGGCCGGCTGGATGCGGCCAATGTCGACCTCAAGAGCTTCGATCCGGAATTCCACCGAGAGGTTGTCGGCGGAGAGCTGGCACCTGTGCTGGCCACCCTGCAGATTCTCCGCGACGCCGGCGTGCACATCGAGATCACCAATATCGTCATTCCGACGTTGAATGACGATATGACCCAGATAAGCCGGATGTGTAAGTGGGTGGTAAGCGAGTTGGGAGCCGGAGTCCCCGTTCACTTCGCTCGCTTCTATCCGTTGTACCGGCTTTCCGACCTCCCCCGAACCCCGGTTTCCACGCTCGACCACGCACGAGAGACTGCTCTAGAGGCGGGCCTCAGGTACGTCTATGTTGGCAGGGTCACCGGTCACACCGGTGAGAACACCTTCTGTCCGAGCTGCGGCGAGCCGGTCATCGAGCGTGTTGGCTTTGTCATCGGCGGGATACATCTCACCGACGGCCGATGTGACTACTGCGGCACGCCCATACCCGGCACATGGGCGTGAGTCAGCCGAGCCGCTGACGGTATACCTCGAGATTGGCCAGGGACCTCTGATCGAGGTTGGTCAACCCGGCCGCCTGAGCCCATTCCATCGCCTCGACAAACTCCTCGGGTGTGATCGCGCGGGCGATGCGCTCGTATTCGAAGGCCCGGTGCTCGACCCGATACTGAGCCATGATGTTCACGTAGGTATTGGGAGACAGGTTCTCGGCCACCCACTCGACGAAGGCACGAGTGCCGGCCACCCGGTTCGGCATCACCAGGTGGCGCACCATCAGGCCCCGTAGCGCAATACCGCGCTCGTCTTGGATCAGGTCCCCGACCTGGCGGTGCATTTCGATGATGGCTTTCCGCGCCGTCTCCGGATAGTCGGAAGCTTCCGCGAGGTTGTAGCGCCTTGCCTCCGCGCCGTCCATGAATTTCAAGTCGGGAAGGTAGATGTCGACGATGCCGTCGAGGAGTCTGACGTTCTCGACCCGTTCATAGCCGCTGGTGTTGTAGCACAAGGGGAGGCGCAGCCCCTTCTCCATGGCGATTCGCGTCGCAGCCACAATGTTGGGCATGACGTGGGTAGGCGTCACCAGGTTGATGTTGTGGCAGCCTATGCGCTGGAGCTCCAGCATCATCCACGCCAGATTCTCATCGGAGACCTCCCAGCCCAGCCCCTCATGGGCGAGCGGCCAGTTCTGGCAAAACACACAGCGAAGACCGCAGTTCGAAAAGAAGATGGTGCCGGAACCGTCCGCTCCAACCAGCGGCAATTCCTCTCCGAAATGTGGGTGAAAGCTGTAGACCACCGCCTTCTCCGGGGCCCGGCAGAATCCTCTTTGGTCTTCGCGACGATTCACTCCGCAACGGTTGGGGCACAGCTCGCATGCTTCCAGGATGCTGTATGCCTCCTCGATCCGGTCTGCAAATCCGCCTTCTGCCTCCAGTTTCAAGTAGGCGGGCTCCCAGGACTCCGGATCGACCCTCGACTGATCGGACCGTGCGCAGGCGTCCAGCAGCAGTGCGGCGCCGGGAAGCGACAGGATGAATCTCCTGCGTGTCACTGCCATAGGGGACACCCTCCGGGACCGGCCGTCGACCAGGCGCCGGCGTAGATGACTATCTCATTATCGCAAACGGGATTGAGACCGATGTCCGCTCGCGCCGGAGCGCATATGTCGAGCGGGTTGTTGGAGGCAGTCTGTTGGGTCAAGCCTCGAGACGGACGGGTCGCCCCCGGCGCACACGCTGTCATGCGGTTCATAACCCTAAGGTGCGGGCTCGAATCCTGCCCCCGCAACCAAGAACCAAGGCGTGGGGGCGGTCGGCCCCGCTTTCCCGCCGGTTGCCAAGATCCGCCGTACCATCGCCTCGACCTCAGGAGACGCCTGATCCTCCCAGGGCCGCCGACACCACTGTCCTGGCCGCTGCTTGCACCTCAGCCAGGTGGGCGTCGCCCTTGTAGCTCTCGGCGTAGATCTTGTAGACGTCTTCGGTGCCGGACGGACGAGCTGCAAACCAGGCGTTCTCGGTGGTGACCTTCAGCCCTCCGATGGGTGCGTCGTTGCCCGGGGCGGCGGTGAGGATCGCGGTAATCGGCTCGCCCGCCAGCTCGGAGGCGGTCACCTGGTCGGCCGACAGCCCGGCAAGTATCGCCTTCTCCTCGCGGCTGGCGGGGGCGTCGACCCGGGCGTAGGCGGGGTTGCCGTATCGTTCGGTTAGGCCCTGGTAGATCTGCGAGGGCGACGATTCGGTGACGGCCAGGATCTCAGAAGCCAACAAGGCGAGCACGATGCCGTCCTTGTCGGTAGTCCATACCCTCCCGTTGCGCCTCAAGAACGATGCGCCGGCCGACTCCTCGCCACCGAATCCAACCGAGCCGTCGAGGAGGCCGTGGACGAACCATTTGAACCCGACGGGGACCTCGACGAGCCGCCGGCCGAGTCCTGCCGCTATCCGGTCGATCATCGACGACGACACCAGGGTCTTGCCGACGGCCGTTTCGCCACCCCACTCCTTCCGATGTTTGTACAGGTAGTCGACGGCGACGGCCAGGAAGTGGTTCGGGTTCATCAGCCCCGCGTCAGGGGTGACGATGCCGTGACGGTCGGCGTCCGCGTCGTTGCCGGTAGCAATCTGGAACGCCCGGCGGTTGGCGATCAGAGAGGCCATGGCGTCGGGCGACGAGCAGTCCATCCGGATCTTGCCGTCCCAGTCGAGGGTCATGAATCGCCAGGTAGGATCGACGAGCGGATTGACGACCGTCAGGTCGAACCGGTGCCTCTCGGCGATTCGTCCCCAGAAGTCGATGCTGGCGCCGCCGAGCGGATCGGCCCCGATCCGGATCCCGGCATCACGAATGGCGTCGATCTCGAGTACGGACCCGAGGTCATCGACGTACCGGCCGCAGTAGTCGTATGTCTGCGTGGTGTCGGCGGCGAGGGCGCGAACCAGCGGCACCCGCTTCACGGCCCGAATGCCGGAGGTGAGTAGCTCGTTGGCTCGTGCTGCTATCCAGCCCGTCGCGTCGGTGTCGGCCGGGCCGCCGTGGGGCGGGTTGTACTTGAACCCACCGTCGGAGGGCGGGTTGTGGGATGGGGTGACGACGATGCCGTCGGCCCGGCCACCGCCGGAGGGGCCGAGCCGGTCGCGGTTGTGAGCCAGGATGGCGTGACTGACGGCAGGCGTTGGTGTGTAGCGGCCGTCCATGTCGATGAGCACGGTGACGTCGTTGCCGGCCAGCACCTCCAGAGCGGTCGACCAAGCCGGCTCGGAGAGGCCATGGGTATCACGCCCGATGAACAGGGGCCCATCGATCCCCTGGCTCGCCCGGTACTCGCAGATCGCCTGAGTCATGGCGGCGATGTGGTCCTCGTTGAACGACCCGTCGAGGCTCGAACCACGATGACCCGACGTACCGAACGCCACCAGCTGACCAGGGTCTTCGGGGTCGGGCGTCAACGTGTAGTACGCAGTGACGAGGTGGGCGATGTCAACCAGGTCGGCGGGCTGAGCCGGTGTTCCGGCGCGCGCGTTACCCATCGTGTCGGTTCCTCTCGACGCTGGCGCCGATATTAGAAGCGCCGCTCACCCGACCCGACTCAACGTGTCGCTCGAGACCATGGTCACGACGGTCAGGTGGTCCGTGTTGAGCCCGTCGACCCGGCGGCTTACTCCAAGCTCGTCCAGAACTCGTCCTAGACCGACCCGCGGCCAAGCAGATTTGACTCCGGTTGGAGCACTCGGTGGCGTTTGAGGATGCGGGCGATCTCGCCCATGGTTCTGCCCTCGGCGAGGCAGGCAGCGGTGGTTCTGCTCACCGGCGACGTACCTCACGCAGAAGGACTAGGACACGGGCACGTAGCGATCAACATCCTCGGGCCGACCTCGACCAGACTACGACCCAGAACCCTTCACGGTCATTGCTCAGCTCAGCTGCGGATGACGTGCTCGATCCGACGTCGCAGCCCCGCCTCGGCTTCGGGCTCATCAGCGACTGCTAGGTACTCGTGGGCCATCGCCGCCCCGTCCGGGGTGTTCAACCAATCCCTCGTCCTGGCTACCTCGTCGTGATCGAAGAGCGTCCCTCCGCGATCGTGCAGCGTGACGAGCAGCCGCTCGGCGAGNNTTGTGGCCTCACGCCTCTGTGGGCGACGTACATCCGCTTGCCCATCGAAATCCCCATGTCGGCACCATCAAGCCTATGAATGACCGAGCCGCCCGGGGGGACGGCCGATCAGCGACGGCGAAACATCGAATAGACGACGGCTCCGATCAGGAACAGCAGGGCGATCACGCCGGCGACTATCACCCCGTCGCCGGACATGAACTCATTCAACGGTTGCCCCACGACTCGAGCTATGACCTTTCTCGAAAGTCGCGGCCGGCTGAGGTGAGCCGATCAAGGTGCCTTGCGACACCGCCGGTGAGCGCCCACAGGTTCGGATCGTTGTCATATCGCTGCGGCGAGGCCAGAACTGCATGGACATCCGGCACACTCGAACAGTCGCCGGTTGCGGCGTTCGCTCATCACCTTGGCTCCTCATAGGTCGATCAGGGGGTCGGTGGCCGGCGGCAGCAGTTCGTCAATCTCATGAGTCAGCGCCCGACGTTTCGCGCTCAGCTGAGGGACCTTCTCTGGGTCGGACCTGAGGGCCTGGAGAAGCTGCTTGTCGACTTTCCGTTCCTTCTTGATCAGTCGGACCAACTTGCTGTTCTTGCGCGCCTCGGCATCATCCATGAGGTACCTCCGAACCCAAGTATCGCGCCTTCCTGGCGAACGGCGTTCTGGTGCGCGGTGCGACGTCCAATGCGTCGGGCGGCCGGCACCCTGCTGCGCGTGAGGTTCACATTCCGGCCGGGTCGCGACACCGGGCCGGCGGACGATACGAACGGCCCGCCTCACGGCGGCTTGCCGCTGGTCGTGTACCTGTGCCCGAGGGGACTGGTCCACAGGTAGTCACCGTCTCGCATTGGGTGGTAGGTCCAGCCGCACAGGTGCCGGTTGCCGTGGTCGTGGCGGCACAGAGGAGCGAGGAATGCTCCGTGGGTGGGCCCCCCGACGGCCCAGGGGATGCGATGATCGAGATCGCAGTCGGAGGCCCCCATCCGACAGCCGGGAAACACGCAGGTTTGGTCCCGTGATTGCACCTGACGGCGTTGACCGGTAGTCGGACGCCTGCCGGTGGTTCCCCGGTGGATCGGCATCCCGGTGTGGGGATCGGTGGCCGTCCACCGCCACTCGGATGATTGTTGCTGGTCGGCGACCCGGCGGGCGATGTCGGCCACGATCGGGCCAAAGCCGGCCAGCTCACCCCCGTTCTGGTCCAGGCCGATCAGGGTGGTGAGGTCGACCCGCAGGTCCACCATGCCCCGGTCGTGGCTGCGACGGGTGGCGCTGGGACGGCCTTCCAGCAAGTCGAGGAACACGTCGGCGCGCAGTTGATCCATGGTGCGGATCTCGTGGCGGGTCTTGAGTCTGCGGGCCAGGCGGTTGATCTTGCGACTGGCGGCCAGCGCCCGATCGGCCGGAAGATCGAATCCGGTGAGGTTGGCGGTGGCCTCTTCGTTGGCGTCGAGCACCAACCGGCGCCCTTCGACGGCGGTCTCATAGCGGTCCCGTGCGTCGTCGGGATCGACGGCCATACACAGCTTGGCGATCCGGCCCCGAAGCTGACCGGTCGTCAGTGTGGGGGCATCGTCGATGATCTGCTCGACCACTTCCCGGGCCGGCGCCACAGACAGGTGGCAGGTGCCCGAAACGGTCACCTTGACCTTGGGAACATCGACATCGCCTCCGGCCAGCGCCTCCCAGAGGCGCGGCAGGCGCAGCTGCAAATCCAACGCCAGATCCAGCTCGGCATCGGCCGCCCTTCGGGTCAAGGACAACCCGGCCCGAATCTCCGTTGCTGCTGCCCGATGTGCCAGCTCGTAGTCGTCGTCCATCTCGTGCATGACGTCCGAGATCGATGCCATCGCCTCGTAGGCCCGGGCGGCATAGTGAGATGACATCTTCCGTTGTGCCCGCAGCACTACTACCCGGTCATACCCGGATAGTTTCGACAGGTCGATCGAGGACAGTGCCGCTGCCAGGCCGGGGCCGGGTGGAAGCCGGTCCAGCCTTTCCCCGAGGCTTTCATTATCGAACGTATGTTCGTAGTATAACGTAAGGTAACAACAGAAAACCATACCTATAGCTATTTTTGATAGCTTCCCACCAGCAGCCCCGGGATCCCAAAAGGCCCTTCTGCCGGAGATCGAGCGGTGCCCCCGCACACGAAGTATCCTCGGGAACCGATGCCCGAGATCCTCGAGAACCCGGCTCCCAGCCTCTCCATCGAGTCATTGGCAGGGCTCGCTCGCGACGTCTTCGGCCTGACGGGGACCGTTCGCCTTCTCGAGAGCGAGCGGGACCTCAACGCTCTGGTCGAGACCGCCGAAGGCCGTTTCACACTCAAAGTGGCCAATTCGGCGGAGCAGCACGGTGTACTCGACTTCGAGGCGGCCGCCCTCGGCCACATCGCCACCGTGGATCCGGAGTTCCCGGTTCCCCGGGTGGTGTCGACGCGGGCGGGCGAAACCACCGGTTCCGTGGAGCTGAAGGGTGTGGTTCACCAGGTGCGCGCCTTCACATATCTCCCCGGCGATCACGTGCCCGAGGGCGCCCTTCCGGCGGGGGTGTCGTCGGCCATTGGGGCCTTGCTCGCCCGCCTCCAAAGAGCGCTGCGCGGGTTCTTCCACCCGGCGGCGGGCCGCCATCTGGTGTGGGATGCTCGTAAGGCGCAAGATCTGGTCGGCTGGGTTCCGTCCATTGCCGATCCGGCCGTCCGGGACCTGGTCGAGCGAATCCTGGTCGGGAAGGCCGCCAACACTTTGCCGAGACTGGCCGCTCTGCCGGCCCAGATCATCCACAACGACTTTCATCGCGACAACCTGTTGATCGACCCCGATCACGCTGACCGGCTCTGCGGTGTACTCGACTTCGGCGACGCGGTGCACGGCACGCGTGTGCAGGACCTGGCGGTAGCGGCCACCTATGCCGCTCTCGAATGCTCCGATCCGCTGGCTGCGGTGTGCGCACTGGTCGACGGCTACTGCGGGACCGCCGACCTCGAGCCTGCAGAGGTGGAGGTGCTTCCCGATCTCATTTCGATCCGTTTGGCGCAATCGCTCACCATCGCCGCTTTCCGGGCCGCGCTGCACCCCGCCAACGCCGAATACATCCTGTCCGACTCAGTAGAGGTCGAGGCCGCCCTGCATCTCTGGGAGGCGCTGGACCCGGGGTTGGTGGTGGCCGCCCTCGGCCGCACCGCCGCCCTCCCTCCACCGGCTCGCCCAACGGCCGGGCTGGCTTCCCGACGCCGCAGGCACCTGTGGTCGGGCCTTCACTTGAGCTATCGGGAACCGCTGCATCTGGTCGATAGCAGCGGGGTCTGGCTGTTCGATGCGGATGGCCGCCGGTATCTGGATGCCTACAACAACGTCGTCCAGGTGGGCCATGCCAACCGTCGCGTGATCGCCGCCGCCTCCCGCCAGGCGGCCCGACTGAACACCAACACCCGATATCTCACCGACGCCGTCGTGGACCTGGCGGGGCAACTCACCGACCTGCTACCGGCTTCACTGGAGGTGTGCTTCTTCGTGAACTCGGGAAGCGAGGCAACCGACCTCGCCTGGCGCATCGCCACCACGGTGACGGGCCGGCGGGGAGCGGTCGTCACGGCCCATGCCTACCACGGCTGGACCGAAGCCGTCTACGCCCTCTCTCCCGAAGAACGGCCACCCTCCGAAGCGCCCGACCACGTGGCCACCATGGCGGCCCCCGGGTCGGATGGTCCCGATGCAGCGGCGGCCATCCGGCGGCTGAAAGACGCGGGCCACAGGCCGGCCGGCTTGCTGGTCGATGCGACGTTCTCGAGCGACGGCATCTTCGCCCCTCCGCCCCGNNGGCCGGGTCGGAGTGGACTACTGGGCGTTCGCCGTCGACGACGTCGTTCCCGACATCGTGACGCTGGGCAAACCACTCGGCAACGGCTTCCCGATCGGCGCCGTGGTCACGACGTCTGATATCGCAGATCGTTTCGCCGGGGCCGGCTACTTCTTCTCCACCTTTGGCGGCAATCCCGTGACGGCTGCGGCCGCCTCGGCCGTGCTCGACATCACTGCCGAACTCGGCCTACCCGGGCGCGCTGAGGACGTCGGGATCCGGCTCCGGGAAGGTCTGGCTCACGTCATGGCGCAGGTTCCGCACCCCGTGGAAATCCGGGGCCGGGGAGCCTTCATCGGAATGGACCTGCCGACCGCGGGTCAGGCTGAGGCATTTGTTGAGGCCTTGCGGGCGGAAGGCGTGCTGGTCGGGATCACCGGCCCGACCGATTCCGTGGTCAAGATCCGGCCTCCGCTGGTCTTCGGGCTCGAGCACGTCGATCGGTTGCTGGCGGCAGCGGAAGCTGCCGCAAAAGGGGTCTGGTGAAACCAAACACAACCACAGCGCAGATACGGTATGCCGGTGCAGCCACCCGGATTCCACAATTGACGCCACCAGTGAGGAAACCCAATGACCACACCGACCATCGAGCAGATCTACCGGCACGTTTCCGTTCGCCGGTTCGCTCCCGATCCTGTTCCGCCCGAGCTGGTCGAGACGATCGTGGCGGCCGGCCAGCGCAGCGCCACCTCGTCCAACCTTCAGATGTACAGCGTGGTGGCGGTAACCGATCCGGCCCGCCGGGCCCGTCTGGCGGAACTGTGTGGAGATCAGGCCCAGATAACCGAGGCGCCCGTCTTCTTGGCCTGGTGCGCCGACCGTTCCCGGCTCGATCGTGTCTGCCGGCACCGGCGCTACACGCAGGCCGTCGACCATGTCGAGGCGTTCCTGGTCGCCACTGTTGACGTTGCCATTCTCATGCAGACCGCCACCCTGGCTGCCGAGTCGCTGGGATTGGGGGGCTGCTACATCGGCGCCATCCGCAACCACCCGGCCGAGGTGATCGAACTCCTCGGACTGCCCCGCTTGACCTTCCCCGTCGCCGGCATGACGCTGGGCCGGCCCGCCGTTGAGCCGACGCGGAAACCCCGGCTGCCCACGGCGGCCGTCTTGCACTGGGAGACCTACGACGATCGCGACGAGGAAGCCCTGGTGGAGTACGACCGGGTCATGGTCGAGACGGGCGTCTACCGGGGACGACAGGTGCCGGTACCGGGCCTCGAGGGGGAGATCGAGGACTACGGCTGGATGGAGCACTCGGCCCGGCGGGTCTCCCAACCCTCCAGGACCGAACTTCGCGAAGTGCTGCGACGGCAGGGTTTTGAGCTCGCGTAGAACGTCGGAGAGTACGCTCGACAATCAATCACAGAGCGTTCTATCCCAATATCACCCGGCGAATCGTGAAGCAAGCGGAACAGCCCACCAGGCGCTCCGGCCGACTCGCGGCCGACAGTCCGACGCAGCCGG
>DHIO01000051.1:0-77361 GCA_002403855.1 Acidimicrobiia bacterium UBA4744
TGTTACTCACCCGTTCGCCGCTCCGTCAGACCCAGTGGTTACCCACCGGGCATGCGTCGCTCGACTTGCATGCATTAGGCGCGCCGCCAGCGTTCGTCCTGAGCCAGGATCAAACTCTCCAACGTACATTCATGTCCCTGTCTACGCCCTGCGCAGACAGGGCACAATCCTGTCAGAGAGTGGTTTCCTCAACGCTCCGACCCTCGGGTCGAAGCGCCCTGGAGTACGTTCTACCTCAGTCGGTCCCGAAGGACCGGCGAGGCAGACCGCTACTGGCTTTTGGCACACTGTTTAGTTGTCAAGGAGCCCCGAACCGCGTCTCGCCGGTCGACGAGGGCGGCAGTTGACTGTAACACCCCGCAGCGACAACTGTCACATCGGCGTGCTGGCACCATCGAACCCGGCGGTCGAGCCACCGGGCTGCGTCACTGTAACGACTCTGGTGGGCTTGTCAAGCACCCGACCCAGCACCCGCCGAGCGGGTCCTGTGGCTTCTCCTAATGTACCACCGAACGAGTGTTCTGTGGGCGCCGATTTTCCCCGCACGGTCGATTTGGTGGCCGTTCCGGGGAGTGAAGACGGCGGAGCCGGCGAGGAGTTGAGCAGCTCGGCGCTCACGGATGGCCATCCGGATCACTCCAGCGGAGCGAGATGGTCCTCCCGGCCCGATGGCGGAGTAGGGCCAGCGTGACACCCACCGCCGACCACAAACCGGTGCCCAGGAGGACCAGCACGACAGGAAAGAACCAACCTGCCTGCAGCTGCGGCTCCGGAAGCAACGGATCCCAGTACACCACTCTCGGCTGCGTGCTCGACGCCGTTCGGACGTAGGAGGGGCTCATTCCGGCCTTGGAGACAG
Source organism: Acidimicrobiia bacterium UBA4744 (assembly GCA_002403855.1). Classification (GTDB taxonomy): domain Bacteria; phylum Actinomycetota; class Acidimicrobiia; order Spongiisociales; family UBA4744; genus UBA4744. The sequence goes on from DHIO01000051.1 coordinate 860, forward strand.
GCGTACAGGGCAAGTCGGGACGCAGTATCCCCGCCACCGGCCATTCCGGTTCTTCCCAGCGCACGCTGTAGCAGGTTCCTTCCAGCTCACCGATCAGCAGGGAGATCCGGACCGGGTCTGCCGGTTGTGATTCACCGGTCTCGATCCCGAATGCGGGAGGACCATCGACGGTGGCACCCTTGAATCCGTCGGATTCAAGCCGGAAACTGTCGAGGTCTCCGTCACCGGCTACCACCGCCAGGTAGGCCGCCCCCAGACGGTCCGTGAAGCCTACCGCCGGGCCGCGGTCTGGATTGGGCATGGTGCGAAAGCCGGTTGCGAGACCTATCCCGAGTCCAACCAGGAGAATGAGTACCCCCTTGTGAAGCAGTACGAGACGCAAACGGCGCAATCCCTCTGAGCGAGCCGCGGTGCTCCGTGCAGCCGAGGCCGTCTTGTGCAGGGAGTGCCGTATGCCACCTCTCAGCAGCTCCCATCTCCCCGGCTCGACCAGCCGGATCTCGTACCGACCGGTGAGATCCCTTTGGGTGTGCATCGTCCGCATCGTCCATCCTCATCGTAGATAGGACGACCACCCTGCCGGTGAGGCTCACCGAAGGATGAGCCTCACGAAACGCCGCTTGCCGACCTGGACGATCCGAGCGTCGAGTTCTCCGGCCGGCATCGATTCAGTCCGCACCGGTTCCCCGCCCAGCTTGACGGCTCCTTGCGCGATCATCCGTCGGGCTTCGGAGCTGGATTTCACGAGACCGGCGTCTCTCAGAACCGCCGGCAGGAAAACGGGATCTTGGTCCGGCAGGTCGTATTCAGGCACTTCGTCTGGAACCTCGTGGCGTTTGAACACCCGATCGAAAGCAGCCTCGGCTCTCTCCGCCTCCTCACTCCCCCAGTAGAGTCCGACGATCTCCCGGCCCAGCCGCCGTTTCGTCTCTCCGGGATGAAGAGAACCATTCTCGAGACCTCCGGCGAGGGCCTGAACCTTCTGCGGCGGTAGGTCGGTAGCCAGCTCGAAATACTGAGCCATCAGATGGTCGGGAATGCTCATGACCTTTCCAAACATATCGGCCGAGTCATCATCCACGGCGATGTAGTTGCCGAGTGACTGGGACATCTTCTGCTCACCGTCGGTTCCGATGAGGAGCGGCATGGTCATCACCATTTGCCCGCGGTGGCCGTATCTCTCCTGAACGACCCGGCCCATCATGTTGTTCCAAAGCTGATCGGAACCACCCAGCTCGATATCTGAGTCGACCGCCACCGAGTCCATCGCCTGGAGCAGGGGGTACATGAACTCCATGAGCGAAATCGGCTGATTTCCGGCGAAACGCTTGTGGAAGTCACCCCGTTCCAGCATTTGAGCAACGGTGACCTTGGAGGTCAGTTCGAGCAGATCTGCCATATCGAGCTTCTCCAGCCATTCCGAGTTGTACCGCACTTCGAGCAGCGAGTCATCCCAGATGAGCACCTTCCTGAACCCGTCGAGCACGGACTCGGCGTAGCCGAGCACCTCCTCGGCCGACAAGCGCTTGCGTTGGGAGTCGCGCTCGCTCGGGTCCCCAACTTGGGCGGTGAAGTCACCAACGATCAGAACCGCCTTGTGACCCAGCTCCTGGAACTGGCGCAGCTTGCGCAGCACCACCGCCCAGCCCAGAGTGACTGCCGGCGCAGTGGGGTCCAATCCCAGCTTGACCCGCAGGGGTCGTCCCCCGGCGAGGCGCTGAGCGAGCTCGTCTTCGGAAACGACCCGGTCGACGCCTCGAAGCAGAACCTCGAGTTGCTCTTCCGGTGACATCATCGTCAGGAGGTTAGTGACATGGGGTTCGGGTTCCAGGTTTCGGGTTCCAGGTTTCGGGTTCCAGGTTTCGGGTTCCAGGTTTCGGGTTCCAGGTTTCGGGTTCCAGGTTTCAGGTTCGGGACGTCGTCCATCATGAAGAGGTTGAGGCCTGAGACATGGAACCTGTGACTTGATTCCTTGAGCCGCCGCCTCGAAGAGGCAACCCCCCGAAAGGCACCACTCCCGAGCCGGGCGCCGTTACCCTCCGTCCAGGAGATTCGGGGCATGAAACGCTGGTTATGGCTGGTCGCGGCAACGGGTTTGCTCGCCACCGCCTGTCAATTCCAACCTCTCGAAGATCCCGGTTTGGGCGACCGGGGATTGACATCGGTCGTCTACGCGTCCGACGGTTCGGTGCTGGCCCAGTGGCATGCAGAAGAAGACCGAGCCCTCGTCACCTACGACGAACTCCCCCGTCATCTCATCGACGCCGTTGTGGCGATCGAAGACGAGCGTTATTGGGCCCACGCCGGGGTCGACCTCCGGGCTCTCGCCCGGGCTTTCCTCGCCGACCTCGAAACGGGCACCATCGCCGAAGGTGGCTCGACCATTACCCAGCAGTACCTGAAGAACGTGGTACTGACCCCGGAAGTGACCTTCGACCGCAAGCTCACGGAAGGGGCTCTCGCCCTGCGTCTGGAAGAGGGCCTGTCGAAAGAGGACATCCTCGAGCGCTATCTCAACACCGTCTACCTCGGGGACGGCGCCTACGGAGTGGGGACCGCCGCCACTCACTATTTCGGGAAGGGTGCCGCAGACCTGACCCTGGGCGAATCAGCCCTCCTGGCCGGACTCATCCAATCTCCCGGGACTACTGATCCCTACCGCAACCCGGAGCTCGCCCTGGCGCGCCGCCGGGTAGTGCTCGAGCGGATGGTGGGCTTGGGTTGGATCACAGACGCGGAGGCCGTGGAGGCTGATCAGGAACCGCTGGCCCTTCAACCACGACGGTCCGGGGAGGTGTCTCGCTTTCCCTATTTCACCGAAGAAGTGAAGCGTCGGCTCCTCGACGATCCTGCCCTCGGAGAGACGGCTACGGACCGCTACAACGCACTCTTTCGCGGAGGCCTCCGCATCTTCACGACGATCGATCCACTAGTTCAGGAGTCGGCCGAGCTGGCCGTGGCATCGGTTGTTGAGGACGAAGCACCGTACGCGGCCGTGGCGGCCGTCGACCCGAGGACCGGCCACGTTCTGGCACTGGTCGGCGGAAAGGACTTCTACGATGAAGACGACCCGGTGGCACGCTTCAATCTGGCCACCCAGGGCGCTCGCCAGCCGGGATCAGCATTCAAACCGTTCGTGCTTGCCTCAGCTCTCGAGGGAGGTGTGAGCCTCGAAAACGTGTTCGAGGGTGGAAGCTCCGTCACCGTCCAGACCGACTCTGGTCCATGGACCGTCGACAACTACAACAACGCCACCTTTCCCAATCTGACATTGCTCGAGGCGACGGTGTTCTCGGTCAACGTCGTGTACGCGCAGGTGGTCGACGTCATCGGCCCGGAAAGAGTGGTAGACCTGGCCCAAGCGGCCGGGATCGGCACCGCCCTGCAACCGTTCCATTCGATCGCCCTCGGAGCTCAGGAGGTTTCGCCGCTCGATATGGCCTCTGCCTACGGCACCTTTGCCGCAGAGGGCGTCCACGTCGACCCGATCCTGGTCGCCGCCATCGAAACCCACGACGGCGTCAACATCTACGAAGCCGTCCCGGTTGTCACCGAAGCATTCGGCCGCGACGTGGCCCAGACTCTCACCGGAGCTCTCACCGAAGTCGTCAAACGCGGCACCGGCCAACAGGCAAAGATCGGCCGCCCGATCGCCGGCAAGACGGGCACCTCGCAGGATCACCACGACGCCTGGTTCGTGGGGTACACCCCTGAACTCGCCGCAGCCGTATGGGTTGGCTTCCCCGAAGGGCAGGTCGCGATGGAGCCGCCGACTACCCCCTATACGATCACCGGTGGATCCTGGCCGGCGCAGATCTGGTCTCGGTTCGCCTCAGGAGCTCTGTCGGGCACTCCCTATGGGCTGTTGGCAGAGGCCGACATCTCCGGTCAAGTTGCGGTAGAAGTCGATACTTCAACGGGTTTTCTAGCCGGCCCCTTCTGCCCGCGCGAACATGTACACCGCATCCAGGTGCCGCGTGACGATGCTCCGAACGTCATATGTCCCGTGCACAATCCGTCCGGAGTGGTTGCCGTCGGATCCGGTGAACTGCCCGACGTGATCGGTCGAGATCTCGGTGCAGCCGTTGCCGCGCTCAATGCGGCGGGTTTCGAAGTGAAGGTGGACTACCAGGATGGAGGTGCCCTTTCCCCAGGTACGGTATTCGGTCAGAACCCGTCGGCCGGATACCCGGCGCAGGCCGGCAGCACCGTGCGGCTGGCCGTGGCCGGCCCGGAACCGGGGTCCGTGATCCCCTCGATAGTCGGCTTTCCCGTCGACCATGCGCTTTCCGAACTCGGCGCCATCGGAATGCGGGTCGAAGTGATCGAAACGCCCGAATCGAATCCTGCCGATGCCGAGAGAAGACCCGGGATGGTCTGGAAGCAGGATCCTGCGCCGGGGGCACCGGCGACCGGCGCCGTGAGGCTATGGGCGAATCCATAGCCGGGCGCTACCCCGGCGTACTTCGTACTTCGCCGACGCCGGCCTGGTGAGTAGTACGGGATACGAAGTACGGAAAGCGGGCGCCGAAGGCCCTCTACCGAACCATCACAAACCGCCAAGGGCGGTCTCTAGCTGTTGAGATTCCCACCCGGGGTGTTGCCACGATTCCTGGTGTGTCTTGGTGTCGCGCAAGAAGCCGCACCGGACCGTCGAGAACGTTGGTGCCGTCATGGGATCCGTTGATGCCAAGCGCTTGAGCGAGTTTGCCCGGCCCGTCGGTCAGCTGGTCTGCGCGTCCTCGTCGTTGTTGCATGACCGCCATGCCTTCCAGCGGCACTCCCCCGCGAATCAACACCGCCCGACCTCTGCCTTCCGGGCCTGCGGCGATGTTGGCGCACCAGTGAACTCCATAGGACCGGTACACGTACAAGGTTCCGGGTGGGCCGAACATCGATCGGTTCCGCTGCGTCGGTCCCCGGTAGGCGTGGCTGGCAGAATCGTCAGAGCCCCCATAGGCTTCAACCTCGGTGAGCATCACCTCGGTCGCCCGGCCTTCGAACTCGGTCCTGAGTCGCATGCCCAGCAGCGAGCGGGCGACCTTCTCGACGTGACCTTCGAGGGCGGTCGAGACCGTCACTCGAAGAGGTATACGAGAAGACCCTTGAAGCTGTGCATCCGGTTCTCGGCCTGGTCGTACACGCGGGATCGGGCATGGTCCATGACATCGTCGGTGACCTCCTCGCCGCGATGCGCGGGCAGGCAGTGCAAGAAGATAGCTCCCGGGTCGGCCATGGCGAACAGCGGTCCATTCACCTGGAACGGATAGAAACGCCTCGCCCGCGCTTCCGCTTCTTCCTCCTGCCCCATCGATGCCCAGACATCCGTGTACACGACGTGGGCACCCTGCACAGCCTCGACCGGGTTGTCGGTGACGGTGACGTCGCTGTGAGCCTGGGCGACTTCGAGGTACTCACGCTTCGGCTCATAGCCCGGCGGCGCGGCAATCCTCACGATCATGTCGCTCATGGCCGCACCAACCATCAATGAGTGGCAAACGTTGTTGCCGTCGCCGAGGTAAGCCAGCGTTGTGCCCGCCAATGGCCGAGCCTCGGCGATGGTCTGGAGGTCGGCCAGTGCCTGGCATGGGTGTTCCTCGTCCGACAGGAGGTTGATGACGGGGGCCTCGGCGTTGTCCGCCACCGCCACCAGGTCGGCGTGGTCGAAGACGCGCATGGCGAGAACATCAAGGTATCGATCAAGCACCCGGGCGACATCTTCCACCGCTTCCCGCTTGCCCAACCCGACCTCTTGTTGCCCCAGCACCACCGGACGAGCACCGAGATCGACCGTCGCAGTTTCTGTCGAAACACGGGTGCGGGTCGAGGGCTTCATGAAGAAGAGCCCCACGTGTTTACCTGCCAGCCGATCGGACGTGTCTTCCGGTGCCGCCTTCACCGCTGCCGCCTGGGACAAGATCTCGTTCAGTTGTTTTGGCTCGAGATCGGCGATACGCAAGAGATCCATGTCAGGTTCCTCCCCGGAGGTGAGCGTCGAAACTGTTCTGCACATTCTCGATGATGCGGTCGCGGTGAGGAGCTACCTCTTCGTTCGTCAGGGTGTGGTCGGGTGCCCGGAACCACAGTTGAACGGCAATACTCTTTCTCCCCTCACCGAGTTGTGATCCGGTGAACTCGTCGAAGACCCGCACCGATTCGAGCCAGCTTCCGGCGCTTTCGGCTATGGCCCGGACCAGATCCTCCGAAGCAACGGCCACACCGAGATCGAAGGCCAGGTCGAACAACACCGGCGGGTAGGAGCTTGGTTCGCGGAATGTCCACCAGGGGCGCGGCACCACCAGCGGCTCTAGAGCGAACTCTCCGGCGGCGACTCTTCCTTCCAGGCCGAAGGATCGCACCACAGCCGGGTGCAGTTCTCCTACCGAGCCGATGACTTCCCCGCCTACCACCACGTCGGCGGCCCGGCCCGGGTGGTATGCGGCGGGTGCCGATTGGCGAAGCTCCGCATCGGGTATCCCGAGGGTTTCGACCAATGCTCGCCACGTGGCGGTAGCGGTAAACACATCGGCCACGGGGTGATCACCTTCCACCTGCGGAGGGCCGAACTCCCCGAACGCTAGAAACGCAAGGCTGTCGGGTTGATGCGGAATCCGTCCGTCGAGCGGTGAGGGCTCGGCTAGGAAGATCTTTCCGATTTCGAACAGTGCGATGCGGTCTGCCCCATATGAGCTGTTGAAGCGGGCCGACTTCAGTAGGCCCGGTAGCAGCGTGGTACGAAGCATCGGCTCGATATCTCGGAGAGGGTTCTTCACCGGTATTCCCCGCCTCCGGAGGTCGTCGGTGTCGAAACCCATCCATTCGAGATCCTCAGGACCGGCAAACGACCAGTTCTGCGCCTCCGAAAACCCCAGCCCGGTCATGAGGTCCCGGACTCTTCGCTCCGCCGTTTGAGCTTCGGTCAGACCGCCGCCGGTGCCGAGCGGCAGCGTCTCCGGGATCTTGTCGTACCCGTGGAGTCTCGCCAATTCTTCCACCACGTCGGCCGCCCGCCGTACGTCCGGGCGGAAGGTCGGAACGGTGACCACCAACGGGTCGTCACCGACGGACTGAAATCCGATCCGGTCGAGCAAGTCGACCACCAGGGCTCGTTCCAGTTCTATGCCCAGCAATCGAGGTATCTCCCCCAGGGAGAGTTCGATCTCCCATGGCTCTATCGGCTCCGGATAGTTGTCCTGCACACCCGAAACCGCCCGTCCGGAGGCCACCTCCACCATCAGAGCTGCAGCCCGTTCGGCCGCTCGTCCCGGCAGATTGGGATCAACACCGCGTTCAAAGCGCGAGGACGCCTCGGTCCGAAGGTCGTGACGCTTGGCGGTGAACATCACACTTGGAGCGTCGAAGTGGGCGGCTTCAATCAACACTCGAGCAGTGCCGGCTCCGACCTCGCTGGTTTCACCGCCCATAACTCCCGCAAATGCAACTACCCCAGCAGCATCAGCGATGATGAGGTCCCACTCCGACAGGACGCGGTCTACTCCGTCGAGCGTCCTCAGGGTCTCACCTTGATTGGCGCGCCGGACGATGATCTCCTCTCCTGCCACGAGGTCGAGATCGAAGCCGTGGAGAGGCTGGCCCATCTCCAGCAGCACGTAGTTGGTGATGTCGACGATGTTGTTGATCGGCCGAACGCCGGCGGTTCGCAGGCGCAGCTGCATCCATATCGGGCTGGGCCGCACCGTGACGTCTCTGACCTCCCGACCCACGTACCTGGGGCAGCCATGCGGGTCCTCCAGGGTGACCTGCACGCCGGACGGCGGCTCGGTTTCCACCAGCGAGACTTCCGGCGCGCGGACCGGAAGCCGGTAGTACGCCCCCAGATCACGAGCGATGCCGAGCATGGACATGGCGTCGGGGCGGTTGGGGGTGATCGAGAGGTCGAACACTACGTCGGGCAAGGGAACGAGGCCGGCGAAGTCCGAGCCGACCTCGACTTGCGGTTCGAGCACCATGATGCCCGAGCGGTCGTCACCCAACCCCAGCTCGGCTTCCGAACAGATCATTCCGTGGGATTCGATGCCCCGTACGACTCGCACCCCCACCTCGAGTCCGCCGGCCAATACTGCTCCGGGAACCGATACCGGCACGACGGCGCCCGCTTCGAAATTCCAGGCTCCGCAGACGATGTCCTGGGGGTGACCGCCCGTCGTGACACGACACAAGCGGAGCCTGTCGGCGTTGGGATGGGGGGATACTTCCTCGACCCGGCCCACGACCACTCCCGAGAACTGAAGATCGAGTGTCTCGTGGCCCTCGACTTCGTGTCCGAGGCTGCCGAACACCTCTGCCAGGTCGTCCGCATCGTCGGTCGGAATGTCGACGTATTCTCGAAGCCAGCGCAGGGAGATCTTCATGTGAATTGCCTCAGCACTCGCATGTCATTCTCGAAGAAGTGTTTGATGTGGTTGATTCCGTGGCGCACCATCGCCAGACGCTCCGCTCCGACCCCGAAAGCGAAACCCGAGTAGCCGGACGAGTCGTACCCGACGGCCTCCAGAACGTGAGGATCGACGACTCCACAGCCCAGCAGCTCGATCCAACCGGACCCGGAGCACACCCGGCAACCGGATCCGTCACAGTTGAAGCACGAGACGTGCATCTCGGCGGACGGCTCGGTGAAAGGGAAGAAGTGTGGCAGCAGGCGGATCCTACGCTCCGGACCCAAGAACTCCCGCATGAAATACGCCAGAGTGCCCTTGAGGTCGGCCATGGTGATGTTTTCGTCGACGGCCAGGCCCTCGATCTGGTGAAACACCGGAGAGTGGGTGGCGTCCAGCGTATCGGTCCGGTAGCAGCGGCCGGGGGCAACGACATAGACCGGCGGGTCGTGCTGCTCCATGTACCGAACCTGCATCGTCGACGTCTGGGTCCGGAGCAGCAGCTCATCGTCGGGGTTCCCGTACTCGACGTACATCGTGTCGGACTCGAGGCGACTTGGGTGGGTCGGTGGGGTGTTGAGAGCGTCGAAGTTGTGCCAAGCGGTGTCGACCTCGGGTCCGGTCACCACTTGGTAGCCAAGAGTGACGAAGATGTCGGCCACCTCGTCGAGCGTCTGCGTGATCAGGTGGTGCCATCCTCGACCGAGCTCTCTGGCCGGCAACGTGATATCGACCCGGTCCTCGAGCAGGAGCCCATCCTCAACCGCCCTTTCGAGGTCGGTACGCCGTTCCCGTATGAGAGCGGACAGCCGTTGATGCGCCTCGTTCAGTTGCGCTCCTACCACGGGACGTTCTTCGGCTGGTAGAGAGCCGAGAGATCGACGCGACTCGGCGATTATCGACTTCCGACCCAAAAGGTCGTTTTCGACATCTTTGAGAGCGTCCAGATCGGGCGCCGACTGGATGCGCTGGGGAGCGGCAGCCAAGAGGGTATCGAGTTGGTCCATCGGTCGGGCAGGTTAGTAGGTGCATCGAGAGACTCGGTCCCTGAGAGTGCTAGGCGTTTCGAGAGGTGAGCTCGTAGGCGAGTAGGGAACCCGCCACTGCGGCGTTCAAGCTCTCCACGCGCCCCGGCATCGGGATCGTGACGCGAAGGTCCGCCTCCATCACAACCTCGGCCGGAAGCCCCGCGGCTTCGTCCCCGACCAACAGGGCTGCTCGGTCGAGCTGTGTCAGCCTTCCGGGAGAGTCGCCGCCGTCGGCCACTGCCGCCACCACGGTGAGTCGCCGCGAACGCAGCAGATCCACCGACAGATTCGCGTACCGTTCGATGGTTGTTCGGAAATGGCTCCCTGCTCCCGCTCGCAATACCTTCGGTGACCAGGGATCAGCCGTATCGGGCCCCGCCACGAAGCCGAGCCCGAACGCGGCCGCCGAGCGGATGAGGGTTCCTACGTTGCCGGGATCGCCCACTCCCCACGACACGATCAAGGAGCGGTCGACGGGCTCCGTGGCGGAAGGGATCGCCACGACGGCTACGGGGCCGCGTGGATGTTGGGTACCGGCCAAACGGCTCATCACGCTCTTCGTCACCACCACCGGAGTGGTATCTAGTCCGAGGACACGATCGAAGTCCGTCTCGTCACCGTCGCACACGAACACGGTGTGGATGGCCGCCTCGGCGTTGATGGCTTCCTCGAGGAGGTGGGGCCCCTCGAGAAGGGTGAGACCGGTCTCGATGCGGCGTCGGGCGCGATGAAGCCGGATCGCTTCGGCCACGCGAGGATTACGTGACGAGCGAACCGGCTCCACGGATCAGCTCTTCGAGGCGGTGATTTCGACGAGTTGCGCGAAGGCTGCGGGGTCGTTGACGGCCAAGTCGGCCAGCATCTTGCGGTCGACCTCCACCTCGGCCGCCTTGAGACCTGCAATCAGTTGCGAATAGGTCGTTCCGTTTTGGCGGGCGGCCGCGTTGATCCGCTGAATCCACAGACGCCTGAACTCGCCCTTGCGGGCCCGCCGATCCCGATACGCATCCTGCATCGCGTGCATGACCTGCTCGTTGGCAGCCCGATACCGGCGGCTCTTCGCTCCTTTGTACCCGCTGGCGCGGTCAAGGACCTTCTTGTGCTTCTTCTTTGCGTGTACGGCGCGTTTGACTCGGGCCATGAGACTCCTCCTGTACGGTCCGCGTCAGCGACCGATCATTCGCTTGGCATTGCGGGCGTCACCCTTGGCGAGGGGAACCTCTCCCTTGAGGGTGCGAAAGCGCTTGCGGCTCTTTGCCAGCTTCAGGTGGCCCCGACCCGCCTGTGAGCGCATCAGCTTTCCGGAGCCGGTGACCTTGATTCGCTTGGCGGCACCCTTGTGGGTCTTCATCTTCGGCATGAGCCGCTCCTCCTACTCTTCGTTGCCGGCATCGGCTTCGTGTCGTTCATCCGGGTCCGGCGAATCCTGGATGTCTTGCTCTGCAGGTTCTTCGGCCTCGTTCGTCCCGTGCTCGTCGCCCTGACGCGCTTTGGCAGGCCTCTCGCGCTTGACCGGACCCAGAACCATGGTCATGTTGCGGCCTTCCTGGGCCGGAGTCTGTTCGACCACGCCAACGTCGGCGACTTCCTCGGCAAGCCGGTCCAGGATCCGGAGCCCCAGTTCGGGCCGTTGAGCTTCGCGGCCGCGGAACCAAATCGTCACCTTGACCTTGTCACCATCTTCGAGAAAGGCGATGGTGCGCCGCTGCTTGATGAGGTAGTCGTGTTCGCCGATCTTTGGCTTGAACTTGACTTCCTTGATGACCGTCCGGGTCTGTTTCTTGCGAGCTTCCCGGGCCTTGACCGACATCTCGTATTTGTACTTGCCGTAGTCCATCAACCGGCAAACCGGCGGTTTGGCGTCGGGAGCAACCTCCACGAGATCCAACCCCAATTGGTCCGCCAGCCAGAGAGCTTCTTGTAGCTTCTTGATCCCAATCTGACTGCCGTCCGGGGCTACCACCCGGACTTCGGTCGCCCGGATGTAGCCGTTCACACGTAACTCGGCGATAGCCTCCTCCTCGTAACAAAGACAAAAAACGCAGCAAGCGAAGACATGCTGCGGAACCGGTGACCGCGGCGCACCCATTCGGTGGCCGGGTGGGAGCAGCGGGCCTCCTCTTGCGTTGAATTGTGCGAATGCAGTATACGGGGGGTCTCGGCACTGTCAACGCGGCCGGTATCCACGGCTAGCCGATATCCCTCAACGCGGTAGCGGTGGCGACGGCGGCCAGAGCCGCTTCAAAGCCTTTGTTGGCTCTCCCCGGGAGACTCCTTTCGCGGGCATGAGTGACCTCCCGCACGGTGAGCACCGCGTTGGTGACGGGCACTCCGGTCTCCAACGCAACCCGCTGCAGACCTCCGCTCGTCTGGGTGGCCACGTGGATGTAGTGATCGGTTTCGCCCTCTATCACCGCCCCCACGGCGACAACTGCGTCCATGCCGGAGGCGATGAGCTTCTGAGCCGCCAGCGGTAGTTCCAGAGCCCCCGGTACCCGGACCACGGTGATGTCGGAAACGAAGCAATCCTCGAGACCGGCCAGGGCCCCGGTCAGTAGGCCGTCGGTGATGACCGAGTTGAAAGTGGCAACGACGATCCCGATCCGCAGAGAACTACCGTCCTGATGTCCCTCTATCTCACGCATCGAAAGTCCCCAGATCGAGGGTGTGACCAAGTTTGCGTGCCTTGGTCTCCAGATAGCCGCGATTCTCCTCCGTGGGGGTCACCTGCAGGGCCACCGTCTCGACGATCGAAAGGCCATACCCTTCGATACCCGCGCGCTTGGTCGGGTTGTTGGTCATCAGTCGCATCGTCGTCACTCCGAGATCTGCCAGGATCTGTGCCCCGACACCGTAGTCGCGGGCATCGACCGGCAACCCGAGGTCCTCGTTCGCCTGTACCGTATCGCGTCCCTGGTCCTGCAATGCATAGGCTGCGAGTTTGTGGCCCAGGCCAATACCCCTCCCTTCATGGCCCCGCAGGTAGAGCACGACGCCTTGGCCGGCCTCGCCTACCTTGCGGATCGCCTCCTCGAGTTGCACTCCACAATCGCAGCGCAGACTCCGGAAGGTATCGCCGGTCAGACACTCGGAGTGCACCCGAACCAGCACNNTTGACGAGCTTCTCTCGTCCCCGGCGATAGGCGATCAGATCCGCAATGGAAATCATCAGCAGACCGTGTTCCTTGGCGAATCGCTCCAGGTCCGCCAGACGGGCGATTTCTCCGTCGTCGGTGACGATCTCCGCCAGCACGCCTGCTGGGTGCAGCCCCGCCAATACGGCCAGATCCACTGCCGCCTCGGTATGCCCGGCACGGCGAAGAACACCGCCTGGTTGGTACCGGAGGGGGAACACATGCCCCGGACGGGTGAGCTGATCGGGGGCTGTAGTCGGGTCGATGATCGCGGCTATCGTCGCCGCTCTGTCGGCGGCCGAGATCCCCGTCGTGGTTCCCGGCGCGTAATCGACCGAAACGGTGAACGCCGTGCGGCGTGCGTCGGTGTTGTTGGCAACCATCAAGGGGATCTGCAGCTCGTCGAGTCTCTCCCCAAGGGCGGGGAGACAGATGAGTCCACTGGTGTGTCGGACCATGAACCCCACCCGAGCGGGGCTGGCGTGCTCGGCGGCGATGATGAGATCGCCTTCGTTTTCCCGGTCGGCATCATCTACGACAACCAGGAACTCGCCCCTCTGAAAGGCGGCGACTGCTCGTTCGATTCCGGCGAAGGTCACCGGCGCTCCTCCAGCAAGCGTTCTACGTATTTGGCAATGACATCGACTTCGAGATTGACAGAGTCTCCGGGTCGGCGTTCTCCGAGCACCGTGACGGCCAGGGTGTGGGGAATGAGGGCAACGTCAAAGCCGTCCTCGGTCAGGCCGGCAATGGTGAGGCTCACCCCGTCCACCGCCACGGAACCTTTCTCGACGATGTAGCGCGATAACTCGTCCGGCGGCGTGATCGTCATTCGCACGCTCTCGCCCTCGGCCGTGATTCGTTCGACCCGGCCCACGCCATCCACATGACCCTGCACGATGTGGCCATCGAACCGTCCTGAGGCGGACATCGGCCGTTCCAGATCGACCGACCCACCCGGTTGCAGAGCGCCGAGGTTGGTTCGGTCGAGAGTCTCCTTGACGACATCGGCCGAGAAGCCGGTCGCCGAGCGGGCGACCACCGTCAGACACACGCCGTTGACGGCTATGGAATCGCCCACGGCCAGGTCGGCCGCAACGCGTGAGCCTTCGACGTCGATCCGAATCCCTTCGTCGACCGCCACCATTCGTGCAACTCTCCCCTTCTCTTCCACAATCCCGGTGAACATCACTCCGTCTCCATCTCGAAGTCGATCCTGGCATCAGGACCGACTTGTTCGACTCCAGTCAATCTCACCCTCCTCAGCTCGGTCATGGTGGAAAAGGAACCGCGAAAGACTCCCCGGCCGGTGGCGCCGGCCAGGGCGGCCCCGACATACACGACACCCCGATCGACGAGACCCTCCTCCAGGAGGCTGGTGGCCAATGAGGGTCCTCCTTCGACCAGGAGATCTACGACCCCTCGCGATCCGAGAACCTCGAGCGAACCGGTCAGGTCGACTCTTTCGCCGCTCGGATCGGGGACGACCACAACATCGGCGGGTAGGTCGAGCCGGCCGGGTGAGAACACCAGGGCCGGTCGGCCGAATACACGTCTCGACGACGGCAGCGGACGTCGACCGGCCACGACCACCGGGAGGGGCTGTCGGCCCTGATACCCGTCGAGCCTCACCGTGAGCGCGGGGTCGTCCGCCAGCACCGTCCCGGCGCCCACCATCACCGCATCATGCTGTGCTCGAAGCCGGTGTGCGTCCCGACGCGCTTGCGGCGACGTGATCCATTGCGAGGATCCGTCCTCGGCCGCGGTTTGTCCGTCCAGAGTCATCGCCACCTTGAGCGTGACCCGGGGCCGTCCGCTGCTGCGATGGTGGAAGTAGCCGGGATCCAGCGCAGACGCTTCGGTGGCGCCCACGCCGACCGTCGTCGCCACCCCGGATTGCCGGAGGGCTGCCAGACCACGACCGCTCACACGGGGATCGGGATCCTCGACCGCCACAACCACCCGTACGACCCCGGCGGCCACGATCGCTTCGGTGCAGGGCGGCGTCCTCCCCTGGTGAGAGCAAGGTTCGAGAGTGACGTAGAGCGTCGAACCCTGGGCCAGGGATCCGGCCTCAGCCAAGGCCAGCACTTCGGCGTGGGGCCGGCCCGGCCCCGCATGGCTTCCGCGACCTACAATGCTGCCGTCGCGGGCCACCACAACGGCCCCCACGCGGGGATTGGGATGGGTATGGTGATCCCCGGCTGCCGATGTCGCTGCAGCCATCATTTCAGCGTCCGCGCGCTCGCTCATGTCCTCTCCTGGGGAAGTGACCGCGCGCGGCAAGAGCCGCCCGCCTTCTCCCATCCGGACTTTGACCGTCGGCTCCGGAGTCTCACCGGATCCACCCCTGCCGGGGTTCGCGGGCTTTCACCGCCGGTCGGGAATTTCACCCTGCCCTGAAGGTGGGCTGTGAGTAATTGTACCCGGGGCGGGTGCGTTGGGCCGAATGGGTGAGTTCTCGGCTACATGTTGCGGCGGTCGATTTCGTAGCTCGAACCGGCCCGGTGTTTGGCGAATTCTTTCATCTCCACGGCGATCGCCGAGGCTTCCCATTGTGAGGTGATCGTCCGGCTCACGTTGGTGGCAACTCCGAGCGAGAAAGACACGATCGGGAAAGCGTGCTGTTCGCCCCGCCGGTCGCTCACCTCGATGTAGCCGCGCAAGGCGTCGGCAGTGTCGTACAGGTCGAGGATCCCGTCGTCGAAGATGCGAATGACCGCCTTGCAGAAGTCCTCGACCATCTCGACGTTCACTATGGCAACGAAGTCATCACCACCGACGTGGCCGACGAAGGTGGTCGGGTCGTCGGTTTCGGCCGCAGCTTCGAGAAGAACATGCGCGGTGAACTTGATCACTTGATCACCACGCATGAAGCCGTAGTGGTCATTGAATGCTTTGAAGTTGTCCAGGTCGGCGTGGACGACCGCAAAATGGCCACCGTCGGAGATCCGGCTTTCCAGTTCAGAGGAAATCCGGAAGTTGCCGGGTAAACCGGTGAGGGGGGAGACATCCCGCATGGCCTGGGACCGACGAAGCACTGCCTTGACCCGGGCCATGAGTTCATCCACGTCGAAGGGTTTTGTGACATAGTCGTCGGCGCCGAGTTCGAGACCTCGGACCCTGTCCTCCGGAAGCGTCTTGGCAGTCAGCAGGATGACCGATGTGTTTGTGGCACCCGGGTGCATACGCAGGCGGCGCAGGGTGGTGAGGCCGTCCATTTCCGGCATCATCACATCCAGTAGCACGAGATCGGGCGGGGATGCCATCACCTTGGAAAGGGCCTCCTTCCCATCACGGGCAACGTCGACCTCAAAACCCTCGAGCTCCAGGTTCACTCTCACGAATTGGAGAATGTCGGGGTCGTCGTCTGCCACCAGGATTCTCTCTGGCATGTCACTCCACGGACTCGATCGCGGACCTCAGGCGGCGTACCGCCCCGACCGGGTCGGGATCCCGGAAGATCGCCGTCCCGGCCACGAAGACGTCGGCGCCGGCCTCTCTGGCCAGCGGAGCAGTCCTCGTCGTTATTCCGCCGTCGATTTGTATATCGACCGGAAATCCATGCGAATCAACAAACTTTCTGGCGGCCTCGACTTTTGGCAATACCTCAGGCTTGAAGGCCTGTCCTCCGAACCCGGGATGGACCGACATGATCAACAGAAGGTCGACGTACTCCACAAATGGTTCGACACTCTCAAACGGAGTGGGCGGGCTGAGCACCAGGCCGAAATCCAGACCGATCTCTCGCGCGAGTTCTGCCACCTTGGTCGGGTTGGGAATCACTTCAATATGAAGGGTGACGAGATCCGCGCCGGCCGCTTTCAACTCTTCGAGATAGGCGTCGGGATTGGTAGTCATCAGGTGACAGTCGAGGTACAGGGAAGTAGCAGCCCGAACAGATGCGATCACCGGCATCCCGAAAGTGAGATTGGGAACGAAGTGGCCGTCCATTACATCGAGATGCAGCATGTCGACCTCGGGTTCGATGCTGTGCACTTCTTCACCCAGGCGAGCGAAATCGGCGGCCAGTAGCGAGGGGGCGATTCGGGCGGGCTTCATCGGGGCGAGTGTACCCAACCGACCGTCCGGCGCCGCGATCACGCATCCTGTCGACTACCTTCAGTTCGAAACGCTCTCGTCGCGACTCTCCCGGCGGCCGCCCCAGGGGCGAGGTCCGGCTACACCAGCCGCCCGAGATCTCCTCGCCGGCCTCGCGCCCAGTCTGATCCGCTCATACGTCTACCACCCGGAGCCTGTACCTCGATGAGCTCAACGGGATAGTCACCGGTGCCCAGGTAGAGATGTTGCCCGTCGAACTCGAGTCGACCGGGAGGAATCGCCCCGAGCTCGGTCGGGGCGGCCTTCCAAACTTTGAGGGTGCCATCTTTGAACCGTGCTCCCGGGCGTGGTGCGTAGGCGCGCACCGCGCGGAGCATTTCCGTCGAGGTCGACGTCGCACTGATCACAGCTTCGTCCGGCTTGATTCGGTCTGCATAGGTTGCCCCCTCCGCCGGCTGCGGAACCGGGCGCATCTCTCCCGCGACGAAATCGACCAGATGCCGCGACAGCAGACCTGCACCGAGTTCGGCCAACCTTTCGGTTAGTTCGCCGGCCGTCTCCGCAGGGCGAATGGGAGTTGATTCGGAGGCGACGATCGGCCCGGTGTCGAGCCCCGCGTCCATCATCATCAGAGTCACTCCGATCGTCTCATCACCGGCCAGAATCGCTCGCTCGACGGGAGCTGCTCCCCGCCAGCGCGGCAAGAGGGAGAAGTGAACATTGACGAAACCCCGCCGCGGCGTTTCGAGCGCGGTCGGGCCCAGAATCATCCCAAAGGCGACCACTACTCCCACATCGAAAGGCGCCACCTCTAGGAGGATGTTTTCGAGCTCCTCACCGCTGGACGGTTGCGCCACACGAATCCCCAACTCGTCGGCCTCTTCTCTGATCGGTGAGGGCCGAAGCCGGCCCGATCGGCCTCGCGGTCGGTCGGGTCGGGTGACGACCAACCGCACATCAGCCTGCGCGACCAGCACTCTGAGAGATGGGACGGCGGCCGCCGGAGTTCCGACGAAGACGGTAGATATCACTCGCTCGCACCGAACCCGAGCGCTTCTTGGCGCAATTCACGGAGCGCTTGTTTGCGAAGCTTGCGATCCAGCCGCTCGATGAGGAGCATCCCTTTGAGGTGGTCGACCTCGTGTTGCAGGACACGCCCCAACAGTTCCTCTCCGGCATGCTCGACATCCCGACCCTCTAGGTCGATGCCCCGCACGCGGGCGAATGCGGGTCTGGTGATCGGCCAGAAATGCCCGGGCACCGACAGGCAGCCCTCGTCGAACGACCACTCTCCCCCCGTCTCTACCAGTTCAGGGTTGATCAGAATCTCGGGTCCATCGCCGGCATCGAAAACGACAACCTGTTTCGCGACGCCGATCTGCGGCGCGGCCAAACCAACCCCGGGAGCGTCGTACATCGTCTCGAGCATGTCGGCTGCCAGGCGGCGGATACTCTCGTCGATCTGATGAACGCGTTCGGCGCGGGCACGGAGCACCGGATCTCCGAAAGTGCGAATCGGAAAGATGGCCAACGACTACCTCCGAGGAAACGAGCATAGTAGTGAGGGCCGGCTGCCCTCACAGGTCGAGCGGGTCGGCATCCACCCGCACCGTTGCACCGGAATCACGGATCTGTTGGACGGCCGGCCGCAGCCGCGATCGTACGCCGGACAAGCGAGGCCCCTGAATCAACCACCGCAGGCCCCGAGGCACCACGGCGGGACCGTAGACGGCTGCCTCGCTCCCTACCGCCTCCTTGATATGGCGGTCGAATTCGGGCTCTCCGTCCCGAACCTCGAGGACGACGAGTTCTCCTGCCGGCGGAAGCCCGAGCTCCTCTCGCTCCACCAGTTCCGACTCGAGAAAGTCCATCGGATCGCCCCTTCGCAAAGAGACGATGACGGGATGCTTCGGTTGGGAGGTTTGGACCATCAGCCGTTTTCCCCGTCCAAAGGGGAGGAGCCCGGCCAGTCGAACCATTGATCGCAAGGCTTCTTCGGCGGCTCGGTAGTTCGTCCCCAATATCAACCCGTCCGCGTCTACGGCAACCGCCAGGTCCATGGTTCCTGCCCGGATGAGGTCACGTTCGGTTCCCACCATGACCGGTCGTGCTTGGTCCACGGTTCCCACCGCATCGGCTCCGAGCGCCTGGCCGGCCACCTCTATGACGCGACCTACCCCGGCCCCGAGAGGCTCGAACCGACGACCTCCGCAATTGACGCACGGGCCCAGAGACGCGCCGCACCGCCCACACTCGACGCCGGGATCCGGCCGTGAACCGCACTCCCGACACCTGCGCAGTGTCCTGCATCGCACGCAGCGCGAGGCGGATGCGTACCCGTGCCGGTGCGTGAATAGGAAGGTCCTCTGTTGGCGGGCCACAGCGTTGCGCAGCGCGGACCGGACCCGGTCGGTGAGGAGTCCCGATCCGGGCGGGTCTTCGCCCCGATCGACCACCTCTACCAATTGCCACATCCGGTTCCGGCCGGGAGCGCGGATGATCTCGGTCCCGGCCCGCAGCACCTCGGTAGTCGGGACCCGCCCGATGAACAACAACCCGAATCTTTCGATGCGTGCTCTCGTCCTGAGAATCTCCCGAGCATGGATGGTCGGCGTCTGACGGTCCTTCATGCCGCGTCGACCCTCCTCGACAATCACGGCCAGACCCAGGCACGCCACCGGCCAGAGCGCGATGCGGTGAGTCCCCACCACAATGGTGCCCGGAGTGACGGCCGCTTGCTGCCAGGCCGTCGTCAATTCCTGATCCGTCTGGTCCGGGGTGGCCAGCACCACCCGCGGCCCGAAGAGCCTGGACAGATGAGAGGCTGTCCCGGCTGCCTCGATTCCGGTCGCAGTCACCACCAGGGAGGATCGTCCGGCCGCGGCAACCGGGGCGGTCACAGCTGCGAGATGGCCGTTCCAGTCGTCGGCGGCCAAGAGGTAGGCGGCCGGACTCCGACCTCCACGGGCTGCCGCGCTCGCCACATCGGTGAGCGGACCTCCGGCAATCGTCGGTACATCAGGCCAGGGTATCTCGGGAGCCAGTCTGGGGAGGTTGGGAGGTGCGGCTTTCCCCAGCATCGCGGCCATCGGCGTGACATAGTGGTGAGCCGCCCATCTCAGGGTTTCCAGCAACCGCGGATGGAACACCGGCACCTCACCCGATACTGCGCGTATCTCTTTGAGCCCTTCCTGGGAGCCGGGTCCGACTTCGGTAACGTAGCCACGCACCTTCCGGCCGCCGAGGGGGACTCGAACGATCGAACCGACGAGCACGTCTTGACCTTCGCCGACGGCATAGGCAAAGCCATCGTCGACGGCAAAACTCGGGATGTCGGGGACGACGCGGGCGACGAGGGAGCGGCTCAGGAGCTATCAGCGGCGCCGGCCAGGGTTGCCGCAACGTCCTCTGCCTCCCAGGGGAACTGCGGACGACCGAAATGACCGTAGGCTGATGTCTCCTTGTAGATCGGTCGTTGAAGCCCATAGCGATTGATGATGGCGAGTGGTCGGAAGTCGAAATGCTCGGCGATCAGTCCCTCGAGTGTTTCCACCGGAACGGTTTCCGATCCGAAGGTTTCCAGGTGAATCGAGAAGGGTGCCGCCCGGCCGATGGCGTAGGAGAGTTGTAGCTCACACTTGTCGGCGAGCCCGGCAGCCACCAGATTGCGGGCGGCGTGGCGGGCCGCGTAAGCGGCGGACCGGTCCACCTTGGTGGGGTCCTTGCCGGAGAAGCACCCTCCTCCATGCCGGGCAGCGCCCCCGTACGTATCGACGATCACTTTGCGTCCGGTCAGCCCGGTATCGCCCATCGGACCTCCCACGACAAACCGTCCGGATGGGTTGACGATGAACTCCAAGTCGTCCCGATTGTCCGGCAGAACTGCCTCCAACACATGCTTGCGAAGATCGCCGTCCAGAGTTCGTGCGTCGATGTCATCAGAGTGCTGAGTGGAAATCAGTACCCGGTGGACCCCTACCGGTTTGGTTCCCCGGTAGCGGACGGTGACCTGGGTCTTTCCGTCCGGACCGAGGTAGCCGAGCGTACCGTCCTTGCGCACCTCGGCCAGCCGTTCGGAAAGCCGGTGAGCAAGTTGAATCGACATGGGCATTCGTTCCGGTGTCTCGTCGACCGCGTATCCGAACATGATCCCTTGGTCGCCGGCCCCCAAACCGTCGAGCGGATCATCCGAACCTTGGCGTGTCTCGAGCGACTCGAAGACGCCTCCGGCAATGTCGGCACTCTGGCGTTTCACGATCACTTCCACTGCGCAGGTGTCGGCCGCGAATGGTTGTTGCGGATCGTCGTAGCCGGTCTCACGGATGGCTTGACGGACGGCCGCCTCGATGTCGATCGTTGTGCTGGTGGTGATCTCCCCGGCGACGATGACGATGTTGTTGGTGACCAGAACCTCGCAGGCGACCCTTCCNNGACTCAGAGGTGAAATACCAGTTGCGCATGGCGGCGAGTATACGGGTCGGTCAACCGTCCCCGGTGCGTCCTTGGAGTTGGTCGGCCAAGAAGTCGCAGAGGCGCCGGGCAACCTCGCGTTTGCTGAGCAGCGGCCATCGGTCCACGGTTCCGCGGCGGTCTATCAACGCAACCTGGTTGGTGTCGGACCCGAAACCCGATCCTTCCGCCGTGACATCGTTGGCCACGATGACATCAACACCTTTCGTCCGGGCTTTCTCGACTGCCCGGTCGATGGATCCCGTCTCAGCGGCAAACCCGACCAAATAGGGAGGCTGCTCCATGGCAGCCAGGCCGGCCAGGATGTCCGGCGTGGGCTCCAACTGGAGCTCGGGGATCCCCTCAGATCGCCGAAGCTTCGTTCCGGCCGCATCGACGGGACGAAAATCTGCCACCGCCGCCGCCATCACCACCACTTCCGCTTCAGACGCCAGTTTGGCTACCGACTTGGCCATCTCTTCGGCAGTCTCTACCTCGATCAGGGCGACGCCGGTCGGAGCAGGACGTGTCGCGCTGGACACCAGGGTGACGTCGGCTCCGCAAGCCGCAGCTTCCTGGGCGATGGCGAAACCCATCTTCCCGGACGATCGGTTGCCGACGAAGCGGACCGGATCGATCGGCTCCCGGGTACCACCGGCCGTGACCAGCACGCGGATTCCGCTGAGACGCCCGGCGAGAAGCCGGTCGAGTGCTTGCAGTATCTCCTCCGGCTCGGCCATCCGGCCCGGTCCCGTGTCGCCTCCGGCCAACGTGCCACTCGCCGGGCCCACCATCGAGTGGCCATCGGCTTCGAGAGCTGCCACATTGCGGCGGGTGGCTGCGTTCTCCCACATCTCGGTGTGCATCGCCGGGGCGAAGAGCATCGGAGCAGTGGTCGCCAGTAGGGTGGTCGAGACGAGATCGTCGGAGATCCCGTGAGCCGCCTTGGCGAGGGTATTGGCGGTTGCCGGGGCAACGACCACCGCTTCCGCCCACTGCGCCAGCTCGGTGTGGGGGCTAACTGAATCGGCCCCGAAGAGCCCAGTGGCAGGATGGTGGCCGGTAATCGCGGCAAAGCTCTGGCGGCCGACGAACTCGAGAGCAGACGCAGTCATCATGACTCGGACCTCGGCGCCTTGCTCGATCAGCCGCCGGACGAGATACACCGTCTTGTAGGCTGCGATGCCCCCCGATACTCCTACCAGGATGCGGCGCTCGTGGAGCACCCGGTCACTCTTCGACGCGCTCGACCGCCACCTTGCCTTCAGCGATTTCCTCCAGGGCGATCGTCAGCGGCTTGTGGCTGAGTGAGTGGACCTGGGGCGGCACGAAGTGGCCGATGCCTTCCCCCAACTGGTTGAAGTAGGCGTTGATTTGCCGAGCCCGGCGGGCGGACACGACCACCAGGTCGAAACGCCCGCCGGTCTCTTCGAGGACGTCCTCGATGGGTGGATGGATCATCAGTCTGCTTTCGTTGAGGGGACATTCAGTATACGCAGAATGCGCTCCACTGCAGCCTCCACCGAATCGTTGACGACGATGTGGTCGAAGCGCTCCTCGGCCACCTCCAGTTGCCATCTGGCGATGGTGAGCCTTCGTTCAATGTCTTCGGGGGACGTGTCACCTCGGTTTCGCAATCTTCTTTCCAGTTCTTCGAGCGAGGGCGGCGCCAGAAACACTGTGAGCGCCTGGGGAAACGAGGTCTTCACCTGAACCGCGCCCAGGACCTCGATGTCGAGCAGCACATCTCTGCCCGCGGCCACGCGGTCGAGCACGGGAGCGCGCGGAGTTCCATACAGATGTCCGCTGTACTCCGCCCACTCCAGCAGTTCGCCCGCGTCTCGCATGCGAATGAACTCCGCAGGATCGACGAAGTAGTACTCCACTCCGTCGGTCTCCCCGGGTCGGGCAGATCGGGTCGTGGCCGAGATCGAGAAGAAGATTGGGTGGCGCTGCGCGAGGGCGTTGACGACCGTCGATTTTCCAACCCCGGAAGGGCCGGAAACGACGATCAGCCGACCGACCGGGGCCAGATCAGGAGAACTCCTCGAGGAGTGCGGCTCGTTGACGCTGCCCCAGCCCTCGGATTCGCCTGCTGTCTGCGATGGCATGGCCCTCCATCAACCGCTTGGCTTTCACTTTGCCGGTTCCGGGCAGCGAGGACAGCACGGCGTTCACTTTCATCCCGGCCACAATGGGATCCTCATCGGCGCGTTCCAGCAGTTCCGGGAAGGAGATCGACCCGGTCTTCAGGAGTTGCTTGATCTCGGCCCTCACCTTCCTGGCTTCCGCGGCTTTGGCGAGTGCTTCAGCGCGCTGTTCTTCGGTCAATTCTGGCGGTGCCATACGCCTCCAGTATCAGGTAGGTCGCACTCTACCAAGCCCGAGGGCGGCCTCAGTCCGTTGTTTCGAGAACGGCAGCTGCTGCTCCCACCGGATCACGAGCCTGCACGATCGGTCTTCCGATCACCAGGTAGTCTGCGCCTCGCTGTAGCGCCTCAGCCGGGGCTGCCGTCCTTCGCTGATCGTGACCTGTGACGCCCGACGGCCTGATGCCCGGTGTCACTTTGAGCAGTCGGGGGGCGACCTGCGCGATCACTCCGAGCTCCTCGGGCGAACACACCACGCCTTCACAACCGGCGGTTGCGGCCAGTTTCGCCAGCCGGGCAGTCTGCCGTCCTGGAGAACCGGATACACCCACCTCGGCCAGGTCGTCCGCCGTCATGCTGGTCAGCACGGTCACCGCCAGGATGCCGGCACGCCGTCCGCCGGAGCCTTGTTCTAGACCATCGACCGCTGCTCCGAGCATGCGGCTCCCTCCACCGGCGTGAACGGTGACCCATCTTGCACCAAGCCGACCCAGCTGGCTCGCCGCCCGGGCCACCGTGGTGGGGATGTCGTGCAGCTTGGCGTCGGCAAGAACCGGTTGACCGAGAGCGGCCACGGCCGCCACGGTGGCGGTACCGGGGCCCATCATCAACTCCAGACCAACCTTGAAGCCGCCAACATGCGGGCCAAGGGTCTTGGCCAGGCGCACCGCTTCCTCGGCGGTGCCGACATCGAGTGCCACCAGAATCGGATTGGGAGAGAGCATCAGATCACCATGGCTTCATTGCCCCTATCAGTTCCTCAACTCGATCAACGCCATGGCGATTGCAGTAGGCCCGGAGTTGGCGAAGGACGGTCCGCCCCACCCGGGGGCGTTCGAAGTGAGCAGTGCCGATTGCCACGCCGGAGGCTCCGGCAAGGAGATATTCGACGACATCGGAGCCGCTTCGAACTCCCCCGCATCCGATGATGGGAACGGTCGGGAAGGCCGCCCGAACCTCCAGCACACAACGGAGGGCAATCGGCTTGAGAGGAGGGCCCGAATAGCCGCCCTTGGTCATGGTGAGTAGAGGTCTTCTGGTTTCGATGTCGATGGCCGCTCCCGTGATGGTATTCGTCAAGACGAGCCAGTCTGCCCCGGCCGAAAGCGCGGCCCCGGCGACGGCGACGATGTCCTGGGCGTTGGGAGAGAGCTTGGCACCGATCGGTTTGTCGACGGCCGCCCGCACCGCCCGCACGACCGAACCGGTAGCGTCGGCATCGAGCGCCCAAATCGTCTCTCCGGCCAAGTTGGGGCACGAAAGGTTGATCTCTACGGCGTCGATGTTGGTGGTCGCCAGTGCCCGGGCAACTTCTGCATACTCCGCCACCGTGGTTCCTACCGCCGAACCCCAGACGGGGACCGGGAGATCCACGAGGTGCGGTCCGACCTCCTCGACCCACGCCGTCACCCCCGGGTTCTGAATTCCGATGGCATTCAGCATCCCCGCCCCGGTGTTCGCCAGCCGCGGGGCGGGGTTGCCCGACCACGCCGTGCCGCTCACCGATTTGGCTACCGCTGCTCCGTAGGCCTCCAAAGCACCGACTCCGGCGAAATCGACCACCGAACCGACGGTTCCGGAGGCGGCAACCAGCGGCGATCGGAGCGAAACCGGGCCGAGCGCGACGGACATGTCGATCATCGGTACTGCCAGCCGGACGCCGGCCCGCGCACCTCGCGGCGATTCATGATCATGACCGTCCCCTCGGTGGACGCTGCTGACGAGGGTGCGCTTCTCTCACCGTTGTACCTTGCCGTCCCGGAACGTCAGCCGGCCGTCGTACATCGTTGCCACCACCCGGCCTTGTAGCGGCCTGCCGACGAAGGGCGAGTTTTCGGCCCGAGAGGCGAAGGTTTCCGGGGTCCAAGGAGAACTCGGGTCGAAGACGACCAGATGGGCACGACCACCCGGCTCCAGCCATCGACCCTGGTCGTCCAAACCGCCGATCCGGGCCGGTCCCACCGACATACGCTGGAAGAACTCAACCGGTTGCAGACCGACCGCGGTGTTGACTACTGCAGCCGCAGTTTCGAGACCGATGATCCCTCGCGGGGCATCCTCGAATGGGACATCCTTCTCATGGGCGGCGTGCGGGGCATGGTCCGTCGCCACAACATCGATGGTCCCCTCCACCAGACCTTTGCGGATCGCCTCGATGTCGGCCGGTTGCCGGAGGGGCGGATACATCTTGACGTCCGGATTCATGCGTTGAACCTCCCGATGATCGAGCATCAGGTGGTGGGGGGTGACTTCGGCCGTTACGGGCAATCCCTCATCCTTTGCTCGGCTCACCAGTTCGAGCGTGCCCGAAGTCGAAACATGCTGCACGTGATAGCGGACTCCGGTGAGCCGCACCAGGGCCAAGTCGCGCGCAACTACGGTTTCTTCCGCGAGGGCCGGCAGACCTGCCATGCCGAGGCGCGAGGACACTGTCCCCTCGTGCATGTGCCCGCCTCGCGTCAAGCCCCGGTCTTCCGGGTGTTGAGCGACTACACCGCCGATTTCGGCCAGGTACTCCATAGCCCGGCGCAGCAGCCCGGCATCCGCGACGGAATCTCCGTCATCCGAGAAGATCCTCACTCCGGCGGCCCACAACTCGTCGAGATGGGCGAGTTTCGTACCCTCTCTTCCCATCGTGACGGCTCCGGCCGAAACCACCTCGACGAGACCCTCTTCCCGGCCCCGGTCGCTCACGAAGCGAGCCAGGTGACCGGCATCGATCGCCGGCTCGGTGTTGGGCATGGCCACCACTGCCGTGAAACCACCTGCGGCGGCCGCGGCCGATCCACTGCCGATGTCCTCTTTCCATTCCTGACCGGGTTCGCGGAAGTGCACATGGATGTCGACCAGCCCCGGCCCGATCAGGCTCCCCGCACAGTCGACGATCTCTCCCGAAGTCTTCAGGTTTGCCCCGATATCGGTGATCAGTCCATCTTCGACCAGGACGTCTCCGTCGATCACACCGTCCGGAGTGACGATCTTCCCGTTGGCGAACAAGGTTTCAATCATCGTGCACCTCCCCTCCCAACAGTCTGAAAAGGACCGCCATCCGCACGGCCACTCCGTTCGAGACCTGCTCGAGGATTCGGGCCCGGGGGTGATCGGCGACCTCCGGAGCGATCTCCACACCCCGGTTCATGGGTCCCGGATGCATAACGATTGCGTTCTCCTGCAGCCGTCCGAAACGTTCGCGAGTCATCCCGAACCGGCTCACGTACTCGGGAAGCGAAGGAAAGACCGAGGCACCTCCTCGTTCTGCTTGGATGCGCAACAGGTAGATGACGTCGACATCGAGCACGTCGTCGATCGATCCGGCGACCTTGACCGGCCATCCCTCCAGATCGACGGGCAGCAAAGTCGATGGTGCCACCAGGGTGACTTCCGCTCCTAATGCGGAGAAGGTTGAGATGTCGGACCGCGCCACCCGCGAATGCCGGATGTCGCCCACGATCGCAATCCGCAGCCCGTCCAGCGTTCCGAAGTGCTGGCGAATGGTGAGCGCGTCGAGTAAGGCCTGCGTCGGATGCTGGTGGGCACCATCGCCGGCGTTGAGGACCGGCAATCCCGTCCAATCCGCGATCCGCCACTGGGCCCCCGTGGACTTGTGACGAACCACCAAGGCGTCGGCGCCCATCGCCTTGATCGTCAAAGCCGTGTCCTTGAGACTCTCCCCTTTGCTGAGCGAGGATGTGGACGGGGAGAAACTCATGGTGTCCGCTGAGAGGGCCTTGGCCGCCCGTTCGAACGACAACCGCGTCCGAGTAGACGGTTCGAAGAAGAGCATCGCCACCGTCTTCCCACGTAGGGCCGGAACCTTGGGAATCGTTCGGTCGAGTACTTCGACGAACTCCTCCGATAGATCCAGGAGGGATTCGAGATCCTCGCGCGTCATGTCGTCGGTGTTCAAGAAATGCTTCATGCCTTCTCCTCGATCCAGATGCCTTCCTCACCGTCCGTCTCCTGCAGCCTGACCGTTACCCGCTCGCTCGATGAGGTAGGAAGGTTCTTGCCGACGAAGTCGGGACGGATGGGCAGCTGACGATGCCCTCGATCAACCAGGACGGCCAGCTGAACCGCCCGGGGACGCCCCAAGTCCGCGAGCGCGTCGAGCGCAGCCCGGATCGTGCGCCCCGTGTAGAGCACATCGTCGACCAGCACAATGATCTTCCCGGTCGGATCGTCGGGCAGGGCGGTGGCGCCGAGCTCTGTGGTCGGCCGGCGGTCTAGGTCGTCGCGATAGAGTCCGATGTCGAGCGTCCCTACCGGCACCTTGACGTGCTCGAAGTCATCGATGACCCGGCTGAGACGTTCGGCCAGAGGGGCGCCCCGAGTGTGGATTCCGACCAGCAAGGTCTCCGTCGCGCCCTTGTTGCGCTCCAGAATCTCATGAGCTACCCGGCGGAGGGCCCGCTCGATCTCATCGGGTTTCATCACCTGGGTCACGTCGCCTCCCCCCGTGCATACATGAAAAAGGCCGCCCCAGGGGCGGCATACGGTTGCGATCTGAACATATTCTGCTCCTTCCCGGCCTCACAGGACCGGTGTTAAAGGACGTTGGCTGGAGCGTAGCACACGATCAGGCCGACGCCGGCCCGGCCGTTTCTCCGGGGCGTTCGATGATGGCCAGTTTGGCGAGAATTCCGTTGACAAACGCCCCACTGCGCTCCGTCGAGTAGACCTGGGCGAGCCGGACCGCCTCCGAAACCACCACCGCCATCGGCGTCTTCGGTTCATAGCGGAGCTCATAGAGACCGAGTCTCAGGATCGCCCGATCGACCGGAGGCATCCGGGTGACACGCCACCGGTCCGACACGGCATCGATTGCCTCATCGAGCTCTTCGAGGTGGCCTCCGACACCCTCGACGAACCGAACCGCCTTGGCCGGTAGACCGGGATCGACCTCCGGAGGACGGGAATCTCTCTGGTCGGCTTCGTAGAGAGCGATGAGGGCTAGATCTCGAGGCTCCCTCCGGGGTGCTTCCGGTTCTGTCACACGCGGGTCAGGTATTCGCCGCTGCGGGTATCCACCTTGATGATGTCGCCCTCCTCGACGAAGAGTGGTGCCTGCACCAGGAGGCCGGTGGCTACCGTCACCGGTTTGGTGGCGCCGGAGACTCGGTCGCCCTTGACACCCGGCTCCGCTTTGGTCACCTCCAGCTCGACGGAGGCCGGCAGCTCAACGGCGATCGCTCTGCCCCGGTACATGTGCAGTAGGGCGGTCATCCCGTCGACGAGATACTGAGCGGCCTCCCCAACCTCCTCCACCGCGACGGCAAACTGGCTATAGGTCTCCAGGTCCATGAAGTGATACCCCAGGTCGTCTCGATAGAGGAACTGGTGCTCGCGCCGGTCGATTACCGCCTGCTCTACCGGTTCGCCGGCCCGAAAGGTCCGGTCGACAACGGCGCCGGTATCGAGGTTCTTCAGTTTCATCCTCACAAACGCCTTACCCTTCCCCGGCTTGACGTGCTGGTATTCGATGATGCTGAAGAGCCCGTCGGGTAGATCGAGGGCCATTCCCGGACGAGCTTCGTTGGTGGAAATCATTGCGGTGGCTCCTTTCGGCAGTCCGGAGTGTATCTAGGTGATACCGATGGCGGTGAGGCCCAAATCGACGGCCGCGTCGCTGACCGGTAGCAGCAGAGGGTCACCCACCGAACGCAGCAACACCATTCGCAGCCCGGAGGCGTCTCGCTTCTTGTCCTTCATCAAGATGTCGAGCACCGGCCGGCGGGCAACTCCGTCGACTTGGACGGGTAGGCCCAGTCCGACGATAGCCGTCCGCTGGCGATGGGCGGCTGCAAACCCGGTGAGGTCCTCGGCAATCCGGCCCGCGGCCGCCATTCCGACTGCTACCGAATGGCCGTGCGGAAGGCCGGCCGCAATCTCAATCGCGTGACCAATCGTGTGGCCGTAGTTGAGGAGTGCCCTGATCCCTGATTCCCGGAAGTCCCGGTTGACGATCCTTGCTTTGACCGCAACCGCCTTCGGTACGACTGCGGACAGGTCGACCTTCAAGCCGGACGACTCGATATCGGAAAAGAGTGACGCGTCGCCGATCAATCCTGCTTTCAACGCTTCCGCCAGACCCTCGCGCTTCAGGTCGGTTGGCAGTTTCTCCAGAACGTCCAGATCGATCACTACCCGGCTGGGATGATGGAAGGCACCCACCAGGTTCTTGCCTCCCAGGTTGACCCCGGTCTTGCCGCCGATTGCGGCATCGACGGCCCCCAGCAGAGTGGTGGGAACGTGTACGGCCTCGATTCCCCTCAGGTACGTGGCGGCAACGAAGCCTGCCAGATCCGTCACGGCCCCCCCTCCGACGCCGACGACGGTGTCGTGACGACCGATTCCGACTTCCGCCAGCCATTCGTAGGCAGTACCGGCGATTGCCAGAGTCTTTGCTTCATCCCGGTCGGGCAGATTCATCTGGTGCACCTCGATAGAGGCGGCACCTGCTGCCACCATGGTGGCGATGTGCCGGGCGCCCGGCTGCGTGAAGAGTGCCATCTTCTCTCGATCCGGTCGGGAGGGAAGCACGTCGCGCCGTACCAAGTCGCGGTCGATGAGAACCTCGGATCGGCCGTCGATCAGAAACCGTTCCACAGCTTCATTACCTCGCGGGCTACCTCGTCCTCACTCTTGCCGCTCGTATCCACGTTGTGGTGCGCGGCCTGCTCATACGCCGATTCGCGGTTTTCCAGCAACTCCGTCAGGCGCCCATCGGTCGGCCGGCCGAGGAGAAGTGGGCGATTCACACCATCGCCCAGCCTCGCCGCCAAATCGCCGGCTCCCGCTATCAGCCACACGACCAGGCCGCTGCCTCGCATCGCGGACACGTTCTCGTCCCGCAGCACCGCCCCGCCGCCGGTGGCAACCACGCAATCCCGGTTGGCAGCCACGATTCGAGCGATTTCCCCCGTCTCCAGGTCCCGGAAGGTCTCTTCACCATCGGTTTCCCAAATCACGCTTATGGTTCGGTTGGCATCTGCCTCGATGCGTTCGTCGATGTCGATGAAAGGAAGACCCGACCGGCAAGAAATGAGGGTCCCCACTGTGGTCTTTCCGGCGCCCATCATGCCGACCAACCAGAGGGCTCGCATCAGAATGCAGCCAGCCGGGCGCGGTACGATTCGACCGCCGACACGAGATCATCCACGGTGTCTCCTCCGAACTGCCGGAGGACCTCCCCGGCCAGGACGTAGGCCACCATCTGCTCGGCCACCACGCCGGCCGCCGGCACCGCACAAACATCGGATCGCTCTCGGAACGCATCGGCCGGTTCTTTGGTGGCAACGTCGACGCTTCGCAGGGGGCGCATCAGGGTCGAGATGGGCTTCATCGCCGCTCGCATCCTCAGGGTCTGCCCGGTGCTCATCCCTCCCTCGAGGCCACCCGCCCGGTCGGACTCCCGCAGAAAGACTCCGTCCGCGTGCCGAATCTCGTCGTGGGCTTCTGATCCCCTGCGCGACGCGGTAGCCAGACCGTCCCCCATCTCCACGGCTTTGATCCCCTGGATCGACATCAGAGCTCCGGCCAACTGGGCATCGAGCCGCCGGTCCCAATGGACGTGGCTGCCGAGACCGGCAGGAACCCCATATGCGAGGATCTCCACTACTCCTCCGAGAGTATCCCGGTCTTCCCGGGCTTGCTCAATGGCCGCCTTCATAGCCGGTTCGGTCTTCTTGGAGAAGACCCGCACGGGGGATTCGTCGATGGTGGGCAGGTCTCCCGGGCCGGGCATCGTCCCTGCAGGAACCGCAACCGGACCGATCGCCACCACGTGGCTGAGAACGGTGATCTGCACCGACCGAAGAAGCTGAGCGGCCGCATATCCGGCTACGGTTCGGGCCGCTGTTTCCCGAGCGGAGGCCCGCTCGAGGATGTTGCGGGCGTCGCGGGTGTCGTACTTGAGCATCCCGGGCAAATCGGCGTGGCCGGGACGGGGGGTGGCCATCACTCGCTGCGGTTCACCCGGTTCCGGCGACATCTCCACAGCCCACTTGGCCCATTCGGTGTTCCGGATGACAACGGCGAGCGGGCTTCCCAGTGTTCGACCATGACGCACCCCGGCGAGTATCTCCAGCTCATCCTGTTCGATCTTCATGCGCCGGCCCCGGCCAAACCCCAACCGGCGCCGTTCCAGTTGGTTGGACAAACCTTCGGAGCGGATCTCCAGTCCGGCCGGTAGTCCCTCGACGATCGTCACCAGCCCTGGACCGTGAGACTCGCCGGCAGTGAGAAAGCGCAACATCTGAGAGAGTTTCGAGTGTCACGCACGAAGTAGCAAGTTGCTACTTCAGGATCTCTTGGCCGACCGACAGCTCAAAGGCGTTGTCGCCGTACAAGAAGACACCGCTGTCGGGATCCAAGCTGACGACCTTGAAGTCGCCGGCGAAGGTATCTCCCACCCCCACGTCGTAGTCGGTGCCGTCCACCTGGACCGTAGCCCTCAATACACCACCGACGTCTCTGATTTCTATCAGGGTCACCCTGATCCCCGACGGCTCGAATCCATTATCCGTCCCACCATTCCCACCACCGGTTGCCGAGTCTTCGGTGATCAGCGGCCGGAAGGGATCCCGCGGTTGTGACACTTGGAACGAGCTCAGCACCTTCACCCCTTCGATCAACTCGTCGGTTGCCGAAGCCGCCACTGTGGATTCGGCCAGCGGGCCGTCGAGTAACGAGTCGGCCGGGTGGAGTATGGACGGGGCGATCAACAGCCAGGCTCCGGCGATCGCCAGCCCGGTCAGAATGATGGCTACCGCAGCCGCCGTCCCGTTTCTTCTCGTGTGCATCACTCACCGTCCCCGGGAGTCGTCGTAGTCGTGGTTTCCGTGACCTCTTCGATGACGCCGGGAAGTACGACGTTTCCGGTCGTGAACGTCACGGCGGAAATCGAGACGGTCTCGATGGTGAACCCGGCGTCGTCTTCGGTTGGTGTAAGACTGACGGCGTCGATCCGAACGATGCGTTCAAGGTCCGCTATCCCGTAGAGGTACCCGAGGACCTCGAAGAACTGGCCCTCCACGATCAGGCTGACCGGAATCTCGAAGTAGTCCTCACCTTCGACTTCGGTGGGGTTGCCGTACGTGCCGCTTTCCCACTGGACACCCGAGTCCTCGGCCAGTTCGGCCAGCGTGTCGATCAGGGCCGGCATCTGGGGAGTGGGGGGTATGGCGGCTTCCAACGCACCGATCGCCGACAGATAGGTCAGTTCGTTTTCCTGGATCTTCTTGAGACGAGACAACTGCGTTCGCAAGAGCACCTCGTTGTCCTGGGCGGATTGCAGCTGATCTTCGGCTTCGCTGATCCTGGTGTTGGTGGGCGAGATGACGAAGAACCACCACAGCGCCGTCACGAGCAGGACACCCAGCGCGGCCAGGATGACCCCCGTGCGCCTCATGAGGGGACCTCAGGTGTGCGTTCTTCGACTCGGTTCGAGCGGGCTGCGTCCAGGAGCGAGGCAACCGAGGTGAAGTTCACGACCGGGGATTCACCGATTTCCGCCCGGTTCGTCGATGAGACCCATCCAAGACCTACGGCGGGCCATTCCTCGGAGTCCAGCACCCGCAACCAGGAAGAAGCATCAGGGTAGTCAAAGGCAACCCCGTTAACGGAGAGCTGGCCGAGCAGGAACGGATTCTCCTCGATTTGCTGCAGGGTGCCGGTGAGGCTCGTCAACCAGAGCCGATCGGGAATGATGCGAGCCAGGTCGTTGAGCAGCCGGCCCCAGGCGATATCAGTTGCCAGCGCGGCTCCAAGGCGCTCGACTCCGTCTTCGTAGATGGAGCGAAGGGCCCTCACCTCAGACAGAGAAGCGATCTCAGCCTCGATCCGCGCATTGGCTGCCAGCTGCGCGTCGAGGTCGTCTTCGGCGTCGGTCGCCTTGCCCTGCCACCACAGCGCTACCAGGGCGAGCACCGCCAGATAGACCACTCCGAGGACGATGAGACCCGCTGTTTTGCGCCGGGCGGTTGCCCGTTGGGCTGCTTCCGGTGGGAGGAGGTTGATGGGCCGCATCAGAGTTCTCCCCACATCGCCAATCCGACGGGTACCGGCAGCACCGGTTGGGTCTGGGCGAGTTCGACGTCGCTGAGCCCCAGTTTGCCGACTCGCATCTTCTCTTCATCGAGCACGCGTACGGGCTCGATCCCGACTCCTAGCGAACGACCCAAACGGTTGGCCAGGTTGGGCAGTCGCGCCCCATTTCCGGCTACGTAGAGTCGATCCAAGCCGTCGACTCCCGACTGACCCAAGTAGTAGTCCACCGACCCCCGAATCTCCTCGATGAGGACATCTGCCTCTTCGGTCAGAAGCAGTCTGGCGAGTGCCTCGCCTTCGGTACCTTCCGGCATGCCGTCGATCGCTACCCCGGTGCGGCGTTTGTACTGTTCCGCCTGGTCCGGCTCCATCGGCATCCGGTCGGCCAGCGCCGAAGTGAACGAAGCCCCGCCCATCGTCAAGATTCGAAGGAACCGGATGGTTCCTCCCTTCAGGAGGATGACCTGCGTGAGCCCGGCTCCGATGTTGACGATGGCCTGGGTTCCGGCGTCGAGATCGAAGTCGGTCCCCAGCGCCGCCCGGGCGAGTGCAAAGGCCTGCAGGTCGATAGCCATCACCTTGATCCCGGCATTCCCGACCACGCGGAGG
Organism: Acidimicrobiia bacterium UBA4744; assembly: GCA_002403855.1. Taxonomy (GTDB): domain Bacteria; phylum Actinomycetota; class Acidimicrobiia; order Spongiisociales; family UBA4744; genus UBA4744. The sequence continues at coordinate 34,954 of DHIO01000051.1, forward strand.
ACCTCCGCCGCCATGTCCTTCTGGGCCGCCACCACGAGGACGGACAGCATGGGCTCTCCGTTGGGCGTAGCGAATTCTTCCAGCGGAACGAAGTCGAGGATGGCCTCATCAATGGGGATCGGGATGTACTCCTGTGCCTGAAAAGGGAGCGCCTGAGCCAACTCGTCTTCGGCCATGTAGGGCAAGTCGACGCGCCGGACGATCACCCTTTGATTGGCAATGCCGACTACCACTCTCTTCTTCGGGAGTTTCGCCGCTTTCCAGAGCTGGGTGAGTGCGTCCCGGACGATGGCTTCTTCAACGATCTCGCCGGCCACTACCGCGCCTTCGGGTAGCGAAACCTGCCCGTAACGCTGCAAGACGGGCACATTCTTGCCCGTCTGCACAACTGCCGCACGAACTGCGCTCGTGCCTATGTCCAACCCGACGTTGATCGCCATGTTGTCTCCACCCTGGACCGGCCGTTACGACCGATCCCCCGCGTGGCCCAGCTAGACCGCGACCCCACCCTTAATTACAAAGGTGTGATTACAAGAGCGTAACAATGCGCCCATACGGGCGCAAGCACCGGCCGGCCGGGGTTTCTAGCCCAGATACCAGGAGACCAGGGCGTCGCCCCAGGCCAACGCCACCCAGGCCCCGAGAATGAGTGGTGGGCCGAACGGGATGGCGTCCTTACGTCCCTTGCGGCGGGTGATGAGGAGTAGCAGGGAAACCCCGCCGCCGATGAGAAAAGCCAGGAAGACACCCGCCCATAGCGTTTCCCATGACCGAAAGGCAAGAAACGTCCCCAGCAGGAAGGCCAGCTTGACATCGCCCATGCCGAAGCCGCCCCGCGCCAGTAAGGCAACCAACAACAGCAGACCGAAGTAGATGCCTCCCCCTGCCAAAGCCCTGGGCACGTCCGGGAGCGTTCCATCGGCAGCCGCGCCTGCCGTCAGCAACACCACCGCCGTCGCCGTGGCCGGATACAGAATCCGGTTGGGAATCCTCTTGTGGTCCAGATCGGTGAGAACCAGCACCATGGTCGTGGCTCCAAACAAGAGGTAGGCAGGAAGGACCCAGGAGAGTCCCATCACCAAGTAGATGGCGACAAAGAGCACTCCGGTAGCCGCCTCAACCACCGGGTAGCGCACGGAAATGCCGGTCCCGCAGTCGCGGCAGCGACCCCGCAGCAGCACCCACGAAACAATGGGGATGTTGTCGTACCATCGAATCCTGTGACCGCACTGGGGACAGGCGGAAGGCGGCGACGCTACCGACTTGCCCAGCGGAACCCGGTAGGCCACGACGTTGAGGAAGGATCCGATCACCAAACCAAGCAACCCGGCGACTACTGCAGAAAAAGCGGTCATGGCCCCTCTCTATCGGCCGGTCACGTTAGCCAGATTGAGCCCGTTCTCCCGTTCATGTCGAGAGGGCGGCCAACAGGCCGCCCTCTCGAGGTTGCTGATGGTGGTTGCTTTACCAGCCGGCGTCCGCGGAAGTGGCCACGGCTGCCGCGCAGTTTGCCACGGCGTCCGAGTTCCCGTAGAACGTTCCGGCCCCGGCACCGGAGGCGACATCCTTCAGGTAGAACGTGGTGCCGCTGGCCGAGAGCAGCTCCATGCAGACGTACTGGTCGTTGGCAACGTCGAGGTTGACCACGACCGCAGTCCAGTCGATGCTCGGTTCGATGGCAGCAAGGGCGCCACCGGAGTTGTCGGTGTAGACCTCGTTGTCCACGTAGTACACCTTCTCGGCAGTCAGGGCGTTGCGCAGGTCGCTCTGGGCGGCCCGGTCCTGAGCGCTCTCACGGGCGCCGAGGAAGGTCGGGATGGCGATCGCCACGAGAATGGCAATGATCAGTACGACCACCATCAACTCGACCAGGGTGAAGCCCTCCTCGTTCCCGAGTCGGCTCCTCATCCAATGAATCATGATGATTCCTCCTTATGGAGAGAGCCGACCTTCGGCCCTCACCGACAAATATCGGCAGGTGGGCGTCAGAAGTTGAGCCCGTAGTCCGAGGATCCCGGTCATCGTCCCTCGAGCGGAGGGACGGTTCGGCGGCGCCGCTCTACTGGATGAGGGTGATGACGTTGAAGATGGGCATGTAGAGCGCCAGGAGCATGCCACCAACAGTGGCGCCCAACACAACAACCAGGAGCGGCTCGATCAGGCTCGTGAGGCCTTCGACCATGGTTTTCACCTCTCGGTCGTAGAAATCGCCTACCTTCTCGAGCATGGTGTCGAGAGCACCGGTCTCCTCACCCACCGCCATCATCTGCACCACCATGGGGGGAAACACCGGGTGGTTGGCGAGGGGTTCGGCGATCGATTCGCCTTCTTTCACCGAGGCCTGCACGCTGTGCACGGCCCGTGCCACGACCGCGTTTCCGGAGGTCTCAGCCACGATGTCCATCGCCATCAGGATCGGGACGCCCGTCCGGGTGAGGGCGGCCAGGGTGTGAGAGAACCTGGCCAGCGAGGTCTTGTGCACCAGTTTGCCGAAGATGGGCAGCTTGAGCTTGATGGCGTCGAATCTACTCCTCCCCTTGTCCGTGGCGATCCAGCGTCTGAAGCCGATGATGGCGGCGATGGTTCCGACCACCGCTACATACCAGTAGCTCGTGAAGAACTCCGACACCATCATGAGGATCCTGGTCGGAAGCGGCAGCTCCGCCCCGAAGTCGGAAAACATCGACTCGAACATCGGAACCACGAAAAGCAACATGGCGATGACGATGAAGACCACCAGACCGAACACCGCCACCGGGTACATCATTGCCGACTTCACCTGGGACCTGAGTTCCACTTGCGCCTCGAGGGTCAGCGCCAGCCGTTCGAGAGTCTCGTCCAGCACGCCGCCCACTTCACCGGACTTGACCATTGAGGTGTAGAGGGGACCGAAGATCTTCGGGTGCTCCTCCAGCGCCTGCGACAAAGACGCTCCCTTCTCGACATCGGCTTTCACCTCCAGGATCACATCCCGAAAAGCACGGTTGGGAGTCTGTTCGGCGAGGATGGTCAGCGACCTCAGGAGCGACAACCCCGAGTTGATCATGGTGGCAAACTGCCGGCTGAAGACGGAGACTTCCTTCACCTTGATGCGGCCGGACAGACCCGGGATCCGAATCTCTTTCTGGAGAGAGGAGGCTTTCTTTTCCCGGACCGAGACCGGCATGAAGCCTCGCTCGCGCAGAGCTTTGGCGACCGCCGCCTGAGAGGATGCCTGCATTTCGCCGTCGTGCAGCTTTCCCGTCTTGTCCTTGACCTGGTAGGTGAATGTTGTCGCCATGTCGACGCCCTCCTACGCCATCCGGCCCGCCAGCCGCTGAAAGTCCTCGAGATTCATGCAGCGTTCGACCGCCACCGCGTACGAAATGAGGTTCCGCCGGACGAGATCCGCCAGGGCTTGGTCCATTGTCTGCATGCCGTGCTTTCCACCGGCTTGCATCGCAGTCGTGATCTGGTGGTTCTTCGATTCCCGGATGAGGTTGCGGATGCCTGAAGTGGCGATCATCACTTCGACGGCCGGCACCCGTCCNNCGAACTTGCTGCTGCTGGTGGGACGGGAACACATCGACCATCCGGTCGATCGTCTGCGGAGCATCCTGAGTGTGCAGAGTTGCGAACACGAGGTGGCCGGTTTCGGCGGCGGTCAGGGCGGTTGAGATTGTCTCGAGATCTCGCAACTCGCCTACCAGGATCACGTCCGGATCCTGTCGCAAGGCATGTTTCAAGGCGGGGCCAAACCCGAGCGTATCGGCCCCGACCTCGCGCTGGTTGACGATGGCCTCTTTGTGGGCATGGAGAAACTCGATCGGATCTTCCACAGTGAGAATATGACAGGAGCGCTTGGCGTTGATCATGTCGATCAGGGCGGCCAGAGTGGTCGACTTCCCGGACCCGGTCGGACCGGTCACCAGGACCAGGCCGCGCTGCAAATCGGCCAGCTCCCCCACCGATGGCGGAATACCCAGTTCTTGGAGCGACTTGATCTCCGTGGGAATCGCCCGGAAGGCCGCTCCGATGGAATCCCTCTGGAAGTACACGTTCATGCGGAAGCGACCCCGACCGGGAACCGGATGGGAGGCGTCCAGCTCCAGCGTTTCCTCCAGCTTCTCCCGCTGCTTCTCAGTGAGGATGCTGTAGATCATCCTCCGTAGTTCGGCCGGCTTGAGTAGCGGAAAATCGTTCAACGGCTCGAGCTTCCCGTGCAGGCGAATCTGGGGAGGCGATCCGGCGGTGAGGTGAAGGTCCGAACCGTCCCGGTCCAGCTGGATCGAAAGCAATTCGTTCAGATGCAGCGTTTCGGGCTCGGATATCGGGACTTCGCCCGCCGGTACTCCCGGCTGACGGACCAGGGGTACTTCGTCGGTCCCATGGACGAAGTTGATTGCTCGCTGAATGGCGTCGCGAGTGGCAAGAGCTACCGTCACTCCAGTGCCTGTGGACTTCTCGAGGCGCACATGGGTTTCGGGATCGAAGGGGTCCGCAACGGCTACGACGACCTTCTCATCCTCCAGTCGGACGGGTATCGCCATGAGCCGGCGAGCCGTGTCTTCGTCGATCAAGCCGACGGCCTCCGGATCGAGCAACGCGTCGTCGAGATCTATGTACGCCATGCCAACGCGATCGGCGACGGCTTTCAGGAGATCTTCCTCCCGTACGTGCCCACCGTCGATGAGGAGCTTGGCAATGGGTACACCGGTGACCGACTCCTTGTCCAGGAGGGTCTCCAGGACGTCTTTGGAGAGCAACCGGCGATCGACCAGGAGCTCACCGAGTTTGCGTGATGCTGTGTTCATTCTCTTTTCTGGCTTCCCTTCGGGGCGATATGCCTCACATGGGTTTCGGCAGTGGTCAGGCCCACCTTGAAGGATTCCAACCGTCCCCTCGGATCGCGATCTCAGATCACGACCCGCATGATCTCCTCGATCGAGGTCAAGCCCATTGCGACCTTGGCCATGCCGTCGTGGCGGAGGGTCTGCATTCCGGCAGCAATCGCTGCTTTGGTCAGCTGCTCGGTGGCGGCCCGCTCCACCGCCAGCAACTCGATCTCCTCGGTGACGATCATCAACTCGTGGATGGCCAACCGGCCTCGATAGCCGGTGTTGGAACAGTGGTTGCAGCCCTTGGCACGGTAGAGGGTGGACCCCTCGTCGAGGGATTCCATGGGGAACCCGGATCCCCGGAGAGCTTCTGCGGTGGGCGTGTACGGCTCCTTGCACTGGTTACACAGCCGTCGAGCCAGACGCTGAGCCAGTACCGCATCGAGGGCCGACCCGACCAGGAAAGGCTCCACGCCCATCTCGATGAGTCGGCTGATGCTCGATGGTGCGTCGTTGGTGTGGAGCGTAGAGAGCACCAGGTGACCGGTGAGGGCCGATTCGATCGCGATGTTCGCAGTCTCCTGGTCTCGAATCTCACCGACCAGCATGATGTCCGGGTCCTGCCGGAGGAAGGAGCGCAACGCCGAGGCGAAGGTGAGGCCGGCCTTCTTGTTGACCTGCACCTGACTGATGCCCGGCAACCGGTATTCNNCCGGTCGGACCGACCACCAGGATGGTTCCGTAGGGCTTGCTGAAAGAATCCTCGAAGCGCCGTTCGTTGTCGCCGAGAAACCCGAGATCCTTGAGCTCGAGTAACGCCGTGCTGGTGTCCAACAGCCGCATGACTACCTTTTCGCCGTAGATCGTCGGCAGACTGGACACCCGGAGATCGAGCTGCTTGTGCCCCACCCGGAGATTGATGCGTCCATCTTGGGGCCGCCTGCGCTCGGCGATGTCGATGTCGGCCATGATCTTCAGCCGGCTTATCACCGCGTTGGCGATGGAACGAGGGGTACGCATGATCTCGTGAAGCACGCCGTCGATCCGAAAACGCACCCGTAGGTCCTTCTCGGTCGGTTCGATGTGAATGTCCGACCCGCGGTCGGCGGCAGCTCGCGTGATGAGCATGTTGACGAGCTTCACTACCGGCGCTTCGTCGGCAGCCGCTTCGACTGCTCCGAGATCTTGGGTTTCTACTGCGTCCTCGGCAGCCAGTTCGGCCATGTCGGTGACGGAGCTGTCGAGCGACGCCATGCGCCCCACCGCTGCCTCGACATCAGATCGGGTGGCGACCTTGACCACGACCTCCCGTCCCGAGATCGCCCGGATGTCGTCGATCGCCAGCACGTTGGCCGGGTCGGCCATCGCGATGACGAGTCGGTCCTCCTCGAAGCCGACCGGAAGGGCGGCATAGCGACGAGCGAGGGCTTCCGGAATGAGGGCGGCGGCCGCCGGGTCAACGGTCGCCTCGTCGAGATCGACGAACTCGATGCCGATGTTCTTGGCCAGCACCCGCACCAGGTCGCGTTCCTCGACCAGGTTCTCTTCGACGAGCACCCGCCCGAGGGGACGGCCGGTCTCGTTGTGGATGTCCAGACCGGCCTTGAGCACCTCTTCGGTGACAATCCCCTCCTCGAGAAGGAGCGTGCCGAGATGCCCGGCATCCCGCTGAACCATGGCTCGGCTACTCACCGGCACCCTTTGCTTCCTGGACGCGAGCTCCCAAACCGCGGCGGCGGCTCATGGCCGGGACATCTCCGCCGCCCTCCGGGGTCACTACCTCCGACAAGGCGTCCCGAAGCAGGGCTTCGTCATCGGAATCGGGCGGCGCGTCCGGTGCCTCATTGTGAGGTACCGGCTCCTCTCTTTGAGGTACCGGCTCCTCTCTTTGAGGTACCGGCTCCTCTGAATATTGATCTTCTCCATAACCGTAGGCAGCCGGAGGAGGCATGTCGGTGATCTCCAGCAAACCGTCCCGCGTGAGGCCGGCCATGATCTGACCCACTGCGAAGTCGGTCATGCCCAGGCGCCGCGCAACCTCTTCGATGCTCCCCTCACCTTGCAGGGCGGCGAGAACCTTCCAGCTTGCCGACGGCAGCGAAACCTCGTGGTGAGGGAGATCGGGAGTCATCCGCAGGTGGAAGGTGATGGCCGGAATGACCTCTTCGATCTCTGCCCACTGAATGTTCCGATTCTCCGCCTCCGCGAGGCTGGCATCGATCTCGATCGAGACCCCGGTGTCATAGCGCGGTCCAACCGACTCAGAGAATTCGAATTCGCCGTCTGTTCTGCGCATGAGCCGGAAGATGACATCGGCAATCTGATCGGCCAGAAACTCGGTGAGTTGCTGCTCGGAGGCTTGCTCGGCAAGAACCTCGACGATGTTCTTCTCACGACGTTCAACGAGTACCCAATCCTGCGAGTCGATCAGCCCGGCGCCCACCAGCTCATCGGCGAGATCCTCTTCGCGACGAGTCGTTGCGTAGGTGATGGAACCGTCGGCGAGGTAGATCCTCCCTTGCAGTTCGACCGCGTCGATTCGCAGAGCTCCGCTCTTTCTCGACCGTGCCAGCAGGCGCAGGACCTCGGGCAGCGGAAACGCCTCGAGGGCACCGGTGAGCGACATGTTGATTCCTCCGTACCGACTCCTAGGGTGTTTCGGCGGAGCTATCCGGTCGCTTGAGCCTTTTGCAGAGCCGACTTCATAGCCGCGAGCGGTGCCGGCAGGGCGGTCCACAAAGTGAACGAAGCGCCGGCCTGCGCCAGGAGCAGATCGGTGCCCGAAGCGTGGGGAAGGCCGGCCCCACCGGCAGTCTGCACGGCGGGAGTCGGACCGTGACCGTAAGCCATGTCGAGCAGTCCGGCGCTCTTTTCAACGATTCCCGGCGGCAGTGACTCGCCGCGCATGCCGAGCGGCGTGGCGTTCACCACCACGGCTTCTGAGATAGGAACGCCCCAAGGAATCGGTCGGGCATCCGTGTCGGCCACTTCGGCAAGCCGTTCCGCCGCTCGTGGACGGCGAGAGGTGAGGAACAGTTCGTGGTTCTCGAGAGCGATGAGCGCTGCCGCCGCCGCACCACCGGCCCCGAGAACCAGAACCGGAGCGTCGGTCGGAAGCGCTCTCTCCTCCCAGACCAAGCGGATACCTTCGATATCCGTACTGTGCCCAACCAGCCGCGAGCCGGCCACGACGATGGTGTTGACGGAACCCGACCTCATCGCGCCGGCAGAAAGCTCATCGGCTTCGGCCGCTGCTCGCCGTTTGTGGGGCATGGTGACATTGGCTCCGTGCCAGCGTCCCGCTCGTAGATCGGCACACCCCCGGCCAAACCCGTCGGCATCCACTCGCACAGCTCGGTAGGTACCTACTACGCCCGCCGAGTCGAGAGCTGCTTGTTGGATGACCGGCGATAGGGAGTGATCCACCGGATCTCCAAACAGGACCAGGTCGAAACGAGTCACTTGCGCCATCTCACGGGATGAGGCCGTCTTTCTGAGCTTGCTGCTTCCAGGCAAGAAACTCGTCGTAGTCGGCCGTGAAGGAATGCTCGCCGGTGGGCGATGTCAGCACGTAGTAGATGAAATCGGTGTCCGCCGGTTCGGCCGCCGCCTCCAGTGATTTCTGGCCGGGTCCGCCGATGGGGGTCGGTGGTAGACCGGGGTACTTCCTCGTGTTGTAGGGCGAATCCACTTCGAGATCAGTCTGGGTGAGCGACTTGCCCCGCTCCCCCAGCGCATAGATCACCGTCGCGTCGATCCCCAGCACCATTGGAATCTCTAGGCGGTTGAGGATCACGCTGCCGATCAGCGGCCGATCTTCGTCGACCCCGGCTTCGGCTTCGATCAGGGAAGCGATGATGATCCCTTCGTAGATCGAGAGATTCGCTGATTCGATCGTCGACCAGTCGATCGCGTCTACTCGTCGCACCATGGTGTCGGCCAGGTTCTGCAAGACGTCTCCCGGCCCGGCATCGAGCGGAAAGTCGTAAGTGTCGGGGAACAACAGACCCTCCCAAGAGATGGGATCGGAGGCCGGTCCTTGCAGCAGTGGGGACTCCACCTCCGTCAGGGCAGCGCGGAGCTCGGTGTCTGTGAAATCCGTCTGGCGGGCGATCTCCTCGATGACCTCCGTGATCCACAGTCCTTCTCGCACCGTTACCCGGAACGTCTCGACGACCGGACCGACCAGGAGCAGATCGATGACCGCCTCGTTGCTCATGCCGGTTTCCAGGTCGTAGCTACCGGCCTGGAGGCGCTCGGCCGTATCAGAGGTGCGGGCGGCCAGCTCAAACTGAGCCGAGGACTCCACGACGCCCGCTTCGGCGAGCACCACGCCGATCTGGCGGGCGCTCGCCCCGGCCGGGATGTCGACCGACACGGGTAGCCCCGGCTGGATGTCGGGAGGAGCGGTGACGTCCGATACGCCCCCCAACCCGCCGACCCAGGCGGCCAGTTCCCGGGCACCGAAGTAGGCCCCGGCCAGGATTGCGAGCAAGAGCACAAACCCGGCCAGGCGCCGGAGGGCATCAGTCCGTGTCTCTCCGGCGGGATCCGTCATCGGCGAGCATCCAGGAAAGACTGCAGCATGATGGCGGCCGCTATCTTGTCTATCACTTGCCGGCGGCGAGTCCGCCGAACATCGGCCGCCAGGAGCGTCTGCTCTGCACTTCTAGTGGTGTACCGTTCATCGGCCATCTCCACCGGCAGGCCCGTTGCCTCGCTTGCCAGCCTCGCCAGTTCGCGAGCCCCACCGGCGGAGAAGGTCTCTTCTCCTGCCAGGTTCACGGGAAGTCCTACCACGATCATTTCGACATCATTCTCGTTGACCAGTCGACGTAGCTCGGCGGCAAGCTGCCCGGGATCGGCATCGAGCACCTCGTGCGGTTGGGCGGTGAGGTGAAGAGCATCGGACATGGCGACGCCGATGCGCCGCGTGCCGTAGTCGAGGCCCATGATACGGCCCAGAATCACACCTCCGCCAAGGCCCGCCCTGCTGCCTCCCGGGCGACGTCGAGAGCTTCACCCAGCCGATCACCGTGGGGCCCCCCAGCCTGGGCGAGTTCGGGATCACGGCTGCCGCCCCCGCCCAGGATGCGCGCAGCCGGCAGGATGATGTCGGCGGCCGAGACTCCTTCGGCCACCAAATCGATGGACACCGCCCCTATCAAGGCTCCCTTTCCGGCATTGGTGCTGCCGAGGACGACTACTCCCCGTCCGATCCGGTCGCGCACCTGCAACGCCAGCGTGCGGAGCTGGTCCGGTGGCATTTCCCCTGCACCGGCCACCGCAAAGCGTGACTCGCCGACCATCTCCATCGACTCGGCGATGACCGCGGCTTCTTCGGCGCGCGCCTTTTGGGAGATGGACGCCAGTTGCTCCTCGAGAGCCTTGGCGCGTTCCACGAGAGCTTCCACTCTGCCCGGAACCTCGTCGGGCTGAACTCGCAGCAACCGACCTGTCTCCGACAAGCGCCGCCGTAGCCCGGCCAGATACTCATACGCGTGGTCACCCGAGAGCGCTTCGATGCGGCGCAGGTTGGATCCAATCGACGACTCCCCGAGGACGACCAGGGGGCCAACCTGCCCGGCGGAAGGCGTGTGGGTCCCGCCGCACAGTTCCTTCGAATAGTTGCCGATCTCGACTACCCGCACGACCTCACCGTACTTGTCTCCGAAGAAAGCCAGGGCTCCCAGGGTCTGGGCCTCCTCTTTACTGGTCTCGAAAGCGCGCACGCCCGCATTGTCGATGACTCGTTCGTTGGCAATCCGTTCGACTTCGGCAAACTCATCCTGTTGGAGCCCGCCGAAATGGCTGAAGTCGAATCGCAACCGACCGTTCTCGACCAGCGACCCAGCCTGCTGGACATGCTGACCCAGCACATCGCGAAGCGCCCAGTGAAGCACGTGAGTTCCGGTGTGACTCTTGCGTATCCCTTCCCGACGAGGCGAGTCGATGCGCGCCTCGGCATCCTGGCCGACCTGTACGAAGCCTCTCCCCACGGTGGCCCGGTGGCCGTTGAGGCCGGGCACACCGGCTTGCGTGTCCCGTACCACCAGTCGGCCGGTTTCGGTCTCGATCAACCCGGTATCCCCCACCTGGCCGCCCGCCTCGGCATAGAAGGGCGTTCGGTCGAGGAAGACCTCGACTTCCTGCCCTTCCTCCGCCCGATCCGTCTGCTCGCCTTCTCGCAGCAACGAGAGAATCCGGCTCCGGCTTGCTTCGTCCGTGTAACCGAGGAACTCGGTGGGTCCGATGTCGTCCAAGAGCGCCCGGTAAGCGTCGGCCGTGGCCGCACTCTCGCCGCCCTTCCAGGCGGCTCGGGCCCGACTCCGCTGTTCTTCCATGGCCGCCTCAAAGGCGCTCTCGTCGATCTCCACCCCTTGCTCGGCGGCGATTTCCTTGGTGAGTTCGACCGGAAATCCGAAGGTATCGTGCAACTTGAAGGTGGTGGCGCCGGACAGCAAACCCCCCGCCGGAACCGTCTCCAGCTCACTCTCCAGCAACGTGTGTCCCGATTGCAGAGTTTGGCGGAAGCGAGCCTCCTCGCGGGTGACGACATCCGTGACGAACCCTTGTTGATCGAGAAGCTCCGGGTACCCGGGGGCCATGACGTCGACGGTGGCTTGCACCAGCTGGGGAGTAATCAGGCCCTCGCCGCCGAGCCTCCAGGCGTGCCGTACTGCTCTCCGCAAGATGCGTCGCAGTACATAACCCCGCCCGTCGTTCGACGGAACCACTCCATCACCGATGAGGAACGTCAGGGCGCGCCCGTGGTCGGCGAGGACGCGCAGGGAAACGTCGACCATGGGATCTTCACCGTATGTCACGCTCGCGAAGCGAGCGGCCGTGTCGAGGACGTGCCGCATCGTGTCGACATCGAAGATCGTGTCGACTCCCTGGAGGACGGTGGCCATTCGCTCGAGCCCCATCCCGGTGTCGATGCTCTTGGCGGGAAGCTCGCCGACAACGTGGTAGGGCTGATCCTGGATGTTCTGCATGAACACCAGATTCCAGATCTCCACGAATCGCTCTTCGTCGACCACCGGACCTCCATCGGGCCCGTAGGCGAGCCCCCGGTCGTAGAAGATCTCGGAGCTCGGACCGCAGGGCCCGGCTACACCCATCTGCCAGAAATTGTCGCGCCCGCGACGCTGAAGACGATGCGGTTGAACTCCCACCTCGTCCAGCCAAATCTGAGCGGCCTCATCATCGGTTTCGTGGACGGTGAACCACAGGAATTCGGGGTCGATGCCGAAGGCTTCGGTCACCAGGTCGTAGGACCATGGTATGGCGTCTTTCTTGAAGTAGTCACCAAAGCTGAAATTGCCGAGCATCTCGAAGAAACTGGCGTGCCGGGCGGTCGTCCCAATGATGTCGATGTCCACCGTCCTCACGCACTTCTGGGAGGAAACTGCCCGGGGATAGGGGGCGGGTTCCTCACCGAGGAAGTAAGGCTTGAAGGGAACCATGCCGGCGTTGGTGAGCAACAGCGTCGGGTCCACCGGAATGAGCGACGCAGACGGCCTCACCGTGTGAGAACGTTCCTCGAAGAACCTCACGAAAGTAGAGCGAAGCTGATTGGAATCCATGCGCTCGACAGGTTAGTGGCCGGGGAACCTCAGCCCCGGCCGTTTGGGGAACGCAACCGGGTGCCGGCTCCCTCGAGGACGTCGGCGAAGGACCTCACTGCCATCCGGCGCAGGTTGGTCGGGGTGAGCGTCTCCCTGGCTCGAGCCACGCTCGCCATGGCCCAGATCGACATACCGACTCCCGTCACCGCACCCGTCAAGAACCAAAACGCTCGCTTGAGCATGAACAGAGAGTAGCCAGTTGGCGGTAGCCGGTGATCGCCGAAACCCGGCGGTCCGACGGGTCTGGAATCCGAGACGGGGCCCCGGTCAGTCCCTCGTGCCCTTTCCCAACCTCCGGTCGATCTCGCCGAGTCGCTCGGCGATTCCGGCCTCGTCGCCCTGGCGGGTGGGATGGAACAGGACGGCCTCGGTTGCCTCGTCGGGCAGGTACTGCTGCGAGACGATGTGACCGGGATGGTCGTGTGGGTAGCGATATCCCTCCCCGTGACCCAACACCTCTGCTCCCTGATAACCCGCCTGACGAAGGTGGATTGGAACCTGGGCGCCGGGAGTGCCGCCGACCATCCGTTGGGCGGCTCCCATGGCCCGCTTGACGGAATCCGACTTGGGTGCGGTGGCGAGATAGAGGGCGGCCTGACTCAACGCAAAGGACGCCTCCGGAAGACCAACGTAGCCGAGGGCATGGCCGGCTGCTACCGCCACGCCCAGCGCATCCGAATCGGCCAAACCCACGTCTTCGGACGCAAACACGATCATTCGCCGAGCGATGAACTGGGGATCCTCACCGGCCTCCAGCATGGTATGAAGCCAATAGAGCGAGGCATCGGGATCGGAGCCACGCAGACTCTTGATGAAAGCCGAGACGACGTCGTAGTGCTGATCACCACCCTTGTCATAGCGAACGATGCGGCGTTGCAGAGCCTCTTCGACGTGGTCGAGAGTGATGTGGCCATCGGCCGGGCGAGCCAGGTACGCCGCCATTTCCAGAGCATTGAGAGCCAGCCGGGCATCGCCTCCACACCGCTCTCCCAAGGCGAGCCGGGCATCGTCGTCGATTTGCAGATTCTGTTCTCCCAAACCCCGCTGTGAGTCGACCAGGGCGCTATCGATCAACCGGACCACGTCTGCCGGTTCCAGCCGCTCCAAGCGAAACAGAGTGGAACGCGAGATCAGAGGCGAGTTGACCTCGAAGAACGGATTCTCGGTGGTGGCGCCCACCAGGATCACCGTCCCTTCCTCTACCCCCGGAAGCAGGGCATCCTGCTGTGATTTGCTGAAGCGGTGAATCTCGTCGAGGAAGAGCACCGTGCGTCGACCTTCTTCTCCCAGACGTCGGCGCGCTCCCGCCAACACTTCCCGGACATCTTTGACGCCGGCCGAGGTGGCCGAGAGTTGCTCGAAGCGAGCGTCCGATTGGTCGGCCACCAACCGGGCCAGTGTGGTCTTGCCGGTACCCGCCGGCCCCCACAGGATCATCGAGACCGGGCGCCCGGCCTCGACCATCGTCCGAAAGGCGGCCCCCGATCCCACCAGATGGGGTTGTCCGGCTACCTCGTCGAGGGTGCGAGGTCTCATACGGGTGGCCAGGGGTGCTATCTCCGCCCGGCGGGCCTCCCGCTGAGCCGCGAAGAGGTCATCCATCGTCCGTCGCCGCGGCCGCCTCGCTGAGGCTGATGCCCAGTTCGGCCAGCTGGTCCGGATCGACCTCGGTGGGCGACCCGGTCATGGGGTCGGTGCCGGTCTGCGTCTTCGGGAAAGGGATCACGTCCCTGATGCTGGTCTCGTGCTGCAGAATTGCCAGGAGCCGGTCGATTCCCATAGCGAATCCGGCGTGTGGGGGGGTCCCATACCGCAAGGCTTTCACGAACCATCCGAAACGGCGTTCGGCCTCTTCCGCAGAGATGCCCAGGATTTCGAAGACCTCCCGCTGAACTTCAGGGTCATGAATCCGGACCGAACCGGAGCCCAGCTCGCTGCCGTTCAGGACCAGATCGTAGGCCTTGGAAATGGCTTCCCGGGGCCGTTCGCGCATCTCCTTGACATCTACCGGAGACGTGAATGGATGATGGGACGGAACCAGATGGCCGCCCTCCAGTTCGTCGAACACCGGGAAGTCGATGACCCACAGGAACGACAGATCGTCGTGTCCCTCCGGTTTGCCCAGGTCGAGCCGCAACTGGCCGAGCACCTCTGCCGTCACCCGGGCCGAGTCGGCCACCAGCAGCAGCAGGTCTCCCGGTGACCCGTCGAGAGCGGCGGTCAAACCTGCCACCTCATCCGCCGAGAGGAACTTGGCCGCCGATGAGTGCCACGACCCCTCCGGGTCGACGGCACCGGAGACCAGCCCCCGGGCGCCGAGTGCCTTGGCTCGATCAACCAGAGCGTCGAGCCCGGACCGTGATAGGTCCCGGGCCCCGGCGTTGAACCCGCGCACCACCCCTCCATCGTCGAGCACGGCCGAGAATGCTCGAAATTCGGTACCCTCGAAGAGATCACCCAGGTCGCGGATCTCCATCCCGAACCGCACGTCCGGTTTGTCGGTTCCGTACCGCAGCAGGGCATCGGCGTACGTCATGCGCGGGAACGGCACGACCAGTGAAGACCCGCGCAGCTCCGCAACGACGGCCGCCACGACCGCCTCGAATGTGTCGAACACTCCCTCCCGTCCCCAGAAGGCGCCTTCCACATCAAGCTGAGTGAACTCCAGCTGACGATCGCTCCGGAAGTCCTCATCGCGATAGCAGCGGGCGATCTGGTAGTAGCGATCGACGCCTCCCACCATCAGCAGCTGCTTGAAGAGCTGAGGGGACTGCGGCAGCGCGTAGAAGCTGCCGGCCCGCAGCCGGCTGGGGACCAGCATGTCGCGAGCCCCTTCGGGCGTTGAGCGGATCAAGGTTGGCGTTTCGACCTCCAGGAAGTCGCGGTCGTTGAGTGTGTCGCGCATCGCTGCCGCAGCTCGCGAGCGTGCTCGCAGGTTGGCCCTCATACGGGGACGGCGCAGATCCAGAAACCGGTATTCGAGCCGCAGTCGTTCCTCCGGCTCAACCCGAGCATCCAGCACAAACGGAAGGGGTTCGGATTTGCTGAGTACCCGGAGGTCGTCGGCAGCCAACTCGACCCGGCCGGTGATGAGGTCCGGATTGGCCATGCCCTCCGGTCGCGGGCGGATGATTCCCTCCACGCTGATGCAATACTCCATGCGAAGGTCGCGCGCTGCCGGAACTTCGGCCGGGTCGACGACGACCTGTACCAGACCCGACGAATCCCTCAGGTCGAAGAAGTAAACACCCCCCTGGTCGCGTCTCCTCGCCACCCAGCCCGCCAGACGTACCCGCTGCCCGGCCTTGGCCTCCGACACGTCGACGGCGAGAAGGGTCCGATACTGTGGTTCGCCCGCTACGTCCGTCGGGTCCATGCCGCTACCTCCTCTTTGAGAATGACTTCCTGCCGGCCGGTGGCCAGGTCCTTGACCACAACCCGGCCATCGTCCCACTCGTCTCCGACCACCAGCGCCGTGGCCGCTCCCCGCCGGTCCGCAGCCCGAAACTGGGCTTTCACTGAACGACCCTCCACATCGAGATCCGTCCGGATCCCCTCGTAGCGCAGATTGGAGGCCAACTTGGCCCCGTCCCCGCGGCGGTCGCCCGCCACGACGATGTACACATCGAGCGGTTCAAGTTCCTCGACCTCGAAGAGCGTCAATACCATGCGGTCCAGCCCCAAGGCAAAACCGACCCCCGGCACCGGCTTGCCACCGAGGAGTTCGGCCAGTCCGTCATATCGTCCACCTCCGCCGACCGCGTTCTGCGCGGTTTCCAGGTCGGTGGCAACGTACTCAAACGCAGTTCGTTCGTAGTAGTCCAGGCCCCTCACCAACCGAGGCGCCTCTTCGTAGGGCACGTCCATATCCCGCAAGGCCGCCCGGACCTCGTCGTAGTGCGTGGCGCACTCCATGCAGAGATGGTCCACCGGCGAGGGAGCGTCGGACAGACGGGGGGCACACACTTTGCAGTCGAGCACCCGCATTGGGTTGGATTCCAGACGCGTCAGGCTGTCGTCGCAGAGTACGGCGCGACGCTCCTTCAGGTATTCCTTCAAGACTTCCAGGTAGGCAGGGCGGCATACCCGATCACCGATGGAGTTGACGAGGACACTCAGACCCGGCACGCCTGCGTCGGTGAGGTACCGGTACCCCAACTCGATCACTTCGGCATCGGCGGCAGCAGCCCGCGAGCCGAGATATTCGACTCCTACCTGATAGAACTGACGCCGGCGTCCCGCTTGGGGACGCTCGTAGCGAAACATCGCCCCCGAATACGCCGCCTTCAGGATTCCGTCGGCCCCGGTTTCCAGAAACGCCCGGACTACGGACGCAGTCCCCTCCGGACGAAGGGTCAGTGACCTTCCCCCTTTGTCTTCGAAGGTGTACATCTGCTTCTGCACGACTTCGGTGCTTTCCCCGACGCCCCGAGCGAAAACCTCGGTTGTTTCGAAGAACGGCAGCAGCACGAGGTCGTACCCGTACCGTGCCGCCCAGTCCTCCCACATCAGCAGCAGCCGGCGCCAGGTGCGAGACGCAGGCGGGAGGATATCGTCGGTTCCCTTGGGTGCGCGGAAGGTCATTCAAATCAACTCTTGGAGGAAGGGGTTGATGCGCCGTTCGCGGGCCAGGGTAGTCGTGGGCCCATGTCCCGGATAGACCATTATGGCATCGTCGAGTGGGAGCACCTTCGTGCGCATGCTTTCCATCAGGGTGCCGTAGTCGCCGCCCGGCAGATCGGTCCGTCCGATCGAGCCGGCAAAGAGGTGGTCGCCCGAGAACAGCACGCCTTCCCGTCTGATCAGGAAGCAACAGTGACCCGGTGTGTGCCCGGGCGTGTGCAGCACCTCCACCTCGAAGCCGGCCAGGTGCAGGACATCTCCGTCGTTGAGTTGCTCGAGCCGGACCGGCGGCGCGAAGTCACCGGCCGGGACCAGGCCGAACAACATGCGTAGCTGACCGAGAGGGTTGAGGGTGAGGAAGTCATCATCGGGATGGACGTACGTGTCGATGCCGGTTTGCCCAACCACCACCCCCGCTCCCCCCGTGTGATCGACGTGCCCGTGAGTGAGGAGCAGTGCCACCGGAATGACTCCGTGCTCGGTCAGCAGGCTCGACAATCCTTCGGGATCGGGCGGCGCGTCGATGAGCAGCCCGGGTCCACCCGCTTCGGACGCCACCACCCAACAGTTGGTTTCAGCCAGCCACAACGACTTGCCGGCGATCAACAACGGCTTACCCCGATCTGGATTCGGCGTCAGCGTAGTTGACAGGGGTCGGAGCCGGCATTCGGGGTCCCCGCAGATCAGGTCGGCGGCTTCGCATGGACTCCCCGGGAGTTCTCCTACGTCGTGCGAGGCACCAACCGGTATGCGTCAAAGACCGAGTCCACGCTGCGCAGCGCCGCCACCAGGGTGTCCACCTGGCCGGGATCACCCAGTTCGATCTCATACCGGAGCAGGGCCACCAAGTCGCGGCCCACGGACGAGGAGGAGGCGAGGATGTTGCCGCCGATGTCGGAGATGAGCGAGGTCACATCACGCAAGAGTTTGGGACGGTCGAGCGCTTCCACCTGAACCCAGACCGAGAATCTGCCGACGCGCTCGGGTGCCCACGCAACCTCGATCATGCGTTCCGTCCGATCGCCCATCGCCTCCACGTTGGTGCAATCGGATCGGTGGACCGACACTCCCCGCCCCACCGTCACAAATCCGACGATGTCGTCACCGGGAACCGGCGCGCAACAGCGAGCAATCCGCACCCAGACATCGTCGAGGCCTTCGACGATCACCCCGGTTCCGGTGTGAGCGACTCGCTCGGTCGGGACTTCCGCCAGGGTCCGGCCCTCGGGTTCCTTCACTTCCGGCCTGGCCAGTCGGGCCACCCGGCCGGCCACCGTCGATCCACCAACCGTGCCCTCGCCGACCGCCACGAAGAGCGCCTCCACCTCCTGCAACCCGAGTTGTTCGGCCACCTTCGCCAGGAGCCCGTCCCGCGCCGAGGCGGAGAGAGCCAGCCGCTCCTTGCGGAGTGCAGCCATCACCTCGTCTCGTCCGCCGGCCAGCGCCGTCTCACGTCGTTCTTTGCTGAACCACTGGCGAATCTTTGCCTTGGCTCGCGTCGTCCGCACAAAACTCAACCAGTCCTGGCTCGGTCCGGCACCCTGGGCCTTCGACGTGACGATTTCCACGATGTCTCCCGATTCGAGCCGGGTGCCCAGATTCACCAAGCGGCCGTTCACTTTGGCCCCCACACACCGGTGGCCCACCTCGGTGTGAACCGTGTAGGCGAAGTCGACCGGCGTCGCACCGCGGGGCATCGTCTTGACGTCCCCGCGAGGAGTGAGCACGAATACCTCATCTTGATACAGGTCGAGCTTGAGGCTGGCGAGGAACTCGTTTGGATCGGCGTACTCGTCCTGCAAGAACCGGAGATCGGCCATCCACGGCGGGTCTTCGTCGGAGATGCCCTCTTTGTATCGCCAATGGGAGGCTACTCCGAACTCGGCGCGCTGGTGCATGTCTTCCGTGCGAATCTGCACCTCGAGCGGCTTGCCGTCCGGGCCTATCACCGTCGTNNCCACATCGCGTGAATGAGACCGAGCGCCCCGTAGCAATCGCGGACCTCATCGGCGATGATCCGGATGCCGATGAGATCGTGGATCTTCTCGAACGGCAACCCGGTGGTCATCATCTTGCGGTATATCGAGTAAGGATGCTTGGGACGACCGGTCACGTCGGCCCGGATGGAGGCCCCTCGGAGAAGAGACTCGACTGCCTCGATGGCCGCGCGTATCTGCGCATCCCGCTCGGGGGCCCGTTGGTGAAGCAGCGTGTCGATCTCGGCATGTCGCTTGGGGTAGAGAATCGCGAAACAACGGTCCTCCATCTCGTGTTTGATCTCCTGAACCCCCAATCGGTGCGCGAGCGGCGCATACACATCGAGCGTCTCCCGGCCGATCCGCTCTTGCTTATCAGGCGGAAGCGGGTGAATCGTACGGAGGTTGTGCAACCGGTCGGCCAGCTTGATCAGCAGCACCCGGACATCCTGTGCCATGGCGACCACCATCTTGCGGATCGTGGCGGCCTGAGCCTCTTCCCGGGTGCCAAACCGGATACGGTCGAGTTTGGTGACCCCGTCGATCATGCGCGCCACTTGCGGCCCGTACTCAGACTCAACCTCCTCGAGGGTCACATCCGTGTCTTCCACGGTGTCGTGGAGGAGGGCCGCCCCGAGGGTGTCGGCGTCGAGGCCGTAATCGGCGAGAATCTGAGCGACGGCCAGCGGGTGCGTGATGTAAGGCTCCCCGGTCTTGCGAAACTGGCCGAGATGTTTGCCCTGGGCGAGCGCGTAGGCCTTGTGGATGGTCCGGTCTGGAGCCGCGGGATGATGCGAGCGGAAGGAGGCCAGGATCCCGGCGAGCTCTGCAACGACCGCATCGTCCGGTCGAAGCGCCGGCTCAGCCGCCGTCATAGTTCACCAGCGAGTGGAGTTCGACGTCCCGCAGCGCCGATCTGCCGTCGAGAAAACCCAGCTCGATGAAGACCGCCACCGCAACCACCTCAGCGCCCAGGTAGCGCAACAAGCGCACGGCGGCGGCGGCCGTGCCGCCCGTCGCCAGCACGTCGTCGACGACCAAGACTCGATCCCCCGACGCCACGGCGTCCTCGTGGATCTCGAGAGCATCCTTCCCGTACTCGAGCTCGTACTCCTCCCGGACCACGTTCCAGGGCAGCTTTCCCGGTTTGCGAATCGGAACGAACCCGGTGCGGAGCGCCTCGGCGACGGGCGTGGCGAGAATGAAGCCGCGCGCTTCAATCCCGGCCACCTTGTCGATCTTCCCCGTGAAGGGGTCGGCGAGGGCGTCGATCAATGCGGTAAAGGCCTCACGATCGGCCAGCACGGGAGTGATGTCCTTGAACAGGATCCCCGGCTCGGGAAAATCGACCACGTCCCGGATCAGTTGGGTGTAGTGCGGAGTATCCACCGTCGAATTGTACATCGGCGGTTGAGAACCTCAGGTCGGCATCCTCTGGTTCGAGCTCAGCGGCGCCGCTTCTTTGGGGGCCGGGGAGTGGCGCCGGTGACGGTCCGAGGGCGGGTGGTCGGCGCGACGGGCTTCGCCCGACCGGCCGGCTCGGCTGCATCCTCCGAGACCCGGGCCAGTCGGCGGCGATTGCGCGTCCACTCTTCCTCCCGCTCCTTCCAGACCGCCAGCAGAGGCGAAGCAACCGCAATCGAGGAGTAGGTGCCGACGGCGATACCGACGAAGAGCGCCAGAGCGAACTCGAGCAACGTTCGCGCCCCGAGCAAGAACGAGCCGACGAAGAGGAGGCTTCCCACCGGCAGCAGGCTGGTCAACGAGGTATTCACCGAACGCATCAACACCTGATTCATCGACTTGTTGACGATGTCCGTGAACGTGGCCCGGTCGGATGCCTCGATGTTCTCTTGCACCTTGTCGAACACAACCACGGTGTCGTAGAGGCTGTACCCCAGGATGGTCAGGAGAGCGATGATGGTCGCCGGGGTGACCTCGAATCCGGTGATCGAGTAGATCCCGAACGTGATGATGAGGTCATGGAACAGCGCCGCGATCCCGCAGAGCGCCATCTTCCATTCCAAACGCCACCAAATGAAGAGGATCGCCGCCCCGAGGAAGACCCCGAGGGCCAGCACGGCTCGCTCGGTGATCTGCGCACCAAACGTCGGACCCACCTCATCGACGCTCACCTCCGTGACGTCGGTGCCTGCTACCTCGGCGACCGTTCTCACCAATTCATCGGCCTGTTCGGGGCCCAGTGCTTCCGTCTGCACACGCAGTGCCTGTCCGTCGGCCAGCAGCTGAATCCGCGCGTCGGAGAGTCCAAGCGGTTCGAGGGCGTTTCGTACATCGCCCACGTCGGCTCCCGCCGGATTCTCGGTTTCCACCGCCACACCACCGCGAAAGTCGAGGCTGAGATTCAGACCTCGCACGGCCAGGCTGAGCAACGAAATAGCCAACAGCACCGAGGAAATCACCAGGAACGTGCGACGAGCGCCCACGAAGTCATAGGAGGTTTCACCTCGGTAGAGACGCCCGAACCAGCTCATACGGCTACCTCTCGAACCGGACGTCCACTGGCTCCCTCGATGCTGAACCAACCTCCGCTCCCCAATCTCGTACGAGCCATGACCCACACCGCGTTCCGCGTGTAGAAGTAAGCAACCAGGATGTCCAGGAAGGTGGCGATCCCCAACGTCAGGGCGAAGCCCTTGACCGGCCCGACGGCAAGCAGCCACAGGAGGGTCGCCGCCAGGATCGACACGAAGTCTGCGGTCAAGATGGTGTGGAAAGCTCGGGAGAATCCCTCGTCGACGGCAGCTTGGAGCGTGCGGCCGGCCCGGACTTCCTCTTTGATGCGTTCGTAGAACACGATGTAGGAGTCTGCGGTGATACCGATCGAAACGATGATGCCCGTGACTCCGGCCAGGGTGAGAGTCGTACCCATGTACCGACTCAGCAATCCCATGACGAGCAGCAGCAGCGACCCGAACACGCTCAGGCCGATCACCGTCACCAGTCCGAGCGACCGGTAGTACACCATGACGGCCACGGCCACCAGAATGAGACCGCCGATACCCGCCACCAAACCGGCATTGAGCGAATCGGCGCCCAGCGTGGCGGAGACATTCTGAACCTGGTCCCGTTCAAAAGCCACCGGCAATGAGCCGTACCGGAGCACCACCGCCAAGTCCTGTGCCTCTTGCTGCTGGTTCTCACCGCTCCCCACGGTGATCACAGCAGATCCACCGCTGATGCCTACGTTGGGGTCGACGTCCTCGTTGACCTGCGGAGCGGACGCCACCTCGCCGTCCAGCACGATGGCGATCTGCCGGCGAGGGTCCCCGAACGGATAGGACGCCGCTTCCTTGGTCATCTCCTGAAACTGGTCGGCCCCATCGGCGGAGAGTTCGAGTTGGACCTGCCACTGACCGATCTGGGCGGCTCCCCCACCGAAATTGGCCAGAGCGTTGTCCAGTTCGGCCCCACTGAGCCGGGACGGCCCGACGTGATACACCCACAACACCGACCCGTCTTCGTCGTACTCGGCCAGCCAGGCCTCCTGAGTGGGGTCGTCCTCGATCGTCAGACCGGTCTCCGGGTCGACCCCCGGAGGGAAGGTGGTGGTAGTAGTGGTCTGGCCCTCATCGGAAGTGGCCGGATCGGTTTCCGGGACCAGCAGCGGACTGACCAGGAAGCTGGCTTCAATGACGGGCCGGAATGAGAGTTCCCCCGTCTGGCCGATCGCAACCAGCGCTCGGTCGCGGTCGGTCACTCCCGGTAGCTGTACCAGCACGCTGGTTTCGCCGGAGATCTGAATCTCGGGTTCCTGAACGCTCCCGAAACTCTCTATCCGACGGCGCATGACTTCCACGGCCTTGTTGAGTACCTCGGGATCGGTACCGTCCGGGGCGCGCAGGATGACGGAGGTTCCGCCCTTGAGATCGAGACCGAGTTCCGGAGTCACCCCCAAAGCAATCGCCGCGGCGACGCCTCCCCAGGCGATCGCCAGCACCACTATCAGCGTGACGAGATGTCGTCGCAATTATTCAGTCCCCGTCGCTGATCTTGGACCCGATTGCCCGTCGGGAGACGCGCATCCTGCCGTCTTCGAGCCGGAGCACGACGGAGTCATCGTCCATAGACTCGACGACGCCGTGGATACCGCCAAAGGTCTGCACCCTGTCGCCCGGCTCGAGTGAGGAAGCCATTTCCGCTTGCCTCTTGGCCCGGGTCCGCTGGGGTCGAATCAACAGGAAGTAGAACATCGCCCCCAGAAGGGCAAGGAAAATCAGCGACGAGTAGCCGCCCGCCCCGGTGTCGGTCTGCAAAAGGATCACGAGAACACCTCTTCGAAATGCCAGCCCGCGACTCGCGGGCCGGAAAGCATGGTAGCCACTACTCCGCGTTGGGCGAAAGTCGGCGAGCCACGGTCGCTGCCTGGAATTCCGCGAACCGCCCTTCGCCGATGGTCGACCGGATGTCCCTCATCAGCTGCATTGTGTAGGCGAGGTTGTGAATGGAGATCAGCCGGTGAGCGCTGAGCTCCCGGGTGGTGAGCAGATGCCGGAGGTAGGCCCGAGAGTAGGTCGAGCACGTACGGCAGTTGCAGCCGGCTTGCAGGGGCAGGTCCGATAGTCGGTGTTCTGATCGCTTCAGGTTGTAGTCCCCAATTGGGGTCAGGACCCGCCCGTGCCGGGCCAGACGAGTGGGCCAGACACAATCGAAGAGATCGATACCCCGGCCCACGGCATCCAGCACACCTTCGGGATCGCCCAACCCCATCGTGTAGCGAGGCTTGTCGGCAGGCAGTTCTGCGACTACTACCTCGAGTGCACGGTTCCTGTCTTCGATCGGCTCCCCCACGGACAATCCGCCGATCCCGAACCCGGGAAAGCCGAGAGCGGCCGTGGCCGCCGCGCTGCGTCCTCGAAGCTCGTCATCGACACCACCCTGGATGATGCCGAACAGGGCCTGGTCGGGCCTGCTCTGCTCTTCCAGAGCTCGTTCCGCCCAGCGAAGGGTGCGCTCCATCGCCTCCTCCACCGCGGTACGGTGCGCCGGGAGTCCGATACAAACATCGAGGATCATGGCAACGTCGGCACCCAATTCTTCCTGGATGCGCACGGCATCCTCCGGCGTGAGGTGCACTCGGGCGCCGTCATAGGTCGAATGGAACGCGATTCCCTCCTCGTCGACGTGCGGATCGAGAGAGAACACCTGGTAGCCGCCCGAGTCGGTCAGGATCGCACCTTCCCATCCCATGAACCGGTGCAAACCGCCCAAATCGGCCACAGTGTTGGCTCCCGGTCGGAGCATCAGGTGGTACGTGTTGGCCAGCACCATTTGCGCCCCGACTTCGACGAGATCTCGAGAGTCGAGTGCCCGGACCGCCGCCCGGGTTCCCACCGGCATGAAGTTCGGCGTGGCGACCTCTCCGTGAGGAGTAGTCAAGACCCCCAACCGGGCCCGTCCGTCGGTCGTCTCGGTACGGTAGGTCACGGGTGGAGTCATGGTGCCCGTTCCGCCAGCATCGCATCGCCAAAGGAGAGAAACCGGTACCCCCGAGCAAGAGCGTGAGCGTAGGCGGAGCGCCACGCCGGGCCCATGAAAGCGGCAATCATCACGACCAGGGTCGAGGCGGGGAGATGGAAGTTCGTGACCAGGATGTCCACCACCTCGAAACGGTAGCCGGGGACGATGAACAGGTCGGTCCGACCATCGCCGGCTGCGACATCCGTCCCGTCAAAGGCGCTCTCGAGGGTGCGCACGACGGTGGTTCCCACCGCCACCACTCGCCCCCCGCGAGCACGAGCACCGGCTACTGCCGCAGCGGTCTCGAGAGGAACCGAGTACCTCTCCGAGTGCATGACATGATCGGTGATCGCGTCGGTCCCGATTGGCCGGAATGTGTCGAGCCCGATCTCCAGTTCGACCGCCGCCAACTGGATCTGCCGGTCTGCAAGGGAACGCACCACCCGATCCGTGAAATGGAGGCCGGCGGTCGGAGCGGCGGCCGAGCCGACCCGATCGGCGAACATCGTCTGGTAACGCTCCGGGTCTGCCAGCCGTTGGCGAATGTAAGGCGGCAACGGTGTCTCGCCGTGGCGGTCGATTGCATCCTCGACGCCCGTTCCGTCTCCTGCGAACAGATCGAGTCGGAAGAGGCCACCAGGGAGGACGGAGATGACGTGGGCAACCAGGTCGCCGAGATCGAGCACCGTGCCCGGGCGGATCCGTCGAGCCGGTTTGACGAGCGCTTCCCATCTACCTGAAGCAGTGGTGCTCAGCAGGAGGACCTCCACGGCACCCCCACCCTCACGTTTTGTTCCGCGCAGACGGGCGGCTCGCACCCGCGTCTTGTTGACCACCAGAAGGTCTCCCGAGACCAGCAGGCCGGCCAGGTCCCCGAACCGGTGGTCGCTCATGTCGCGGGTGTCGAGCAGCCGAGCCGCGTCGCGCGGTTCCACGGGTTGCTGAGCAATCACCTCGTCGGGCAACAGGTATGTGAAGTCACCGGTCTGCACAAACGCAGGGTAGGCGCCGCCTCGTCCTGCGCCTCAGTCGAGCAGAGTCTGTTGCGCGGTCGCCGGTGGCTCGAGGCCCAGATGGGTGTATGCCGCCGATGTGGCCACTCTGCCTCGTGGAGTGCGCTTGAGGAAACCGATCTGGAGCAGGAAAGGCTCATAGGCGTCCTCCACGGTCTCCGGCTCCTCGCCCACCACGATCGCCAGAGTCGAGAGTCCCACCGGGCCACCGCCGAACTTCACCACAATGGCTTCGAGAATCTCTCGATCGACCTTGTCGAGGCCTTTCTCGTCGACTTCGAACACTTCGAGGGCTGCGGTTGCGGTGGTGGCATCGGCAACACCGCCGGCTCGAGCCACCGCGTAGTCACGGACCCGAGCGAGCAGGCGATTGGAGATACGGGGAGTGCCGCGTCCGCGGAGCGCGATGAGCTCGGCGCCTCCGTCGGTGATCTGTACATCGAGGATGGAGGCGGAACGATGGACGATTCGTGCCAGCTCCTCCTGTGTGTAGTAATCCAACTTGTCGACGATGCCGAACCGGTCCCGGAGAGGGGCAGCCACCTTTCCTTTGCGAGTGGTAGCTCCCACCAGCGTGAACCTCGGCAGATCTAGGCGGATCGACTGAGCGGAGGGACCTTTACCGAGAACGATGTCCAGCTGGAAATCCTCCATAGCCGGGTAGAGCACTTCCTCCACAGCTCGCGGCAGGCGGTGAATCTCATCGATGAAGAACACATCGCCCTTGTCGAGATTGGTGAGGATCGAGGCGACATCACCCGGCCGCTCGAGTGCCGGCCCGGAGGTCACCTTCAGTCGCGACCCCATCTCGTTGGCCAGAATCCCGGCCATGGTCGTCTTGCCCAGTCCGGGAGGGCCGGACAGCAAGACGTGGTCCAGTGGGAGACCGAGGCTTCGGGCCGCTTCGATCGAGATGGCCAGACGCTCCTTCAGCTTCGTTTGACCGACGAACTCGTCGATGGTTTGGGGACGCAGGGTCGTCTCGACGATGTCGTCGTCGGGCAGCGCAGCCGGAGTGAGCAAGTCCTCTCTCATCGCTTTCCCAGACTGCGGAGCGCACGTCGCAGTTGCTCGGCAACCGGCGCCTCCGCTTCGATATCCGCCATCACTTCGCGAATCTCGGCAGGCTGGTAGCCCAGCCCTTCGAGGGCGTCGCGAACCTGGGCTACGGTACTCGTTCCCACCACCGAGTCGGCTTCGGCCGTGGTGAGTTTTGGCTTCAGTTCGAGGACCAGCTTCTGGGCGCCTCGTTTGCCGATTCCCGGCACAGTCGTGAGGGTATCAACGTCCTCGGCGGCGATGGCCCGGCGGAGTTCATCGGGTTGCAAGGCACCGAGAGTCGCCATCGCCACCTTCGGCCCTACCCCCGAAGCTCCCAACAGGATGCGAAACAGGTCGCGTTCCGTCTCGCTGTCGAAGCCGTGGAGAAGCATGGCATCTTCCCGCACGACCAGATGGGTGTGCAGCACTACCTGTTCACCGATTCCGGGCAGATCGGCAACGGTACGCGGAGTGACGGCTACCTCGTATCCGACGCCGGCCACATCCAGGACAACTCCGGTCGCCCGAAGCGAAACGAGGGTGCCCCGCAGCCGGCCGATCATCGGGCCGCCTCGACCCGCTCACGGAGCGAAGCGCCTTGCAGATGGCACAGGGCCACGGCCAGCGCGTCGGCTGCGTCTGCCTGCCGACCGAGTCCGGAAAGCCCGAGCCGGTGCGCCACCATCTTCTGCACCTGGTCCTTGGGGGCGTTGCCATAACCGGCGACGGCGCGTTTCACGCTGGAAGGGGTGTACTCGTAGACCGGCAGTCCCGCCTGGGCGGCAACCAGCATGGCGACTCCCGCCGCCCGACCTACATTGGCGACAGTGTGCAGGTTGCGATTCGAGAAGACTTGCTCGATGGCCAACACGGTCGGGTGATGCTCTTCGACCAGACCGGTCAGGTCTCGGTGCAGTTCGAGAAGTCGTTCGGCGACCGTGACCTTCCGGTTGGTGCGAATCACTCCGGCGTTGACGGCCTTCGGTCCTTCGACCACGAGTCCGTAGCCCGTGGTCGTGAGTCCAGGATCGATTCCGAGTACGAACATATGTACGGGAGTGTAGGCGGCCGGAGAGGCGAGGAGGTGGTTTTGGAAAGGCGAGGTCGGCGGCAGCATTGGGCCGAGCGGAACACCCTGCGCAGCTCGGTCGGGTGGGCGTTCCTCGCGTCGGGCCGGTCCCGGTTGGTGCGTGAAGCTCGAGAACGGATAGCGGTCCACCTAGGGGCCGGTAGCCCGAATGTGCCGAAGCAGCCGATTCGTGATCTGCTCGACGAGTCGGTCGCGGTTCGAGACGGTGATGGGCATCCTCTCAACACTCGGATCTTTCTTGATCTGATCGGTGAACGGGTGTCGTTGAGCATGAACCGAGGCGAGAACCCTTCGGTTACTTGCCAGGAGTTCGCCGACGGCGTCGACGAAACGCTCCGATGACAGCTCCATCTTGCCCAACTCGTCGATGACGACGACATCGCCGGGTTCACCCAGAGACGGCAGCGCCGCCGCCTCGAAGGCATCCAGATCCACACCGTATCGTCCGACTCGGGGAGGTCCGGGCAGATCGACGTGGGCCAGCAACCTGGTCCGTCCCTCGATCGGGTCCACCCGAAACCCCACGCGTCGACCGGCAGTTCGTATCTCGCTCGTGGTGAACCCGCAAACAGCGACGTTCGCTCGATGGAGGGAAGCGACGACCCGCCCGACCAGGGTCGTCTTGCCCACACCGGGGCGACCCTCCACCAGGAGTTTGAGACGGGTCATGATTCGCCGGCCGTTGACCTTCACCCTAGGCGGACGGCCGCACAATCCGCGCCGTCGTTACCCGAGAGATCCTTTGCCGGCTCCTTGGCAGGGCCTCGAGGTTGTCCCTCTCGCAGTGCTCGGGGAGTACGCCGCAAACGTGCCGGCCGATCCGGGGTCCCTCGAGAATTGATCAGCTGCCGGCCGCCAGTTCGGCCATCACGTCGTCGGCGATGTCGAAATTGGAGTAGACGTTTTGGACATCGTCGAGATCCTCCAACGCGTCGATCAGCCGGAGAACCTTTGGTGCTGCCTTCTCGTCAACCGGAACAGAGGTGCTGGGTAATTGCGTGACCTCGGCGTGGTCTAGCCCAAAACCCGCCTCTTCAAACGCTCTCTTCACCGCACTGAAATCGGAAGCCGCGCAGATCACCTCGAACATACCGCCAGAGAGACGGACATCCTCTGCGCCCGATTCGAGGGCGACCAGCATCACCTCTTCCTCATCTCCATCGACCAGCAGGTAGCCCTTTTGCTCGAACAGGTAGGAGACCGAACCCGGCTCGCCGAGGTTCCCCCCATTTCGGCTGAAGGTCGAGCGTACGTCGGATGATGCCCGGTTCCGGTTGTCGGTCAGGATTTGCACATAGAGGGCTACCCCACCGGGAGCGTACCCCTCGTAGTACATCTCCTCGTAGTGGGCCCCCTCAACCTCACCAGTACCACGCTTGATGGCTCGCTCGATGTTGTCGTTGGGCACCGAAGCGGCTCGGGCCTTGTCGATGGCATTCGACAGTGGGGCGTTACCGTTCGGGTCGCCCCCACCTTCCCGCGCCGCCACTTCCACCATCTTGACCAACTTGGCGAAGAGTTTGCCGCGCTTGGCGTCCTTGGCGCCCTTCTTGTGTTTGATAGTCGACCATTTCGAATGTCCGGACATCAGCGTTCTCCGTCGCGGGGATCACGGCTCTCGGCGGCCTGCAGGACCATTGTATGGATACGAACGTCGGAGGTCAGCTCGGGATGAAACGACGATGCCAGGATGTTGCCCTGCCGGACCATGACCGGGTGGTCGTCGACGGTTGCCACCACCTCCACGCCACCCCCCACCTTGACAACCCAGGGAGCACGAATGAAGACGGCCCGGAAAGGGCGGTCGAATCCGGCAACCTCCAGATTGGCTTCGAAAGACTCGTTCTGCCGACCGAATGCGTTCCGTTCCACGATGACGTCGAGAACCCCCAGTTGAACCTGTTCACCTTGCATCATCCCGGCCGCCAAGAAGATCATGCCCGCACAGGTGCCCAGGGTCGGCAATCCATCGGCTATGGCCGCACGGAGAGGCTCGATGAGCCCGTAGATGCCGGCCAGTCTTCCAATGGTGGTGGACTCCCCACCAGGAAGGATCAGGGCGTCGATCCCGTCGAGGTCCTCCGGATGGCGCACCGGCGTCCACATCCCCCCGGCGGCCTGAATGGCGTTGGCGTGTTCCCGCACATCGCCCTGCAGGGCGAGCACCCCGACGGTTGCCACGCCTACCAGCCTCTGGTCTGCAGCAACTCGGAGTCTTCCAGGGTGCCCATCTCGATGCCGACCATCGCTTCACCGAGGCCCCGAGAGACCTTGGCGATCGTCTCAGGCGTGTCGTAGAACGTCACGGACTCGACAATCGCCCGGGCCCGCGGTGCAGGGTCGGTGGATTTGAAGATCCCGGATCCAACAAACACGCCGTCACATCCGAGTTGCATCATCAAGGCGGCGTCGGCCGGAGTGGCGATCCCCCCGGCGGCGAAGTTGACCACCGGAAGCCGCCCGGAGGCAGCCACCTCCCGGACCAAATCGAAGGGTGCGCCCATGGACTTGGCGGCCGTCATGAGCTCACCTTCCTCCATGGTGGTGAGAGCCCGGATCTCGCGGTTCATCGTCCGCATATGGCGCACGGCCTCAACGACGTTGCCGGTGCCGGCCTCACCTTTGGTCCGGATCATGGCTGCTCCTTCGCCGATCCGGCGCAGGGCTTCGCCCAGGTTGCGCGCTCCGCACACGAAAGGAGTCGTGAAAGCCCACTTGTCGATATGGTTCTCTTCATCGGCAGGGGTGAGCACTTCGCTCTCGTCGACATAATCCACACCCAGGGACTGCAGCACCTGCGCTTCGACGAAATGGCCGATACGAACCTTGCCCATGACCGGGATGCTGACCGAATCGATGATCTCCTGGATCTTCTCCGGGTCGGCCATGCGAGCGACTCCACCCTGGCTCCGAATGTCCGCCGGGACCCTCTCCAAGGCCATCACGGCCACGGCCCCCGCCTCCTCGGCGATCATGGCCTGTTCGGCGTTGACGACATCCATGATGACACCGCCCTTGAGCATCTCTGCCAGACCGCGCTTGACTCGATCGGTTCCTGTCTCCACCGTGTTCTCCTTGGTCCTCTTCGATTCTACCGCCACTCGTAATCTCCACCCCGGGGAACCAGATGGATCCAGGTGGTGCCGGGTGCCAGGTTGATTTCGTCGCCGGAGGGATCGAGGAAGCGGAAGAAATCGCCGGTCCGGCCCCGTTCCCAGCGACCGACCAGCGCAGCTCCATCCTTGAACACCACCACCTCTCCGGTGCCGAGCACATCGAAGTCGGGGACCGGAGCCCCACTCGAATCGAAACGCCCCGTCTCCAGTTGTTCGACCACCAGAACGACCACATTGGTTGCCGAAATCTGGTCGCCTGAGGTCGTGGAGTGGGGCTGGGAACGGTGGAATCGCAAGTAGCCGCCGTCGGCCTCCGAATAGCCGTACGTCACCCGGTGCACGTTCGATGACTGGATTTCGATGGTTCGGGCTGCTTCCTCCGAAGTGCGGTTGCCGAAGGAGAGCCACGATCCCCGCTGCCCGGGGGTCACTTCCACCGACGCGATGGCGGCTTGTGGGTCGAGCATCAGGTCGTAGGGAGCGTTTCGTTCGGGCGCCCGCCGGTACGCGAGGGCGCCCAGCACCGGATGTCCTACATCGACTGCCGCGTCGCGGATCGAGGAAACGACCGCCGCGTCGCCACCGGAATGAGCCATCAACGCACCAAACGGAGCCAGCAACTTGGGATCCACCTCGCGAACGCTCCGCACCGGTCCGATTTCCGAAGGCAAACGTGTCTGATAGAGAGCGAGCAGCCGAGAGATCCCTCCCTCGACGGGAATGTCAAAAACCAGGTCCGCCTGCTCCAACCCGGCTTGTGGTCGAGCAGTAGACGAGTTGTCGATCTTCACGGCGAGGATCGGATCAAGGGGCGAACCGTCCCCAACAGGCAGGCCGGTCAGCGGCCGGGTATCCGCGGGAACGGTCGTGGTCGTAGTGGTCGACGTGGTGGTGGTAGTAGACGCCGCAGTAGTCGTGGTCGTTTCCGGGGCGGTGGTTGGCGGCGGATCCTCTCCCGACCCGGCCACGACGATGACAACGACGAACAGCATCACAGCCGCCGCGGCACCACCGCCGAGCCACCAACGTTGGCGAGAGGTCATAGAGGCAAACGTGTCACGCAAGGTCTGCATAAGAGGACCGCGCAGGTTACTGCGCGGCTCGCTCGTACAAGTCGAGGTACCTGGGAAGGACGCGCCGCCAGTCGTACCCAGACGCCGCGTTGCGTGCAGCTCTCCCCCGTATCTCGGTTCCGGTTCGATCACGTAGGACTGCGATGACAGCCCGGGCGAGACTGTCCTGATCGCCTACGCCGACGTACAAGGCAGTGTCACCTGCCACTCGGCGGAACGCCTCCAGATTGGAAACCACCGGTGCGCACCCGGCAGCCATCGCTTCCACGAGACTGATCCCGAAGCTCTCTCCACCCAAATTTGGCGCGCAGTAGACGGCGGCCATCGCCAGCTGTCGGCGCTTCTCCAGCCCGCCGGCCGCACTTACGAAGTAGACCCCGGCCGGGGCAGTGTTTCGTCTGGCACCCAACACAACCAATTCGGAGTCCCCGACTGCCGATCGTACGATCGGCCAGGCACCCAGCAGCACATCCAGTCCCTTGCGCGGCTCGTCGCGTCCCAAGAAGACGACCCGGTTGGGATAACGCTCGACTTCCATCACGAACGATCCGGTGTCGACCCCATTTGGGATCGATGTGACCTCCTCGACCAGACCCTCGATGGGCGATGCGGCCGTCGGGCTCACTGCCGTGACCGCTCGCAGCTTGGAGAGAACCCTCCTCAAGCCTGGTGAGGCCAGCCGATACCCCAGTCGCATCATGGCTGAAGGGTCGGCATGAAAGGTGCCCACGGCGGGCGGGCGATCACCCAAAAAAGCCGCCGGCGCGACTGGAGCCAGGAGTGGTTCGTGAACGTGCACGACGTCGGCGTCCTGAACGGCCTGCCGGGTCCGGCGGACGGTTCCGGGACGCAGGGCAATGGGTGCTACCGAGCCGTTCGCTCGCACTCTCGTCGGGCGGCCCAGCAGTCGAGTCGCGGGTGGTCCACTCATTCCCGGCGCCACCAACCAAGCTTGGTGACCGGATTTCCGAATTCCCTCGACCAGGCCGGTGGCCTGTTGCTGAACGCCGCCGGGTTCGTCGACAGCGTACGGGCAGACGACCGCGACCTTCATGAGACGGCGTGATCCGAGGGCCAGTTCGGCTGGAGTATGTGCCATTGCGTGGGGTCTCTCCGAATCAGTCGCTCGAGGGCCATCGCAATGCGTTGCGTGCCGACCATCACCCGATCGACGCCCTCGGCGGGGATCTCCACCGGCGCCTCGATGACGAGATGATGGCCCGGCCCATCGGCGAAGAACGCGGCCACCGGGAACACCGGCACACCGAACCTCCCGGCCAGCGCTGCAGCTCCTCCCGGAAGCTCCGTCTCTTCACCGAAGAACTCCACCCGTACTCCGCCGGCGCGTACCTTGCGGTCGGTGACGAGGGCAATCGCCGCCCCGCGGCGCAACCCTTCGGCAAGTGCTTCCATGACCCGAGGGCTTCCGTCGGCGAATACCACGTCGATCCCGAAACTCTTGCGCACACTGGCGAACCAGCTTGCCAGCCGCGGGTTGCGTAGGTCCTCCGCCACGGCGATCAGTTCGAGACCCAGGTCATGGGCAACACTGCCGGCCACCTCCCAGTTGCCGATATGCGGCAACACGTAGATCATGCCGCGACCCTCTGCCTGGGCGCGCCGGACCCGGTCGAGACCGTCAACGGTGATCCGCGCCAGCATGCCGGGGACCCGGTGGGGTCGCACCCAGAACACTTCCGCCCAATAGCGCCCGTAGGCACCAAATGCTTCCCGGGTGGCCGCCTCGATCTCGTGTTCGGATCCGAGCACTCTGACCAGATGACGCATCGCCATTTGTCTTCGACCATCTGCCAGCAGGTAGGCCAGCGAACCCAGCGTGTGGCCGAGGCGCCGACTCAGCGGCTCCGGCAGCAGTCCAAAGATGGCCGCAGCCAGCCGGTAGGCGAGGTACTCGAGCACCGTTCTCAGGGCTCCAGCTGTCGCCACGTTGAGAAGAACCGTTGTACTACCGTCATCCAGGTCAAGACCATCATCGCCCAGAGCATCGGACCGATCTGGGCGGTGATCACTCCAACGCTGTAGAGGATCACTCGCTCGGCCCGACCCATCAATCCTGCTCTGCCGTCTACTCCGCCCCCTTCTGCCTTGGCCCGCATGTAGGAGATGATGAGTGAGGCGCCCAGACTGGCCACCGCCAGGACGACCAGCAGTGGATCGTCGGCCACTGCGTAGGCGACCCCTGCGAACATCGCCGCTTCGCTGATGCGGTCGGTGACCGAGTCGAGGAAGGCTCCTCTGGGACCGGCCGTTCCGCGTTCTCGAGCCACCGCACCGTCCAGCGCGTCCACTAATGAGCCCATCGCCACCAGAGAACCGCCGGCGACCAAGTTGCCGGCGGCTACGAGATAGGCCCCTCCCATCGTCATGAGCAGCCCCAGAACCGTCAGGTGAGTCGATCTGAATCCCACCGCGGCGAGTATCCGGCCCGTTCTCTGAAGTGCCCTGCCGATCCGCGGGCGCACCCTGGTTTCGATCACGTGCACTCCTCCGGCCCCGGTAGGTACCACACAGATCGGGCCTCGCTCATGCTCACTACAATTCAACCACGCTCAAATGCTCGAGGAGGTCGCGTGGTTCCGGAGAAGATCAGGAATGTTGTGCTGGTCGGTCATGGAGGGAGCGGAAAGACGTCGCTCGCCGAGGCCCTCCTGTTCACCGCCGGAGTGACCACCCGGGTAGGTCGGGTCGAGGACGGCAACACCGTCACGGACTTCGAACCAGAGGAAATCGAGCGACAAATCTCCCTGAGCGTGGGAATTGCCTCTTTCACCTGGAAGGACCACCGGGTCAACGTCGTCGACGCCCCCGGCTATGCAGGCTTTCTGGGCGATGCCCGGTCGGCTCTCCGGGCTGCCGATTTGGCTCTCTTCGTCGTATCGGGCGTCGATGGCGTGGAAGTCCAGACCGAGATACTCTGGGATCTGGCTGTTGAAGAGGGAATCCCGCGAGCGGTCTTCATAAACAAACTCGACCGGGAACGCTCCTCCTATTCGCGCACCCTGGCCGAACTGCAGGGAGCTTTCGGCAAGCGAATTGCTCCGGTTCACCTGCCCATAGGCTCCGAACACGACCTCTCCGGATTGGTTCGGGTCGTCTCCAACCGGGGACATACCTACTCGAGCGGGGTTCCGGTGGGTTCTCCGATTGAACCCCCCGCCGACCTTGCCCCCACCGTCGAGGAAACGCGCATCGCTCTCGTCGAATCGGTCGTCGAGACGGACGACGAGCTCATGGAGAAGTACTTCGAGGGGGAGGAGCCGAGCCGCGAGCAGATGGTCGAGGTGATCCATCAGGGCATGCTGGAGGGAGAAGTGCAACCGGTCCTCATCGGCTCGGCCACAGCTTTGATCGGTATCGACACCCTCGCCGATTTCCTCGTCGACTTCGGACCCAACCCTCTCGAGCACGCTGCACCTCCGCTGGCGGTGGGGGACGAGTTCGTGGTGGATCCCGACGGACCGGCGGTGGCATATGTCTTCAAGACGATCTCGGATCCGTACGTAGGCAGAGTGTCCCTGTTTCGGGTCTTCTCGGGCTCCATCAACGCCGACGACGAGCTCGAACACGCGGGCCACAGTGGCAAGGTGAGAATGCACAACCTGTTCTTCATGCAAGGCAAGGAACACCAGGACGCATCGAAGGTGGTCACCGGCGACATCGCGGCCGTGGCAAAACTGGAGTCGGTAGTCGCCGGCGACACCCTGCGCAGTCCGGGGGCCAACGTCCAGATCGCCCGAGTCCCCTTCCCGAAACCGGTCATGAGCCTTGCCTTGTTCCCCAAGGCGGCCCAGGACGAGGAAAAGCTCTCGACCGCCCTGGCCAAGATTGCCGAAGAGGACCCCACCCTGCACGTCGAACGCCGGGCCGAGACCAAGGAGACCGTGTTGTCTGGTTTGGGTGACACCCATCTCGACGTGACGGTCGCCCGGCTGGCGCGCAAGTTCGGAGTGGATGTCGATACGGCCGTACCTACGGTGCCCTACCGGGAAACCATTACCGCTTCGGCCGAGGCTGAGGGGAAGCACAAGAAACAGAGCGGCGGACGCGGCCAGTTCGGAGTAGCGATAGTCAGATTCGAACCTCTTCCCCGGGGATCTGGATACGAATTCGTCGACGGCATCAAAGGCGGGTCAATACCCCGGCAGTACATTCCGGCAGTCGACAAGGGAATCCAGGAAGGCTTCCGACGCGGGATCCTCTCCGGCTATCCGACGATCGATGTCCGGGCCACCGTCTACGACGGCAAGTATCACTCGGTTGATTCCGACGAACTTTCCTTTCGGATGGCCGGCATCATGGCCGTCCGAGCCGCTGCCGCGGATCTGCGCGCGGTATTGCTGGAGCCGATCGTCAATGCTCGCATACGTGTGCCCGAGGAGTACATGGGCGACGTGATCGGAGACCTCAACGCGAAGCGAGGACGCGTGCTGGGCATGGACTCGGACGGCCGCTTGCGGGTGGTCACCGCCGAAGTACCACTGGCAGAGATGCAACGGTACGCCATCGATCTACGCTCTATCACCGGCGGACGCGGCACGTTCGAGATGGAATTCGATCACTACCAGGAAGTGCCGCACAATGAGGCCGAGAAGGTCATCGCTGCCGCTCGGCAGAAGGAAGACGACTGAGGGAGAGAGGAAATCGAAACAGTTCACAGCCCCGAGGATCAGGCGCTTGACCTGACGATTGGGGACGGACTCCAAAGGAGGCTCCGTTGGCGTTGAAAGAGGCTCTGGAAGCCAAGATCGAGGCCTGGCGACCCCGCACGACGCGATTGATCAGAGAGTTCGGCGACGTCAAGATCTCGGACGTATCGGTCTCGCAGGCGATCGGAGGTGCCCGCGGAGTTCGCTGCCTCGTGACCGACATCTCTTACCTCGATCCCAATGAAGGCATCCGGTTTCGCGGGTACACCATCCCCGAGACCCTGGCCCGGCTTCCCAAAGTGCCCGGCAAGGAGATGCCCTACGTCGAAGGGCACATCTATCTCCTCCTGACCGGGGAGATCCCCAGCACCGAGGACGTGGCCGACCTGGTTGATGACATCAACCGTCGAGGGAGAGTTCCCGCCTACGTGTTCGATACGCTTCGGGCCCTTCCGATCGACACCCATCCGATGACCATGTTCTCGGCCGGGATCCTGGCCATGCAGCGCGAATCCGAGTTCGTGAAGGCATATGGCCGGGGACTCGACAAGACGGATTACTGGCGGGCCACCCTCGAAGATGCCCTCAATCTCTGGGCGAGGCTCCCCGAGCTGGCCGCGTTCATCTATCGACTCAAGTACAAGGGTGATACGCCTATCGACCGGGACCCTTCCTTGGATCTGGGCGGCAGATTTGCACACATGATGGGCATCGAGGAACCGTACGACGAGGTGGCCCGTCTGTATTTCATCCTCCACTCGGATCACGAAAGTGGCAATGTGAGTGCTCACTCCGGACACCTGGTGGGGAGTGCCCTCTCGGACGCGTAC
Organism: Acidimicrobiia bacterium UBA4744; assembly: GCA_002403855.1. Classification (GTDB taxonomy): domain Bacteria; phylum Actinomycetota; class Acidimicrobiia; order Spongiisociales; family UBA4744; genus UBA4744. The sequence goes on from DHIO01000051.1 coordinate 72,312, forward strand.
TACTCGGCGTCGGCAATGATCAACGGCTTGGCGGGACCGCTCCACGGTCTTGCCAATCAGGAGGTTCTGCGCTGGATCCAAGGGGTGATGGAGGAGATGGGGGGCGAGCTGCCCACCGAAGAGGAGATGAAGGAGTTCGTTTGGGAGACGCTCAATTCCGGGCGCGTCATTCCTGGATTCGGCCATGCCGTGCTCCGCAAGACCGATCCTCGCTACTCCGAGCAGCGCAACTACTGTCTGNNCCCCCCATCCTCGAGGAGCACGGCAAGGCCAAGAATCCGTGGCCGAACGTCGACGCTCAGTCGGGGGTCATTCAGTGGCACTACGGTCTGCGAGAGTACGATTTCTACACGGTGCTGTTCGGAATCGGCCGGTCGATCGGTGTGCTCTCCAACATCGTCTGGGACCGGGCACTGGGTTATCCCATCGAACGGCCCAAGTCGGTGACCACGGCGATGCTCGAGGAAGCCGTCGGCATAACAAAGTGACCAAACGCACATCCGAGTATCCCGGGGGTCGCCGTACCGGCGCCCCGGAGGCGGGTGTGCCGACAAGCCCGGGGAGGGTGCATATGACACGAGAGGACGCGACGCTGCGTGTCGGCGACGGCGAGTACGAACTGCCGGTGATCGTCGGAGCCGAAGATGAAGTTGCAGTGGATATCAACCGGCTACGCGCGACGAGTGGCGTCGTGACGTTCGATCGTGGGTTCGCCAACACGGCGGAAACCAAGAGTGCCATTACCTTCCTGGACGGAGAGCAGGGCATCCTCCGGTATCGGGGCTATCCAATCGAACAGGTCGCCGAACGCTCATCCTTCCTCGAAGTGGCATACCTGCTCTCCAACGGGCAGCTTCCCACCCGATCTCAACTCGACGAATACGTGGATGAGATCACGCACCATACGATGCTTCGCGAGGACATGAAGCACTTCTTCGAGGCGTTCCCTCGGGACGCCCACCCGATGCAGACACTTGCCTCGGCTATCTCTGCCTTGGCAACGTACTACCCGGACGCCCTTGATCCTCGAGATCCCTGGGCGATGGATATCAGCATGAAACGGCTGTTGGCCAAGGTACCGACGATGGTCGCCTGGTCGTACAAGCACAGCTGCAACCAACCGTACGTCTACCCGCGCAACGACCTCGACTACGTGGCCAACTTCCTCCACATGATGTTCTCCTTTCCGGTCGAGGAATACGAGATCGATCCGGCAGTTGCCAAAGCGCTGAACGTGCTGTTCATCTTGCACGCCGACCATGAGCAGAATTGTTCGGCGACGACGGTACGGGTGGTCGGCTCGGGTCATGCCAATCTCTTCTCGTCGGTGGCGGCCGGAGTCCATGCGCTGTCGGGGCCTCTGCACGGCGGGGCCAACCAGCGGGTCGTGGAGATGCTCGAAGAGATTGTCGCGGCCGGCGGAGACATCGCTCCGTTCGTGGCACGAGCCAAAGACCGTGACGATCCCTTCCGGTTGATGGGTTTTGGACACAGGGTCTACAAGAATTTCGACCCGCGCGCTCAAATCATCAAACGGTACGCACAAGAGGTGCTGGAGAAGCTCGAAAGAGACGACCCGCTCCTTGCAGCGGCAATGCAACTCGAGGAAGTGGCGTTGCAGGACGACTACTTCATCGAGAAGAAGCTCTATCCGAACGTGGACTTCTATTCGGGCGTCATCTACCGGACTATGGGCTTTCCCACCGACCTCTTCCCGGTTCTGTTCGCCATTGGCCGGATGCCCGGGTGGATCGCCCAGTGGCGCGAAATGGCGCAAGATCCCACCACCAGGATCGGCCGTCCCCGCCAGATCTACGTGGGCGAAGGGAAAAGAGACTGGGTGGAGCTGGAGAAAAGGGCCGATAGATCCTGAAGCGACCGTTTTGGCGTCCGGGGACCGGACTATTGCCCCCTTCCGGACGCCAAAACCTGGATCCAACTAAGAGCGGTCGACTTCTTCCTCGTAAGCCTCTCCCAGTACCGAACCGTCGACGCCGTCTATTCGAACCAGACCGCGAGTCGTCGGCGGGTCATCGGCCGAGTAGACGAGCACCTGCCAGACCGGCCGCGATCTCCACCCCTCGAAAGTCACTACCGCTGAAGCATGCCCGACCGGGAATGACACTTCCCGACCGGCCGCGGCCAGCGCCGTTTCGGCGGTCGTGGTCAACTCCCATGCACAGAGGAAATGGAATCCCCCGACAAGAAGCAGCAATCCGGCCAACACATACATGCCCGACGGCCAGCCGACCGCGGCGCCAAGGGTCGCCAGCAGACCGCCCCCGATGAACGCCAAGCCTGAGACTCGACGCCGTCTCGGGTTAGGAAATTCGTAGGGCCCGACGACGTTGGCGTCGAGATCCTCCGGGACGCCCTCGGCGTCGGCTATCTCCCGGGGAATCTCGATGCCGTCCAAGGTCTACTCCTTGACCAACTCGACTGCCTCCAGGGCGGCACGGTCGAGGACCGCGTCGCCGCGTTTACGATGCCATCCGTCCCACAAGGCCAGCATCGACGGTAGTACCAGCACCGAGGCAACCAGGGCAAATCCGATTGCGTACACGGTCACCTGTCCCATCTGGGCGAAGGGCTTCAACGAAGACGTGATCAGCACGCCGAATCCGGCCATGGTGGTGAAGGCCGATCCGGCCAAGGCCCCGCCCGTGTGGCGGGCCGTGGAACGGATCGCATCATCGGGCTCGTCGAATCGAATCCGGTCTTCCTGAAAACGGTGAGTGACATGGATGGTGAACGGCACGCCGATACCGATCGCCAGGGCCGAGAGAGTCGCCGTGACGGGATTGAACGGTATGCCGGTGGCGGCCATCATCCCGAAGGTCCACAGAACCACCAGCACCACGGGCAGGATGGTGATCACTCCCAGGAATGGCCGCCGGGACTCGAACCAGAAGTTCACCACCAGCAGCAGCATGGCAGCGGCCAGAGTGATGAAAAGGGACCGGACCTGGGAGTCGGAAAGGCTCTGGATGATGACGGCGGAGATGATCTCTTGAGACGTCGCGATCACGTTCAACCCGGCGTTGGTCACCGGGGCAAAGTCCTCCTCGAGGTCCGCCTGGAGCTGGGCGGCTCCCTCTTCGCCGGCGCTCGTCTGGATGATGAATTGAGCGGCAACGAAATCGCCGACCGAACCCGAAAGAACCTGTCCCATCTGGTCGGGTGCTGCCGCCAGAGCGGCCCCGTAGATAGCATCGACGTCGGCATCGGCCGCAACCGAGAGATCCGGCTGCAGCCCATTGGCGAAGGCCACAGCCGCAAATTCCGCCGATGCCGGCTGGCCCGCTGATTCCGGAGTCGGCTGCAACAACGTTCCGATGACCGATACCGGCGACTGAGCCGCGGCGAAGTCGCCAAACTTGCTCACATTCTCCGTGTCGGCCAGGTTGCCCCACGCGCTCAGCATGGCGTTGTGCGAGGCCGGCGTCGCCACGTCGCCTTCGATCAGTACCGAAGCCGATTCACCGAAGCCTCCTCCGAACTCATCGGAGAGCGTATTGAAAGTAGCGACGGCTGGTGAATCCTCAGGCAGGAAGTCCGTGAAGCTGAACTTCGTGTCGAGTTGGGTCAGACCGAAGTAGCCAACCCCGCCGAGGACGATCGCAACGATCAGTGTGGGAATCGGGGCGTGTTCGGCCAAGACCGCAGTTCGGGCCATGAGTTTGGGCAAGAGCCTCTCCTTGGCATCTGCCGAAAAAGCCTCAACCGGAAGCCGCTCGGCTCGCTCGGCCCGACGATCGAGCAAAAGGCGGACGGCCGGGACGAAGGTCAACATCAACAGGAACGCAGCTCCGATCCCCACGGCCGACAGGATGCCGAAGTCGACCAGGGCCGGAACCGGGTTGAACACATTCGTGAGAAACCCAACCGCGGTAGTGACCGTGGCCAGGATCAATGCCACCCCCACAGTGCTGATGGCCCGCCCGGTGGCCCCGTCGGCGCTGCGGCCCTTGCCCAGTTCCTCCCGGTACCGGGCAGTGAGGTGGATGGCGTAGTCGACGCCCAGCCCGACGAGCAGAATGGGGATGATCTGCCCGATTTCGTTGAACGGCCCGATGACCTCCAGGTAGCCCGGACCCAACAGGACTCCGATGCCCTGTTCCCAGGTGATGGCCATGAGGATGACGGCCATGGTGAGCACGATATCGGCCCCACTGCGCCGGACGGCTCGACCCAACGTCATACGGCCCTTCGGGCGTATGAAGTACACGAATCCGAGGATCAACAAGATGATGAGAATGGCAAACGAGAACAGTCTCCCGACTTCGGCCAAGAAATCGGTGTCCTGGCCGAAGAGCAGAGCGAAGCTGAACGGCTGGACGCTGACACCGCCCCCGGGTTCGATATCTCTCAGTGCCCGGCCCAGTTCGGCTTCCAAGTCGACCAACTCGTTGAAGGCGTCGTCGCCGTCGCTGAACTCGGAAACATCGAGGAAGATGATCGCCAGGCCGGCGGGGGCCGACGGCACCGTGAGATCGGCATTCTGCGAGACCAGCTGGGCGAGGAAGTCGGCCTGTTCGGGCGGCGCAAATTGAGCGGCTTGCTGATAGATCCCTTTGACCTCGTCGTCTCCAAGCCCTTCGGTGGGTATCCCCTGCTGAGCTGCAGCCCCGAGGACGCCGTCCATGTAACTGACGATGGCCGGCCGTTCGGGCTGTTCAGACAAGTACTCGGATGCTCTGCTTTCGGCTACCACCCGGTTGATCTCCTGAACGGCAAACAGACCCGAAGCGGTGATCACATCCCCGCCCTCGACCACAACCTGGATGACCTCTTCGGAAGCACCGCTGGCGAAGAGATCGCCGATGCGCTCGGAAGCCTGTATCTCGGCAGTGTCGGGAGCAAAACCCTCCTGCCCCGTCTCCCTCACCATCTGCGAGTTGAGAGCGCCGAAAAGCGCCGTGGCGATGAGCACGATCGCGATGATGAAGACGGGGGCCCGTTGGGCGGCGCCGGACAAGAAATGGACGAGAGCTTTCACGGATTCTCCCTAGCGGTTTCGGATTGACAGAGGAGGCAAAGCCAGCCAGCC
>DHIO01000051.1:77366-94703 GCA_002403855.1 Acidimicrobiia bacterium UBA4744
ATCTTTTCGCCGACGGTCTCGTTCGTCTCGTCCACCTCGACTCGGAGACCGGCCTCACCCAACCTGTCGGCAACATCCGCCGCGTAGGCGAGGTGGCGATCGGCCACCGGGACGATCGTTGCCTGAACCGGTGCCAGCCACATGGGAAAGGCCCCGGCATAGTGTTCGACCAGGATCCCGAAGAACCGCTCGATAGACCCCAGCAACGCCCGGTGCACCATGACCGGTCGTTCGCGGGTGTTCTCGGGAGTGGCGTACTCGACGTCGAAGCGCTCCGGGAGTGAGAAGTCCACCTGGATGGTGGAGAGCTGCCATCTGCGCCCGATCGCATCCCTGATGTGCACATCGATCTTGGGTCCGTAGAACGCACCCTCCCCCTCCGCCACCTCGTAGTCGAGGCCCGACTGGGCCAGCGCTTGGGCCAGAGCCTCGGTTGCCTGATCCCACAGATCGACTTCACCCACGTACTTGTCGGGACGGGTCGACAACTCGGCCTCGAATTCGGTGAATCCGAAGTCCCGGATGACCATGAGGGTGAAGTCGAGGAGATTCTGCAGTTCGTCGCCGAGCTGGGAGCGGGTGCAGAAGATGTGGCTGTCGTCCTGGGTGAACCCGCGGGCCCGGAGCAAGCCGTGCACTACGCCGGACCGCTCGTACCGGTAGACGGTCCCCAGTTCGAAGAGCCGCAAGGGGAGCTCCCGGTAAGAGCGACTGCGACTCTTGAACACCAGCACGTGAAAAGGGCAATTCATGGGCTTGACGTAGTAGCCGTCACCGTGGTCGAGCTCCATCTCCGGGTACATGCCCTCGGCGTAGAAATCCAGGTGCCCGGAGGTCTCCCAGAGGTGGGCCTTGGCCACGTGCGGGGTGGCGACGATCTCGTAATCGTGGCTCAGGTGGGTGCGGTGGCTGTAGTCCTCGATGATCTTGCGCATGAGACCGCCCTTGGGGTGCCAGACGGCCAGCCCGCTGCCCAACTCCGGTGGAAAGGAGAAGAGGTCTAGCTCCGCTCCCAACTTCCGGTGATCTCGCCGTTCGGCTTCTTCCAGCCGATGCAGGTAATCCGCCAGGGCCTTCTTGCTCTCCCAGGCGGTTCCGTAGATTCTTTGCAGCTGAGGGCGGTTCTCGTCCCCTCGCCAGTAGGCGCCGGCACTGCGCAATAGGGCGACGGCGGTCAATCTCCCCGTCGAAGGCACATGGGGACCCCTGCATAGGTCGACGAATCCGTTGTTGCCGTAGACGCTCACCACCTGACCTGCGTCCATCTCGCTTTCGTCGACCGCTTCGATGATCTCCACCTTGAACGGCTGGTCGGCGAACACCTCCAGCGCTTCCTCCTTCGACATTTCGCTGCGGACGAACGGTTGATCGGCGGCGACTATCTCCGCCATCTTCTCTTCGATCCGCTCGAGGTCGTCCGGGGTGAAAGGTCGTCCGATGTCGAAGTCGTAATAGAATCCGTCTTCGATGGGAGGTCCTATTGCGAACGAGGCGCCTTCGAACAGAGCCAGCACCGCCTGGGCCAGGACGTGGGCCGAAGAGTGCCGCAGAACCGCCCTTCCCTCTTCGCTTTGGTCGGTGACGATTTGCAGGTGTCCCCCGCGCGGCAGCGGAGCCCCGAGATCCAGCCAGACACCGTCCAGCTTCAGGGCTACCGCTGCTCTGGCGAGTCTCGCACCGATACTCTCCGCCACCTGGATTCCCGTGGTGCCCTCCGGAAACGAGAGTTGGGATTCATCGGGCAATATGATTTCAATGGACACGTTGACGCTCTCCCGTAGTCTTTGCGGGTAGCGTAACGAAGCCGATAGTCAACCACAGAGACATTTCGCCGACCCCGGGGGCCCATCATGGAACCTGTCGACATCGCAAAACGTTTGGCCGGCGGCGGACGGGTACAGGAGGTGACCCGCGGCGTCAACCGATTGTTTCGAATATGGCCTGAAGGCGAATCTGCCTCCTTGATCAAGGTCTATGCGTCGCCGACCCACGAGCGCCGCGAGCGGAGAGCTCTCGAAGCATTGCACGGCGTCGAAGGTGTCCCCGAGGTGGTCGAACGCGGGGCGGATGATGAGACCAACTGGGTCAGGTTCGACGATCCGGGCACCTGGTCTCTGGCCAACCTACCGGAGAGTCCCGGAGCGGCCCGTCGCGCCGGCCAGGTCCTTCTCGCCGTACACCGGGCGGACCCCGAACCACTCTCGAATCTGGCCGAGGGGATGGACGCGGAATGGTTGGCCTCGGATTTCCGGTCCACATTCGAGCGTCTCGGGCGGTACCGCCGAAGGTTGCAGATTCCGCCGGAGTTGCTCGGAAAGGCATTGATCGTGGATCCGCCGCTGTGCAGCGATCCCAGGGCTGCCCACACCAACCCTCGCCCGGAGAGCTTCCTGGTGGACGAATCGGGAACGGTGACGCTCGTTGATTGGGAGTGGGCGACGCTGGCCCCACCGGAATGGGACTTCAGTCTGGCGACGTGGTTGCTCCGCTTGCAGGCCGGCCCGGTGGCGGCCGCAGCCTTGGCGGAAGGCTACGGAGCCGCCCTGTCGGAAGAGGATCTGAACGCGTGGATTGCATATCACGCGGGGATGATTCTGTTGCGCGAGGCGCAGACGCGCGATGGGCGCCTCGACAACCTCGGCTACATAGTCGACGAGCTGCGAAGAGTTCTTTCGCGCTGAGGTCGCGAAATCCTTCACTACCCGCGCGATTCGCTCTAGGCTGCGCGGACGGACGAGCTGGAGGAACTCTGGTGTTGGAATTCGTTGCGACCGCGTCGGTCATCAGCGTTCTGGTGTTCTTCGCTTCGCGTCGCTTCCGCGCTCGCGGCGCCTTCGAGATCGACACCAGCCGATGGTACGAGGACTACCTGGATGCTGGTGATCTCCCCTGCCCCTGGTGTCAGTCGCCCACCAGCGAAACTGATCGAGCCTGCCCTTCCTGCGCCAGGGCATTCGGCTCCGCCCTTTCGACCTGATCGAACTTCACACCATCCGCACATAGGATCGGTCGGTGTGATCCAGCGCGAAGCCCATCCGCTCGTACATCCTCACCGCCCGTACATTCGCTGCATCCACATAGAGCATGGCCGTTGTGGCGTGCCGACGCCGGTGCAGGTACCACAGCCCCTCGAGGGTGAGCCACCTTCCCAGCGACCTACCCTGGAACCGGGGATCAACTGCTATGACGTAGATCTCCCCTAGATCCCCGGGGTGGAGTTTGGTCCAGCAGAATCCGGCCAGGTCGATCCCCCACCAGGCCATCAACAGACCGCCGGGGTCGAACCAGTCCTGCCGGAAGCGTTCCGCCAAGATGCCAATGGTCCACGCTCCGTTCTCCGGGTGGCCGGCGAAGGCGCGATTGTTGACCTCGATCCAACGCTCCTCGTCGCGACCCACCCGGAACTGGGCAAGGCGCAGACCGGCCGGAATGACCGCCCGCTGCGTCGGTGGAAGCGGCAGACGCATCTGCAGGAGTTCCCGCTCCGGCCGAAACCCCAGGCTTCGGAGGGTGGTAGCGATGGCCGCGGTGTATGCCCATGCGCGTATCTCGCCACCGCCGGCCCGGGCCACCACCTCGATAGCCTCCCGAAGGACATGAGCGATCCGGTCGGGCTGCCGGTAGCCGGGATGAATGGCGGTCTCGACCACCCAACCCCACGTGTCGCGACGAGGGCCGACGTGGACGTAACCGGCCAGATCCTCACCCACCTCGAACACCCGTCCAATCGACCCCTCCCGGGTTCCGCCTTCCAGATCCAGATACTGGTGTTCGCCGATGGGCCCATGCCCATCGGCGACCCGACATTGCTCGAAGAGCCGTCGAAGATCGTCCAGGTCGCCGGGATGACGTACCGCCCGTACACGCATGAAGTAACCCTAGGACGCGCCCGGTAATCCACCTCCAGCCGCCCACCTACCGTAAAGAGACATCCGAGCGGGTAACCTGACGATCCGTGAGCAGAGTAGGTCTCGTACTCGGCGGAGGGGGCATTACGGGTGCCTCCTACCACCTTGCCGCGCTCCTCGCTATCAACATGGCCACCGGTTGGCATCCAAACGACGCGGAAGTCATCGTGGGAACCTCGGCCGGGTCATTTGTTGCATCAACTGTGAGAGCCGGAGACCTCAGTGTCGACTCCATCGTTCGCCCCCACGAAGGTCGCGAACAGGTGGCAGAACGCATTCGCGCTCAGCTCTACCAGCGCCAGCGACCCGGCGGAGTGGTCCGCTGGGTGCGGCGGGGGCTGATTCCCAGTCTGCGCAAACCCGGGGTCACGATGTTGTTGGGAACCCCGGCGATTAACCATGCGGGGGGAATCGCCGATTGGGTGGAGGAACAGACGGGACCGATCGCTCACGAGTGGCCGGAACGACCTACCGTGATCGTTGCTTTCGACATTGCCGACGGTAGCCGGGTGGCCTTTGGGACGGAGGAGGCTCCCGACGTGCCGCTGAAGGAAGCCGTCGCCGCCTCTTCGGCCGTGCCGATCATCTTCAGCCCCTACGAGATCGACGGCCGCTACTACGTCGACGGGGGCGTCGCGTCCGGAACCCATGCCGATCTCGTCCTCGGGAATGCAGCCCCGCTCGACCTGGTCCTCGTGCTGGCTCCCATGGCGGCCGAGGAGGGCCGCGACGGGGCTCGTTTCTACGAGGGGATCTTTGATCGGGTCGGTTGCTCCGCGCTCTTCGACGAATTGCAGTTGATCGAGGAGGCCTGGCCCGACGCCGACATTCTGGTCCTGCGGCCTTCACCGATGGTGCTCGAATCCATGCGGCCCAATCCGATGGAACCGGCCGGAGCCGTCCCCACCTTCGTCCGGACCCTCGCCTCGCTGCGCAACAAACTGGCGACACCGGACGTGTGGAACGTTCTCGACCGACACCTCAACACCCGCACGCGCCGGTGAACATCCCTCGATGAGCTGTCGAACTCGCGCCGGACTGGTCCCCTCGCTCCGGAGTTGCCCCAATGGGCGCTGCGGTCCGCGTCGATGGTTCGCAACCGGCAGTTGAGTGAAAGAACTAGTCCATTTGGCACGAGCGCGAACCACCCTCCAGATCAGGGCAGCGATAGGCCGACATTGACTGAAGGTGGTTAGGAGACCAGCGACATGCACGAGTTGAAAAGGGGCCGACACGAACGGCGGCGACGCAGCCTGGTGGGGCTGTTCCAATCTGGTCGCGACGCGGCCGCTCGCCGTTTGCAGCGGCTCCCCTCCATCGTGACACGAGAACGGGTACCGATCGGCAAAGAACGCGCCTAGCTTCTTGCCGTACCCAGTTCTTCCAGTGCCCCGACCAGACGGGCGAGTTCCTCCCTCGTGTTGTAGTGCACGAAACCGATCCTCACCAATCCGCCGCTTTGCAGGACTCCCAACCGCTGCATGACTTCGACCGCGTAGTAGTGCCCGGCCCAAACGAATATGCCACGCTCACCGAGCCGTCGCTGCACCTCGACCGGTGGCAGCCCGTCTACGGCCACTGCAAAGGTCGGGGTTCGGCTGGTGTCCTTCCGGGTTGGGCCGTACACGGTGACCCCCGGAAGGTTGGAGACCTCCGCCAGGAAAGCCTCGGCCAGCGTTCTTTCGTACACGCCTATGGCTTCCATGCCCGCCGCCAGCGCCTTGCGGCGAGGGGTGTCGGCAGCACCCACCCCGAGAGAGGTGAGGTAATCGACCGCGGCCGTGACTCCGGCCAGGCTCTCAAAGCTCTGGGTTCCCGTTTCCCATTTTCCGGGTGGATCCGGCGGCGCCGGGCGGACCTTGTAGGCCTCGAGTTCGGCCAGCAGCTCATGGCGGCCGTAGAGAATCCCCGTGTGCGGGCCGAAGAACTTATAGGCAGAAGCGACCAGGAAGTCACAATCGAGCGCCTGAACGTCCAGCAACCCGTGCGGAGCGTAGTGCACCGCATCGACGAAGACGTGCGCACCCACCGAGTGCGCTGCATCGGTCACCCTGGTCACGTCGACGACTGTGCCCAGAGCATTGGAGGCATGCGTTACGGCCACCAGGCGCGTGCGGGGTGTCAGCAAACGCTCGAGCGACGAGTAGTCGGGGACGTAGTCCTGCTCCGGGAGGAAGTCGAGCCACCGTACGGTCACCCCCCGCTCCTCAGCGGCCACCGCCCACGGAGCGATATTGGCATCGTGATCGAGCCGGGTGACGATGATCTCGTCCCCCGCCCTCCAGGTCCGAGCAAGTGCCCTACTGATCGCGAAGGTCAGGCTCGTCATGTTTTGGCCGAAGGCAACCTCGTTTGGATTCGCGGCGTTGATCAGATCCGCGACGGCACTGCGAGCGGATGCCGTAATCTCGTCGGCGTAGCGGCTCGCAGCGAAGCGGCCACCGGTGTTGCTGACGCCCTGATCCAGAACCTCCGTCATGGCGGTGCTCACCGCTCGGGGAGTCTGCGTGCCTCCCGGCCCGTCCAGATACGCAACGAGCTCCCCGCCCAGCGTGCGCTCCAGGGCAGGGAACAGTGAACGAACATCGATCGGGTCGAACAAGGCTATCTCCGAGATGGGCGGATCAGGTTACCGGATCAGGGGATCGCGCAGAGGCGGAGGCCCTCAACCGGCGAGATACCGATCGAGTTCGGCCAGGAATCGCCGCCGCTCTTCGACGCGCAAGAAGGACGCTTCGAAGGAGTTTCCGGCGAGAGTTCCGAGGTTCTCACGACTCAGTCCAAGCGCTTCGGATACGGCGAGATAGTTGTCACCAACATAGCCGCCGAAGTAGGCCGGATCGTCAGAGTTGATCGTCACGACCAAACCGCGGTCCAGCAAGCGCTTCAGGTTGTGGTCGGCCAGTGACGGGAACACCCGGAGCTTGATGTTCGAAAAAGGGCACATCGTGAGTGGTATGCGTTCTTCGGCCAGCCGGAGGAGCAGGTTGGGGTCTTCTTCCGCTCGGACCCCGTGGTCGATTCTTCGGGCATGCAACACGTCGAGCGCTTTCCAGATGTAGGCGGGTGGCCCTTCTTCTCCGGCGTGGGCCACAACGAGTAGTCCCTCTCGCCTCGCTCGGGCGAACACGGCTTCGAATGCCTCCGGAGGATTGCCGACTTCGGACGAATCAAGACCAACGGCCAGCAAGAGGTGCCGAAATGGGAGTGCTTGTTCGAGGGTCCGGTGGGCGGATTCGACGCTCAAGTGGCGGAGGAAACACATGATCAACCCGCTCGAGATGCCCAGTTCCGCCCGTCCCGCCTCGAGGGCCCGGTGGATGCCGGTGACCGCGGTTTCGAACGGGATCCCCCGTTCGGTATGAGTCTGGGGATCGAAGAAGATCTCCGCGCGCCGGACGTTGTCCTCAGCCGCTTTCCGTAGATAGGCGTGGGTGAGATCGAAGAAATCCTGCTCCGTGGTCAGAACTCGGGCGCCTTCGTAGTAGATATCCAGAAACGACTGGAGATCGGTGAACTCATAGGCGGCTCGTACTTCCTCGACGGACTCGAAGCTCAACGCCACCCCGTTGCGCTGCGCCATCTGGAACATCATCTCCGGTTCGAGCGTTCCCTCGATGTGTACATGAAGCTCGGCCTTCGGTAATCCGCGAACGAACGCTTCCATCCCCTCATCCTCACGGCGATGTTCCCCCAACACTATGGCGTGAACCCACGTCCCGCGCAGGGGCATTGGTCCTTTGAAGTGGGCCTAAAGCACCGCCCGTCCTTGCCATGCTGATGAACTAGCGTCGCAACTGAAGCAAGAAACGGAGGCAACCGGTGACCACGCTCCTGGCCCGGAACGCGACGATGCTGGTGACGATGAACGACCGGCGCGAGGAGATGCCCGGTGGCGGCCTGTTCGCCCGCGATGGATGGATCGAGCAGGTGGGACCGTCCGAAACGTTGCCCGACTTTGCCGATCAGGTGCTCGATCTCAGCGGCCAGGTCGTGGTACCCGGTTTGGTCAATACCCACCACCACTTCTACCAGACCCTGACGAGGGCGATCGCCCAGAATGCCCCCCTGTTCGAGTGGCTGACCACGCTGTACCCGATTTGGGCTCGCATGACTCCCGACGACATTCGGGTGTCCACCAAGACTGCCCTCATCGAACTGGCCCTGTCGGGATGTACGACCTCCTCCGACCATCTCTATCTCTTCCCCAACGGATCCCGTCTCGAGGATGAGATAGAACCCGCTCGCGACGTGGGCATGCGGTTCCATGCCGCCCACGGGTCGATGAGCCTCGGCAGGAGCGATGGAGGACTGCCACCCGACTCCGTGGTGGAGACGGCCGATGCCATCCTGGCCGAGTCGGAGCGTCTCATTCTCAGCCACCACGACCCTTCTCCGGGTGCATTGACGCGGATCGTACTTGCCCCCTGCTCACCCTTCTCGGTGACCCCGGAGGTCATGCGCGAAAGCGCTGCCCTCGCCCGACGACACGGAGTGCGTCTGCACACCCACCTGGCGGAAACGATGGACGAAGAGGCGTTCTGCATCCGCGAATTCGGCAGTCCTCCCCTGCAGTACGCGGAGGACCTCGATTGGGCCGGGCCCGACGTGTGGTATGCCCATGCCGTCCACCCGGGACGGGGCGGCGTCGAGTGGATGAGTCGGACGGGTTCCGGAGTTGCCCACTGCCCGTCCTCGAATATGCGGCTCGGCTCGGGCATTGCTCCCGTATCCGACTATCTGGCCGCGGGAGTAGCAACCGGACTCGGTGTTGATGGGTCCGCCAGCAACGACGGAGGGCATCTGCTCGGCGAAGCCAGACAGGCCATGTTGTTGGCCAGAGTCGCCGCGTCGCCGGGGTTGATCCATACGGAAGAACAGCCGCAGATGAGCCCCCGCACCGCACTCGAGATGGCTACGCGAGGAGGTGCGGCAGTTCTCGGTCGGGAAGACATCGGATCACTCGAGCCCGGCAAGGTAGCCGATTTTGCGACCTTCGACCTCGACCGGATCGAGTTCGCCGGCGCTCACCACGACCCGGTCGGAGCCCTCCTGCTATGTGCTCCCGTCCCGGCCCACCACACGTACGTGCACGGATCACCGGTGGTCTTCGATGGTCGGCCTGTGACGATTGAACTGGGCGCCCTTCTCGAAGAGCATCACCGCGCTTCAAGGCGTCTCATCGCAGGATGACGAATGCCCGCCACCGGCCCGCCTCCCGGCCCGCGGGGATCCTCCCCACCCCTTCGAGACCGGGCTACGTCCGCCGCCTACCCCGACACCATCTCTAGGACGGCCGCGCCGGTGACCTGGCCGGATTTCACATGGGAGAGAGCCCGGTTGGCCTCGGAGAGTGAATATCGATCGACAACGGTGCGGATCGGCAACCTGGCTGCCAGGTCCAGGAACTCGTGGGCATCTGATCGGGTGAAATTGGCCACGCTCCTGATCTGACGCTCCCACCAGAGATATTCATACGGGAACGCCGGAATCTCGTCCAAGTGGACCGCGTTGACGGCCACCACACCACCCCGCTCCAAGGCGGAGAGAGCGGCGACCACTACCGAACCGACGGGAGCGAAGGTGACGGCCGCATGGAGACCGACGGGTGGCTTCTCGCCGTATCCGCCGGCCCAGACGGCACCCATCTCCAGAGCACGGCTTCGCTCCTGTTCCGAACGCGTCACCACGAAGACTTCACATCCCCAGTGGAGCGCCACCTGGATCGAGAGCAGCGCCGAAGCGCCAAACCCGTAGAGACCCAGCCGGGCACCCGGCTCGATACCGGAAACCTTCAGCGCCCGGTACCCGATGACGCCACCGCACAAAAGGGGGGCCACCTCCACATCGGAGGAAACCGTCGGAATCGGCAGCGCGTAGTCGGCCCGCACACACATTGCCGTGGCGTAGCCACCGTTTCGATCCCAGCCTGTGAAACGGACCTGCTCACAGAGATTCTCGAGGCCCCGCCGGCAAGATTCACACCGTCCACAGGCCTCCGCCAGCCATCCGACGCCGGCCCGATCACCGACCTCCCAACCTTCGACCTCCACCCCGAGCTCCGCGACCCTCCCGACGGCCTGATGGCCGGGAATCACTGGGAGGACATGAGCCGGGAGGTCCCCCTCGCAAAGCTGCAGGTCCGTCCGGCAAACCCCGCATGCCGACACCCTGAGGAGCAGATCTCGTGGGCCGGGGATCGGGTTGGGCGCGTCGGTGAGATGGAGAGGATCGAGGTTCATGGAAGCGGGTTCACCAAGCACCTGAGCCTGCATGGGGCGAGCCTAGCCAGGCAGACCTCCGGCAACCTCCTCCGGTGTCACCACCACCTGGGTGATCCGTTTGCATGCCCGGAGCCCCTCGGCGATGCGTTGAGCCGCCTGGGATCCGACCGGGGTCCCCGCTTTGGTGAGAGCCACCACCACGCGAGCTGCGGCCGGCACTCCCTTCAGCCCTCCATCCCGGTGAGTGAGCACCGTGACGCAATGCTCAACATCGACCCGTTCATCTACTCCCAACCCGGTGAGAGCGGCTGCTCGCTCCAACCGGTGGGCAACGTCCCGCAGCCGACCCCCCACCGCGTCGACTCCCAGCAGAACCACAACGGTGGTTGCTTGCGACGGAATCACCGGTTCATGTGAACCCGGAGCCTTCAATGAGCGGCCTCGGGCGCCGTCGGCCTCGACGAGCAGATAGTCGACGGGCGCCGACCGGTATATCGCATCGACCACCTCCGGCGCAGGCCCGGTTGCCTTGTGCTCGTCGCCGCCGGTGAGAAGCGCAACGAAGCCGTGGGTGACCACCGCGCGGTGTACCGTGTCGAGATCATCGCCGGTACACACAGCCGGAGCGGCGGCAACCTGGTCGCGTCCCATCTTGGTAGTGGTGGTAACCACGACTCGCCGACCGGCCGAAGCCAGCTGACCGGCGAGACCCAGCAGAAGAGTGGACTTCCCCCCCGCACCGGTAAACGCGATGAGTTCCCTTCCCCCCAATCCCAGCATTTCGGCAATCGAGTTGCTCACACCGGCATAATCCGGTCGTGCCGGGTCAGGACTGCTTCCAGAACGCCGCCTCCCACTGCAAGCGCCTTGTCGGATATCTCGAAACAGACTGTCGGATCAGCCCGCGGGTCGATGTCGGCAATCTTCAAGCCCGGAGTCGCCGGCCGGGAAGGATCGATCAACCCACGGACCACCCCGGCCAGCCGGGCCGGAACCG
The DNA here is from genome assembly GCA_002403855.1 of Acidimicrobiia bacterium UBA4744. GTDB lineage: Bacteria > Actinomycetota > Acidimicrobiia > Spongiisociales > UBA4744 > UBA4744. The sequence goes on from DHIO01000051.1 coordinate 88,496, forward strand.
GCTCACCATCAATTCGGCCGATGATCCGCCCGGCCACCACCGGATCGCCGATGTCTACCTCCCAGACGATCGCCCCGGACCGCGTGGCCCGGACAACGCGTTCGGCAGCCTTGCCGCCGACCAGTCCTGGAACACCGGTGTTGGGAGCCGCCGACCCTGCCCATAGGACTCTTCCGAGGTGGTGGCCCCGCATCGTCTCGACCACGGCGTGGCAGTGGTATCCGGCAACGAATCCCGGCCCCAGCGCCACTACCAGCGGCGCCTGATCGAGCGAGGTATCCAATGAGACCTTGGCGACCCGGGCGTCCACCAGCACGGTGGTCGGTTTGGGGAAGGTCGCCAGGGACTCGCTCACCAATACCGGTATTGTGCCCGTTGTGCTGAGGTCCAGCGCCTGAGCGGGAGTCTGCACCAACCGAGCTGTGAGATCTTCGACCACGGCGGTCCCTTCGCTCACCGCCCGGGCCACTGCCACCGTTCGCCTGATGGTTGACGGAACGGGGAGCTCGAGGACGACCACTGGGAATCCCGCCCGGTGCAGACGGGCCACGACGCCGGTCGCCAAGTCGCCGCCACCGCGCACCACTACCAGATGCTCGGCGAACAAGCTCACGGGGAAGCGACCGCGGCCGTGATGGCGCGGTTGACCTGAATGATCTCCGCCAGGATCGATACGGCGATCTCCTCGAGGGTCTCTGCGTTCATTTCGATGCCGACCGGGGAGTGGACCCGCTCGAGGTCGGCCGCTGCGACTCCGGCTTCGATCAGGCGCTTGCAGACCGATCGCCACCGAGTGTTACTTCCCATCGCTCCGATGTAGCGGGCTGGTGTTGCCAGCGCGTCCGGCAGGACGGCTACATCCAGTTCCGTGTTCCGGGTTACGAGGACGATGGAGGCATCTTCCACCACCGGTTCGTCCAGGTCGGCCAGGGTTCCAACCAGCCTTTCGTCTGCGTTGGGGAGGGCTTCCGGAGTGACCATCTCCGGACGGTCGTCGATGGCGACGGTCCGATACCCGAGCCAGTGGGCCAGATCCACGACGGCCCGTCCGACGTGGCCGCATCCAACAACGTACACAGTGTGTCGAGGCATGTAAGGCTCCAGATAGATATCGACTTCGCCTCCACAGATCCCTGGGTCGCCCCGTTCGGGATCCACCAGAGCATATTCCAGAAGTCGGGGACGTTTCTCGAGCAGGGCTTCGCCGGCCTCGGCGATCACCCTCGCTTCCATCTCCCCACCCCCGATGGTGCCGGACGTCGTTCCGTCCGCGAAGACCAGCATCTTGGTGCCGCTGTGGCGGGGAGCGGACCGGCGGGTTTCGACCACGGTGGCGAGTACCACCGGCCGGCCGGCTTCCACAGCAGCAGCCAGATCAAACAGGATCCGTCCGTCGCGAGCCGGCATCACCGCCTCACTCGGTCGCGTTGAGCGCCGCCCACACCCGCTCCGGAGTGAACGGGAGGTTGTTGATCCGGGCCCCGGTCGCATTGGCGATGGCATTCCGAACGGCGGGCGCCACTCCGTCTTTGGGGATTTCGGCGATGGCCTTGGCCCCGAACGGTCCGCTCTTCTCCATCGTCTGGACGAGGTAAGCCTCGATTCGAGGAACCTCGTCGGACCGATAGATCTTGTACGGCCCGAGTCGGGCGTTGACCATCCGGCCGCCGTCGTCGTACACCATCTCCTCGCAATGCCCGTACCCGAGGGCCTGAATCATCCCTCCTTCGACCTGCCCGGCGGAGGTCACCGGGTTGATGGGCACGCCGCAGTCGACGGCCATCACCAGCGACAAAACGGTCACCTGACCGGTGCCGATGTCTACTTCGACCTCAGCGAACTGGGCCGCGTAGGGCGGCGGAGAGTCCGGGGCGACGTAGGAGGCGGTGGCCATGATCTGATGCTGTTGATCCTGATGCAAGGAGTGCAGCGCCACCTCGGCGAGACTCACCGATCGGCCGTCCGGCGCCCACGCCCGCCGGTCGCGCAGTGAGATATCTCCCGGCGAACCCATGTCCAGCATCAGGGCGGCTCGTTCGGAGATCTGGCGTGCGACCTCTTCGGCCGCCTTCTTGACCGCCATACCCGAAACGTAGGTAGTGCTCGAGGCGTAAGCACCCACATCGAAAGGTGTCATATCGGTGTCGGCGGCGTAGACCACGATGTCCTCGACCGGAGTACCAAGCACCTCGGCGGCGATCTGCGCCAGGATCGTGTCGGCGCCCGTGCCGAGGTCGGTTGCCCCGAACAGCAGGTTGAATGAACCGTCGTCGTTGATCTTGATGCTCGCCCCCCCCATGTCGAGTCCGGAGATGGCGCTGCCGTGCATGCACATGGCAAAACCGATTCCCCGGCGAATGTGAGGCCGATCGGACGGGAAGCGCCATTCCGGATCTGTACGGCGATGCCAGCCGATTGCGCGCTGCCCTTGGGCGACGCATTCCTCCATACCGCTCGATGTCACGACCGGGATGAACTTCATCTCGGCAGCACCTTCGCCCAGTTCGGCGGCTACGTCGAGCGGGTCGCCCACCTTGGTCCAGTTCATCCGCTTGAACTCGAGGACATCCATGCCTAGGCCGGCGGCGACGTCCTCCATGTGCGCCTCCAGCGCAAAGAGGGCCTGGGGAGCTCCGTAACCGCGATAGGCACCTGGCACCGGAATGTTGGTGTAGACGACATGACAGTCGAAGCGCTTGTTGGGGCAGTTGTAGGAGCTGAGCCCCCGCAGTCCGCTCACCATCTGCACGGTGAGACCGTGGGTTCCGTAGGCCCCGGTGTTGCCGATGGTCGTCATCTGCTGGGCAACCAGCATTCCATCGTTGTTGACTCCCGTCTTCATGGTGATGGTTTGGGGATGCCGCGTTCGACTGGAGACGAACTCCTCGTGCCGGGTGAGTTCGAGCCGGACGGGTCGTCCCGTCACGAGTGCGAGGTGGCCCACGATGTCCTCGATCAGCATCTCCTGCTTCACTCCGAAACCACCGCCGATACGCGGCTTGACGATCCTGATCTTCCGGACGGGCATCCCGACGAGAGGCGCCAGCATCCGGCGAACGTGAAACGGGACCTGGGTCGAGGTACGAACCACCAACCGCTCGTCACCGTCCAGCCAGGCAATCGCGATGTGCGGCTCGATGGGAACCTGCTGGACCTGATGCACCCGCAACGTCTGTTCGAACACGCGGTCGGCTTCGGCGAACCCGGTCTCGACATCACCCACGTCGGCTTCGATGTGATGCACGATGTTTCGGACGGCGTCGTACGCCCCCTCCATGTCCGGCTCGTCGTGGATCACCGGTGCACCGTCTTCCATCGCCTCGTTTTCGTCGAAGACGGCCGGGAGTACTTCGTATTCAACCTCGATGAGCCGTACCGCCGCTTCCGCCGTCTCGATGGTTTCGGCGGCGACGACCGCGACTCGATCACCGACATAGCGGACTTTGTTGTCGAAGCTCACCTGGTCGTGGGGAAGCGGGTTGGGATAGCTCTGACCGCCCGAGGCGTAGCGCACCCTGGGGACGTTTTCGTGGTGGAGAACGGCTCGGACTCCGGGCAGCGCCCGTGCCTTGGAATCATCGATCCGCACGATCCGGGCGTGGGCGTGCGGGCTCCACAACACCTTGGCGTGGAGCATGCCTCGCATCTCCATATCGTCGACGAATGCCGGATTGCCCTTGACCAGCTTCAAGGCATCAACCTTTACCTCAGGTTTACCCACCACGTGGGTGTCGGGGACCTCCGGGCTCGGCACCACTCGGAGGGCAGCAGGAGGTAGATCGAGGGGCGGTTCGTCCGAGTCGAGATCTGCAGTTCCATCGAAGTCCGCCAGAGGCCGAACCAGCGTCGACTCCAGAGGATCGACCTTCTCCCCCCGCAGAACGGCAGCCGCCCGAAGAATCGCTTCCACCGGGCGCAAGTACCCGGTTTCCCGGTCCAGAACACCCGTCAGCGCCTCACGGACCTCTCCTTCGGTGGGGTCCGGGTTTTCGTCCAGGAGCGCTTTGGCGGCCAGGACCATGGCCGGAGTCGAGTACCCGGATTGAATGGCCCCCACCGTTACAAACGCCTCCTGGATTGGATGGAGCCCGCGTCCGGGGGAAAGCCCCTCTACGGTCTCGACGACGTGTCCGTCGGCCTGAACCCCCAACATGATCTCGGACGCCACCAGGCGCCCGTCCAGAAGGATGGCGTCGGCACCGGTCTCTCCGGTCTCCGCGCCGAAGCGGACACTGAAGTACCCCTCCCGTCGCAGTATCTGGCGCAAGGATTCGTCCGGCCGGCACTCAAGCTCACGAGGGTCGCCGTTGATAGTCAGGTTGATCTTCATGGCCTTACCCCCAGCTGCTCTATCACCCGGGCGCTGAGCGTCCCGGCGAGGTGGCGGCGGTACTCGCGGCTGCCCCGAAAATCACCCGGGGGATCGAGCCCACGGGTGTCGGACACGGGCACCAGAATCGGAGTGGAAGCCACCCCGGTCAGGGCCAGATCGATCCTGCCGTCCGGGGCGCGCCGGGCCACGGCGGTGACGATCGAGCTGTCGGACGGTGTCCGACCCGTGCGTTCGGCGACGCCCAACCCGTCCGTCTCGATCCGCAGAGTGGTGATGATGGAGCCATCCAGCATCGAGTGATCGTCGAGCAAATCAACAAGCCCCACCGTTTCCGTCACACCTCCGGGACGGGACAGGATGACCCGCCCCTGATAGACGAGGCAGCCTGCCACGAATTCACTCTCCGGGTGCGCGGCCGCAATAGCCCCTCCGACGGTGGCCATGTTGCGAACGGTGTTGGGCCCCTCACGGCGCGCCAACTCCTGCAGAATCTGGGGAATCGCCGTATCTCGAGCCACTTGGGCAAGCCGCACCATCGCTCCGATCTCGACGAAGGTTTCGTCCGTCCGGATTTCACCCAGTCCTATCCCCTGCAGATCGATGATCTCAACCGGTTGTGGAAACTCGACGGTGTTGATCCATGTGCCGCCGGCCAGAACCACCGAACGGAGGTTTCCGCGATTGAGGAGTGCAAGGGCTTCTTCGACGCTCTCGGGACGGTGATATCCCACGATTGTTTCCATGAACGACCCCGATGTTCGACTTCGGCGGGCGAAAAGGCCACCGCCAACCCTCAGGTTAGTCCTGGAAGGCCCTACTCAATCAGAGGGCGAGCGACGCAGCTCCTCCACGGAACTGACCTTGAGATCCCAGAGCGACTCGGTCAGCGACACGTGGTAGATGTGCGGGTTGATCAGGCGTCGAACCCCCGGATCGAGACGATCGAGATCCGTCCGGCGTTTCTCCCGAATCTCGTCCAGTTCGGGCAATCTGTAGACCAGCTCACCCTCGCGTAGCACTTCGACCGCAAGGGTTTCGATCTCGGAGATTCTGGTGCGGTCGAGGGTCCTGCGCGATGCATGCTCGGTTGGGTGGTGGAGGAGCACACGATCGGCCGCCAGCGGGTCCTCGCCCTCGAGCCCCAGGACGTCGGCGGTGGCAGTCCTTCGTTCATCGTAGAAACGCCACGTTTCCTTCTTGCCGGGATTAGGAATCTTGGCCGGCGCCTCCGAGACCTTCAGAACCGGCATCCAGCTGCCGGACTGGTAGAGAGCCACCAGCTTGTAAACGCCGTCGAGGGCCGAGTCGCCTTGAGAGGTGATCAGTCGCGTGCCCACTCCGTAGGTCAAGCGGCCGATCAACTCGACTGAATCAACTCCGTACCGCGGAGCTTCCTCTTCGATTTGGGAGATGATCTGCCAGATGGCCAGCTCATCGAGATTGGAGGAAAGGACGATCCCCGCCTCGGGAAACCCGGCCTCGTTCAGTCGCTTGGCGGCCTGGATGCTCAGATAGGCGAGATCGCCGGAATCAAGCCTGATCCCCAGCGGTTCATGCCCGTCGCGGCGCAGTTCTTCAAAGACGGTGATGGCATTGGGAATCCCACTCTCCAGAGTATCGACCGTGTCCACCAGCAACAGGCAGTCATCCGGATACAGGGCCGCATAAGCACGAAACGCCGACAATTCACCGCCACCCCGTGCCATAAAAACCTGGACGAGGCTGTGGGCGTGTGTACCTTTGGGTGGTACTCCTAGTGCTCTGGATACCGCGACATTCGATGTGAAGTCGGCGCCGCCGATCAGCGCCGCCCGGGCTCCCGCGTTTGCCCCGCGATCAGGTGCCCGGCGCAATCCGAATTCGAGTACGGGCCCA
>DHIO01000001.1:0-5722 GCA_002403855.1 Acidimicrobiia bacterium UBA4744
GAGCTCTGAATCTACATCACGCTGTCCTCGACGCGACCCGGCACCACCACCGCCGCCCCGTCCCATCGCCGCTGAGAACCCGACCGGTAATGCCGAACGACCATCGCCGGCCGACCGCAATGATCGACTCACTTCCGGGGGGAAAGGCTTCAAACCCTCCCAGGTCATCGGCCTCTGGAGGTCTTCCTGCTGGTTCAGTGGAGGGCGGAGATGCCCGGGGCTGAGCGAAGCGCGGTCACTTGCCGAGGAGCTTCTTGGCTTTCTGCCGCGCCTTCTTGGCGGCTGCTTCGAGCTTGGCTGCCTCGCGGCGTCGCTGCTTCCTCTTCTTCTTCGACTTGGTCGACTTCGCCTTCTTGGTGAGCAACTCGGCCTTCTCGCGCAGCTGCTTTGCTTCTTTGCGGAGTCGTTTCGCCTGTTTCTTCCGTTTGGGACCGTCACCGCCGCTCGAAACCGCAGGAGCGGGTTCTTCCGCCAGGAGTCGTTGCGCCTCGGCCTGCAGCGATGCGGCACGTGCCGGTCCGATGCCTCGAACAGCTGTCAGGTCGGCAGGCTCCGCGTCGGCGAGCGACTCCACTTCGGCGAAGCCGGAGGCTGTGAGGAGCTCGGCGGTTGCGGGGCCTACGCCCTTGACTTCGAGCAGCGAGTTGCTCATCTGCTCATCATCGGCGTGCCGAGGTCCGGGCTTGAGGTCGTCGTCGGGACACGGGTGGATGCGGTGTTCGAGGGTTGCCTTGGGACCTACCAATCGCGAACCGGGCTAGTGGGCGACACTCTAGGACGAGGGCACGGACCCTGCGGTCGGCGTCGCGAAGGCGGTAGTGGTCTTCGGAGCCGGGATAGGCGGAAGTCCCCTCGTCTCAGACGCAACCGTTCTGCATGCATGAGGCTGGGGGCGTAAGGGAATGAACTTGAGCCCTCCCGGTGTTGTGAAGCTGGCCGGTCTCGAAACCTGATCCGGCCGGCGCCGACAGTCCAGCGGGAACGGCAGAGATGAAGGCCTCACGAAACGGCAGCTTTCATTGCGATTTCGATCGCCGTGATCAACCAATGCGGCAATGCTGGGCAGGTCGGGCCGGATGAAGGTCGGCCTTGTCCTTGGGGCCGGTGGTGCGACCGCCTGGGTCTTTCACACGGGGGTTCTGCGAACCCTGCAGGACGAGCGCGGCCTCGATCCGGCCGGAGCCGAAATGATCGTGGGCACGTCGGCCGGCGCCAGTGTGGCCGCGACGCTCCGCGCCGGCCTCTCAATCGACGAGGTCTTTCGGACGGCGACCAGACCCCCGGAAAGGGAAGAACAGCAGGCGATGCTGACCGAACTCAGAACGGCCCGCAAGACCTTGCGTCCGCTGTCGTTCGGCCTCACCCGTCACGTGTTGCCCGGTGGGCGGGGAGCGACGTTGGCGGTGGCGGGTTTGCTCCCGCCGGGATGGTTCCCCACCGACTGGCTGGCCACGTTTCCCGGCATGGATCGGTTCGATCGGTGGCCCGACGGCCTGTGGGTGCCGGCGGTGCGGGCTGCGGACGGCGAGGTGGTCGTCTTTGGAAGAGACCGTGTCGACGTCCCCGTTCATGTGGCGGTAGAAGCGTCGTCTGCAGTACCGGGCATGTTCCGGCCGCGAGTGATCGACGGAGTGACGTACATCGATGGGGGGGTGGCCTCATCCACGCACGCCGATCTCCTCGTCGATACGGACGTCGATCTGGTGGTCGTCTCGGCGCCGATGAGCAAACCGTCGAGGCGGTTGTTCGCTCGCAACGCCCGGCAGCGTCTTTCTGCCGAGGTGGCGACGCTCCGCCGGGCAGGGATTGAGACGATCGTGGTGCAGCCGTCCGTTGCCGCGGTCGAGGCTGCCCGGGGATTCCCGAGGAGGAACCCGGAGGCCGGGACGGCCATCCTCGGTCATGCCGTCGAAGCGACCCAGGTGGCACTGGCATCCGCCTGAGCTCCCGGCTCAGGAAGGCCCTTCTCGAGAGTGCGGGCGTTGGTCGCTCGTTCCCGCAGCGCCGACCGGGAGGGGCCGCCCCACTCTTTCGACCAGGGCAAACTGCCCGGTTGAGTCGGGGCCGAAACCTGGCGCCGTTGGGGTACGCTCAGGGGAGTACGGCTATGCAGACCGAACCAAAGCCATCAAAAACCAGGCAGTCACCCGCCGCGAGGCGGTTCGGGTACGTCGTCGCCGCCGCCGTCAACGGCGCCCTGCTGTACGTCGTCAACAACCTGCTGGCCTGGGATGTGTTGCCGTTCCTCACCGACGATTTCGACCGGGTCGTCCCCATTGTCAGCTTCTCGTTGGGAGCCGCGATCGTGGTGAACCTCGCCTACGTGATCTACGACTCGGGCTGGTTCAAGTCCCTGTCCCAGATCGGTCTGGCCGGCATCAGCATGGCGGCGACGGTGCGCATGTACCAGGTGTTCCCTTTCGATTACTCGGCCTACGAGTTCGATTGGGCCACCCTGACCCGGGTGGTGCTGATTCTCGCCATGGTGGGTATCGCCATCAGCATCGTCGTGGAAGTGGTCAAGCTGGCGACCGGAAGAACCCGCTAGGAGCCGAGCGACTTGAGGCCGGTTGGCTCTTTGCTGGAGCGCGGCACGTTGTCGGGTCGAACTGGTGCACTTGCCAATAAGCAGCATTGCAGGCATAATGCATGCAATGGCTACATCGATCACGATCAGAGACGTCCCCGACGAGACTCGTGATGAGCTGGCCGCTCGAGCGGCTCGCAGCGGACGGTCGTTGCAGGAATACCTTCGGGGGGAAATGATTGAACTCGCCCGTCGACCCGACATCGACACCTTGCTCTCGCGCGCGGCGGCACGAAAACGAGCCACGAACTCGGTTCTGCCGGCCGAGAAGATCCTCTCTCATCGGGACGCCGACCGGCGGTGACGGTCATCGTCGACGCCTCAGTCGTAGTGGCGGCGCTGGTCGACTCCGGCCCGATCGGAGGGTGGGCCGAGCAAAAACTCCGGGCCGGTCGATTGGCGGCACCGCACTTGATGCCGGTGGAAGCAGCCAGCGTGCTTCGTCGAGCGGATCTGGCGGGGGACCTCTCTCCCGACATTGCCGCTCTCGCCTTCGCCGATCTCCTAGATCTGCCGGTAGATCTCTACCCCTTCGAGCCCTTTGCCGATCGAGTCTGGCAGTTGCGAAAGACGATCACGGCCTACGACGCCTGGTACGTGGCACTGGCAGAATCACTCGATACGGCCCTGGCGACCTTGGATGAACGACTCTCAACGGCGTCCGGGCCGGAGTGCCGGTTCGAGATGCCGCCCTCCTGACAGAGGGAGGAGCGGTCGGGTGCTGCGCTCTCCCGGATGGTCGGGCCGCGATCCTCCCCTCTGCCCGGGGCTTGCTCTGGGTCTTGGCCTAGACGATCACTGAACTGTCAGGGGTTGTCCGAGCCTACCTCCGCTTCGTCTTCCTGGGCGGATTCGGCAGTCCCGTCGGTGAGGAAGATGCGGCGGAACTCGCCCAGCAGGGCGACGAAGGGAATCGCCAGGATGGCGCCGAGGGCTCCGGCCAGCACTACCCCGATCGTCCCCGCCAGGAAGGCGACGAAGGTGGGCATCTTGACCGTTTCGCCGACCAGCACCGGCCGCATGAGGTTCTCTCCGGTGTTGAACACGAACAACGACAGCAGCAGGGCCCATCCCGCGGCGCTGCTGCCGCCGGTTCCCAGCGCTACGAACACCGCCAGCGCACTCGACACAATGGCGCCGACGTAGGGGATGAACGAGAGGACGAAGGTCAATACGGCGATCGGGAGGGCCAGCGGAACGCCGATTGCCCACAGCCCGAGCCCGATCGCCACCGCGTCGAAGATGCCGATCAGCGCCTGCCCCTTCCAGTACCGCCGCAGCACCAGTGAAAAGCGGTCGAAGAAGAGTTCGACCTTGGGATGCGTCGCGGATGCCGTCATGCCGACGACCCAGGCCCGGAATCTTTCCCAGTCCCGCACGCCGAAGTAGAACGTGACGAGGAAGAGGAAGAACCCCACCAGGAGGCTGCCGAGTGCGGCGACACTCCTACTGACTCCACCGACCAGAACACCGGTGATCGTGCCGGTGAGGTCCTTGAGATTGTCGGTGACGGCGGTTACCTGCTGGTCGGTCAGTCCGCTCACCCGGTCGTCCAGCCATTCCGCCATCGCAGTCGCGGCGTCGGTGATTCCGGCCGACAACGCCTCCCAGTTGCTGGCGATCGATGCGGTCATCAGCCAGCCGGCCGCGATCAAGATCACGAAGGCGAGGAGAAGCACCAGTGCCGCCGACAGCGAGCGGGGGAGTCTCCGGCCGAGTCTCTTGAACAAAGGCCGGCCCACCGGGACGACGACGGCCGCCAGGAGGGCGGGAACCAGGACCGGGGCAAGCGCGACCCCGGCGGCGACGGCGACCGCGGCCAAGGCCAGCACGACCAGAATCCGCCATGCGCGGTCGGACGCACGCACCAGAAGGCCGGGTGTCTCGTTCGGACTCATATGACCCTCATGCCTCCCGGGCTAGGCGATAATCGAGATGCCGTCGCCGAGCACCTTGGCGCCCAGGACGACGAACAGCACTGCCATAACCGTGTTGTTGTTGGCGACCAGCCAGTCCTTCATCACGTTGAGCTGTTCCTCGGCGCCGGAGCCGCGTATCAGGTACCAGACCACCGGTACCGCCACCGTGACCGAAGCCAGCACCACGAAGACGACCAGCACGATGATCTCCTCGCCCGTCTCCAGTCCGCGGGCGCTGATCGCCGCGGCGGCGGCAATCGTCAGACCGAGGTTCTTCGGGTTGACGGCGGCCAGCACCAACGCCAGCCCGAACGATTTGGGGGCGGTGAATTCGTCGATGGTCGCCATCCAGGCCGGCATCTGCGGTTCTTCGTCGCCTCGGGGTCGGTTCGACCACTGCCGCCATCCAAGGAAGAGGAACAGCGCACCGATGACGATCTTGATGACTCCGCTCGCATCGGACGCGCCTCCCTCGGATGCCTCGAGGCCGATCGCCAGCACGATGCCGCCGGCCCCCAGGAGACCGATCAGCCACCCCGATACGAAACTGACGCTGTTCGACCTCGCCTTGGCGGTGAACAGCATCAAGATCACCGCGATGATCGGCACCGGGCTGACCGCTACCCCGACCGCAAAGCCGAGAATGTCACCAATCGCTGCACCCATGGTGATTCTCCTTGTCGAACGGCCGCGACGACCGAGTCACCATAGACGGGACGGCGGGCGCCGTCACAACCGGTGCGCCATCAACCCGCAGGGCAAGCCGGCGTGGCCCCTCGATCGGGTACGAGGTCGCGAGCTCGCTCGCAAATGGCTCGGCCGAGAGCGGCGGGCGGGTACGACCCGGTCGGCCCCGCATCCTCCCGCTCGACGAGGGAAGTGCCGGGGGGACGCAACCGGAGTGGGGTTGTGGCACAATCACCCGCCCAGGGTGCTTCAATCACTCTGCCACGAGAGGAGACAAAGTCGTGTCGTCGACCTCTGACGATCAGCGAACAGCCGCCAAGTCCAGGGGGATGGCCCGCCTCCTGCCGGTGCTGCAGTGGGCGCCTCAATATCAGCGGGAGTGGCTGCGACCGGATTTGGTAGCCGGGTTGGCGGTGGCGGCGCTGGTCGTCCCGAAATCGCTGGGGTATGCGGGAATCGCCAAGGTCCCGATCCAGCACGGCCTCTACGCGGCGGCCGCCGGAACCATCCTGTACGCCCTCTTCGGGAC
>DHIO01000001.1:5744-6034 GCA_002403855.1 Acidimicrobiia bacterium UBA4744
TCGAACTCGTGGCAGAAGCTCTTCAGCTGGTTGGAAAGCCTGCCGGACACCGACGGGTCGACTCTTCTGCTGGGGATCATCTCACTGGCGGTGATCATGGGGGTCAGGTTCGGGGTCCCCCGAGTGCCGGGTGCTCTGGTGCTCCTGGTCGGCGGGTTGCTCGCCTCGGTCCTGTTCGACCTCGGGGAGCGGGGGATCGCACTCGTCGGCGATGTGCCGCGAGGACTGCCCTCGCTGGTGTTGCCCGATCTTGACTTCCTCATCGACAATCTGGCGGTGATCGGTTCGGC
>DHIO01000056.1 GCA_002403855.1 Acidimicrobiia bacterium UBA4744
GACCAGGAACTGGCAACGCTGGACTCCATTCTGTCAGCAAGGGCCGGTCTCTTGGACAAGACACCAACCCAGCCCGAATTGGGCGCATACGTGATGACGTTGTTCTTGGTCAGCTTTGACCAAGTGTGCCCCGAAGTCGAAACGAAAAGCTACGAGCTGAGGGCGGGCAGGAGCAACACTGGTGAAACACGGCACCCGCAGGAGAACTGGGAGGTCATTCGGCCGTCCTTCCAGGCGAACAGTGGTTTCGCAGATTTCCCGGTCGAAAGAGCGTTGCCAATCGCACAGTCGTGGTGTGATGCGCTCCGACCTGGGATCACTGTGGACGAGTTCCGAACGGTGATGCTGGACTCCGTCAACTCGGTGTGCGCGACGGCCCCCGACAACGACAAGGATCTTCTGTTCAACGCGATCTCCGCCCTCATGTCCGCGGTGTGTACTCCCGAACAGGAGACCGTGTTGGAGCGGCTGTCGGCTAACGATTAGCGATCTGAACTCGAGGCCTGGTCGCCAAGGCCAGTTCTGGCTCCATCGCCCCGCCGACCAGCTCGACCGTCGGGAAGTGGGGCTTCTGCGCCGCTGGGGATGGGTATTCGGTCAGGACATCATCGAGCTGACCGGGACCGGGCACCACCACGCCGGGGTGGGGACGGTGGCCGGGTGCTTCACCCGTTTCGGCGGCTGGGCGGCAGAGAGGTGCGAGATAGCCGGTTATGTATCCGCTTCTTTGTACCAGACCGCAACGGCGAGGTGACCCCATCCGAAGGTCGGCTGACTGATCCGATGGGTGTGTTCGACAGCGACGTTCGGGTGTGCCTCCAGCCAGGAGTTGATCTCAGTCTCCAGGCTGTCGAAGATGGCAGCGGGTTTGCCCCAGCTACTCACCGCCCAACTCCCACCGCTAGTGAACAGTTTGAACTTCATCCAACACCTCCACACAGCAACGTATCAGAACTATCTCCGGCGATGTGGTGGGTATAGGGGTCGGCGTCGTCCGGCGACCCACCCTATCTGCCTGCCCCCTCCGCTACGCCCGCCGGCCCGCCGCCCAGCCGCATTGGTGGTGGCGATTCTTCGGTGAACCGCCTAAGACGGGGCTCGCTCGTAGCCTCTAGTCGATTTCGTTAGCGAGGTGACGCAACTCCCCGCCGAGGTCCTCATTCGGCGTCGTACCGCCGACTCCGACCGAGCAGCCTCGCCACTGTCAAGGCCAGCGGCAAGAGGACCACCTGGACTGGCTTGGGAATGAAGTCCGGCCGTGATGCCTCGGGATAGCGGTCCAAGATGTATGCGGCGTCGATCATCGGAGGACGCCCAGTCCGGGTGGCGTTCATAGCTCTGGTCATCGCCTCCATGAACAGATCAAAATCAACAGCCGGATCAAGCTGGCCCTTGATGACCAGTTTGTCCTCCCCAGCGTTCCACCAGGTGTGCGGCGTCCCGGGGTCCACAGTCGCCGATCTGCCGGCCTCAACGAACGACTTCTCCTTGCCAAGTTGAACACCCATCAGACCGGAGACCACCGTGAAATCCTCTCGGGACCTCGGGTGATGATGGAGAGGCGGTCCCTCGCCTCCAGCCGGGATAGAACCTTCGATCGAAATGATGTCCTCACCCTCCTCGGGCGAGATACGTTCGAGCCGCAACCACTCTCCAGTATGTCGATTCTCCGTCTCGGTAACCCGACCCATTTCCAGACCCCTCCTATCGGCTCATCGATCATACCGACACGATCTAGAGATCAGTCCCGCCAGCGGCAGAAGGGACTACCCGACGGTTTCCGCCTACACCGAGCACTCCCGCCGCTGATCACCTTCACCACATGACAGTGGCTCGGGCTCTGTTCACCGGGTACCGTCCTCCCCCATGAGCGACCCAGTCAAACGGCGCAACGTGGCCGAGCTGATAATCGGGGCGTTGTACGCCACCGGAGCCGGTTTTCAGGCGTTCGACACCCTCCGCAACAGCGAAGAATTCTACCGTGACATGGCGGACCAGGCGTGGCTGCGACCGGCCCAACTCCTCGTGGAAAGAGCGTTAGTACCGAACAGCTTCACGGTCACTCTGTTGGTGGTCATCTTTCAAGCCAGCCTTGCAGTTGCCATCCTTTCACGAGGAGCAGCGGTTCGTCCGGCTTTGCAAGCCGGTGGGGTCTTCTCAATCGTGGGCGCACTGACCGGCGGCCCGGCCGAAACCATTGGTTACGCCATCCTCGCCGCCATCCACTTCCGGCTCGCCTCCAAACGAGCCCCCCTGCCAATCCCCTGATCGAGGCACCGACCCCCACCCCGGTTAGCCCGGTCGCCGCACCAGCACACCACCACCAGGTTCACCCCTGACCAAGAGCATCCCGGCTATGCAACGAGCCAGAGAAGGAGACGTGCAAGATGGCCCCTGCTCTTGCCTAACCGACCGAGTCGACAAAGACGCCAGCAGCCAACGCCAACACGATCAAGAGAACCATCTCCAAAACGGGCCGGATGGCTTGTGTCGGCTCTCACCGGTCCAACCAGACCCATCCCAGTAAGACTGCATCCCCTCAACCCCGTAGCGATCCGGATACCAGCCAGGCTTCTTCGGTTTGGAGGACTCTGCCACGTCGACTCGACTCCGAGGCAAGTCGGCACGTCTACCAGCCGAGAATCGGATCAAACCTAGGAGGACCATGGCGGCTCCCCCGCCAGCACCNNGCACCGTACATAGAGGCAACCACCGCCCCCAGCGTAAGCATGAAACCCGCTATCGCCACCGGAACAAGCAAGAAGAAGAAACCCGCACTACCGATCATGATCCCCGTGCCAATCATCCACTCTTCGGCGGTGGCGACCCTGTTCACCAATCCGCTGAAAAACACAATGGCGACAACCACCCAGGTGACGCCTGCCACGACGAGGAGCAACCGAACCAGCAAGAAATCCAGTCCACGTTTCTCTGGTCGTGGTGGAGGCCGAAGCATCACCCACACCCCGTCAGATCATCATCGGAGGTCGGCACTGATCACGGCACCCGTGTTGCTGTTGGATTATCGGAACCGGCACACCCTCCATCATCAACTCATACGAATGGGTATGCCGCAAACCATGCGGGTGGACCCGCTTCTCCAAACCGACCCTTTCGGCCAACCTCGCCAACATGGTTCTCACATAGCTTGGTATCAACGGTCGCCCCTGCAAGGTGCAGAACATGGGTGCCCTTACGCCACTCGGCCAGCGCTCGCCTGTTCATAGCGGACCGGTGGAACCCGGCGGAGGTGCAGGCGTACCTCGGGCACCGTGATCCACGAACGACGCTGAAGATATACACCCACATCAACGCTGAACAGCTTCCACAGCCGTCGCGGTTGGCGGCATTTGAGTGATCGGCGTGTGGGGT
>DHIO01000012.1 GCA_002403855.1 Acidimicrobiia bacterium UBA4744
CCGCCGTCCCCGACGCCGTACAAGTCACCGACGCACCCGACGCCAACGACGCAATCACATTGGAACCCCCACCACAATCAATCGCCGCATCCGCCAACTGATCATCGGTCACCGCCACCCCGGTCAACGTCACATTGCCGGTATTGGTCACCACATAGGTCCAATCCACCTGACCGCCCACCACAATCTGAGGCCCGGTCGGAGTATCCGCATCCTGCCCATTGGTCGCCTTCTCGATATCCAGGTCGAGGATGAGATCGCCCACCTTCTTGAACGGGATGGTCTGAGCCCCTCCAGAAACTGCATCGTCGACCGTTTCTTCGCCTATCTCCGTGACTCGCGCAGAGTCGAGCTTCGCTTGCAGATTGCCCGTCGGGCTGGTGGCGGGTTCGCAGGCGATACGCACATCGATCCGGAGGACGACTTGCTCCCCCGGCTCGAGGTCCGTCACCCGCACCCGGGCATAGAGATCAGCGTTGTGGCTGAACAAGGGGCTATCGAGGTTCTGGCTCACGAGCGTTGCGGTACTGCCCAGGTCATCGATGACGCCGGCGTCGGCCCCGCCGGCCCCGGCGCCGTTCTGCACCGACCCGTAGTTGATCGAGGCATTCTCCACGGGGTAGAGCGCCGCACCCGGCTGACCGGTGGTATCGGCAGTGAAGACGTACTGCAGCTCTATGGTCTGGGGATCGGTGTCGTCGGGGCTCGTATCCACTGTGATCGCCGTTAGAAAAGTGACGATCTCATTGCATGCGAAGTCACCGGCCTCCAGTGACTCGACCACGTCGCTGTTCTTGCCGATGGTGCGATCGTTGTACGCACCCCCGCCGGTGCCGTGATCGTAGGTAAACGGCGCCGCCGCCGTGAAGTCGAGACTGAAATCTCCCCCGGCCGCCCACGACGGGCTACCAGGCATTACTGAAAAGACCAAAGCGAGCACGAAGACAGCCGTAAGGAGACCGGCTACCCGACGCCCGGACCCAAGGATACGGTCCCGTACGTTGATCGTCCTGGCATGCCTACCACGGGCCATGTTGAGCCTCCCGGCCACTGACGGCGCCACACCCCGAGAGAAGCAAGGCCGGTCTCACCATTGGCTCGCTTCGATCCCGGTGACCGAACAACGGATCGAAGGTCACTGCCTCCCAAAGACCCCGCACGGCTTGACGCCTATTGTCCACCTTCTCGTGTCGCGAGGGCATCACCACTCGCGCCAAAACAGCCTCTTCAGGCCAACCTATGCCCAAGTCAATGGTTTCGACAATAGGCCAAGAGACTCTATTGCGCGGACCGAATTCGCCACCGGCGGGCTACCCGGGTGGACGTTACGCGCTCTCCTGGTCCAATTCTTGAAAGGGAACCAAGGTCGGGTTCATCCGCTCGGCGACGACTCCCTCGTCGATCACGACTCTCCCGATATCCGATCGGGAAGGAAGGTCGTACATCGTATTGAGCAGCACCTCTTCCAGGATGGCGCGGAGCCCGCGGGCTCCCGTACCGCGAGCCAAAGCCTGATCGGCGATGGCCTCGAGCGCATCGTCGGTGAAGGCCAGGTCCACACCGTCCAGTTCGAAGAACTTCGTGTACTGGCGAACGAGAGCGTTCTTCGGCTCTCGCAGAATGCGGATGAGTGAGTCCCGATCCAGATCGTCGACGGTAGCTACGAGAGGCAACCGGCCCACGAACTCCGGGATCAATCCGAACTTGATCAGATCCTCGGGAAGCGCTTTGGCCAGAAGCTCCCCGGACCGACCTTCGGAACGTCCCCGGATCTCGGCCCCAAACCCGATAGCCCGGTTGCCCACCCGCCGGCCGATCAACTCCTCCAGACCGGCAAAGGCTCCCCCGACGATGAACAAGACGTCGGTGGTATCGATCTGGATGAACTCCTGGTGGGGATGCTTCCGACCTCCCTGCGGGGGCACCGAAGCAACCGTACCTTCCAGAATCTTCAGCAGGGCTTGCTGGACTCCCTCACCGGAGACGTCGCGGGTGATGGAGGGGTTCTCAGCTTTCCTGGCGACCTTGTCGATTTCGTCGATGTAGACGATCCCAGATTCGGCCTTCTTGACGTCATAGTCCGCAGCCTGAATGAGTTTGAGCAGGATGTTCTCTACATCCTCGCCGACGTACCCCGCCTCGGTGAGGGCGGTGGCATCGGCAATAGCGAACGGAACGTTGAGCATCCGGGCCAGCGTTTGGGCAAGAAGTGTCTTGCCACAGCCGGTTGGTCCCACGAGGAGGATGTTGGATTTCTGAAGCTCTACCTCATCCTTGGATTGGAGCCCGGCCCGCACCCGCTTGTAGTGGTTGTACACGGCCACCGAGAGGACTTTCTTGGCCCGCTCTTGCCCGACCACATAGTCGTCGAGGAACGAGTAGATCTCCCGCGGTTTGGGCAGTTCGGTGAACGTGATCTCTTCTGTCTCAGAGAACTCCTCTTCGATGATCTCGTTGCAGAGATCAATGCACTCGTCACAGATGTAGACACCCGGTCCGGCGATGAGCTTCTTGACCTGTTTCTGCGACTTGCCACAGAAGCTGCATTTGAGCAGGTCTCCGCCCTCACCAAACTTGGCCACGGTCAGCCCTCCTTGCCACCCGCAACGGCGGCGAGTTCGCGCTGAGTCAGGATGGCATCCACGATGCCGTATTCGCGAGCCTCTTCGGCCAGCATCCAGAAGTCCCGCTCGGTGTCCTCCGCCACCTTCTCGTAGTCTTGACCGGTGTGCTCGGCGAGGATCTTGTTGAGTTGCTCACGCATCTGCATGATCAGCCTGGCTTGAATCTCGATGTCGCTGGCTTGACCTTGGGCACCGCCACTCGGCTGGTGCAGCATGACCCGGGCGTGCGGCAGCGCGAACCGCTTCCCCTTTTCGCCTCCCGACAGGATCACAGCAGACGCAGAAGCCGCCATCCCCATGCACACCGTGGCCACGTGGGGCTTGATGTACTGCATCGTGTCGTAGATCGCGAAAAGAGACGTGATCGACCCGCCGGGCGAGTTGATGTACAACATGATGTCTTTGTCCGGGTCTTCGCTCTCGAGGTGCAGTAGCTGCGCCATGATCAGGTTGGCCACTGTGTCATCGATAGGTGTCCCGAGGAAGATGATGCGATCCTTGAGCAACCGGCTGTAGATATCGAACGCCCTTTCACCCCGGCTGGTCGACTCGACCACCGTAGGCACCAGGTAGTTTTCGAAATTCAAGCTCATGGTTCCGCAGTCTCCTCTTCGTCGGCTTCGGGGGTGCTGAGGTCGATTATGTTGCCGGACTCATCGACGGGCACGACGGACTCCAGGAGCACGTCGAGCGCCTTGCGTTTCAGGATATCACCCATCACGGCCTTCTCCCGGACACTTTCCGTGAACTCAGCGCGGTACTTCTCAACGTCTTCGTCGGCCTGATCGGCCAGAGCTTCGACGACCTCGTCCAGCTCGTCCGAGGACACCTCCAACCCGGCTTCCGTCGCCACGGCCTCCAACAGGAGGTCGGTTCGCACCCTGCGGTCGGCCTGGTTGCGCAAGTCGTCGACGAACACCTGCTGGTCCTGGCCGGTCACTTGCAGATAGTCGTTGATACTGATCCCCTGGCCTTCTAGTTGGTGGGCAAACCGATGCAGCGTGTTCTCCATTTCGGCGTTGATGATCGCATCGGGGATTTCGATATCGACCTCGGCGAGAAGGGCTTCCAGCACCCCGTTCCGCAAGTCGTTGTAGACCATGCCGCGTTTGACTTCCTCGATCTGCTTGCTGAGTTCGATCCGCAACTCATCGACCGATGCAAACTCCGTCACCTCCGCCGCCCATTCGTCCGTCAGGTCCGGGAGACGTTTCTGTCTCACTTCCTTGACCAGTACCTGCATGGTGACCTCT
Source organism: Acidimicrobiia bacterium UBA4744 (assembly GCA_002403855.1). Classification (GTDB taxonomy): domain Bacteria; phylum Actinomycetota; class Acidimicrobiia; order Spongiisociales; family UBA4744; genus UBA4744. Next base: position 3,878 of record DHIO01000012.1, read on the forward strand.
TCACCGGCCAGGTCACCGAAGCCTTCCGGAAGCGGAGCGTTGAACTTGACGATGGTTCCGGATGCCGACCCGGGAAGTTCTGCATCGAGGCCCTCCACAAACGAGCCCGAGCCGATCTCGTAGAGGAAGTCGCTGGCCGCAGCTTCTTCGATGGGATTGCCGTGGCGGGAAGCCGTCAGATTGATAGAGACGAAGTCGCCGTCGACGGCGGGCCGATCCACGGTCTCCAGGTCGGCGAATTGGTCCCGCAGCCGGGTCAGCTGGCTCTCCAATTCTTCTTCCGTCGGGTGCGGCTGAGAAACCTCGATCTCCAACCCATCGTAGGACGGAAGCTCGTCGAGCTCCGGCCAGACGGCCACCTTGATCTCGACTTCGAACCCCTCGTCGATGTCCTTCATGCTCTCTACCTGGGGTGGGACCGCCGGTTGTAGATCGATTTCCCGCAGAGCGTCGGCAACAAGCGTAGGGAGCAGATCGTCGATCGCCTCGCTGCGGAGCCGTTCGGGGCCGACCGTAGCTTCGACAATCCGCCGCGGCGCCTTGCCCGGTCGAAATCCCTTTATCTTGAGGTCCCTCGACAAGCGTCGGGCCGCCTCGGATTTGGCGGGTTCGAGATCGGCCTCGGCCACCTGAAGGGTCAGGAGCTTCTCGAAGGGGCCGGCGTCGGTGACATTCGTATTCAACTGCATACCTCGCTCAAAGACGGGCGCGATCGCGCCGTTGGCAGGGTGACCGACGGGCTTCGAACCCGCGACCTCCGGGACCACAACCCGGCGCTCTAACCAAACTGAGCTACGGTCACCATGCAGCGGACCGGCGGGTGCCCCCGGGAGGATTCGAACCCCCGACCAAGAGCTTAGAAGGCTCCTGCTCTGTCCTCTGAGCTACGGGGGCGGACTCGTCATCAACCAACCCGACCCGCCGCGTACCTTACGTCCGCTGAGCGGGTGAAGGGAATCGAACCCTCATAGCCAGCTTGGAAGGCTGGAGCTCTACCATTGAGCTACACCCGCAGTTACCGGCCGTACAGATTAGTGCGGTTGTCGGGCTGGCCGGATTTGAACCGGCGACCCCCTGCTCCCAAAGCAGGTGCGCTGCCAAACTGCGCCACAGCCCGTAGCGATGCCTTAGGCATTCGCCGTACAAAGTACTAGGTACGGTGTACGAAGTACGAACCACTTGGCAGCGAGACGGGCCGGACGAGTACGTCGAAGAGTGTCCGCCGAGGGATGTCACACTCGTGTCATCCCTTGCGTCATGAAGCCGGTGCCGGCTCGCCGATCGGGCCTCTCAATGGGACAACCGATGGGAGCCCGCCGAGCTGGGCCGTTCTCTCCGCCGCCGGGGCTGGTCATATGGTGAGGTCAGAAGAGTCATTCCCGTGCCGAAGGCGACGCTCTCGTCTTGGTGCCGGGACATCCGCCTTTCGGACACGGAGATTGTAGGAATCATCGAGCGCGCAGGTTCGCGGGGCGGTGTACCCCGAACACGCCGCGCAAACGATGCGAAGAGGTGGGCTCGATCCGGGCGATGACACAAGTAGGGGTTCCGTCCTGCAAACCTTCACCAAGCCCCCCGGAAGCCGGGAAAGACCGTCATGAGCATGGGGTAGTCGAGTGAGAAAGGGCACCCACGCTTGGCAACGAACAATGACGTGGATCGACGCGCTCGACCGGGCGATCGACCCTGAGACCGGCACCCGTTAAACTCGCTTCGGGTCGCTAGCTCAACCTGGCAGAGCATCGGACTCTTAATCCGCAGGTTGTGGGTTCGAATCCCACGCGACCCACGACCGGTCCCGGCGCAGCGCTCGGGACTTCTACCTTCGGGGCGGGCGTAGCCGAATTGGCATAGGCGCCAGACTTAGGATCTGGTGGAGCGAAAGCTCTGTGTGGGTTCGAGTCCCACCGCCCGCACTAGAAAGAGCCAGGTCACGCATTGCCCACGTGAGTCCTGGTCGCCCGCAATGCGTGATGACGAATGTTCAACCGAAGGTTCAAAGGGTCGAAACCGTCACCGATTGCTGAGCAGCGCCCGATCGCAAGAGACCGAGTAGCGACCACGAAGGGGAGCGCGGTTTCCGGCGGTCACGGTGAATGGCGGACAAGAACCCGATCCACGCTGCGCGACGGGGCAAGCAGCCATCACAGGCTGTGGCGATAGCGGGTCAAGTGCCGAGTCACCCAGAGGGTCAGTCGATCATCGGCGATCGGGCCGCGGCGGTCGGACAGATCGCGGACCGCGAGATGCGAGCGTGCCATATACATGCCTGCAAGACGCCCGATTGCGCGCGTCGCAACGACCAGCAGCACCAGAAAGAAGATGAGGCTCCAGGGTGCTGCCATGCTCGGCACGAGGGCAAACGCCAGCAGCGCCACGATGAGTTCAGCCCAGAGGCGTCGACGGACACGGGTGAGGCGACGGGCTGTGTCCAAGAACTCGGCCTTGCGCTTGCACTGCGTCAGGGTGTGGGTCTCGGCAAGCGGGATCGGCTCCGCTTGCACCGGCTCGTTCTTCAGTAGAACCCAATGGCATGGCTCCAACAGTTCGATGCGGTAGCCGTTCGATACCCAGCCGTTGCGCTCTAGTTTCCAGGTCAACATCTCCTTTCATCGTACGCCCCTTTACCGGCTGAAAGAAGGCCGGTCTGACCGATACGAGGGCTCATCGGACTGGCTTGCGACAAGGAGGACGTGGGCCAGGGCATCGGAAGGCTCAGACGGAAGAAGGGATGCGCAACCATGACGTGCGAACGAGTTGGTCGCTGCCTTGAAGATGGCAGTCCGATCCACCCCGAGAGGTTCAGCCGAACCGCCCGCACGAGACCAGCCGCGTGCCGCGTGCCAAGATCGGCTATCAGTCGGCGGATGGACCGACCGTGGGTTACCGACCGGAACAGGCCACCTCAGTGCCCAAGGTCTCGATAGCCGCCCGCTGTCCCCTGCGAAGCCAAGCGGCATGCACCCGGCTCAACTACCTTCCCCGCAGCTTCTCGGCGAGGGCCCGCAGAGCCCGGGCGCGATGGCTGATGGCGTTCTTCTCCCCGTCGCTCAGTTCGGCCAGGGTTCGCCCGTCCACCTCGAACACCGGGTCGTAGCCGAAACCGGAATCTCCGCGCGGTGTGTCGATGATGCGCCCTTCCACAACCCCCTCGGCCACGATCTCCTCCTCATTTGGGATCACCAACGCCATCACCGTCCGGAAACGGGCCGACCGGTGCGCCACTCCCGCCAACTCCTGCAGAAGGAATCGGACGTTGTCGGCGTAGGAGGCGTTGTCTCCGGCGTAGCGGGCACTGCGTACCCCCGGAGCTCCGTCGAGCGCGTCGACCTCCAGGCCGGTATCGTCGGCCAACGAGGGAAAGCCGGTAGCGCCGGCCACTGCCCGAGCCTTGAGGAGGGCGTTTCCCTCGAGGGTCGGCTCGGTTTCCTCGACGTCGGACCAGTCGAGACCGGCGACGAGTTCATTGACCAGGCCGAGTCCCAGCAACACTGCTTCGATCTCGCGCAGCTTGTCCTCGTTCTTCGTTGCGACGACCAGCCGCTCAATCCTCACGAGGACACGGCCTGTCGCTGGAGATCGAACAGTTCCTCAATGCCCTTCGCCGCCACGTCGAGCATCGCATTGAGCTCTTCCCGCGTGAACGGCGCACCTTCCGCCGTCCCCTGAACTTCGACGAGGAGACCGCGCCCGGTCATGATCACATTCATGTCGACGTCGGCGGCAACGTCGTCCACATACTCGAGATCGAGCAGAACGTCCCCCTCGACGGTGCCGACGGAGACTGCCGCGAGGAAGTCATGAACCGGATTGGACTGGAGCCGGCCGGAGGTCACGGCATCGGCGAATGCATCGTGCATTGCGATCCAGGCTCCGGTGACCGCGGCCGTCCGCGTACCACCGTCAGCCTGGATCACATCGCAGTCCACCCGCATCATCATCTCCGGCATCGCCGGCAGATCGACTACCGACCGGAGCGCCCGCCCTATCAATCGTGAGATCTCTTTGGAACGCCCACCGGTGTAGTTGTCGCGCCGGATTCGCTCGGCGCTCGAGCCGGGCAGCATCCCGTACTCGGCGGTGACCCATCCGGTGTCACCACCTCGCATCCAGCGTGGCACTTCTTCCTCGATCGAAGCCGTGCACAGAACCCGGGTGCGTCCCATTTCGATGAGAACCGAACCGGGAGTCATGTCGGTATACCCCTGAGTAATCCGCACGTGTCTCAGCTCGTCTGCGGGCCGTTCTCGTGATATCACGCCACTCTCCTCGGACTAGACCTTCACAACCATCCCGGGGACCGCCAATTCGACCGGTCGCCCGAATGTGTGTTCCGCTTCCTGCACCGACAGGTCCGGGTCCAGAACCGGCCAGATGTGCGTCAACATCAGTGTTCTGGATCCCACCGCGCGGGCGATCTGCCCGGCCTCCCCTGCGGTCAAGTGATGCGACCACGGCTTGTCGTCTGCCCGTCCTTGATAGGTCGCCTCGCACAAGAAGAGATCAGCTTCGGCTGCGATGCGCGACCATTCCCCTTGCGGACCGGTGTCCGCCGAGTAGGCCAGCACCCGTCCGTTGTCGGCCCTGGCCCGGACTGCAAGGGTCGGCACGGGATGATCCGTGAGTGCAAAACCGACTTCAACTCCACCGATCGAGGCCCGGCCCCCGTCGGCCTTCACTCGGAAGTCGAGGGTCTCACCGAGGGGGTGATGCGGATCGCCCAGGAACCCCTTCAAACGCTCCGCCAGACCCGGCGGGACATAGGTGGGGATACCCGACCGCGGCCGTCCGCCGTATTTGACGGCGTGGTAGAAGCCCAGCAGGTCTATGCAGTGGTCGGCGTGCACGTGCGAGATGATGAGCGCGTCGAGATCGATGAAGTCGATGAGGCTCTGCAGAGCGGCAAATGTCCCCGACCCGGTGTCCAGCCAAATCGACGTTTCCTCGTGCTGAAGGAGATATCCGGAGGTTGGATGTCCGGGAGTCGGGTAGGTGCCGTTGGAGCCGAGGACGGTGAGACGCATGACCCCGAGTGTACGGCACGATCGCGACACTCACCGGTTGCACCGAACACCTCAATCGATGACCTGCAACGTCACCTCGATGATCGTTCCATCTCGGAGGAAGAAACCTCGCAGTTCGGGCCGGGCGCCCAACCCGACGATGAGGTAGAGCCAGGCCGGTTCGGCCGCCATGCGTTGATCGGTCGACGAGGGAAACGCCGGCGACTGGGGATGGGAGTGAAACGCTCCGGTCAAGGTCCATCCTTGGGATTCGGCATGCTGCAAGGCGCCGAAGTGCTCAGTCGGCTCGATGGTGTAGGACGACGGGGAACGCTCGGCGTTGGTCAGGCAGTACACCATGCGCAACCGGCCGTTGTCATCGGCGGCCAGCAGTCCGCACGCCTCCTCGGGAAACACGAAACGGCTGTGCGCCACCATCGCCTCAAAGATCTGAGCCGGGATCATCACAACCGGCGGCCGAACCTGCGATCCGCTCATGACGGACCGTCCGCAGATCGGAGGAAGGCGAGGGCGGCTCCGGGAGAGGTGGTGCGCGGCATCGGAGGTAGCGACCGCAGAATGTGACGGCCGTAGCGACGCTTCATCAGACGAGAATCCAGCAAGGCCACCAGCCCCCGGTCTTCCGTCGTTCGGATGAGCCGGCCGGCGCCCTGGGCGAGCAGGATGGAGGCACGAGGCAGATCGACCGCGTGAAATGCTGAGAAACCGGCCTGCTCTGCCGCTTGGCGGCGAGCGGCCCACAGCGGGTCGTCGGGGCGGGGAAACGGGAGTTTGTCGATCACCACCAACTCGAGAGATCGTCCGGGCACGTCGAGACCTTCCCAGAATCCCATCGTCGCCACGAGGACGGAGGTCTCGTCGTTCTCGAACTGCTCGACCAACCGCCGCTTGGGCAGTCCGCCCTGCACCAACACGGTGAAGGGAGTCGTTTCCTTCAGGCGGCCCGCCAGCGCTTCCAGCATCCGGTAGCTCGTGGTGAGCACCAAGGCGCGGCCGCCTGAGGCTTCGACCAGCCGTTGCGTCTCGTCGAGAGCCGCTACCTGGTAGTCGGGTGACCGCGGTTCCGGAAGCCGTGCTGCCACGTAGATGCGGGCCTGTTCGTCGTAGTCGAAAGGACTCCCCACTCGCAGGGACTGGTAGCCGAGCGGCGGTTCGAGGTCTTCGGCAAAGCCCAACCGGACCGCCACCGGCCGCACCGATCCTCCTACCGACAGCGTGGCGCTGGTGAGCACGACCGGCTTCATCGACAGCAGGTGCTCGGCTAGCAGGGGGCCCACCTCTATGGGAGCCACCCGGAAGGAAGTACGCCCACCCTCACCCTCCACCCATGCAACATGGCCATCCGGCGGGCTCAGCGACATGGTGATGTCGCTCGCGAGGTGTCCGCCCAAACGAAGGATGCGAGCCCGAGCACCCAACGATCCCGCTGTAGAAGGTTTTGTGTCTCGAATAGCCCGCAATACGTTCCCGGCCGCAGCCGACACGGCCGAGAGGGCGGCGCCGAGAGGTGTAGCAGACGGTTCGACCACCCGGCCGAAGGGAGCACCCTTCAACGCACCGTCGACCTCCCGAACCCGCTGGGTGAGTTGATTCAGAAGAGGCTTCGCGGAGGCACCGCCCAAATAGGAGGCTGCCGACCTCTGGAACTGCCAGAACCGTCCTTCGGTCATGTCAATGCCAAAGGTTGAGGCCATCGTGTCTTCGAGTCGGTGCGCCTCATCGAACACAACCAGGTCGTGTTCGGGCAACACACTTCCGCCCATCATCAAGTCCGCTCCGTACAGATGATGGTTGACGACGATCACATCGGCTTCCTGGGCATTGTCCAGGGCCGCCATCGCAAAACACCCGTCGCCCTGAGGACATCCGTCGCGCCCCGGACATTCGATCCCTGCCACCGACACCTCAGACCACACCTCGTCGGGGACGTATGCCGGGAGATCATCGCGGTCGCCCGTGCTGTTGAGATCTGCCCACTCCGCCAACAGCCGAATCGTCTCCGGCAGCACTTCCGGGTCAAAGAGTCCCTGCTGCGAAGTGTCCCCTTCGGCTTCGAGTCTTTCGACCAGGCGAGACCTGCAAAGGTAGTTCTTGCGACCCTTGACCGTGGCCCACGTGAACCTGATCCCCAGCTCGGCAAGCACGCCTGCCAGAAAGGGGAGATCGCGCGTGGACAACTGATCCTGCAGACTCTTGGTAGCGGTGGAGACCACCACCCGCTTGCCGGAACACAGTGCGGGAATCAAATAGCCGAACGACTTCCCCGTTCCCGGCCCTGCCTCACACAGCAGGTGGCCGCCCTCATCGATCGCAACCGCGATCGCTTCGACCATCTCCGCCTGCCCGCCACGGTGTCTCCCACCCGGCTTTCGATCCACCACGTGTTCCAGTGCCAGTCGGGCGCGGTCGGGAAGGTCGGTGGAGACGGTCACGGTCGATCATGGTAGGCAGTGGTATTCGGTTAGCCCGAAGGGCCTCCACTAGCCTGGCCGACAGAGCTTGTATGCGCTACCGCAGCCTGGGCACCAAAGGAATCAAGGCATCCGAGATCGGTTTCGGGGCATGGGCCATCGGAGGAACCTGGGGTGAAGTATCGGTAGGCGAGGCCATGGCGGCGCTGCACAAGGCGCTCGACCTGGGCATCACGCTCTTCGATACGGCCGACGTCTACGGGGACGGGCGCAGCGAGCGGCTGATCGGCCGGCTTCGCCGGGAACGCCCGGACGTGGAGTTCACCGTGGCTACGAAGGTGGGCCGTCGGCTCGATCCCCACGTTGCGAATGGCTACACGCTCGACGCCATCGAAGCCTTCGTCGACCGGAGCCTGACCAATCTGGGAGCAGACACCATCGACCTTCTCCAGTTGCACTGCCCCCCCACCGAGGTGTACTACCGCCCGGAGTTCTTCGAAGGTCTCGACGAACTCGTCGGCCGCGGGAAGGTGCGACATTACGGAGTCAGCGTCGAGAAGGTCGAAGAAGGACTCAAAGCGATCGAGTACCCCGGTGTCATTTCGGTCCAGATCATCTTCAACATGTTGCGGCAGCGGCCGGCCGATCTCTTCCTTCCGGAAGCAGCAGCCCGAGGCGTCGGAGTGATTGCCCGCGTACCCCTGGCGAGCGGACTTCTCACGGGAAAGATGAAAGCGGACACCACCTTTGCCGAGGACGACCACCGTCATTTCAATCGCGACGGACGGGCCTTCGACGTTGGAGAGACGTTTGCGGGCATCGACTTCGAGACGGGCCTGCGGGCCGTCGAGGAGATCAGGGAACTAGTTCCAGAGGAAGCCACTATGGCGCAGCTGGCGCTCCGATGGGTACTCATGTTCAATGCTGTATCTACCGTGATTCCCGGTGGTAGAAGCCCGGCCCAGGTGGGTGACAATGCCGCCGCCTCGGACCTCTCCCCTCTGCCCGACGAGACGATGCGCCGCATCGAAGACGTCTACGACCGTTACGCCCGACCGCTGGTCCATCACCGCTGGTAATCGGGTAGAGAATCCGTGAAGAGGCGTTCTGAATCCGCTACCCGTCCTCGCCTTCGACCTCAATAGGGCCGGGATGGCGCTTCTCGCCGGTTTCGTCGTCGGTAACCCTTAGATCCCCGCTCCGCTCCTCCTCGATCACATGCTCGATTTCCGGGCGATAGATCTTCATCAATTCCATGAACGCCGTCGCCCCGGACCCGGCCGGGGCCCGTTTGTGTTTGTAGTAGACCCAACCGCGTCTCTCGGCGAAGAGCAAGAACCGGTGGGCCCCGTAGATCAGCACCGCCAATCCGGCGATCACCGCCACGATGATCAGGGCCACGTCCATGCCGCAATGGTCGCACGTTGTCCGGGCAACTGCGTCGATCGCAGTTAAGGGTGGGCCCTCGCCGTGGCGAGGGCCCCGTTAGGTGGAGGTGCGGGGAGTCGAACCCCGGTCCTCTGAGGCTTCAGCGCCGGCATCTCCGAGCGCAGCCGACAGCGAGCTTTCGGACGATGGGACTCTGCCGGCCAGTTTCCCTCCGACCTATCCGGGATTGTGCTTGCCCCGCCGGTCCCGGAGCCCCGGCGGGCGCAGCCTACGTTGGCGACGCCTGATCCGATTGGTGTAGGCGGCCCTCTCGGTCAGACGGGTTGCGTTACTTACGCAGCCAGTGCGAAGTTGTCTTCGGCACTTATCGTGTATTCCGGCTCTTTAACGAGGACTCCGGAGACCTCGGCTCGCTTCCGTCGCTTCAACCCTCAAAGTCGAAACCAAGTCACCCCCTGGTGTTTCCTTTCGGCTCTCCTAATGTAACCGATCTGGCGGACTGCTTCTTCCGATATCACCTCGAGGTAACTGCTCGTGTCCGGTACCGTGTCGGGCATGCCGGAACTCGAGAATCCATTTCCGGAGGCGACTCACCGCCAACGTAGCGGCACTCGGACCGCTTCCCTGGCGCTGGCCGGAGCCGTCCTATCTCTGGCACTCGCCCTCGGGTTGCTGGCCGCGTTCCTGTCTGCCCGTGAGGAGGTCGGAGCCCTGCAGGATCAGGTGACAGATCTCGAGCGACAGATCTCGGCGTTGGCCAGTGATGTTGTCTCCGCCGGCGACCGGCTCACTTCCCTCGAAGCGTCCGGCGCATCGCAGATCGTGGGAGATGCCTCGACGTCGAGTTTGGCCACCGACCTCCCCCGATATCCCCAAAGCGGCCAAGATCCGGCGTTGGGCCTCAGGCTGGGCGAGCTCACCGGAGTTCATTTCTACGATGGTCAAATCAAGAGCTTCGATCCGGCAGACGGCAAGGCGCGAGCTTGGCTGGTGTGGGCGCACTGGTGTCCCTACTGCCAGCAAGAATTGCCCGTCGTCGCCGACTGGCACGAGAACCGTGCCGGCGAGTACCCGAACCTCGAACTGGTATCAATCACGACCGCCATGGACGACAGCGCCTCGAACCCTCTGATCCCGTACCTCGAGGAGAGCCAGTTCACGTTCCCGGTACTGATGGACGAGTCGGGCGACCTGACCAGACAACTGGGCGTCAATGCCTTCCCGTTCTGGGTCTTCACCGGACCCGACGGAACCGTCCTCGGACGCTCCGCCGGGCTGCTGCCGGAAGAGCAACTTCTGTCGATCTTCGACCAGCTAGAGCAGATGGGCGCCGAAGCGTAAGTCGGTCGGGTCTTCAATCATCGCCTGAGCGGTTCCGCATTCGATTGCCACCGGCTGCCATGAAGATGACACGACGAGGGGAACGCCAGGAGTTCGACGAGGTCCCGACACCGCCGGGTCGTGCTTCAGGAAACCAGGACGACATGATGCGTGAACGGCGTCTTCCCGCATCGACAGTGGGCCGTCCCAAGGGGATGGAAGCCTGGTGGGGTCGATGCCCTTGGAAAGAAGGCGGCACAGCGGACCGCGGTTCCGCGTCGTCTCCCCTCGGCGGGGAGGTGGGTTGGCTCGCAAGCGCCGAGCCGGAGCGGGCACGAACACCAAATGGGGTAGGTGTATGCCGGGTCAAGACACACCGGGCGACGGTTAGTGTTGTTCATCATTTTTTGTCATACCTATACGTTATGTTTGCACCATGGAAGATACGGAACTGGCCTCGGTCACCACCGACCGGATCGAACAGGTACTACTCGAGGGGGAGGCTACCGTCGCTCGGGTCCGCGCCTCCCAGATGCGGCTCCTCGCCGAGCTAGACCAACGACAAGTCCCCCTGATGGACGGGGCCCGCAACCTCACCGAATGGGTATCCGCCCGGATGGATCTGGCTCCGGAAACCGCGCAGAAACTCACCCAAACCGCCACCCGGCTCACCGACCAACCCCAGTTGGCCGAAGAGCTAGAGCAAGGTTCCATCTCTTTTGATCGAGTGGCAGAGGAATCCCGGCTGGTCGGTTCCGGGGCTCAACCGGAATTGGTTTCCCTATCGCGAGGGTGGAGCATCGCCGGGATACGCCGCATGGCCGCCCGCTATCGACGGATCAGCCGCCAAGACGAACAGGACACCTACCGTGACCGTTTCCTCTCGATCCAACCCACCCTGGACCAGACCTCCTACAAACTATGGGGACGGTTCCCCGGAACCGACGGGAGACTCCTCGACGAGGCCCTCACTCGACGCGCCGATCAGTTCCCGACCATGCCGGATGGGAAACGATGCGCCCGTACCCAACGCCAGGCCGACGCCTTGGTCTCGATCGCCCAGGACTCCCTCGAAGAAGCCGAAGGCGCCTCTTCCTCGGCACCGTTGGTGTCGATATTCGTTGACGCAACTTTGGCTGCGAACACCAAGGGGGAAGCCGGCGCGTCGATCGACACCGGACCCCGGGTTGGGCCGCTCACCCTGGAGGAGATCCTCTGTGACGGACAAGTCGAAATCCTCAAGACTGCCGAAGACGGCACCCCGGTCTCGGTTGGGCCCACTGCCCGAACCATCACCCCCAAGCTCCGCCGGTTCATCCTCCATCGAGACGGAGGAGCCTGCACCGCCGACGGATGTCAATCGCATTATCGGCTCCAACCCCACCACGTCATCCCCCGATCTCGAGGCGGCACCCACCATCCGTCGAATCTGACCACCTTGTGTTGGTTTCATCATCACGTCGTGATTCACCGCAACGGTTACCGGATCGACCCTCACTCACCACCCCAACGAAGACGGTTCCTCGACCCAGACGGCAAGGATCCACCCTGACCGAATGCAGCCACCCTGACTCCTCGTCGCGATCATGTCCCACCACTCCGGGCCTTGGCTCGCCCAACGGAGCAACCCTCCTTTCTGGCGAGTTGCAGTCGCATGCCGAGAGCCGGCTTCGAGGAGTGCAGGTGCGGTTTCGGGCCCGGCACCCCAGTGTCGCAGCTCGCCAGTCGACTCTCAGACCCGGCCTTTCCTGCGCATAGCCCGGTCCATCTCCCGCTTCTGCTGTTTCTCCTTGAGCGCATGCCGTTTGTCGTAGCGGGCTTTGCCGCGCCCGAGCCCCAACTCGACCTTGGCCTTCCCCTCCTTGAAGTACATGCTGAGAGGGACGAGAGTCAGACCTCTTTCTGCCACTTTGGCGGCGATCCTGTCGATCTCCTTCTTGTGGAGCAGCAATTTGCGTTCCCGTTCCGGATGGTGCCCTCCCTCTCGAGAGAAGGAGTAAGGAGCAATGTATGCTCCTACCAGCCAGGCCTCACCCTCCCGGAACATGACGTAGGCGTCCTTGAGGTTGGCGCTGCCGTTGCGGAGGCTCTTGACCTCCGATCCCTTCAGGACGAGTCCCGCCTCGTAGGTCTCGGTGATCTGATAGTCGTGCCGCGCCCGACGGTTGGTGGTAATGGACTTCACGACAGGTACTTCATCGGGTCGACCGGGGTGCCCAACTCTCTGGTCTCGAAGTGCAGATGGGGTCCGGTGCAGTAGCCCGTACATCCCACGTATCCGATCACCTCGCCAAGTCCGACACGCTGACCTGCCGATACGAGAGTCGAGCTCAAGTGGGCGTACAGGGTGCTCAAGCCTCCTCCATGGTCGATGACCACTGCCGTTCCGTAGCCGCCGTAGGTGGCGGCCAGGATGACCGTTCCTGCTTCGGCGGCCTTGATCGGTGTCCCGGTACCGGCACTGAGATCGATGCCCGTGTGCAGCTTCCTGGTCCCGAAAATCGGATGGACCCGGTAGCCGAATCCCGACCCGACCGAGGCGTTGATCGGCCATCCTATGATGCCGGGCTTGTCGCCTTCGCTCGACTGTCTGGCCGCCAGTTCGGCGGCAATCTGCTGGGACTCCTTCTCGAGAGCGGAGAGCTCGCCTTCGAACTCGTCGATATCCCGATTGACTCTGGCCAGAAGTGCTCGAGCGTTCTCCAGTTCGGCGGCTACTGCTTGGCGGCGACCCTCAACCTCGGCCCGGTAATCCTCCAGCTCGCCGCGCCTGACCTCGAGGCCGGCCAGCAGATCTGCAGTTTTGGTTCGGTGGGACTCAACCGCCTCCTGATGCTGCTCTTCCTGGAATCGCAATACCTCCAACGAATTGATCAGAGCTTCGCTGTCCTCGATGACTTCTTCGGCGTAGTGCAACCCGAGCTCGACTTCCGAGACATCGGCGGTAGTGAACACCAGCGAGGTGAGACCTGCTCCCCCCTCCATGTAGAGCTCAACTGCTCGTTCGCGAACCAGACGGCGGGTCTCGCGCACCTGCAATCGGATTTCGGCCAGTTGCCGCTTCAGGTCGGCGATTTGCTGTTCGATGTCGGCCAGCAGCTGCTCGGTCGCCACTATCGAGCTCTCGACCTCGGTCAGACGTCCTTCCGCCTCGGCCAGCTGTGACCTCAGCTCCTCCATCCGCTCTCCGGCGGCGGCGAGTTCCGATTGGATTCCCACCCGCTCCCCTCGTTGAGCGGAAATCCGGGCGTTGAGATCGTTGATCTGCTGTTCGATCTCACCCAGCCGTTCTTCCGACGATTGGGCGACACCGGGAACGGCCGTCAAGAGAAACGCTCCAATCAGCAGCAGCGGAGCGACCCGTCGCACGGCTACACCCTCAGGAACCGACGCAATCCGAGTCCGCTCCCTACGATCCCGGCGGCAGCTCCGAACAGCAAGATCAGAATGCCCCATTGAATGAGGAACCCGTCACCCACCGAGAGACGAATCAGGAAATCCTCGGGTTCGAGTCCGGCCAAGAAGCTGTGCCCGGCCCACACCGCGCCCACGGCCAGCGCCGCACCAACCAGCCCCTGCAGCATCCCTTCCAACAGGAAGGGAATCCGAATGAACCAGTTGCTGGCTCCCACCAGTTTCATGACGCCGACCTCATCGCGGCGGGCATAGATGGCCATCCGTATCGTATTGGCGATCAGCACAACCGACGCCACCCCCAACAAGATCGCCAGCCCCAGGCCCAAGGCGTTGAGGATGCCGCTGATGTTGGAGAGCTGGTCGAACCTCTCGCCGGCGGTCACCGTCTTCCGCACCGCCGAGTTGTCCAGTAGTCGAAACGTGATATCGCGGTAGAAGTCCACATCCACCAGCTTGATGCGGATCGAAGCGGGAAGGATCGAGGCGTCCGTCTCTTCCAGCAACGCCGGCTGGTCGGCGAACATCTCCTTGAATTCGAGCCAGGCACACGTCTTGTCGCAATAGGAGGTCTCGTCGACTTCGTCCCAGGCCTGGATCTCGCGCTGCAGATCGAGTTGAGCGGCCTGGGATACGTCGTCCTTCATGAAGACGACGACGTGCACGCCTTCCTGCCATCTCGTCGTATTGACCCGAAACAACTCGTTGACCACCAACGCCCCGAAAGCCAGCGTCAGGGACACGAATACGGCGAGAATGGCCGCCGCCACCACCAGGACATTGCGTCGCAGGCTGGTGAAGGCCTGTCTAACGAGATACGTGGTTCTGCTCACGTCGAAGGCTCGGGCTCGGCGACTTCACTTGGGGCCGGTCCTTCAGACACCGGCGGTAACTCAATCTGCGGCTCGTCGGCCACCCGAGCGTTGTTGACGGGGGCCAGGGGCTCATCGTCGTCCACTCGGAAGCTCTCATATCTTCCCCGACTCTGGTCGCGGACCACTCGGCCCCGCTCCAGCTGCACGACCCGACGGCGCATGGCGTCGACAATGGCATGGTCGTGAGTGGCCATCAACACGGTGGTACCGGTCCGGTTGATGCGATCGAGAATTCTCATGATGCCCACGGAAGTGGCCGGATCGAGATTGCCGGTCGGTTCGTCCGCCAGCAGAATCGGGGGGCGATTCACGAACGCCCGAGCTACGGAAACTCTCTGCTGCTCACCCCCGGAGAGCTGCTGGGGATAGCGGTCACCCTTCGTGGCCAGCCCGACCAGTTCCAGCACCTGGGCTACCTGGCGATTGACAACCGCCTTGGGCCGCCCCAGCACTTCCAGGGCGAAGGCAACGTTCTCCGAGACCGTTCGGTTGGGCAGGAGTTTGAAATCCTGAAAGACGGTGCCGATCGAGCGGCGCAGGTTTGGCACCTTCCACCCGGGCATCTTGGTGATGTCCTTTCCCGCTACCCAGATGCTGCCGCGGGTTGTTCGCTCCTCGCGCAACATCATCCGAATCAGCGTCGACTTGCCGGACCCGGAAGGCCCGACCAGAAACACAAATTCGCCTTTCGGTACCTCGAGACTGACGTCACGCAAGGCAACGATGCCGCCCTCATAGACCTTGGTGACATCTTCGATAAGAATCATCGGAACAAAACACCTCGGCGGGGATTCCGCGAACGGAGGAGCCCAGTTTGTCTGCTTTGCCCCTACTCCGCCGCGCCGGGCCCCAGATTACCAGCGGCCCGACCCCATCTGTAATCAATCGGTGGTTGATCCACCCGACTGTTCCTGGCGCACTCGTCTCCACTGCAGGTACGCCTCCACAAACGGATCCAGGTCGCCGTCAAGGACCCCCTGGACATTCCCGACCTCCAGATCGGTGCGGAGGTCTTTGACCATTTGGTACGGCTGGAGAACATAGGAGCGGATCTGTCTTCCCCAGGCGGCTTCATCCTGATTGCCCCGAATCTCGTCAAGATGCTCTTGCCGCTCTTGCCGGGCCAGTTCGGCCAACCTCGCCTTGAGAATCGCCATAGCGCGCGCCCGGTTCTGGAGCTGAGAACGCTCCGCCTGGCAAACGACCACGACACCGGTCGGCAGATGAGTCAGCCGAACGGCAGAGTCGGTCACGTTGACGTGCTGGCCTCCCGCCCCCTGCGAGCGGAAGGTCTCGACGCGAAGATCCTCCGCGTTGACCTCAACGTCCTCCTCTTCCACCTCAGGGATCACATCGACACCGGCAAAGGACGTATGGCGTCTCGCCGCCGCATCGAACGGGCTGATCCGAACCAACCGGTGCACGCCTCGCTCTCCCTCCAGGACACCGTAGGCATGATCACCGGAGACGGTGAGCGTCGCAGACTTGATGCCCGCCTCATCGCCGGGGGCGACTTCGTCGACCTCCACTTCGAGCCCCTTGTCTTCGAGGTAGCGCAGGTACATCCTGAGCAGCATCTCCGCCCAGTCCTGCGCGTCGACACCTCCCGCACCGGCATGCACACTGAAGATCGCCGAGTGGTCGTCGTACCGACCGAAATAGAGCGACTCGACCTCGAGACGGGATAGCTCCAGTTCGACTGCGCGCAGTTCTTCGGTGGCCTCGCGCTCGGCCGCCGGATCATTCTCTTCGGCAGCCAGTTCGAGCAAGACCCCTGCGTCGTCCAGCGTGGCGGAGGTTTTTCGATACCCGGCGACTACCCGCTCGTACCGAGCCAGCTTGCGATTGACCTCGGTGGCGCTTTTGGGATCGTTCCACAGCTCCGGAGACGACGCCTTCTCGCGCAGTGCGACCAGTTCGCGCTCCTTCTGGTCGACGTCAAAGGAACCTCCGGGCGTCGTCGAGGCGAGCTAGGAGATCCTTGAGAAGGGCGCGGGTATCCGTCGTGTTCATGCGAAAAGAGATGGTAGTCAACCTGCAACCCGATACCTGAGTCCCGAGACCGACCTCACGCCACCGCGCCGTGGCATCTCTTGTACTTCTTGCCCGATCCGCAGGGGCAGGGGTCGTTTCGGCCGACCTTGTCGGATACTGCCTGACGCACCTTGCCGCCCCCGGCTGCCGCCGCCTGAGCTTTGGCGCGCACCTGTTCCTGCTTCGCCTTCTCCGCCTCTTGGGCGACCTGAACATGGAAGAGATAGCGCACGGAGTCACGCTTGACCGAATCAACCAGGTCGGCGAAGAGGTCGTATGCCTCCCGCTGGTACTCCACCAGCGGATCCCGTTGACCCATCGCCCGCAAACCGATGCCCGCCCGCAGGTAGTCCATCTCGGAGAGGTGCTCCCGCCACTTGTTGTCGATGACCGAGAGCACGACCGTCTTCTCGATTCTGCGCAGGACGTCGGCCCCGAGTTCCTGCTCGCGCTGCCCGTAGACGGTATGGGCCTCTTCAACAGCAGCCTCGACGACTGCGCCAACATCAAGCCCACCCCCGTCATCGAGGGCGTCACGATCTAGTTCGGTGGGATACAGCACCGTGAGCTGGCGGATCAGTTCGTCCCAATCCCAATCGCGGGGTGATACCTCTCCCAGCGCCTCCTCGACGGTGGCCTCACTCGTTTCCGTGATCCATTCCCGGGCCAGGTCTTCGCCCTTGTGCCCCAACATGATCCCGTTCCGCCAGGCGTAGATGACCTCCCGCTGACGATTCATGACCTCGTCGTACTTGAGCACGTTCTTGCGGATTTCGAAGTTCTGTGACTCGACCTGCGCCTGAGCCCGCTCGATCGCCCGGCTCACCATCTTTGCCTCGATGGGAACGTCGTCCGGAATCCGCAAGCGATCCATGATGGCGGCCACCCGGTCCTTGGCGAAGCGCCGCATGAGGTCGTCATTGAGCGAGAGGTAGAACCGGGACTCGCCGGGATCGCCCTGTCGCCCCGATCGGCCGCGCAACTGGTTGTCGATGCGCCGGGACTCATGACGCTCGGTACCGACTACGTAAAGGCCCCCGGTACCCAGCACCTTGTCGCGCTCGGCGGTGGTCTCGGCAGACAGCCGCTCGATCGCTTCTACCAATGCCTGTTGGTACTCCTCGGAGCCCTCCTGCAGGCCGGCCTTCAGCAGCTCCTGTTTGGCCAGCTCCTCCGGGTTGCCACCCAGCATGATGTCCACACCGCGGCCGGCCATGTTGGTGGCAACCGTCACAGAACCCAGCCGACCGGCTTGGGCGATGATCTGGGCTTCCCGGGCATGTTGTTTGGCGTTGAGCACCTGGTGGGGAATGCCACGCTTTGACAACGCCTTCGACAGGCGCTCTGACTTCTCGATCGACACGGTACCCAACAAGACCGGTTGACCCACATGGTGCCGGGCGACGACGTCTTCCGTCACCGCATCGAATTTGGCCGTCTCGGTCTTGTAGACGAGATCAGGCTCATCCGCTCGGGTGATGGGACGGTTGGTGGGCACTTCGACCACATCCAGCGAGTAGATCTGGGCGAACTCGGCGGCTTCCGTCTTGGCCGTGCCCGTCATCCCGGCCAGCTTCTCGTACATCCGGAAGTAGTTCTGGAGGGTGATCGTGGCGAGGGTCTGATTCTCCTCCTTGATCTTGACGCCCTCTTTGGCCTCGATCGCTTGATGAAGACCCTCGGAATAGCGGCGCCCTTCGAGCACCCGGCCGGTGAATTCATCAACGATCTTCACCTCGCCCCGATCTATCAGGTAGTCGACATCCTTGAGGTACAACTCCTTGGCCCGCAGGGCGGCGTCGAGATGATGGACGAGATCGACGGAGGCGAAGTCGTACATGTTCTCGACTCCGAGAACCTCCTCGACCCGCGCTACCCCCTCCTCCGTCGTGATGACCTGCCGTTTTCCCTCGTCGACCTCGTAGTGCTCGTCGCGCCGCAGCCGGGTTGCAACCTTGGCGAAGTCGCGGTACCACTTGACGGTCTCGGAAACCCGACCACTGATAATCAATGGAGTTCGAGCTTCGTCGACCAGGATCGAGTCGACCTCATCGACGATGGCAAAGTGATATCCGCGATGGACCAGGTCCTCGGAGGTCATCGCCATGTTGTCGCGAAGGTAATCAAAGCCGTATTCGTTGTTGGTACCGTAGGTGATGTCTGCGGCGTAGGCAGGGCGCCGCTCGGCCGGCGTCAGCCCGGCCTGGATGAGGCCGACGCTGAGTCCGAGGAAGCGGTGGATACCACCCATCCAGGAGGCGTCCCGAGCCGCCAGGTAGTCGTTCACCGTTACCAGATGCACGCCCTCTCCGCGGAGAGCGTTCAGGTACGTCGGCATGGTGGACACCAGCGTCTTACCCTCACCGGTCTTCATCTCGGCGATCATCCCCCGGTGGAGGGCCCCGGCACCAATGACCTGGACGTCGAAGTGTCGTTGCCCGAGAACCCGCTGGGCTGCCTCGCGAACCACCGCATACGCTTCCGGCTCTATGTCGTCCAGGGTCTCTCCGTCCGCAAGGCGAGCCCGGAATTCATCGGTCTTCGATCGCAGGTCGGAATCCGCCAGAGCGGAAACCACCGGTTCGAGGTCATTGACGCGGGTTGCCAGAGCCTCCAGGTCACGCAACACACGCGACTCGCCGGCACGCAAGACTTTGGACATCAACGACATAGGAACCACATCTTATCCAGAGGGCGGTTGAAGCCGCGATGCTTTCAAACGCGCTCGACGACCACGCCCACCTGCTCGAGCAGAGCGGCAGGATCGACACCGACCTGCCCGGGGATGAGCTGATCGACAATGATCCGGTCGGCACCCGACATCGGTTCCGGATCATCGAGGAGAACCCCGTCGGCCGTCTTCACCAATACGAAGCTGGGTATCTCCCCGGCCTCCATGGTCTGGGTGACCATGGCCACTTCCCCACCCTCGAGCATGAGGAGCGATCCGGGCGGGTACACACCGACCAGTTCGATGAAGGCGCGCACAAAATCAGGGTCGTAGAACGTACCCGAGCCTTTCAGCAGAACTCCAAGGGCGCGATTGGGGGTTTCCGCCCGACGGTAGGACCGGCGCGTGGTGATGGCGTCGTACGTGTCGGTCGTCGACACCAGCCGGCTGAAGAAGTGCAGGTCGCGTTCCCGACGTGTGACACTCGGATAGCCACTCCCATCGAACCGGGCGTGGTGCTCGTAGGCGACCGTGGCCGCGATCTCTTGACCGGGTGCTGCCGCGGCCATGATCGAAGCCGCCCCTTCCTGGGGGTGCAACTTGATCTGCTTCCACTGGTCTTGATCGAGTCGACCGGGAAACTGGAGGATCGACGAATCGACCCGGATCTTGCCGATGTCATGCAGCAGAGCGCCGATTGCCAGCACCTTCAACTGATCGTCTCCCAAACCGGACATCCGCCCCAGCGCGATGGAAAGGATGCAGACGTTGACCGAATGGAAGAAGGTGTACTCATCATGGCTCTTCATCGTCGACAGCAAGAGAGCGGCGGCTGGTTGGGAAATCGTCTGTTCCACCAATTGCTCGACCGCCCATGAGGCAACGCTGAGGTCGATCGGTTCATCGGTGTCGAGCGCACCCGCTGCCCCGCGCAGGACATCCAGAGATCGGGAGTAGGCGCTGCGCAGCTTGGCCGACGAAGAGTCCGACTCGAGATCTGATTTCGAATATGGGGATTCGTTGAGACGAACCGTGCTCTCGGCCGGCACGTCGGCGGACAGACCTGCCACAAACGCTCCGAGATCGGCGACGTCGGCTCCGGCCACCGGTGACACAAAGGTGATCGACTCGATTCCGCGGCTCTGCATCGTCCGCAGCAATGCACTGGACTCCAGGGAAGCATGAGCAAGCAGGGTCCGATCCAGATAGAAGGAGTCGGTCAGCAAACTGAGTACGACTTCGCCGCCAGCTGACGCCGCCAGCCCCTCGGCCGATTGGGTGGCTGCCGACAACGCCTCCCCGGTGGTCGGATGCCCGGTCGGGTACAAGGCCATCTGACGAGACAACCCCTGCAGATCTTTGAGAAGCTGTCGGGCAAGTTGATCACCGGTCATGGTCCAGACCCCAGGGCTTCACGGGCGACCGACCGCAGCTGCCGGCCTTTGGCAGAGAAGACGAACCTCTTCCTGGCAAGGCTCTCGAGAGCGTCCCGGGCGTCGCGAGTGGGACGATCGCCCAGAACACGGATGATCCGTTCCTTTTCCTCGGTATCCAGGTTCGCCGACCACAGCGCGCCGATCAGCAGCGAATCGGCCTCACCGCTGCTCTTGACTCCAAGCATGGCGACGGCCGCCTGCCGGACGCTCTCGTGGGGATCTTGGAGGGCGTCGCCGAGGTAGACGATCGACCCACCCGTCAGGCTGCTGAGAGACCGCAGCGCTTCGACCCGGACCCGATGGTCCGGATGCTCGAGCAGACGATGCGCCGCCGGTTCACAGACTGCGTTGCCGGATCGGCCCAGCACGACTGCCAGATTCCGCACGACGAACCAGCGTTCGTCGTCGAGGCGTTCGATCACCCGACTGGGATCCCGGGCCGCCTCCTTGCCCAGCACATCCAGCAGTGTCCGGCGCCGAGCCCGGTCTTCCTCCACCGCCATCATGTCGATGAGGTCATCCACATGGCTGGGAGCGAGCTTGGTGAGAAGTCGTCCTGCCGGATCGGCGTCATCGTCGTCGGCGAGCTTGGCGACCAAGGCTTCCAGCACATCGGGGGCGCCGGCCGCCGAGATCGCCTCTTCCACCTCCGGGGCGCGATCGGGCGGATAGGTCGGATGATCCGTGGCTGCTCGAAACCAGAGTTCGGCCCGCCGGAATCGCCCTCGGCGGATACTGGCGCTGATCTTCCCCGTCAGTACCCGCATGAGTCGACGGAATCGATCGTCGCGCTCCTCGACGGCGAGCAGTCCCCGGAACGTGTCCAGCGTCTCGTAGAAGAATCTCTTCGAGTCGGGGGACTGGCTTCTGAGCGACGCGAAAGCCTGTTGTTGGGGCAACCGTCCTTCGAGATCGGAAAGACGGTCGTGGACCCGGGTCGCCACCAATTCTCGAGCCGAACGAACCGGCTCGGGAGATTCGAGGAAGCCCAACAACTCCTCGGGCCGCTGGTCCGTCTGATCGGTGGCGATTCTCGCATAGTCGAGCAACAACGAGAACCCTCGCGAGTCGAGTTGGGGAGCGAGGATGGCCAACTCGTTGCCTGCAAATTGATCGAGGAAGACTCTATCAACCGGATCCTCCTGCCCGGTCAGGAATCCACCGAGAACGGCCACCTGTGAACTCTCGTCGAAGAAGAAGAAGGCGTCGACGAACGCCGTGACGACCATCTCCCGTCCGGCAACATCGTTCTCATCGACGCTGAGCACCACGTCCCGATATCGATTGTGGAAGATCTCGCCGAGCCTCTCCTGGTCCCCTCCGGCTTCGTCGAGCAGAGCTTTGGCGAATTGCTCCGGGTCGGATCCTGCGGTGATGACTTCCCGGACACTGGTGTCGCGCTCGATCGCCTCCAGGGGCTCGTCCTGCACGCTCAGGAGGGATCTGGTCACCACGGTGAAACAGGAGACACCCTCTTTAGGCAGAATTGCACCGACCCCGCCGGAGTCGCGCAAATCCTCTTCGTCGCGGGCTATGACACCGAGGAAAGTCACGATGTCCACGTCTGATGGCGCCCCGGAGATGGCCAGCAACTCGACGTTGTGAACAAAGCATTGCTTCACAAGCCGTTCGGCGGCCTCCCGGTCGACCGGGACTTCCTCGCCTTCGAACAGGAAGCCGCTGGGTCCGATCTCGAGCGCCAATTCGTCATCCCCGATCGCCTTGCGCAAGGATTCGGCTACCCGCTGGAATGCGCCTTGCGAGGCTGGATCCGGGTAGAGGTTGTAGACCGTCCAAGCTGCGGACAATCCTTCGACCACCGCAGAAGCGCGCGAGAGGTCGGTGGTCATCCGTCGATGTTGATGAGTTCTTCTCGAAGCGCGTACATGACAGCCTCGTTTCGAGAGTGCAGCCCGAGTTTGTCGAGAATGTTCCTGACGTGATTCTTCACGGTGTTCTCGGAGATGAAGAGCTGTTCGCCGATTTCCCGGCTGGTCCGTCCGTCGGCGATGAGTTGGATCACCTCCACCTCTCGGCCGGTCAAGGTTGGTTTCCGCCCGACCACCACATCACGGTGTTTGAGCAACTGGGCAACGGTGTCGAACAGTTTGCCGCCCATCATCGGCGACACAACGGCACCTCCGTTGATCACCCACTCCATAGACTCGACCAACTCCGGAAACGGGGTCGACTTGACAATGTACCCGCGAGCGCCCGCCTTGATGGCAGCCAGGAGATCCTCTTCCGACTCGCTCGACGTCAGGAGCACCACCTTCGACACAGGCGAGGCGCCGATGATCTTGTCAACGACCTCGACGCCGGACATACCCGGCATCAAAACGTCGAGGACCACCAGGTCGGGTTTCAGCTCCTTGCTCAGCATCACCGCGGCCATCGCGTCTTCGGCCTGGCCGACCACATCGAAGCCGGCATTCTCGAAGGCGGCAGAAAGGCCGGCCTTGAAGAGCGGGGCGTCATCAACGACGAGGACTGTTGTCATGCGGGTTCAATCAGGCCGTAGGCCCCGTCGCGACGCCGGTAGAGCACACTCGGCTGATCCGAGTCGGCACTCTGGAAAAAGAAGAAGTCGTGCCCCAGTGTTTCCATTTGCAGGGCGGCCTCCTCGGGCGTCATGGGTTTCATCACGAATTGCTTCACCTTGACGATCTCGAGCGCGTCGGGCTCAGAGGAATCTTCGACCATTTGGGCTTGCTGATTGAGATGTTTGTTCTCCGCGCGGCGCGCCCGGGTAATGAGGCGCCCTTTGAGCTTCTTGATCTGCTGGCTGAACCGCTCGGCCGTCGTATCGAGGGCGGCTTCGGCCGTGGCGGCCGCTCCCGCCACGCGAACCACGTTCCCGGCCGCAGATGCGGTGATCTCAACTCGAAAGCGTTCGTCGGCAATCCGAGGGTTGCGTTCCTCGGTAACCTCAACGTCGGCCGAATTGACTCCATCGAAGAACTTGGCGGCACGGGCGATCTTGCTCTCTGCCGCTTCCCGGAACCGGTTGTCGATCTGGAAGTTCCGGCCGTGCATTTTGACGTCCAACGTCAACCTCCTGAATTGGGGCACTCACGGGCGCGCTCACCCGGAGAGGGCGGGTCGTAGGAGCCGCTGAATCGGCTTCGCCTCGCCTCTTCAAATCGGATCACATAGCAACTCTACCTGCAGAAGTTGCCGTCACACCGTAGATCGCGGATTCCCCGGCCGCCTGCCGGGCCGAGCGCAGCGTCGTTCCGGTGGTGAGCACGTCGTCCACAAGAAGAAGTGGACCGGGTGGGGCAGGCCGGGAACCAAACACGGTCGGCCTTCGCATCTCTCGACGTACCCCTGCCCGGACCGGGGCCCACAACGGAGGTTTCACGACGGGTGCCATTCCGTAGCCGGTCAAGGTCGCCAAAGCCGTTGCCAGTTCCCAACCAGCATCCACTCCGTATTTCCACGTCCGGAGCCGTGCTCGCCGGACCGGGACGAGGGTTCCCCGCATGCCGTCCATCGCCTCTGCCATACCCTCCGCGAGAAGGGCGGCGGCCCGGCGGATCCCTTGATACTTCAATCGATGCACCAGCACCCGGGCGGGACCGGTATGCACGAATCCGGATGCCACCAGCAAACCCCCGGCGATGCGCCTCAGTTCGGCAGGAATCAAGCCATCGCGACATCTGTCGCAGAGGGATCCGCGTGCGGATCGTGAGCAAACCAAGCACATCATGAGATCACCGTAGGAGTCCCCACCGACAGATTCTCGTGACATGACCACTTAGAGTGGCTAAATTGGGGAGAGGCGCTCACGCTGGGAGGCAGATGTGATCGGAACCGTCGAAGTCAACCGGGAACGGCAGAGGTTGCGCCGGTTGCGAAAACTGGCCGTCGTCCTCGCCATTGTCTGCGTCTGGATGTGGTGGCGCATCGCCAACGGCCAAACGCCCTGGCCCACATTCCCTCGGATCTCCGACGAGGCCCTGTTCTGGCTGCCGGGTATCATCATCATCGCCCTTCTGGCGACGGTCCTGATCCTCCCGATGTTGGGCAACTCGCGCTCACCCCATGTGATCTACCGCGCCGAACAGATCAACATCAACTTCTCCGACGTCAAGGGGTTGGGTCGAGTTCTCGACGAGGTGAGCCACACCCTGCGAGTGCTCCTCGATCATGAAACACTCAGAACGCAGATGGGCGGTTCGCCGCGCCGGGGAGTCCTCTTCGAGGGCCCGCCGGGCACCGGGAAAACCCACGTCGCCAAAGCGATGGCCAAGGAGGCCGGCGTACCGTTCCTCTTCGTCTCGGCCACCGCCTTCCAAAGCATGTGGTTCGGGATGACGGCGCGCAAGATCCGGTCCTTCTTCCGGGCACTCCGCAAAGCCGCCCGCCATGAGGGTGGGGCCATCGGCTTCATCGAAGAGATCGACGCCATCGGGTTGAGCCGCTCGCGCGGCAATGCCATGTCGACAGCGAAAACGGTCGATCGGGCAATGAGTAGCGACACCGGCGGCATGGTCAACGAACTCCTCATCCAGATGCAGAGCTTTGACGAGCCGACCACGAGGATGCGGCTGGCCGGCTGGTTCAAAGATCTCATCAATCGGTTCCTGCCCGAGCATCTACACCTGGTGAAGCAACCGGCTCCCTACGCCAACATCCTCTTGATCGGGGCAACCAACCGAGCGGATGCACTCGATGCGGCACTGCTCCGCCCGGGCCGGTTCGATCGTGTGTTGCACTTCGCGCTACCGGGTCTTTCCGGACGGCGTCGGCTGATCGACTACTTCCTGGAGAGCAAGGCCCACGCACCCGAACTGGAGACGGAGCAAGTCAGAGAAGAGCTGGCTTCGG
Source organism: Acidimicrobiia bacterium UBA4744 (assembly GCA_002403855.1). Classification (GTDB taxonomy): domain Bacteria; phylum Actinomycetota; class Acidimicrobiia; order Spongiisociales; family UBA4744; genus UBA4744. Next base: position 29,285 of record DHIO01000012.1, read on the forward strand.
CCACTCTTGGGTATTCCCCTGCGTCACTGGAGCGACTCTTCGACGAGGCGCTGCTACTCGCCCTCCGCGAGGAGCGGACCACGCTTTCCCTCCAAGACGTGCACACCGCCCGGCTCGAGATCGAGGTCGGTTTGCCCGAACCGATCGACTACCCGGCCGACGAAATGCAGACTATTGCCGTGCACGAGGCCGGTCACGCCACGATGGCCCATCTGGTCGGTAAGGGCAGACGTCTCGAAATGCTGTCGATCATCAAGCGCAGGGATGCCCTTGGGTTTCTTGCCCATCGCCTCATCGACGAACGTCATACTCAACGGGGGAGCGAACTCGTCGCCCTGATCCAGATATCGCTCGGCGGGATGGTCGCCGAGGAGCTCTTCTTCGGGGAGTCGGGGACGGGACCTGCCGGTGATCTGTCGTCCGCAACGCAGGTAGCGGCGGAGATGGCGGGATCCCTGGGACTGGGAGGCTCGTTGGTGTCGTTCCGCGCTCTTGATGACGGTCCGCTCGGCGGCAATCTGGTCGCCAAAGTCCTCGCCGACCCACAAGGAAGGACGGCAGTCGAGAAGATCCTCTCCGAGAACAAGGGTGAAGTAGGCCGGCTCCTCGCCGCGAACCGTCATATTGTCGAAGCCTTGCGCGACGCGCTGCTGACCCGGCACGAGCTGATCGGTGACGAGATAGTCGACGTGATCCGGGAGGCGGAAGCCGTCCAGCCCGCCGGTGAAGCGGTGAGGATCGTCGACCTCACCGCCGACGGCCCGCTCCGAAACCGGTAGGCGGTCACACTCGCCAACCCGGGGCAACTGCGACCTTCTCTCTACGTTCCCTCGTGCCAGGTGGCCAGGTAGTCCTCTTGCTCAGGCGTCAGCGTTTCCAGACCGCACCCGAGGTGGTCGAGCTTGATTCTGGCCACCTCATGATCGAGGTCCTCAGGAAGCGTGTAGACGCCCGGAGCCAGGCTCCCGGCCCGGTCGACCAACCACTCGGCCGCCAGGGCCTGATCCGAGAAGGACATGTCCATGACGTCCGCCGGGTGACCTTCGGCGGCGCTCAGGTTGACCAAACGGCCTTCGGCGGCGACCAGCAGTCTCCGTCCGTCTCCCAGCGCGTACTCCTCCAGATTCTCCCGAACGGGTCGGCGCGTCACCGCCCGATCCGCCAGGGTCGGAAGATCGATTTCGACGTCGAAGTGGCCGGCGTTGGCCAGGATCGCCCCATCCTTCATCCGCTCGAAGTGCCGTCCCCGAAGAACATGTTTGTTGCCCGTCACCGTCACGAACACATCCCCAACGGCAGCAGCGTCGTCGGCGGTGAGCACCCGGTAGCCGTCCATCGCCGCCTCCAAGGCGCGTACCGGGTCGACTTCCACCACGACCACCTTGGCGCCGAGCCCATGGGCGCGGTCGGCCACCCCCCGCCCGCAATCCCCGTACCCGACGACCACCACGGTCGACCCGGCAATGAGGACATTGGAAGCCCTGAGGATGCCGTCCATCGATGATTGCCCGGTGCCGTAGCGATTGTCGAAGAGGTGCTTGGTGGCACTGTCGTTGACGGCCACCACCGGCAACCGCAGGGTCCCATCGGCGGCCATGGCGCGCAGACGGATAACGCCCGTAGTCGTTTCCTCGGTCGAGCCAATCGGCCGCAGATCGGTGCGCTCAGTGTGAAGCACGGTCACGAGATCAGCTCCGTCGTCCATCGTGATATCCGGCTCCCTATCGAGCACTGAGTGGATGTGGCCGTAGTAGCGGTTGTTGTCCTCCCCCCTGACGGCGAAGACGGGAATTCCCACATCAACCAGGGCTGCGGCTACGTCGTCCTGGGTAGAAAGAGGGTTGGAAGCACACAAGAAGGTCTGTGCTCCGCCGTCCCGCAGTGTCAGCATGAGATTGGCCGTCTCGGCGGTCACGTGAAGGCAGGCCGCCACTCGCCGCCCGGCCAGCGGCTGTTCCGCCCGGAACCGCTCGCGAATCGTCCCCAGCACGGGCATGCGCCGCCCCGCCCAAGCCACCCGACGGGCCCCCAGCTCGGCCTGCCCAGGATCTGCGATGTCGAACTCCATGATCACTCCTCGTTGAGTAGGACCTTCAGCTGGTCGATGACGTCGACCGGGACCGCGTCGATTCCTTCCTGCTCGGCCAAATAGACCGAGAGGATGTCTCCGATGAGGGCCAGGCCGGCCATACGGGCAACCCGCGAGGTGCCCTGTGACCACACCTCCCCGATCAGCGGCACACTTCCCGAAATCAAATCGGCGGTGAGCCCGAAACGGCGCTGCACCCGGGGATGTTCATCGCGGTCCCGAAGCAGGATGATGCCCATGGCTCGCCGGGTGAGGGATTCCAGACCGGGCCAGCCCTCGATCTCATTGTGGTCGAGTTCCGGCAGCACCGACCAGAAGGCCGGCCTTTTGCTGTTCTCGTTGATCTGGGTCTTCCAACGCACTGCTACCGCTGCCGTCAGACCGCTCGAGCCGTAGATGAGGGAGATGCGGCCGGCCAGGCCGTCCGCCAGGTCCAATGCCAGATGTGCGGCGGGTCCGGACGGTCCGTTCCCCCACAGCTCGGCAACCACCGAAGAAGCCTCGCCGAGGGCCTCGACCTGGTCTCCCGCGGCGCCCGCCGACTCCAGCAGGCGTAGCACACTGCCGGTCAGGTATCCGAGTGCCGCCCGGGGCTGCAGACCCGCCGGGACCCGGACGATCGGAAGGCTTCGCTGGTCGGCCAGGTCGCCGAGGACGCCACCGCCGGCGACGACGGCAACCGGCAAGCCGAGTGCCAGGGCCTCGTCTACCGCGGCCCGGGTCTCCTCCGTATTCCCCGAGTAGGAAACCGCAATGACGAGAGGGCGTAGACTCCCGGCCCAACCGGGAAGTGAGTATCCCTTGTTGACCGCGACCAACGCCGTGGGAACTGCGGCGGCCGCTAGGTCTCCCGACACGGCAGAGCCTCCCATCCCGCACACGAGCGCGGATGAGGTCGGTGGCACCGAGGGCGGTTCGAGATCCGCCGCCCACCGGTACTGATTCGGCAGCCCGGCCAGCATCTCCCACATCGAGTTCATTCGGGCTTGGTCGCTTCTTCGATCAGCATGATCGGGATACCGTCACGCACCGGATACCGCAGCCCGCACCGGGTGCAGACCAGTTCGGGATCCTCCTCGCCCACTTCACCCTTGCAGGAGGGGCACACGAGGATTTCCATCAATTCGTCGGGAATCACGACCCCACCTCCACTGTCGAGCGGACCCGGTCGACCAACTCTTCGACCGCCGCTTCCTCCCCTGCTTCGACGTTCAACCGGAGCACCGGCTCGGTGTTCGAGGGTCGGAGGTTGAACCAGCGATCACCCCATTCGACGGTGAGCCCGTCGGTTCGNNTTCGGTCCTGGTCGGCGTCGGCGAAAGCCGACGCTACTTGCTCCAAAGCTAGACGCTGGTCGTCGACCTGGAGGTTGATCTCACCAGAGGCCGCATAGGGTTCGAATTCCTCTCGAAGTTCCGACAGCGGCCGGCCGTCTTCGGACAGCACCTGCAGCAAGACGAGCATCGCCAACATGCCCGAGTCGGCCCGGAAGTTGTCGCGGAAGTAGTAGTGGCCGGAATGCTCCCCTCCGAATGCCGCCCCGGTTTCCGCCATGACGCCCTTGATGAAGGAGTGCCCGACCCGGGTGCGCACCGCCGTCCCGCCGGCGGCTCGCACGCTCTCGGGCACGGCTCGACTGGTGATCAAGTTGTGGACGATCGTTGCGCCGGGTTCTTTCCTCAGGAACCAGGCGGCGATGATGGCGGTGGTGGTGCTGCCCGAAACGGGTCGAAGGCGGTCGTCCACGAAGAATGCCCGATCGGCGTCCCCATCGAAGGCCACACCGAGATCCGGCCGCTTCTGGTCCATGAGGGTGAGTAGATCACGCAGATTCTCGGGCTCGAGGGGATCGGCCGGATGGTTGGGAAACGTCCCATCCGGATCGAGATACAGCCCGTCCAGATGAGCCGGAATCCGATCGAAGACCGACGGCAGGACCACCCCGGCCATGCCGTTGCCGCCGTCCACTGCCACCGTGAGGGCCCCGATCCGCTCCGGGTCGACGATGCCGAACAGGTGCCCGATGTACCCCGGCAGCGGGTCGTATGGCTCAATCGTGGCGGTGGTGGGGCCGTCCGCGAGCCCGGACTCCGCCAGCCGTCTGATCTCCTCCAGGCCGGTATCCGCCCCGACCGGAGCGGCCCCTTCTCGACAGAGTTTGATCCCATTCCATTCAGGGGGATTGTGCGATGCCGTGATCATGGCGCCCGGAACACCCAGACTCCCCGAAACGTAGTAGACGGTGTCGGTCGCAACCTGACCGATGTCGAGTACGTCGACGCCCTGCGAAGCAGCTCCCGCCATGAACGCTCCCGAAATCGCCGGAGTAGAAAGCCGGCAGTCGTACCCGACTGCAATCCGGTCGGCACCCGCGAAACCTGCAAACGCCGCACCGATACGGCGAGCTGCGTCCTCGTCGAGATCGCCGGTGTCGGTACGGCCTCGTATGTCGTAGGCCTTGAATATCTTCTGCAGATCGCCCATTCGCCATCCTTGCTCGGCGTCGCCGACCGCATTGTACGGCCGGAGACCGAGCGGGGCGTATGTCGGAGGCTCTTCGGAACTCAACGTCATCGTATCGGCGGGGCGCGGTGCTCGAGCTGAGATCCAACCCGCCAACCGCCCCTACACTGCACGGGCGCACATGACGGCACCACCATCGTTCGATTCCGTATCCGTCGTCCTACCCGCGTACCGTTTGGGCGAGCACATCGCGGCCAATCTCGTCGAGGTGGCCGCCGCACTGCCCGGCGCCCAGATCGTGGTGGTCGACGACGGAAGTGACGACAATACCTACGAGCAGGCGCAACAGTCGACCACCCGCCTACCTCGGGTCAGTGTGATCAGACACGATCAGAATCGAGGCAAAGGGGCGGCCCTTCAGACGGGTACGGCTGCCGCAGAGGAATCGATAGTCGTCTTTCTCGACGCCGATCTCGATCTCCCCCCGGCACAGCTCCCGGGTCTATTGGAGGTTTTCGGGGAGCGCGGCGCCGACGTGCTGGTGGGGACCAAGCAGACTCAGATGAGTGGCGGTCGCTATCCGTGGAAGCGACGTGCCCTGAGCCTGGTCTTCTCATTCGTGACCCGCATCCTTTTTCGCCTTCCCGTTGACGAGACGCAGACCGGGCTCAAGATCTTCCGACGCTCGGTCTTGGACGAGGTGTTCACCGACCTGCGCATCTTCGGCTACGCATTCGACCTGGAGCTCCTGGTCCGCGCTCACCGGGCCGGCTTCCGGCTCACCCAGGTGCCCGTCGATCTGCGGGTCGGTGCTTCATCCGCGCCCCTGCGCCTGTCAACGCTGTGGGAAATGGGACGGGATACGGTGCGGATCCTTCTGTGGTCGGTGCACCGGCGCGGATAGCCGGCCGCCGCCTGGGGAACCAGCAGGTACCTAGACCTTTTCGGCTTTCCTCTCCTCGCCCAGCGCCTTCTTGAAGACCAGGTCACGGTAAGAAGCGAATTTCGGGATGAGGATGATGCCGGTCGCCAACAGCGAAGCCAGGTTGATTTGCAGCGCGGTGCTGGCCCCAAAGATCCTCTCGGCCAGTTCCACCAGGCCGACCGTGGCCGCCCAGGCAGCCAGATTGACCGCGTAGAAGACCAGCGTCTCCTTCAACGAGCCCCGCCCCTTCTTGATCTGGAAGGTCCAGCGGCGGTTGAGCACATACGACAACCCCGTGGCCAGCACGAAAGCCCACGTGACCGACCAGAAATCGGAAAGACCTACCACGGAGAAGAAGACATTCAACAGCACGAAGTAGACGATCGTGTTCAACCCGCCGATCAACCCGAGCCGAAAGAACTGGCCGATGGCCTCGCGGGTCACCAGGGACCGAAGGTACGCCATCATGCCCGGGACTCCCGCCACGCGAAGACACCGCTGGCAGCCACGAACAGAAGACCGGCGATGCTGAGCGCCATCCCTACGTATTCGGCCCAAGTGGAGCGAAACTCGAGGGAAACGTTCTCCTCGGTGGGGACGACGACCATCAACGCCGGGGCCGCCCTGTACGGTCCTTCTGCTCCTTCCGCCTTCCAGTTGGGGAAGTAGCTGACCTTGACCAAATGGGGAACGCCTACGGCCGTCGTCCGGAACGAGATCTCATGATCGCCGACCACGACGTCGCTCACTGTTCCACGGTCGGCAATCGGTCGGGTCCCGAGACCGTCGAGGTCTTCGCCCACCCGAAGCCAATCGTCCGGACCATCCTCGACCAACCACTCATCAAGACGCCCGTATCGGTCGTACCAGTCGAGCGCAGGTTCATCGAAGGAGTCGCCGTCGAACACGACCGGTACGTAGGCGGCGACCTCAACTGCAGACGAGTCGGGAAGTTCGTAGATGGAAAAGGGCGGCGACGAAGCCACCTTGCGGAGATCGGTGCGGCGGTCGGCCGCCTGCTCGGCCTCTTCTGTGTAAGTGACGTAGTAGCGAACGTCGTACAGGGCAAGATGTTCCACTCCTCGGTCGAAATCGAAGGTGTGGTAGTTGAGTCCGGGCACCGGCCGGGACGGGGCCACGCTCATCTCCGCCTGGTTCAGGAAGTGGAAGGGCGTGGTCAGGGAGGACTCAAAGAACAGACCCTCCATCGAGGGATGCGTCTGTTCCGTCCAGTAAGGAAAGAGCATGAGGGACATCGGTGTCCCGTATTTGTTCTGCTCCTTGTTGTACTCCCACTGCACGCGCCCGGGCGGAAGCTCGCTCATGGAGACCATCAATGCCTCATATTCAGGCCAGGGTTCCTTACCCTCGTAGCCCGAGTAGTTCCAGCGGGCCCAGCCGGGGATGAAGCTCAGTCCGGCCAGGCCGACCGCCAGAAAGAGCACGACGCCGAGCAACGGCGCGGCGGTTCTCACCTCAACCAAATGCCCGCCTGCAAGAGTGGCCAGCAATGCCAAGAGCCCGCCTCCGAGGGCGACCCACCCGGCCGTCTCGCCGAGGGATATCTCGGGAATGGCCCCGAAAGCAACGATCACCAAAAGGACGATGAATCCCCGGACCCACCACACCGACGCCTGCTCCGGGAACCGACGCGCCAGTTCCTTGAGACCTTGTCCCACGGCCAGTCCGGCGAAAACGAACACACCGAAGTAGAAGAAGGGCAGGAACCGCCCGTTCCACAGCTTGCCCTGTACCTGGTGCAGACTCTCCGGTAAGAACTCCGGGATCAACAGGATCAGCCAGTAGTAGACCACCGGCATCACCGCCAGCACCACAAACGGAACAACTCGCGGAGTACGACGAATCGACCACGCCAGCCCGATCAGTGCAGGAATCAGGAGAAGCCAGATTTCCGTCGGCAGGATGTTCTTCCACCCTTGCAGGGGTACCCAGGCCATGTCGGCCGAGTAGCCGACCCTGGCGAGCAGGGGTACCGCCCAGAAACCGGCAATCGAGAACCCGACCACCCAGGTGACCAGCACCGGTTTCGCCCCCTTGTGCCACAACAGAATCGGAAGCGATGCAATGATGATGGCCAGAGTCGTGATCAGATGGGTCAGGGCGGTCAGAGCCAAAACCAGCCCGGCCAGCGGCACCAACCTGCGCCTCCCCTCGCTCACGATCTTGATCAGTAGCCCGAGATAGACCAGCGCTAGGGCGAATGACCAGGAGAAGGAGAACTCACCGGCGAGGGTGGAGGGGATGTTCCCGCCGTAGATCGAGTAGCTCTCCATGAAGACGAACGAACCTCCGGCAGCCGCGGCCACCGTTGCCGTTGAACGGGCGAAACCCATCGCCCGAACGAGGAAATAGGTGGCAGCCGGAAGGGCCACGAGCCCGAAGATCGTGACCAGCTTGAAGGCCACTCCATACGGAAGGATGACATCGAGAAGGACGGTGACGAGCGCCGGCAGAGGGAAATAGAAGTAGAAGACCGGGAAACCCCCAAACCAGCTGTTGCTCCAACCGAGTATCCGGCCTTCCGGCAAGAGGGTGTCGCGCAGGTAGGCGGGCACGAATACGTGAGCCCCCATATCCCCGCCCGATGGGGTGTTGGCGGTGAACAGGAGCACGGGATTCATGACGACGAAGATCGCCGTCATGAGGAGGCCGATCCCTACCGCGGCTACCCAGAGAGGCAGTCGATCGGAGCGGGTCGGAACTGAGGATGTCCGAGTGGAAGGTTCCATGACGTCCAGACGTCAGGAGTTCTGCTTGCGTGCCAGTTCGAGAACTTCTGACAGGGACACCAGCTTTCCGTCCCTGTCCCACCACTTCTCTTCACACTTGTGGCACGAGTAGAAGTGAACCTCGGTCTCGTCGGGGAGCTTCTGTTGGATCTGGATTACGTCACGCGCGCCACAGTTTGGACAGTGCACGACATCCCTTCGTCGGCCGAGCGTAGCTTACCGAAACGGGCGATCTAGTCCGAGAACCCGGGCCCCTGGGAGCATGAGACAAAGCGGTCCATCCGGGACTACTCCTCCAGCAGCTTGCCGATGTAGCGACTCCGGCGTTTTCCGTCTTCCCGCCAGTAGGCGTACCAGTAAGGACCGTGCGGGCAGGTCGTACATCCCGCCTTCCCACACCGGACCCACTGGCGGCGGAGACTGACTTCGGATTCGGCGCCGGGGATCAACGCTCCCGAACCTTCCAGGCGGGCTCGAGCCAGGATCAGAAGGCGGCGCAGCTGGTGCTCGTCGAGCTCCTTGACCGCTTCGATGAGATCCCGGTCGAGCGACACGGTTCGCTCAGGCGACCTCGAGCGGCGCGAACAGCCTGGTGGTGCTGCGGTGGTCGGTCAGAGTCCACCCCAGCGGTGGGGTCATTCGATTGGCGTGGTCGGCACAAAGCGAATAGCCGTCCCCCGGACCCACCGGAGCCAAGAGGTCTTCCAGCCACACAGCCCGGTCTTCGTAGCTGAAGGACATGACGGCGGCACCGGGGCCACCGCAGCGAACACAAGATTGAATCATGTGTTGAACTTAGATGGACGTTCGGGTGAGAACAAGGATTTGCGGCCTCACCGCAGCCGTGCTCTTCGTAGCGCTCGCCCGATTTCACGGGAACTCACCGCACCCTCGAAGAAACCGACCGGTTTGCCGTGAGCGTCTATCACCACTACGGCGGGTACCTTGTCGATGCCGCTCGAGCGGAACTTCCCGGCGTCACGCTGATAGGCCACCTCGCGGACGGCCTTCGCCGGCGAGGCGCTCAGGACTGTCTCCCGTACGGGGTTGCAGGCATCACAGTCGGTGGACGTGAAGACGACTACCGCCGGCCACGGCCGGAGAAACTCCGCCCGTATCGAACGCCACCGCAACCGAGCCCGGACACCGGCCCAAACCGCCACGGCCACAATCGCCGCGGCCAACGCTGCAGCGATCACGAGGGCTCGGGTGATTTCACTCCCCAATGGGAACCCCGGCCACGTAGGCGGTGGCCCCCTCGGTCTCCGCGCTCCACGCGGCCGAGAAGCCTCCGGTCGACTCTGCAATGACACCGGAGATGCCAACCTCGTCGAGCAAGACTCGCCGCACCGTTCCGGGTGCAACGGCGATCTTGGCGGGGTTTGCGACCGTGCCGCTCGCGTCGAGCAGCTGGTAGGTCACCGTCAACGGGTCCGACCCGCTGTTGAGAAACCAAAGGAAAACGCCTGCGGTGCTATCGGCTCCGGCACCCGGAAGCATCCACTGCCGAGCCGCCAGTGGGGCGCCCGATGTGGCTGCAATCTGCCCCTCCGCTTCGCCAACTACCACTGCCGACACGGGACCGTCGGCTCTCAACCGGACGGCATGGCTACCGTCGGCCAACCCGGTCAGTGATACCCGATCCTGGCTTTCAGCCGAGACCCGTCCCTCCAACACGCCTTCCGCCGGCCCTTCGGCTGTGAACACATCGAGTGTGTACGTGACTTCGAGCGGCCCATCATTGGCGATGCCGAGAAACGGCTGCAACTCCCCCACCGAGACCAGCGGGAACTCCCAGACTTCGCTGCGACCGACGTCCGTCCATATGGCTCGATCCGCCCCGTTGGTTTGGACCATGGCCGGGATGATGCGGCCTTGCTCCGTCTGGACGGTCACCGACAATCGTTGCCGGAATGGAAGGACGTCGCCTAATGCCAGAGTCCGCCACGACCGGCCCGGAACGGAAACCCGCTCGAGCTCCGGGGCAGGTTCGAATCCCTCCTCGCTGATGACCTCCACCGTCACCAGCGCATCTTCCGGAAAGGGATTGAACAATTGTAGATCCAGGGGGCGATCCTGCATCGTGGTTCCACCCGGCAGAACCCAAACCTTGCTGGCGCTGGAAGGGCAGAGATCCCCTGCCAGCAGCCCCTCTCCCCGGGCGAACACTCCCGCTGCGGCCGGACCATCGGTGAACTCGACCACCGCGGGAGACACTCCGAGACTGAGGATGTTGGATAGAGGAATGGCCGCCGCACCGGGCCCGGGAAGCGACTCTGGATAGGTCTCGCGAACTTCACCGGCCACCGGGAACGTCAATTGCACGTCCACATCGATGAGCGAGACAAGGCCGATCACGCTTTCTCGGGTGTCGTCGGCAACCGCCCAGGCACAGTTCGAGAAGTTGCTGGCCACTACCGGTCCGGCGGTGGTCGTTGTGGTCGGCAGGTCGATCGTCGCCTCCTCCGGAGCCGGGGCCAGCCAGGCTGCTGCGCCCAGCCCGCAGATGAGAACCACGACCAGCACCCTCCTCATGATCCGTTCCGATCCCGCCCAACGACGGCGACGGTCACCAACAGCAACAACACCGCCCCGGCCCCCAATGCCCAGGCCCGGTTTGCCTTGTCGCCGGCGAAGGCGACTCTCCCTGCCGAAGGACCCACTTGGTTGGCCCAACCGGCCGCGGTCCAATCGTCGCCCCATCGACGATCCTGATTCTCGGCCACGTAGACCGGCCCGGTTGCACCGCCGGCTCCCACATAGTCGGGCCGTTGCCAGCTCCAGGCGATGCCATCGGGGCCTACGGCCCGCGGGCTGAACACCTCGCTCTCGAGGGTGGTGTAGTCCAGGCCCGGCAGCTGGCGCATGTCGAATTGAGACTCGAGCGCTACCTGGAGCGAGTTGGGTTCGGTGAAGACGATCCACCGGATGCCGAAAGGTGCCAGCAACTGGCCCGGGCGGAGCTCCTCTTCGGCGATCACTCGTTCGAGGGCCTCGGCCAGGGCTGCGTCTCCCACCCTGGGAGCCGGCAGCCATGCTTCCGGGAAAATGGGTCCTGTGCCCGGAACCAGCCGGTAGGAAAAATCGTCGCCGGATCGCGACTCGCCGGGAAGATCGAGGGCAGGACCCACCATCAGGATCCGGTCTGCCCCGTGGGTCTGGGCCCGGGCGGCCGCGAACTCGAGTTGGGAACTGAAACGGTCTTCCGGCAGACCCAAACGACCAGTCGGTAGGAGCAACACGACACCGGCGGCGACCAGGAGGCCCCCCAAAGCCGCGCCTCGTCCTCCAACCATGCGCCAGAGCCGGGCATCACCCAGACGGCCGGGCAGATCGACGGCAGCCCCGACGACCAGGGCACTCCCGACTGCAGCCATCACGTAACCGGCAACGATCGGCTCCCGGCCTACACCCAGTTCCCCCGTACGAGCGAGCAGCAACCCTCCCAGAGCCAGGATGCCACCCCATCCTGCCGTTCCGGCCGTTCGGCGATCACCGACCAACAACCCCAAGATCAATGCTGCCACAAACCCGGCAGCCGCCCACAGAGATGGGTCGAAGAACTGTGCGTCACCGTGGCTCAACAACCAGGGACCCGAGATCCGATACAGCCACGGGAACAGGAAGGGGACCGCCAGGACCGTAGCCGGAACCGCCCGAGCCACGGCCGCCCACGAGGCGTCCTCGGCGACCACCACTCGCACTCCAGCGGCCACAACCGGCAGGAGCACCGCCACCGGAGCAAACGCGCCCAGAAGACCGGTCGCCAATCCGGCTCGGGCAACGTAGCCGATTCTCGACCGCAAACCGAGTGGCCACGGAGCAAGGACCGAATCGACGGCCCATGGGGCAATCCCGATCGCGATCAAGCCCGGCCAGTCGCCCGAAGAAGCCAGAGTCCTCGTGGCCGGACCCCCGACCAGGGCGAGCGCCGCCCCGTAGCGAGCCACAATCCCCATTTCGAACTTGCGAAGGAGTCGGACCGTACCCAGCATCCCGATTCCCCCTGCGCCGACCGTCAGCAGCACCTCGGCGAGCCTGGCGTTCGAGAGCGCAATCAACTGAACGATGGCGGTAGCACCGACAGAGGGATGCAGCGGGGTCGGGCTTCCCAGCCCCGAGGTGTTCCATCCGCCGCCGTAGGAGCGAAGTGTCGACCAGGCCGAGTCGGGAAGAGGCAACGCCAAGCCGGCCGCCGGCAGACCTTCGGAGAGTATCGAGCGACCGGCAATGAGCAGTACTGCCGCCAGCCCCAGCGTCGCGTAGAAGGCCGGTTCTTGCCAGAAGCCCCGACCTCGCTCGACCATATCGGAAACGCGGCCCGGTCCCCGGTCGTCCACGCGAACCCTGGCCGAGATCCGGTCTCCAAGCTCCCTCATCAAGACGGAGCCGCGCACTTGGTAGCGAAACAACTCCTCGTCGCCGGCCACCCGCGAACCGGTCATGCGTCGCCGGGCGCCAACCGTCGACGGCAGACGGAACAGGTTCCAGGCCCAAACTCGAAGCAGATCGATCAGCGCCCACTTCCGGCCCAGGAAGGTCATGGCCAGCGCATACAGCAGACCCAACAGGATGTTGAGTGGAATGGTCCACGCCAACGTCACCGGCCGGTAGACCTTCAGCAGAACCCGAAAGCGTCCGGCTTCCTCCCTCCACAGCGGGGTCTGCTCCGCGCATAGACCCGCGTGTAGTACCTCCGATGAGGGAACCACCACCACCCTTCCTCCGGCCGCCCGGGCCCGAAGCGACAGGTCGATCCCGGCCGACTGCGGGGCTAGTCGACGATCGGTCGCGCCCAGGCCCTTGAAGAGATCCTTGCGAACGAGCGCCGACGCTCCGACCACAAAAGCGACGTCCCGCACCACGTCGTACTGCCTTTGGTCCAACTCCTCGGACTCGAGGCCCGAGTACGGCACCAGGAACGCATCTGTCGCCGACCCGACCGATTCCAGCATTTCGGGCCGGTCTGCCCGCAGAAGCTTGGACCCGGCCACCGAGGCATCAACCCGCTGAGCGCCTTCAACAAGCGCCGCCAACGAATCCCGGCGCGGAGATGCGTCGTCATGGAGAAGCCAAACGTGGCTGGTTTTCGCGGGGAGTTGCCGGATCAGACTATGCATGTCGGGCGCCCAAGTAGCACCCCTGGTACGGGCGACGGCGCGGACATCCTCTCCCCCACCGACCACAGTGGTGCCGACCATCTCGTAGGATTGACCTGCCAGACCGTCGAGGACGGATTCCAGCCTCGACCCGTCGCGTACCAGAATCGCGGCCGCAACCTCGGCAGCAAGAGGAGGCGCGGTCGTATGCTGGGTATGGTCGGGGATCGACATGAGAGGGCCATTGTGGATCGCAAAGGGCAACACTGCAATCCGTCGTCTCGCCCCGCAAGTCGCAGGAGACTGAAAGGACTGTCGTGAAGAAGGTCGCGCTGTTATCCGGAGGAGTGGGCGGAGCCCGGCTGGCTCGAGGGCTCAGGGCCCTCGATGATGTCGAACTCACCGTGGTCGTCAACGTCGGCGACGACGAGATCATCTATGGGCTACACGTCTGTCCGGACCTCGATACCGTTCTCTACACCTTGGCGGGCGTAGAGGGTCCGGAAGGCTGGGGACTCACTGCGGACACGTATACCGTCATGAAACGCCTGTCACTGCTTGGAACCGATACCCGCTTCCCGATCGGAGATCGTGACCTGGCCACCAATCTCTTTCGCACCCAGGAACTGCTCAAGGGCAGCACCCTCTCTGATGTCACCGCTCGCATCGCCTCCGCCCTCGGCGCCCCGGGTGAGATTCTCCCGGCCACCGAAGACACGTTGCGCACCATGATCAAGACGACGGAAGGCGAGTGGCTGTCCTTTCAGGAGTACTTCGTAGTGCGAAGCCACGAAGACGAGGTAGCCGATCTTCGTTTCGAAGGGTCGGCAACCGCCACCCCCGCCCCGGGCGTCCTCGAGGCGATCCAGGCTGCCGACGCAGTCATCATCGGGCCGTCCAACCCACCTCTCTCTATCTGGCCCATCCTGGCGGTCAAAGACGTCACAGCGGCAATTGAGGACGCCAATCGGGTCATTGCCATTAGTCCGTTGTTCGGTGGCCGAACCCTCAAGGGTCCCGCCGACCGGGTGATGGCCTCGCTTGGTCTGCCGGGTGGCAACGCGGGAGTGGTGGCCGCCTACGGTGGCCTCATCCATGACCTGGTCATCGATACCGGCGATGCTCATGAGCGAGCAGAACTCGGCGAGCTTGGAGTCAGGATCCATGTGGGTGACACCCGGATTGCCGACCCGACCGCGGCATGGTCGTTCGCGGACTGGTTGATCGATCTCCTGTGACTGTGGAGATCACGCCGATCCACGGTATCGGCGAGATTGCCGCCGGAGATGACCTAGCGGAGGTCTTTCTGGCCGCCCTCGAGACAGCCGGTTTCGCCCTGGAAGACGGTGACGTGCTGGTCGTGACGCACAAGGCAGTTTCCAAGGCCGAGAACGCCGTCGTCAGGTTCGACGGCGATGAGGAGCTTCGCCACCAGGTCATCGCAGAAGAAGCGGTCTCCGTCCTTCGCCGCCGAGGAGATCTGGCGATCACCGAGACTCCCCACGGGTTCATCTGCGCCAACGCGGGCGTCGATAGGTCCAACATGCCGGAGGGATGGCTGGCACTCCTCCCCCGCGATCCGGACCGTTCGGCTCACCGCCTTCGAACCAAGATCGAGCAGGCAACCGACGCCGAGATCGCCGTGGTGATAACCGACACCTTCGGGCGACCGTGGCGGCGGGGATTGACCGACGTGGCCATCGGCGTGTCCGGAATGCCGGCACTGCTCGACCATCGAGGAACCACCGACACATTCGGAAAGACCCTGACGGTCACCGAAGTCGCACTCGTCGACGAGGTGGCCGCTGCAGCGGACCTGGTGATGGGAAAGGCCACGGGGGTCCCGCTGGCTGTGGTCCGAGGCGTGGAGTTTCCGGTCGGGGAGGGTCGGGCTACCGATCTGGTCCGCCCCCCCGGAGAGGACATGTTTCGGTAGCAGCAAGCAGCAAGCAAAGGCATACCATTCTCGAGAACCTGGAACCTGGAACCTGGNNGAAACCTGAAACCCGAAACCCGGACCTACCTATTCTTCCTGAACCATTCGACGGTTATCGCCAGACCCTCTTCCAATCCCGTCCAAGGCTGCCAGTGGAGAGCTTTCATCGCCGCCCCAGGATCGAGAACCGATCGGACGGGCTCCCCCGGCCGGGGCTCGGCAAAGACCGGAAGCTCCGCAAAACCCACCTCTTCGGCAATCGCGTTGAAGAGCTGCGCAACACTGGTTTCGAGACCCGTACCGACATTCAGAAACTTGCCACCTCCGATGCCGGCCGCCCGCACAAAGGCATCGACGGCGTCATCGACAAAGACGTAGTCCCTGGTCTGCAGACCATCCCCGTAGATGACCGGCCGCTTCTTGTCGAGCATCAGCCGGGTGAAGATGGCCACCACCCCCGCTTCGCCGTAGGGATCCTGGCGAGGCCCGTACACGTTGGCGAGACCCAGCGCTACGTAGTCGATGCCGTACGTGGCTTGATAGAAGCGTAGGTAGTCCTCTACCACCTTCTTGGATATCCCATAGGGAGACCCAGGATGTTTGGCGTAGTTCTCCTTGGCGGGCAGCTTGACATTGTCCCCATAGATCGCCCCGCCGGTTGAGGCAAACACCACCCGCTCGGCATCGACGCGGCGCGCCGCTTCGAGCACGTTGATGGTCCCCAGGACATTGATATCGGCGTCGTGGAGCGGATCGTCCATGGATGCTTCGACCGAAGTCTGAGCAGCCAGATGGAACAGCACGTCCGGCGCAAAATGCTCGACGGCGGCACAGAACTCTTCGTTGCGGACATCCAACTGGTGAAACTTGATGCGTCCCCGTGCGCGCGCCTCTCCCAAGTTGTCGAGGTGCCCGGTAGAGAGATCGTCGACGACCAACACCCTCCAACCTTCGTCCATCAGGCGGCCGGCCAGGTGGGAACCTATGAAACCGGCCCCACCGGTGACGAGCGCGCTGCCGTTCACCTGGTGATGCTCTTGGCCGGCACAAACCTGTACTTCACGAGGGACCACAATGCAGGGAACCCGTCCCGCCAGGAGATCTTCTTTCCCTCATAGAGCTCGCGCCCGGCGTAGCGAATCGGCACTTCATAGATCCTGACCCCGCATCGCAGGAGCTTGGCAGTTATCTCAGGTTCAATGTCGAAGCGGTCAGAGGTGAGATGCAACGAGCGGGCAAGATCGCCCTCGAGCAGCTTCGAGCAAGTTTCCATGTCCGAGAGTGTCGTGTTGTAGAGAACGTTGGTGACCAGGCTGAGGAACCGGTTTCCCACCCAGTGCCAGAACATCATGTTGCGGCGCTCGCCGGTGAACCGCGATCCGTACACTGCCCGCGCCTCGCCTTCGAGCGCCGGACGTAGCATGGCCGGCCAGTCCCTGGGATCGTATTCGAGATCGGCGTCGTATACCACCACGAAGTCGCCGGTCGATTGCTCGAACCCGCGACGCAGAGCAGCCCCCTTTCCGATGTTGGTCGGATGCTGAAAGACCCTGACCGTCGAATCGGCGAGACGCTTGATGATCTCACCCGTGCCATCGGTCGAGCCGTCATCGACAATGAGAATCTCCCGGTCGACGGGAAGCTCCACGGTCCTGGCACGCCTGACCGCCTCGGCAATGGTGCGCCGCTCGTTGTACACCGGTATCAGAATCGAGAGTTTCGCCGTCTCTGTCACTTCCACTCCACTTCACTCTGGGGCCGACTACTCGAAGGCCTCACCGCCCCACGCCGAAATACTCCATGCCCAGCCGACGAACGGCATCCGGGTCGAGGATATTGCGTGCATCGACAATGACGGAGCCGGCCATGGCGTCGCGTACCCGGCGAAGATCAACCGCCTGAAAATCGGGCCACTCGGTGGCGATGAGCAGCACTTCGACCCCTTTGGCCGCGTCGAGAGGATCGTCGACCAGGACTACTCCTTCGATGTCGACCGTCGCCTTCGGGTCGAACGCCCGAACCACGGCACCGCGAGATGTCAAGAGCCGGGCCAGTTCAACCCCGGGGGAATCGCGCGTGTCGTCGGTACCGGCCTTGAACGCCAGACCCCACAAACCAACGGTTGCTCCTTCTACGGGGTTCGGCAACGCCCGGATCACCTTGGTGAGAACGCGAAGACGCTGCTCGTCGTTGACCGCGATAACCCCCTTCAGCAACGCGAAGTCGTAGTCGGCCTCCTCGGCGATAGCGACGAGGGCTCGCGTGTCCTTCGGGAAGCAGGAACCACCATAACCCGGTCCGGGACTGAGGAAATGATGCCCGATCCTTCGGTCGTAACCCATCCCCAACAACACGTCCCGCACGTCGGCGCCAACCGCTTCGGCGAGATTGGCCATGGCGTTGGCGAACGTGATCCGGGTGGCCAGGTAGGCGTTTGCTCCGTACTTGACCATCTCCGAGCTGATCGGATCGGTGACGACCACCGGAGCGTCGAGACCCTGGTACAGCTCCATCATGAGCTCGGCGGCACGCTGGTTGGTAGTACCGATCACGATGCGGTCGGGATGAAAGAAGTCGGCGACCGCGCTGCCTTCACGCAGGAACTCCGGGTTGCTCAACACGGTGACTCCCGGATTGCGCTCATCGAAGTACCGCTGATACCTGGCTACCGATCCGACCGGAACCGTCGATTTGAACACGACCACTGCATCCTTCGCCAGTTTCGAGGCGATCTCCTCGAGTACGGCCGACACCATCGACATGTTGGCGGCACCATTGTCGCCTTGAGGAGTAGGCACCGCGATGAACACCACCTCGGCCCCGTCCACGACCACCTGGTTGGATGTGTCGAACGACAGCAGACCGGTTGCCAAAGCTTCCTCGAGCTTGGCCTCGAGATCTGGTTCGTATATCGGTGGCTTACCCGCTTCGAGTTGCTGGAGTTTCCTCCGGTCGTTCTCGCCCACCCGGACCCGGTGACCGAGCGTGGCGAGACCTACGGCCTGCACGAGTCCCACGTATCCGGCTCCGATGACGGCTACTTCCATGTCTCTACCTCCAGAGGTAGGTATCGACGGGCTCCCGGGTAACCCTGAGTGTTCTCCCGCAACAACGACGATCTCCCCGACACCTCGATCCCCCTGCCCCCACTATTGAGCGTCTGCGCCGACGATAACAATCACGTCAACGCCGTCGGGCACCGTCCCCGGTCGAATCTCGCCGAAGCCCAACTCGTCGGCTACCAGCGAGGCCTGGTCGACGCGATCAGGTCCGGTCAGCAGCACCGACGTTGTGAAATCCTCCGACTCCGCATCACCGATATCCACGACCACAAAGCGGGGATCAGAGAGTTCCCCGGCCCACCGGGCGGCTGCGCCCGGGATGCCGTTTCCATTCAAGACCTGGACCCGAACCGGACCCTGAAGGGTGGCTCCAAGCGGTTCGCCGGTCACAAACGCGGCGAGGACTGAGCTTGCGGAGGGTTCATCGGGAAGCTCGTACCAGGCCCCCCCGACGGTACGGCCCACGGTCGGCAAGGTAACCGATTCGATGTCACCCGCGCTGAGTGATCGCATCGACCAGGCAAGATCGATGAGTGAATTCTGATCGAGGGCGGCATCGACGGTTGCGAAAGCGCCCAGCGTTTCGATGAGTTGACCGGCTTCTGCGATGGTGGACGGGTGCTTCGCTTCGGCGATGATCGCCAGGATCAATTGTTGCTGACGTCGCGTTCGGCCGAGATCGTCGGCATCGACCGAGACCCACTGTCCGTTCTGCAATTCCTGGTAACCGCGAGAGCGGGCGTAGGCGAGCGCCATCGCTCCGTTGAGTCGCTGCCGGCCGGCCGGGACTTCGAGACCCGATTTGAGGTCACGAGCCGGGAACGGGAAATCGAGCACGACCCCCCCAAGAGCATCGACCAGGCTGGCGAAGCCATGGAAGTCGATCTCGGCGTAGTGATGAATGGGGATGCCGGTGTTCTCTCGAACTGTTTGAACGGTGAGCGACCCTCCCCCAAAGGCATACGCGGCGTTGATCTTCTCGGTTCCGTGACCGTCGATGTCGACTTGAAGATCACGCGGCAAGCTGAGCACCCGGGCGCTGCCTTCCTCGGAGACGAGTTGCACGATCATGATCACGTCGGCCCGCTGACCGCCGAAGTCCCCGAAGTTGCCCTCCAGATCGTCGGGCAGATTCTCTCGTGAGTCACTCCCGATGATCAGGAAGTTCAGGGGATCCCCCCGAGAGACCGGTTTGTCCGAGAGCACGGCAACAACTTCTTCGTCTTTCTGCAATTCGGCATCGATCTTCCCGGTGTAGAACCGCAACGCGAGGTAGCCGCCGAAGACCACCACGTTGGCCACCACCAGCAGGATGATGAGGACGCGCTTCAACCATTTGAAAGAGCGCGCCGGAACGGCGGGCGGAGTCGGGGAATCGATCATCCCTTCGAGGTTAGTAGTCACTTCGGAGCATCTTCCCGGGCCGGGCTGCGATCAGCCCAGTCGCTCGATTTGCGGAGAGGACAATACCCGACCGAGGAAGTCGACCAACCGCCGGTGAGCGTCGGCGGACGCCGCAGCGTCGTAGTCCACGCTGCCGTCGTCGAAAAAGCCTCCGGCTACCCCCTCATACACCACGAACGACGCTTGACGAATGCGCCCGCCGTTCAACGGCGCCCCCGACAACGCCCCGTAGAGCCCCAGGACGGGAACCACGAGACGCGGTAGAACGCTCGCGACCGGGCCTTCTTCCTCGAGAACGGTGGACACCAGAGCCACCGCCCGGATCTCAGGATGATCGGCGGCGTAGATCAAACCCGGCCCTCCCCCAGCTTCGAGACCGACGATACCGAGTTGGTCTTCAACCGCCCACGTCACGTCAGCACTCATCACGAACTCATACACTTCGTCGATAACGGCGACGGCTTCATCTTCCGTGGACGAGAGGTCGACCGCCACGGCGGCAAACCCGTGTCGAGCCAAACGGCGGCACAGATCTTTGTGATGGGAGGTCGGCCCGACCACCGGAAGGACCAGCACGCCCGGGAACCGTCCCGCCTGGTCCGGACGCGCCAGATAACCGGGCGAATGCCCACTCCCCACCGGGAGGTCGTAGCTCCCGTAGAGGATGGGATACGTTCCTTCGTGGGCCAGCACGCTCACGAGCCTTGCTCCGGTCTCATGGCGTGAAAGAGTAGTCCGCATCCAGGCGCGACTCGGGCCGAACTCCGGACCGACGACTCATCGCACCGACCACACCTCCCCGGAGGAAAGTGCGATGGCGCCAGACTCCGTCTGCACCACCAGTCGGCCCTCTTCGTCGACATCAATTGCCCTTCCGGCGCCGTCCGGATGCCAGCGGATGTCCCGTCCGATGGTCCGGCACGCTCGGCGGTATTCGTTCCTGCCCCACCGACCCGGACCGTGCGTTATGCGGTTGAGAAGATCCTCGCACCATCGAGTGGAGAGTTCGACCATGGCATCCGGGCCCGGGTCGGTTGCACAGAGGCTGCCTACTCCGGGCTTCGGATCCGGCCACCATAGGTTGACACCGAGTCCGATCACCACCAGATCTCCGGAGGCTTCGAGCAGCAACCCGCCGATCTTGGCGCCGTCTCGGACCAGGTCGTTCGGCCACTTGAAGAAAACCTCCTCCCCGAGCGCCGAACGACCGGCCAAGGCCGCGACCAGTGAGAGCCGGGCGAGTTCCGCTTCCTGCCAACCCTGGGGACGTACCGCCACCGAGGCGGCCATGGCTCGCGGCGCGTTCTCCCAGCGGCGGCCGAGCCGCCCCCGGCCCGCCGATTGACGGCCGGCAACGACCAGCAAGGGAGCTTGGTCGGCCCGGGCGATCGCTTCGTCCTGAGTGGACTGAATACCCTCCAGCAGGATCAGCGCGTATTGTGTAGCCATTCGAAGGCCTCACGAGTCAAATGTGAGACCAAATCTATCCCGGGGTGCAGGGTGGGAACCGAAGAACGTATTGAAGACCTGCGCAGGCTACGCGAGGAAGCGCTGCACGCCGGAAGCCAGCGGGCCATCGACCGTCAGCACGAGCAGGGCAAACTGACCGCCCGTGAACGCCTCGAATTGCTGCTGGACAAAGGGTCGTTCCAGGAGACCGACATGCTGGTGCGTCACCATGCGATCGGCTTCGGCATCGAGGCCGAACGGCCGACCGGTGACGCGGTCGTCACCGGATGGGGAACAATCGAGGGGCGCACCGTCTTCGTGTTCGCCGAGGATTTCACCGTGTTCGGTGGCAGCCTGGGAAGAGCCGTCAGCGAGAAGATCTGCAAGGTCATGGACATGGCGCTCCGCGTCGGGGCCCCGCTGATCGGGCTCAAGGATTCCGGAGGAGCCCGCATTCAGGAAGGAGTTGCCTCCCTCGACGGCTACGGAAGGATCTTCGAGCGCAACGTGCGCGCATCGGGCGTTATCCCGCAGATATCGGTAATCATGGGTCCCTGTGCAGGCGGCGCGGTCTACTCGCCGGCGATCACCGACTTCGTCTATCAGGTGGATGGATCCAGCCACCTCTTCATCACCGGTCCGGACGTCATCAAGGCGGTCACCGGCGAAGAGGTGACCTTTGAAGAACTTGGTGGGGCACTCACCCACGCCGGGACATCCGGTGTGACTCACTTCGTGTCCGACGACGGCGCCTCGGCCCTCGAAGAGGTCCGCTACCTGGTGTCGTACCTGCCGCAGAACAACATGGAGGTTCCGCCCTACTTCACCCCCGTCGATGTTCCGGACCGAATGCACGACGAATTGGACTCGATCATTCCGGACTCGGCCAACCAGCCCTACGACATGGTCAGGCTCATCGAGCACGTGGTAGACGAAGGCGACTTCTATCAGGTCCACGAGCACTGGGCCCAGAACATCGTGGTCGGGTTTGCCCGGCTCGACGGATACACGGTGGGAGTCGTGGGCAACCAACCGTCTGCTCTGGCCGGAACCCTCGATATCGAAGCGTCCGAAAAGGGAGCCAGGTTCGTGCGCTTCTGCGATGCCTTCAACATCCCCCTCGTCGTCTTCGTCGACGTTCCCGGATTCCTTCCCGGCGTGGGACAGGAACACGGGGGAATCATCCGCCACGGCGCCAAACTGCTCTATGCCTTCAGCGAAGCAACCGTCCCGCGCTTATCGGTCATCACTCGCAAGGCCTACGGCGGCGCGTACGTCGTCATGAACTCGCGCAGCATCAGGGCCGACGGCGTGTTCGCGTGGCCTTCGGCCGAGATCGCCGTGATGGGAGCGCAAGGAGCGGTCAATGTGATCTTCCGCCGGGAGATCGCAGGTTCAGACGAGGGGGAACTGCGCCGAAAAGAGCTCATCTCCGAATACGAGGAGCGGTTCAACAACCCCTACCGTGCCGCCGAGTTGGGATTGGTCGACGAGGTGATCGAACCGCGGCAAACGCGTCCCAAACTCATCAGATCCCTCGAAATGCTCCGCAACAAACGAGAGTCGCTGCCACCCAAGAAGCACGGGAACATTCCGCTGTGAACCACGACCCGGACGCTCGAGGAGTCTCATAGCATGCCCGACATCCGCTCCATGCTGGTCGCCAACCGTGGCGAGATCGCGGTTCGCATCATCAGATCGGCTCAGGAGATGGGCGTGCGGACGGTCGCGGTGTACTCCGAACTGGATCGTGATGCCCTGCACGTCGACCTCGCCGATGAAGCGTGGAATATCGGGCCGGCGCCGGCGGCGCAGTCGTACCTGAACATCGATCGCATCATCGAGGTGGCACGCGAAGCAGGAACCGACGCAATCCACCCCGGCTACGGATTCCTGGCCGAAAACGCAACGTTTGCCGAAAGGATCATCGAGGCGGGCATCACCTGGGTGGGACCACCGCCGGAGGCAATCGCGATCATGGGCGACAAGATCGCCTCTCGGAACGCGGCGGCGGAGGCGAAGGTCGACAACGTCCCCGGCACCCTGGAACCTCTCGGATCTGCCGACGACGTCCGCGCCGCCGCCGAGGAATTCGGCTACCCCGTGGTCATCAAAGCTGCACACGGAGGTGGCGGCAAGGGCTTGCGGGTCGTTGAAGACGAACAAGAACTGGACTCGGCTTTCGAAGGGGCCCGTCGGGAAGCCGATGCTTATTTTGGCGATCCAGAAGTCTACGTAGAGAAGTACCTCGATAACCCTCGCCATATCGAGGCCCAGGTCCTATGCGACGATCACGGACACGCGGTATTCCTCGGAGAAAGGGATTGCTCGGTGCAACGCCGGCACCAGAAGCTCATCGAGGAAACGCCGTCCCCCGGTCTAGACGACAAGAGCCGGAGCCGCCTGGGCAAGGCGGCGATCGCGGTCGCCAAGGCCTGCGGCTACCGCAATGCCGGCACCGTGGAATTCCTCATGGACGGCTCCGGCGCCTTCCATTTCCTGGAGATGAACACTCGCCTCCAGGTCGAGCACACGGTAACCGAGATGGTGACGGGCATCGACATCGTCCAGCAGCAACTGAAGATCGCCCAAGGCGAGCCGCTCTCGATCAACCGGGTCCGGACCACGGGTCATGCGATCGAATTCCGCATCAATGCCGAAGATCCCGGCCGTGACTTCTTGCCGAGTCCCGGACGGGTCGCCGAGTACCGGGAACCGGCCGGTCTCGGGGTCCGGGTCGACAGCTGGATCCGGCCGGGTACCAGAATCAGCCAGTACTACGACAACCTCATGGCGAAGCTGGTCGTGTGGGGGCCGACCCGAACCGAAGCGATCAACCGGGCCCGCCGGGCCCTCAACGAGTTTCACATCCGAGGGGTGGCCACCACGATTCCCGCCCATATCCGGGTCCTGGAGCATCCGACCTTCGTCGAGGGAACTCACCACACTCGATGGGCGGAAGATGATCTCGACCTTTCCGGTATTGCCCGGCCGACCGCCCCGGCACTTCCCGAAGAGGAAGCGCTGGCCCGGCGGGAGATCACCGTCGAGATCGGTGGTCGACGGTATCTGGTCACCTACTGGATGCCGGATCTCCAACCGGCCGGTTCGGGACAGAGACCGGCACCCCGGCGAAAGCCTCCCAAGCTCTCCCAACCGGCCGGCGCCAACTCCGGCGAGGCGGGTGTGATAACCGCTCCTATGCAAGGGACCATCGTCAAGGTCAACACCGAGGCGGGCAACAGCATCAACGCCGGAGAGCCGGTCTGTGTCCTGGAAGCCATGAAGATGGAGAACGAGGTCCGCAGCCCGGTCGAGGGGGAGGTCGTCGACCTGCGAGTTCGTCCCGGCGACACCGTGTCCAGCGGCCAGGTGATCGCGATCATTCGGTAGGTTTCGGGTTTCAGGTTTCAGGTNNTTTCAGGTTTCAGGTTTCAGGTCTCAGGTTTCGGTGGCAGGTTTCGGGTTTCGGGTTTCAAGTAGCAGGTTGATGCTTTGGCCTTGTCCCGACTCGGTCGTTCATCAGAATGTGACGGCCTGCACATCGGCAACGGCATCCTCTGCAACCTGCAACCTGCAACCTGCAACCCGTTGAATCAGTTCGACACTCCTCGATAGATCCCGAATACTCCCCGCAACACGTCCGAGATTTCTCCGAGTGTTGCCGAAGCCAGCAAGGCTTCCTTCATCGGGTAGAGGAGGTTGGCATCGGTCCGCGCTGCGTCGCGGACCCGATCGAGCGCTGCAGCCACCACTGCTGGATCCCGCCCGTTACGCATCTCGCGCAAGGCTGCGACTTGCCGCCGCTCAACAGTGGGATCGAGGGACAGGACGGGCACGTCCTCGGCAGCGTCGTCCTGGAATCTGTTCACGCCCACCACCACGGAATCGCCACTGTCGATCCGGCGGGCTGCTGCGTAGGCAGAATCCCCAATCTCCCCTTGCTGGAAACCCCCTTCGACCGCCGCGGCTGCTCCGCCCAGTTGATCGATCTGCGCGATCAGCTCGGTCGCCTTGGCTTCGACCTGATCGGTCAGGTGCTCGAGGAAGTACGAGCCTGCCAGTGGATCTACGGTGTCGGTGATGCCGGATTCGTAGGCCAGGATCTGCTGGGTTCGCAGCGCGATCCGGGCCGATGCTTCGGTCGGCAGCCCCAGCGCCTCGTCGAAGGCGTTGGTATGCAGTGACTGGGTGCCGCCCAGCGTGGCGGCCAGGGCCTGCATGGCGGTGCGAACGATGTTGTTCTCGGGCTGTTGGGCCGTCAACGTGCTTCCGGCCGTCTGTGTATGAAACCGCATCAGCCATGATCTCGGGTCCTTCGCTCCGACGCGTTCCTTCATCAACCGGGCCCACAACCGCCGGGCGGCCCGGTACTTGGCGATCTCCTCGAAGAAATGGGAGTGCGCATTCCAGAAGAAGGACAGCCGGGCGGCGAAGTCATCGACGGCCAACCCGGCTCCGATTGCAGCTTCGACATAGGCCAGTCCGTTGGACAGCGTGAACGCGACTTCCTGGGCGGCCGTCGATCCTGCCTCACGAATGTGGTAGCCGGATATCGAGATGGTGTTCCAGGCAGGCAACTCGCGGGCGCAATAGGAAAACAAATCGGTGACCAGCCGCATCGAAGGCCCGGGAGGGTAGATGTACGTTCCTCGAGCGATGTACTCCTTGAGGATGTCGTTCTGGACGGTGCCTCGAATCTGTGCCGCGCCGACTCCACGTTCTTCGGCGACGATTTGATAGAGGAGCAGCAAGATGGCTGCGGTGGAATTGATGGTCATCGAAGTACTGACCTCATCGAGCGGGATCCCCGAGAAGAGCCGCCGCATGTCCTCGACGCCGTCGACGGCCACCCCGACCTTGCCCACCTCGCCCGCGGCCATGGGGTGATCTGAATCCAGGCCCATCTGGGTGGGGAGATCAAAGGCCACGGAGAGCCCGGTCTGCCCGGCCTCCAGAAGTGAGCGAAACCGCGCATTCGTCACTTCGGCAGTCCCGTACCCGGCGTACTGGCGCATGGTCCAGAGACGACCGCGATACATGGTTGGATACGGGCCCCGGGTGAAGGGGTATCGGCCGGGCCTTCCGACCTCGGGAGGGACCTGATCGTCCCCGTAGACGGGATCGACGTCGATCCCGCTCGAGGTGGTACGCTGCGTTGGATTCGATGAGTCTTCCGGTTTCACGAGTATCCTGTTGGGTTCGAAGGGATGCTACCGGCAACTTTTCAGACTTCCCCTTCGTTAGGTAGACCGGAGATGTCAAGAGCACCCATCCATGAACTCGAACGGCGCGACGTTCGCAGGCGTTGGTTTGTTGCTCTCGCCATACTGCTCAGCATCGCATTGCTGTCGTCCACGTGGATCGGACTCTTCGCCTATTTCGGAACCAACTCGGCCTACGGGGTGTTCACCGATCTCGAACGAAAGTACGTGCCCGAGGTCGACGATCTCCTGCTGGACCTTCCGAACCTTTCCCAGGTATCGCACATCTACACCCTCGACAACGTGCTCCTGGCGGAACTCCACGACGGCAAGAACAGCGAGCCCGTGCGGTACGAGGATCTACCCGACCTGGTGGTCAAGGCGGTACTGGCCGCCGAGGACGCCGAGTTCTTTGAACACGAGGGCGTCGACTTCGCCGCGATCGGCGGAGCGGCGATCGACAATCTGCGCGGGATCACCCGCGGCGGTTCGACGATCACTCAGCAGGTGGTCAAACAGAACTTCGTGGGCGACGAGATCACCCTGCAGCGCAAGATCCAGGAAGCCATGGTGGCTGTTGAGCTCGAACGACGCTACACCAAGGAACAGATCCTCGAGTTCTACATCAACTCTGTCTACTACGGGTGGAGCGCTTTTGGAGTCACGACGGCGGCCCGCGAGTACTTCGGCAAGGAGTTGGAAGAGCTGACGATTGCCGAGGCGGCCACTCTCTTCGTGCCGATCCGCAACCCATCCACCTATGACCCTCGTCGACAGCCCGAACGGGTCCTCGACCGGCGGAACGACGTGATCGACACGATGGTCACCCACGAGATGATCACTCCGGCCCAGGGGGAACTGGCCAAGGAGGAGCCGTACGTCATCCAGCCGCCCCAGGAATTCCAGGGGCCCGCCGACCACGTGGTTGCAGAAGTACGCCGAGCGTTGCTCAACGACCCGGAATTCTCGTTCCTCGGGGCCACCAACGAGGAACGAAAGAAGGCCATATTCGGTTGCCCATCCGATGACGCGACCTGCGCGGGCGGCGGAGGTCTCAAAGTCTATGTGACCATCGATCTAGACCTGCAAGAGCAAGCCAACCAGATCCTGGCCTCCTGGTTGCCCATAGCCGACCCGAGCACCCTCGGCGAGGACCAGCTGGCGGCCTGCATCCAGCGGTACAACAATGCCCAGGTCCCGGTGCCGGAACCGAACGACCTGCGTTGCTCGCCAACCGGGGCAATAGCCAGCGTCGACAACACGACGGGGGCTATCAAGGTGATGGCCTCAGGTCTGCCGTTCGACGTCGAGCAATTCGATCTCGCCATCCAGGGCAAGCGGAACCCGGGGTCGTCTTTCAAGCCGTTTGGGCTGACCGCATACCTCGAATCGGGGGGATCGCTCAACTCTTTCTGGGATGGGCGCAGCCCCAAGGCAATCGACTGTCCCTCCTGCAACCCGGACCCGTGGGTCGTCCACAACGCCGGCGGTGGGGGAGGTGCGATGTCGCTCTTCTCGGGAACGCAGAACTCGGTCAACGTCGTATACGCACAGGTTTCCAAGGAAGTGGGACCGGAGCGGATCATCGACGTTGCCCACCGGATGGGTATCGAGTCGGACCTTCCCGCGGTCTATTCGCTCGTGCTGGGGGCAGGCGCCGTGAGCCCTCTCGAGATGGCCTCGGCCTACTCGAATTTTGCGACCAACGGCCTGCACGCGGACTCCTATCTGATTGAGCGAATCGAGAACACAGCCGGTGAGCTGATCTACTCGCGAGATGTCCAGCAGATCCAGGTGGTCGATCCGGCCATCATGGCGGCGGCTCGGGATCCGCTCACGCAGGTGGTAGCGGCCGGAACGGCGACCCGGGCCAGAATCGGCCGCCCCCAAGGCGGGAAGACCGGCACGCACCAGAACTTCAACGAGGCGTGGTTCGTCGGTTTCGTACCCGAGTACTCGACCGCGGTCTGGGTCGGCTACCCGGATTTCCAAGCACCGCTCCGCAACGTAACGATCAACGGAGAGTTCTACGGGCGGGTTTACGGTGGAACGGTGCCGGCTCCAATCTGGGCCGAGTTCATGACCTACATGTTGGGGGACACTCCGGTGAGCGACTTCCCCGAAGATCCGCCTGGCGTGGAGCAGTACTACGTGACACCGAGTACCACCGTGCCCCTGGTGGTGGGACTCATGAAGGAGGAAGCCGTCAAGGACATCTACGAAGCCCATCTGCGGCCCAACGTAGTCGAAGTGGATTCCGTCGAAGAGCAAGGCGTCGTGCTGAGCCAGGACCCCCTGGAGGGGTCGGGAGCCAGCCATGGTCAGGCTCTGACCATCGAAGTGTCGACCGGACAACCGCCGGGGGTTCCACTGATCAACCTCAGAAACGTCTCGGTCGATTATGCGGTCTCGACCCTCGACGGCTTCGCGGAAGACGCCGGCCTGGCGCTCAACTTCGCCGTCGTGTTCTGGAACACCAGCGATCCCCGGAAAGCCGGAATCGTCGCCGCCACCGACCCTGCTCCCGGTGAGTTGGTCTCGAACGGGCAGACCGTCACCTTGTTCGTGGGGAGGCTGGTCGGCGGCGACGACTGATCGTTCCATTACCGGTCGCCGGTTCCGGTTGCCAAGCCGGTTGACCGGAGACTTTCTTTTCGCGACCCGGTTGCAAGCCTATTGATTGTAGTTGATGTTATTTGATATCAAAAGGCCATGCGATCCGCAACACCCGGGGATGAACGCGACCTTCGTCCTCCCGTCGCGATCACCGCCGCACCCTCCCCGGGTGATGTGGGTCGCCGATCGGTATGGCGGCGATCCACCGTCGTTCCCCGCCTCCTCGAGGATGCGGGAGTCGGGTTCCCACCGCATCATCCCTTCGTGCGGCGGTTTTGGACCGCGGTGGTCGGGCCGGGGGCAGTTGCCGATCTCCTTCGTTTGATCGCTGCCGCCCGCGCCGAACGGCACCTCCCCCGCCCCGACACCCTCCCCACCCTGGCCGTCGCCCGGCTGGTCCTGTTGGACGGAGGAACAGTCTGGGTGCGCCCGTCGGTGCCCCCGCTGGGAGGCGCGGAGTTGCGGCGGATGGCGCCGGGCCTGAAGGCCGAGCACCAAGCCCAGGTAGGCAGGTATCTTGCCGGAGAGCCGGAAAACTCCTAGCGCTGTACCCTGGCCCATCTCGACCGACGGTGAGGATCCGATGGAGATCGACTACAAGCGGTGGATCGCCGGCATCAGAAGCGAGATCCGGGAGATCTCCGTTGTGGAACTGGCGGCGGCCACCGATACCAGGGTCGTCATCGACGTGCGCGAGCCGGAAGAATACGAACAGGGCTCGATCCCGGGATCTCTCCTCATGCCGCGCGGGCAGCTGGAGGGGATGATCGGCGAGAAGGTCCCGGATGCAGCCACCCCCATCGTGCTCTACTGCACCATAGGGGAGAGATCGGCCCTGGCCGCCCAATCGCTGAACCGTCTCGGCTACCTGGACGTCAGGTCGCTGGCGGAAGGTATCGAGGGGTGGAAAGGGGCCGGCCATGCCTTGGCGGTACCGGGTGTTCTGCCGGCCCACCAACGAGCCCGCTACAGCCGCCATGTGTCACTGCCCGAGGTCGGCGACGAGGGACAGCGGCGGCTGCTGGCCTCCCGGGTCCTCCTGATCGGAGCGGGCGGACTGGGATCGCCCGCCGCTCTCTATCTCGCCGCAGCCGGAGTCGGGACCCTCGGCATCGTCGATTTCGACACGGTCGATGCGACCAACCTGCAACGTCAGATCCTTCACAACACCGATCGGCTGGGACGCCCAAAGGTGAATTCGGCGCGTCAGACGCTCAACGCCCTCAACCCCGACGTGCAGATCGTGACGGTCGGCGAGCTGTTGAACGCCGCCAACGTGCTGGACATCCTCGACGGCTACGACGTGGTGGTCGACGGAGCCGACAATTTCCCCACTCGATATCTGGTGAATGA
>DHIO01000037.1 GCA_002403855.1 Acidimicrobiia bacterium UBA4744
AGAGAGGAGCCAATCCCGAGCGGCCTCTCCGGTCGCCGAACGCACCCGTGGCGGTCGTTCAGCTTTCCCCGCTCCACTCCCGGCCGGGGCAGCCTCCCCAAACCGTCAGCGTCCCCGTAGGAGCGCCCGGCCCCGGTCTCCGAGTTTCACCAATAGGAATAGGTAGAGGAGTACCTAGTGAAACTCGTCGGGATCGCGGTGGGTGCAGAAATCGCCGGGAAACGCTGAGCTGGACCGCCGACCGCCCGGTCGCGCCACCACCCCAACACCGGGGATCGGCACCCGGTGCGACTCCGGGCGGCAGCGCCGCCAACCCCTATCCCCGCCCGGTCGCCGGGCGTACGATGATCGTGGAACGGGAGCTGCACGATGCGTCGGATCATCGCCCTTGCCATTGTTCTAGCTCTAGCCGTGGTCGGGTTGGCGGATGTAGTGGGTGCACAATGGGTGAGCAAGGGTTTTTGGCTGGCATTCTGGATCGGGATTGACATCGTGCTGGTGGTTGTCGGCCTGATCGACCTTGCTCGCAATCGCCACTCCATGGAGACTCGCCTGGTCGTGAAGTGGGCGGTCCTTCTGGTGCTCGTTCCCGTGGCCGGGATGATCGGCTATTGGTTCTTCCGGTTGGAAAACGTAGTGCAGCGTGGCACGCCGGACCGTCGGGACGAGTCGGCGTCGTTCCTGCGAAGCCCCGGCTTCAAGGATCGGTAAGGCGACGCAAACCGGGGCATCTCGAACCGCATTGCCGGTTGAATCGAGTTGAACGGCGCTACCGGCCATCCCGGTGACCACTGCGTTGATGCCGACCAGCCCACCGTCGACCGTCCGAGCGTGGCAGCGCCCCGCCCCGCTGACGAGTTTTTCTAATAGGAAATCGGTATAGGAGTACTTAGTAAAACTCGTTGGGGCCGCAGAAATCGCCAGGAAAGAATTCGGTGATCTGGCCGCGCGCACATGAAGGATTTCGCTCGCGCTGACCGAGACGCTGCCACGGGACCCTCCGGTGCTGACCGACATGAGCGTGGTGCTGGAGCCCAGGTTGCCTGCGGCACATGCGCTAGACCTGTGCGGCTCGGGAGGATCTCACAGTTAGCTCCTCGAGACCAGGCCTGACTTCGCGTGCGAGGCGCTCCATCGTCTCTTGGTCAAAGGGTGAGAGGAACTGGAAGATCAGGTGCCGGTGGCCCATCTCGACATACGGCGCGCACCGTTCGACCAGGTCTTGAGGAGTCCCGACCATGTCACGAGACCACGGTTCGGAGTTGTTGTGCGCAAAGATCTCGTTCAGCGCCCGGTCAGCTTCTTGCTGAGAGTCTCGGATGACTGGCTGACGTATGGCGACGGTCCGTTCGATTTCCTGGGGATCTCGGTCCACCGCCTCGCAGTGTTCGACGAGCCTCGCCTCGGCTCCGGCGACCTGGTCGGGACTCCCGATCAGATTGCACATGTCCCCGTACTCGGCGACCAGCCGGAGCGTCACCTTGGGGCCGGTACCGCCAATAAGGATCGGGAGATGTTCCTGGACGGGAGGCGGGGAGTTCACGGCTTCCCGGATGTGGTAGCGGTCCCCAACCGACGACGGCCGGGTCCCGGCCAGCATTCCACGAACCACGGGGAGCGCCTGTCGCAGCCAGTCGAGGCGCTCCCCGAATCCGCTGCCGAACTCGAAACCGTACTGCCGGTGCTCCTCCTCATGCCACCCCGCGCCCAGGCCGAGAACCGCCCGTCCTCCGCTGATGTGATCGAGCGCCGTGATCGTCTTTGCCAGGAGCGCCGGTTGGCGAAGGCTGATCGGGCTCACGAGGAGACCCAGCGTTGCCTTCGATGTCGTGGCCGCCACTCCCGCCAGACACATGTACGGCTCGAGGATCGGGCCCTCCGGGTCGGCGCCCGGCGGTGTCGGAATGAGATGGTCGGGACTCCACAGCGAGTCATAGCCCAAGTCCTCGGCGCGCTTCATCGCTGCCAGGTACGAGGGCCAGTCGGTGTGCTGGCTGAAGCAGTCCGCACCGAACTTGACCTTCGAACGAACACCCATGCGACCACCCTTTCCCAAGCTCAGCCCGGCTCGCTCCTACAGCTTGCCGACGACGTGGGCGACCACTTGGGACATCTGGTCGTGGGGACTGAACTCGACCATCCTGACGGCTTCCTCCACTACTACGGTGTGTCCGGAGGGCCAGTAGTAGATCTCGCCCGCGCCCACGGTTTCCTCGGTCCCGTCGGCGTAACTCACCCGGATGCGGCCCTCGATGACGAACCCCCAGTGCGGACACTGGCACAGGTCTCCCTCGAGACCCTCGAGCAGGGGGCCGAAGTCGAGACCGGCCGGGTACTCCATGTACGCGCTGGTCATCCCGCCCCAGTCCTGGCCCCTGATCATTTCTCCGAGGGCTTCGTGGGCGATTGGTAGGTTGGTTACGGTGCTCTTCATTTCTCCATCTCCTGTGGCTGTGTTCGGGCGTGGTTGTCAACGGCCGGTCGTGTCGTCGTGTCCTCCTTGTGGGATTGGGGGATGAAATGGGCGGTCAGGACCATCGGACTCGCATGTTGCTGTGCCACTTGGCCAGGACCTCGCGGTCGCCCGTGACGGTGATGCCCGGGTGCTTGCTCCGGTTCCACAGCATCAAGTACAGAGCGGACGCGTCGCCGGTGAGGGTGACATCAGCAGGTCCGTTGCCGCGGGATGTCGTGATGCGGGTGGGTGCAAGGGTGACATGCCAGTGGTCGTTGGTGTCTGTGGCGTGGACGACCATGGTCCGGTCGCTGTCTACGGGGAACTCGCCCTTTCTCGGCGCGAAACCGGCGAGGAGTTCATCGATACCATCGGAGGCGAAGACGGGATCGAACCCGGCTGTCGTGCCGGCAGCGTTCTCGGCGTCGAATCGGTGCACAGCCGTCTCGTGAGCCTGGCGCCTGGCCCACATCGCGAGCGGAGAAGGTGCCGGGAGGAACGTCGGAATCTCATCATCCGGCGACGCCGACTTCAGGGCTTGGACCAGGTTGGCGTTCGTGTCCAGGTACCAGTCGACCAAATCGCTGTCGTCCGGCCAGAACACCGCCAGGTCCGGCCAGGATTGGGTGTGCTCGGAGATGTCGTCGGGCCAGAGTTTCGTGGTGCGTTTGGCGACGCGGGCGGCGGCCCACAGGTGGATCTCGCTCAGGTGACGGACCAAGTCCCGCATAGTCCACCCGGGGCATGTCTCGATGTCGACTTCGAGTCCGCCCCGCTCGGCTGCCTCGGCGAAAAGCTTCGCTTCCTGTCCGACGATCGTGATGTGTTCGGCGATCTCCATTGAGGTCCTTTCGATCGGCTCGTCCATTCTTCCCCGATGCAACGATCAGCGTGCCATCACTCCGATTACTGAACTATGCAGTATACACTATGCTGCACAATGCAGTAATGTCAAATCTCATGGCACAGGGAATGACAACCTCGTCGTATGCAGTCCTCGCTCTGCTCGATCTGAAGCCATGGACCGGGTACGAGTTGACTCAGCAAGCCCAGCGAAGCCTCCGTTATGCCTGGCCCAAGTCGGAGCGTCTCCTCTACTCCGAACCCAAGAAGCTTGTCGAGCTCGGCTACGCAAAGACACACAAGGAACTATCCGGAAACCGAAGCCGCAACGTATACGAGATCACACCGGAAGGGCGCGAAGCCCTCGCCAAGTGGACAAGCACGCGCACGCAGCCACCACGTATCGAGGTCGAAGCCCTTCTGCGGCTGTTGTTTGCCGATCATGGATCCTCCGAGGACCTATTCCGTTCCCTCGACGAACTCGAGGAGGACATCAACGAACACCACCAGGCCATCGTCGAACTGATGGCCTCCTACCTAGGCGGCGGACACCCCTTTCCCCAACGAACACACCTCTCAGTGCTCTTCGCCACCTTCCAGATTGACATCTTCAAAACCATCGAACGCTGGATCGAGTTCGCGCGAGATGAGATCGCCGAATGGCCAACCACCCAGGACCTGGGAATGACCCCACGAACAGAGACGATCACCCGCCTCCTTGCCAACGACCAAACACCCCTCAACAAGTAGACAGGCCGGACGCCCCCAACTGTGCACCGGGCGCTCCCAGCACGGTGGCGGCAGGCAAGGAAGGTACGAATGGGCACCCATCTCAAAGTGGCGAGGATTTACCGCGGGTGGACCACGGTCGAAAACGCCGACACTTGCCAAGCGATCGCCGAGACCGAGGTGTTCCCGGTACGCACACTCCGGTTGTCCGGCACTTGGCAAACACGAGGCCGACGGAGCACGAAGCGGGACTTATGGAGCAGCCTCAATCAGGCTGCCATGCAACCCGAGCTGCTACCCAACCACTGGTTGGTACGGCATGTTTGGATGGGACGAAAGGGGTCCTGC
The DNA here is from genome assembly GCA_002403855.1 of Acidimicrobiia bacterium UBA4744. GTDB lineage: Bacteria > Actinomycetota > Acidimicrobiia > Spongiisociales > UBA4744 > UBA4744. The sequence goes on from DHIO01000037.1 coordinate 4,376, forward strand.
GGGCCGAACGGGACGGAACCGAATCGGTCTGGTTGGTCTGGATGGGCGTCGCGGTCCATGGTCACCGAGATGGACGAGAGACCGCAAGTCGAACGATGGGTGCACGGTCACCCGCCATGAGTACCCGTTCGTGGCAAGGGTTGTCTTCCGCAGCAGTCGGCCTACACCGTCAATTGCTTCCTCTAGAGTGAGCCAAACAAGAGGTCGGCGCCGTCCTCCGGACCTCCTCCACGTCGCTCATGAAGTGGGTTACTAACAATATTTGACGAAGTCCAGAATCGGGCAGATCATAGCTACCATGTCCGTGCAGCTACCTGTTGAGCCGGCCGAGTTACTTCGCCGACACGGTGTCCAGGTCACGGCTCAGCGTCTGGCCATCCTGCGGGCAGTCTCCGATCGACCTCACCGCACCGCAGACGACGTGGCCGAGGTGGTCCGGGCTGAGATCGGTGCAATCTCGCGCCAGGGGGTGTACGACGGCCTCGGCGTCCTGGTGGACAAGGGCCTCCTTCGGCGCTTTCAACCGGCCGGGTCGCCCACCCGCTACGAGGACCGCGTCGGTGACAACCACCACCACCTGGTCTGCCGCTCCTGCGGTCAGACGGTCGACGTGGACTGTGCAGTGGGCACTTCGCCGTGCCTGCACCCGGCCAACGACCAGGGTTACGAGATCGACGAAGGTGAAGTCATCTACTGGGGCCGCTGCCCCGACTGCCGGAAGGGAGCGGGCGACGGTCGAACACGCCAGTCAAATCGGAAGTCAGCGACGTCAACACGAGGAGGAGAGCAATGAGCAGCACACACCACGGCATGACCGAGCCGTCGGCGAGCAAGTGCCCGGTGATGCACGCCGATCACCAACGGGTCGGGGGTACGGCAAACCAGCACTGGTGGCCGGATCAGCTGAACCTGCGAATCCTGCGGCAAAACCATCCTCAGGCCAACCCGATGGACGAGAGATTCGACTACTCCGCAGAGTTCAACAGTCTCGACTTCGACGAGCTGGCCCGGGACGTCGATGCACTCATGACCGACTCCCAGGACTGGTGGCCGGCCGACTACGGTCACTACGGAGGGCTCTTCATCCGGATGGCATGGCACAGCGCAGGCACCT